>JAWLHA010000054.1:0-29933 GCA_041690535.1 Gammaproteobacteria bacterium | reverse complement strand
TGGGCCCAGTATGGCTCAATCCCGAAAAGCCTACGGAAGTGGACAAAGCAGTCGTAGAAGTCTCATAGGGAAAACGGACAACTATGTTGACAAACACCGGGACCGGTGTGAAGAGAGCCAAATACTCCCGATCTCATCGTTTCTCGTACAGTGTCAATGGAAGTCTCTGCGCTTGGCACTTTCTTCGAGGCCAGAGCTGATCTATTCGGGTAGCGGCCTTACCGCTCCGGCTGGGCTTGCAGCGGGCAAACTCACTCGAGCGAAGGTAGTCTGTTTCGTCCATGGCCTGGATCTCGTCGCGAACAGTCAGGTGTACAGAAGCGTATTTGTCCCCGCCATTCGGAAGTGTGATCTCGTATTGGCGAATAGTAACCACACTGCGCAACTAGCAAGAGATATTGGGGTAAGTGAAGAGCGTATTGAGGTTGTCTATCCGGGAGTTGAGGTTCCGGAAATAGGTGAGAGAGGGCAGGCCCGAGCGAGCTTTCGAACGGCTCACGACCTCGTTGGGCGAAAAGTCCTGCTAAGCGTGGGACGGCTGACCAAGCGGAAAGGGCTCGTGAATTTCATCCGCAAGGCCTTGCCGGCAATCGTTCGTTCACGGCCTGACGTTGTGTTGGTGGTTATCGGAGAGGAGCCAGATGTCGCGTTGAATCACAGAAGAGGGACCACTGAAGAAATCAGGGGGGCGATTGAGGAGGTCAATCTTCAGGGGCATGTCAGGATGGTGGGGCGTGTTGAAGACCAAACGCTTGAACAAGCATACTTCTCCGCGGACTTACTCGTCTTTCCCGTTTTGCAGCTACCGGGTGATGTGGAGGGCTTCGGTATGG
Source organism: Gammaproteobacteria bacterium (assembly GCA_041690535.1). Lineage (GTDB taxonomy): Bacteria > Pseudomonadota > Gammaproteobacteria > Thiohalomonadales > Thiohalomonadaceae > JAWLHA01. Next base: position 29,100 of record JAWLHA010000054.1, on the reverse strand, counting down.
TGGCGCTGGAAGCGGCCGCCCATGGGCTCCCAACTGTCGCGTTCTCGGTGGGTGGCGTTTCAGAATCGGTTGCGCAGAACGTCTCTGGGCGCTTGATAGATGCAGGGAATTACAGAGAGATGGTGGAAGCTGTCCTTCAGTTACTGGAAACGTCGTCCGAGGACTTGGTGTGGAAATGCCGGGCACATGCAGAGAATTTTACGTGGACTCGATTTTCAGAACGCCTGCGGACGACCCTTGCTCATAGATTCGACTAGAATCCTCGGGTGACAGCCTATTTGTTTTCGTCCACGCCGCGATAATGGAGTGAAGACACCTGTTCGGAGAGAATCCCGATGAGGAAGACAAAGAGCGATGAGAGGATTAGGAGTGCGCTCATGTTCGTGAATCGGTGAACCGTGATGAAGGTATATGCGTAATAGGCGAATCCCATCGCGAAAAGGGAGAGACTGACGGGCAAGAACAGGCGCATTGGGGAGAAAAGGGCGCCGATGCGCAGTATGATTACGAAGAAGCGGATGCCATCGCGTATAGGGGAGATATGACTCTTGCTTCCAGCGTCTCTCTGAGTGACAGTGATTGGAACGTAGGCGACGGAATGACCCGACCTGAAAAAAGCCATCGTGCTTGTCGTTGGGTAGGAGAAGCCATTGGGCAGGAGGTAAAGAAATTTCCTGAATATCTTCGCCCTGGCCACACGGAAGCCCGAAGTGAGGTCTTCTATGGGGTAGTCCGTCATGAAAGCGGCCAACGAGTTATAAAACCGATTTGCAATTCTGCGAGGCAAGGAACTCTGGTGCTTTGGGTCGCGAGCGCCAACCACCATGTCGTAGCCTTCGTCAATGAACTTGAGAAGTGTCGCAATGTCTTCCGGCTGGTGCTGACCGTCGCCATCCATAAACACAATAATGTCGCCGCTCGCCCTTCGAGTTCCCGACTTTATCGCTGCCCCATTCCCCATGGAGTAGGGGTGTCGAACGATGCTGACCTGGCAGTGCTTGCAGACAGTTGCGGTTTCGTCAGTAGAACCGTCGTCAACGACAATGATTTCCGCGGTCGGATAGAGTGACGTGAGCTTGGGTAGGATTGTTTCTAGGCCGCGCGCCTCATTCTTTGCTGGGATGACGATGCTGAGATTCATGCTTCAATTCTTGCTCGTTGACTGGTGTTCATTCACGAGCACCCAAAGGTGCCGCAAAGTTGTCTCGTAAGTGCTGAATCGCAATGGTGACTCCTTGAGCAATCGTTCTGCCTTGTCGAGATAGACCAAAGCGGAGTTCATGTTTCCGGCCATATAACTCCACCGTGCTTGTGCAAGGGCGACTGCGGGATGGTCCCGGACGGCACCTGCTCGCCCATACTCATCCACCGCTTCGTCATAATGACCAAGCACAGCGCGAAACCGCCCGCGGAGCAGATGCAAGTTGGACCTCTGCGGCTTGAAGGCGGGATTCGCTAAAAGAGCATCGACCGAAGCCGACAAAACACCGACAGGCAAGTTTTGACATTCTCCGACTTCGAGCTTGCTAATCATATCGTCCAACGCAACCAAAGGGGCGGTGGAGAAGCGGGCAGTTTCAAATCTTTTTACGAGCGTGTCAATTGACGGGCGCGAAATCGTCTGGTCACGGCAGAGCAGGGCGAGCCAAAACGCATACATACCGGCCTCGGAGGGGAAATGCGATGCCATCTGCTCGTACAGCCTGGCCGCTCTCTGATACTGATGTGTGGCGATATAGAATTCGCCCAAACGACTCTGTGCTCGGATGGAGTCGGGCTTTTCCTCTGCCCAGACAGTTGCCTGCAGTGCAGGATTGCCCCACAATCGGGCCTCGAGTAGAGTCACCAGCGCGATGCCAATGGAAATGAAGACAAAAGCACCCACAAGGACGGCTCGCAGCTTGCGGTCGGCGCGGTTGAGAGCGGCGATGATGAGGTAGGAAACTGCGAGTAACGGGCCTAGACTCGGTAAATAGTTACGGTGTTCGAAGTACAATTCAAGCGGGAAAATGGTGGATTCAAGCGAGTGTCCCGTGAGAAACCAAAGAGTCCCAAATGCCGCCACCGGGAATCGTTTGGCGTAGAGAAGAGAGGCGGTAGTCAAGGAGAGGAGGCCCACAGCGGCAGCGAGTGTCGGCAGGGGCGTCAGAAATCCTGTTGAAAGGCGGAAGTCGTCGTGAAACAAACCATATTCGCCGATTCTGGGAAACATTATCTTGGCAGCATAGTCGAATAGTATCCGCGCCTCAGTCAGCAATCTTTCAAGTAGAGTGAAATCACGGTACTTATAAGGGGTCAAGACAATCGCATTCCACTTGAAGGTGACGTACAAAACGGCGGCTGCTATGGGGAGGAGAATAAATATAGACGCCCAGTAGTTCCATTTCCTTGGCAACGGGGTGCTGCTCAGCAGTGTTTTCTCAAGTACAAAGACCAGAACCGGTAGAAGAAGTGCGGTTTCCTTGCTCAACATACCTAAGCCAACACCTCCGAGAACGCCAGCGGACATCCATAGATAACCGCGGCGGGAGTCGCTGAGCAGTTTCTCTCGGCCGACAAGGTAAACATTCAACCCTGCAAGCATGAAGAATGCAGAAAGCGCCGTCATGCGCTGAATCGTGTAAAGGACGGTCGACACATGGATCGGGTGAACCAGCCACAGCCCTGCGGCTAGCAAAGGCAGGTACTGCTGCTGGACCCTTGGAAGCGGCGTCATGGTGACTATTCGGGAAACCACAAGGAAAACCAGAATTCCGTTAGCCGCGTGGAGCGCAAGATTTCCCAATTTGAATGCAAATGGAGTTGGCCATTGCGCAGCTTGCAAACCGAATGTTAGAAGCGATAGCGGGCGACCTAACCCGCTTGAAATTCCGGATAAAACAAATTCCCCAAGCGCAGAGTATCCCGGCGCCGCACGAACGACCGAAAGCGCTTTCAAATTCTCGAAGTCATCGAGCAGAAAACTACCTGTTAGCCCGGGCAAATAGATGAGCATCGTGCTCAGAAGCAGACCAAACAGGACAATCTTGCCGATATGCCGTCGGCGCGCCAATTCTTCCGTCATTAGGGAGTGCGACGTTTCCTCATTGATACGAATTCTCGACAAGGGAATACGCCGGGCAACTAACAGGCTCAGCCACCGCTCTTGAGTCTCAGGTGTGACCGTAACACCTCAATTCTTTCGAAATTTTTAGCGTTAGCGCGCGATTCCGCCTCCTTCAAAAAGGCTGCAGCCGCTTTGATATCGCCTAACTTGAATGCGAGTTCGGCTTGGGTCAATGGTAATTCAGCTGTTTTTCGACGTTTCTTTACCAGCTCGTATGTGTCTATTGCAGCATCGAACTGACTGTCGACCGTGTACAGCCTTGCCAATATCAACTGGAGGTTGACGGGATCTGGCCGATAAACGGGATTTTCCGCCAGGGTGCGGGCAAGCATCAAAAAGAACTCGGTCTTGTACGCGCTGCACCGATTGAGTTCCTTGTAGATAGTCAAACGCTCAAGTGCAGCAACTGTCCCCAAGTTTCGTTCGCCATGGCGAAAACGAATATTGGCATCAAGGGGAAGCTCGGGCAGACCCGGGGCGTCGCAACGCAGTTCTGCGTGCAGAAGGTACGGGGTGGGATCGCGAGGATATTTCTCTGACATCCTGGCGTAAGTGCGGGCAGCATAATCATAAAACCCGAGGCTCGCGTATTGGCCCGCGAGGTTTGCCTGGACTCTTCGCGAGTCCGGACGGCGTTTTGCCCACTCTTCCGCCTGGAGTAGTGAATCGCCCCACAGGCGAGCTTCATGAAAGGTGAGGAGGGCCAAGAGCACGAGACTACTAGCCAGCCCTGCCATTGCAAAACGCCGAAGGGGTTTGGTTTGTACGTAATCCAAAAGCCGACTGGCGCCCCAGACAAGCCCGAAGAACAGACCAACGGACGGGACATAGTTGCGGTGTTCGAAATAGAGCTCAAGGGGGATATAGGTGGACTCCAAGAGGTGCCCAACAAAAAACCAGAGTATGGCGAAAGACAGCACGGGGATTCGTCGCCTCAGCGCGAGGCCGGCCCCGAGCAAGCTGGCCACTAGTAGTGTGGACCAGAGTGTTGTGACAGGCGTGAAAAAGTCTGTCGACTTTCCGAAATCGTCAAAAAAGAGTCCAAACCCTTGGGGCTTGGGTATTAGTGCTTTCCCGAGGTAGTCAGCGATTATCCGCGTTTCTGTCAGTAGCCTTTCTGCGAGCGTAAAATCGCGGAGGATATATGCTCCTATTATCTGCTGATGGTTGTAAGCGAGGTACCCGGCCAAAGCAAGGAGGGGGCTCAACAAGAAAATGCTCGCCCACGCGTTCCATTTGGGGGGGCGGGTAATATTCACCAGCAAAGTCCCCTCGATTACTAAGACGAAAAGGGGCAGGAGAATGCCATTTTCTTTGCTGAATGTGGCCAGCAGTAAGCCAAGCCCTACACCAACCGACATCCAGGCGTAGCCTTGCCTGTGGTCGCCTTGCAGGCATGACAGGCGGCCCGTAAGGTAGGCACCGAGTCCGGCGAGCGTGAAAAGCGCCGCAAGGGCGGTGGAACGCTGCGCGACATACAGGACCGTTGAGACGTGGAGCGGATGGAGTAGCCAAACGGTCGTCGCTGTGAGCGGAAGGTAGCGTGCTGCGGTTTGGACGGACGGTGCGAGGGCGCAGAGCTGCTTCAGCAGCCAGTACAGCGCCAAGCCGCTCAGTAGGTGAATGGCTACCCCGACCACCTTGAACTGCTCAGGGGCGGTGGGCCAGGCATCGCGCTGGAGCGCGAATGTGAAGTGGGTGACAACCCGCCTGGATTCACGGGCAAACTGGACTGCGTCGCCAAGCAGTCCCGAGCTGGCCAAGTGGTTCAGCCCCTTCAGGGTGGGCCAATCATCCAGCAGAAAGGCACCGGAGAGTCCGGGCGCGTAGATGGCCGCTGCGCACGCGAGCAGCAGCCCAATCGCCGCGAAGTGCAGAATCCCGATGGGGCGAGTCATAAGGGCGATCAATGTCCTCTGGAATGAAAGCGCCCGCCACGAGGGCGGGCGCTTCCGACCAACCCGTGCGGTTACTTGCAGGAGGCCGGCAGGTACTTGGGATCCATGGTACCGGGTGCGCAGGACCATTCGCCATCTTCGTTGCGGGCCATTGTCACCGTCTTGCTCGCCAAGCCCGCATTGACACCGCTGCCCCTCATGGTCCCAGTGAGGCTACCAGCGCTATTGGCTCCCACGGTGGCGGTGATTTCCGACACATAGGTGCCCTTGACGGTGCCGAGGCCTGCCAGAGTGGTGGAGTCAGGGAAGGCACCCTCTTGAGACACATACTCCTCAATCGGCGTCTTCAGGGCGCCGAGCAGGTGCACTGCTTCGGAGGCCTGGGCGCGGCCGATGTAATCCTGGTAGGCGGGGATGGCCACGGCGGCCAGGATACCGATGATCGCGACCACGATCATAAGTTCGATAAGGGTGAAGCCCTGTTGGACTTTTTTCATAACAGCTCTCCTAAATGTCTGTAAACAGCTCGGAACCTGGTTGGGAGTCAGTCCCCCATGTTCGGTCTTAGTCCATGCAGGTCCCGTGCCAACTTCTTGGGTAGCCATCGCGTCGGTTGGGATGCCCCAGTTTTGAGACGCGGTTCGCAAAATGCCCCGGCCGATGCCGGCCGACCTTGCCGGTAGCCGGTGCCAGGTGACGTAAATGGTCACCTGGAGTGTCCTCGCGCGTCACATGGAACCTGTTGGGCGCCGTCGCCTCGAATCCAGGTGGGGAACCCCTGCGTTTGGTTTGGACCGCGGGGAGCGCGATACTATAGTATTCGCCAACGGCGAACCGGGGATGTATCCGAGTGAGTAGCTCTATTCTTCCTTTCCTGAACGGTGTGCGGCAGATCAACCCCACGGCTGTGGCCGGGTGGGCCGCTGCCGTGCTGACGATTTTGGTGGCCCACTCCGGCGCCGAGCTCACCTGGATGCTGTGGCCGGTGGCGCCGGATGAGGCGCCGCGGGCCGTGACGGCCTCCGGGGGGCCCGGTGCGGGCCTGCCGGCCCGCACCGGGCTGGATGCCATTGCGCGCCTGCACCTGTTTGGCCGCGCGGAGGAGAAGCGGCCGCTGGCCGAGGTGCCGGTCAGCGCGCCGGAGACCCGCCTCAGCCTCACCCTGCGCGGGGTGGTGGCCTCCGGCAATCCGGCCCATGCGGCGGCCATCATCGCCAGCGGGTCGGGGCCGGACGACTTCTATAAGGTAGGGGCGACGGTGCCCGGGGGGGCGGTGATTCACGAGATCCGTCCCGAGAAGGTCCTTCTGCAGCGGGGCGGGCGCTTCGAGACGCTCACCTTGCCCAAGGACGGGGTGGACGGCGTGGTGTCACAGGCGCCGACTAGAATGGATGACGTGAGGGGCGGGGGGGCTGCCCCCGTCGCTACCGAACTCCGCCACTATCGGGAGAAGATCCTCAGCAATCCGCAGAGCGCAATGGACCTCGCGCGGGTCCAGCCGGTCATGGAAGGGGGGCAGCTCAAGGGCTACCGCCTCTCCCCCAACAAGGACCCGCGGCTGTTTCAGGGGGTGGGCTTGCGCCCCGGGGACGTGGTGACCCACGTCAACGGCATTTCGCTGAACGATCCCGCCCGCCTGGGGGAGGTGTGGGGTGAGCTCACCCAGTCCGGCCGGTTCGACCTCACCGTGGAGCGAGGTGGAAGGGAGACTACTCTTTCGATTAACCTTGAATAGAGATTTGCATCGCTGATCAGGTTAAGTTGGGACGCCCGCGGGGGCTGAGTGGTCGGCGGTGAGGCGCGGACGGCCTTCCCACTTTCGAAACCCGGGCAGTCTCCGCGTGAGTCGCAGTGCCACGAAACAACAAGCAGAACCGAAGCTCGATAAGGATAACGAATGTCATTTTCCGGCCTTTTTGGCGTGAGGTGGGGGAGGGATGCTGCCGATCGGCGGTCATTCGCCCCCTCGCTGCTCCTTTGCCTGGTAGTCGTCTCGATGTTGGCGGTGGGGCGTCCCGCCACAGCCCAGGAGCAGACGATCACCCTCAATCTGAAGGACGCCGACATCAATGCGGTGATCGCGACGGTTGCCGAGATCACCGGCAGGAACTTCATCGTCGACCCGCGCGTCAAGGGCAAGGTGACGGTGATCTCCACCAAGCCCCTGACACCGGACGAGGTCTATGAAGTCTTTCTTGCGGTGCTGAATGTGCACGGATTTGCGACCATTCCGGGGCCCAGCGCTACCAAGGTGGTGCCCGAGGTCAACGCCAAGCAGGACTACATTCCCACGGTCCGGAGGGACCTGCCGGGGATGGGGGATCAGTACATCACGCGGGTCATCGAGGTGAAGAACGTCTCCTCGGCCCAGCTGGTGCCCATTCTCCGCCCGCTCCTGCCCCAGCAGGGGCATCTGGCCGCCTATCCGCCCACCAACGCGCTCATCGCCTCGGGCGGGGCGGCGAACATCGAGCGGCTGGTGGACATCGTGCGGCGCATCGACCAGAGTTCCGACACCGAGATCGAGCTGATTCCATTGCGGCACGCTTCCGCCGAGGAGGTGGTGCGGATCCTCACCTCCCTGGAGCAGGAGGCGGCCCCCGGCCAGGCACCCGCCGAGCGGCCCAAGATCATCGCCGATGTGCGCACCAACAGCGTGCTGCTTTCAGGGGAGCCGAGCACTCGGCTGCGGCTGAAGGCCATCATCGCCCACCTGGATACCCCTCTGGAGGCCTCCGGCAACACCCGCGTCATCTACCTGCGGTATGCGAACGCCAAGGACCTGGCGACTGTGTTGAGCGCGGTGAGCGCCAGCCTCGGGGCCGACCCGGGCAAGGCGCCGCCCCAGGCGGCCGCCGGCAAGATCAACATCCAGGCCGACGAGAACACCAACGCACTCATCATCAATGCCCCTCCGGATGTCATGCGTGACCTGGAGTCCGTGGTGCGGAAGCTCGATGTACGGCGGGCCCAGGTGATGGTGAAGGCGGTGATTGCCGAGGTTTCCACCGAGAAGGCCACGGAACTGGGGATCAACTGGGCCTACAACGGCTCTGCCGACAACGCCCCGGTGGGGGTCGTGAACTTCCCCGGCTCGAACACGGGCGGGATCACCTCCCTGCTCACCTCGCCCCCCAACTTCGCCAGCGTGGTCGGCAACGGTCTCACCCTGGCGGTGGGGGATACCCGTGGCGACGACTTCCGCATCGGGGCGCTGCTTCGCGCCCTCTCCGGCGATGCCGACACCAACATCCTCTCCACCCCCACGCTGGTGACCCTCGACAATGAGGAGGCGGAGATCGTGGTGGGGCAGAACGTGCCCTTCGTGACCGGCTCCTACTCCAGCACCGGCGGCGGGACCACCCCCACCAACCCGTTCCAGACCATCCAGCGCCAGGACGTGGGTCTGACCCTCGCCATCAAGCCGCAGATCAACGAAGGGAATGCGGTGAAACTGGACGTCACCCAGGAGGTCTCCAGCCTCGCTTCGGCCACCACCGGGGCGGCGGATATCATCACCAACAAGCGTTCCCTGAAGACCTCGGTGCTGGTGGAGGACGGCCAGGTGGTGGTGCTTGGGGGGCTTATCGACGACAACCTGCGCGAGAGCGTGCAGAAGGTGCCCGGCCTGGGCGATATCCCGGTGCTCGGGTGGCTGTTCAGCTACAAGACCACCTCCAAGGTGAAGCGGGATCTGATGATCTTCCTCCATCCGGTGATCCTCCGCACCAAGGAGCAGTTGGACTATGTCTCCGGGGAGAAGTACAGCTTCCTGCGGGCCCAGCAGCTGAGCCTGCGGGAGCGGGGGATCGCCCTGATGCCGGACAGGGATTCACCGCTGTTGCCGGAGAAGGAGCAGTTTCTGGAACTTCCGCCACCCTATATCGAGTCGAATTCGCTTGAGGGCAAGTTAGCCGCGCCGGACATGAGCAATGGCCTTGAGCAGTGAAGTGGTGGCAGAGACCCTGGAGCTGGAGCCCGTATCCGGGGCAGCCGTGCATCTGCCCTTTGCGTTCGCCAAGCGCTACGGCACCTTTCTGGTGGCCGAAGGCGATGGGCTGAAGCTCCTCTATCATCCCGGCACCACGCTGGAGGCCATTGCCGAGGCGAGGCGCTTTGCCGGGCGCCCGTTCCGGCTGGAGCGGGTGAGTACCGAGGCCTTCGATGCCCTGCTGCAGCAGAATTATGAGCAGTCCTCCAATGACGCGATGCAGCTCATGGGGGATATCGGGGAGGATCTCGACCTTGCCCACGTGGCGCAGCAGCTCGAGCCGGAGGACCTGCTGGAGAGCGAGGACGACGCCCCCATCATCCGGCTCATCAACGCCCTGCTGACCGAAGCGGTTCGGGAGAACGCGTCGGACATTCACATCGAGCCCTTCGAGCACCGGTTGGTGGTGCGGTTCCGGGTGGACGGGGTGCTGCGCGAGGTGCTGCAACCGCAGCGGGTCCTGGCCCCGCTGCTGGTCTCCCGCATCAAGGTCATGGCACGGCTGGACATTGCCGAGAAGCGGGTGCCCCAGGACGGGCGAATTTCGCTTCGGGTGGCCGGGCGGGCGGTGGACGTGCGTGTCTCGACCCTGCCGTCCGGACAGGGCGAGCGGGTGGTGCTGCGTCTTCTGGACAAGCAGGCCGGGCGACTGGACCTGGAACACCTCGGGATGGAGGAGGGGACTCGCCGTCTGGTGGACCGCCTCATTCATGAGCCGCACGGGATCATCCTGGTGACCGGCCCCACCGGGTCGGGCAAGACCACCACCCTCTACGCCGCCCTGACCCGGCTGAACGACCACACCCGCAACATCATGACGGTGGAGGACCCCATCGAGTATTACCTTGACGGGATCGGCCAGACGCAGGTCAACACCAAGGTGGAGATGACCTTCGCCCGGGGCCTGCGTGCCATCCTGCGCCAGGACCCGGATGTGGTGATGGTGGGGGAGATCCGCGACATTGAGACCGTCCAGATCGCGGTGCAGGCCAGTCTGACCGGTCACCTGGTGCTCTCCACCCTGCACACCAACACCGCCGTGGGGGCGGTGACCCGTCTGCGGGACATGGGCGTGGAGCCGTTCCTGCTCAGCTCCACGCTCCTGGGGGTGCTCTCCCAGCGCCTGGTGCGACTGCTCTGTCCCGATTGCAAGCGCCCCTACAAGGCCAATGCGGTGGACTGTGAGACCCTCGGGGTGTCGCCCGAGCAGCCGCCCACCCTGTATGGGCCCGGCGAAGGCTGCACCCAGTGCAACCGCAGCGGCTACCGGGGTCGACGGGGGATTTATGAGTTTGTGGCCATCGACGAGCCGTTGCGGGGCATGATCCACGACGGGGCCGGCGAGCATGAGCTCGAGCGCTACGCCCGCACCAAGGGCCCCAGCATTCGCCAGGACGGTATCCGCCGGGTCCTGGCCGGCGACACCTCCCTCGAAGAGGTGCTTCGCGTGACCCACATGGATCAGTAACGGGCGATGGGGGCATTCGAATACACGGTCCTGGATACCCGGGGGCGGGAGCGCAAAGGGGTCCTTGAGGGCGATACCGCCCGGCAGGTGCGTCAGCAGCTGCGCGAAAAGGGGCTGGTGCCGCTCAGCGTGGAGGAGGTGGCGCAAAAGGAGGCGCGCTCCCGAAGTGGGGGCGGCACGCTGTTCAAGCGGGGCGTCAGCGCCACCGATCTGGCGCTCATCACCCGCCAGCTCGCCACTTTGGTGCGCTCGGGCATGCCCCTGGAGGAGTCGCTCCGCACCGTGGGACGCCAGACCGAGCGGGCGCGGCTGAAGAGCATGATCCTGGCGGTGCGCTCCCGCGTCATGGAGGGCCACTCCCTGGCCTCCGGGCTGGGGGACTTCCCCCACGTCTTCCCGGAACTGTTTCGCACCACCGTGGCCGCGGGCGAGCAGTCCGGGCACCTGGATATCGTGTTGGAGCGGCTGGCCGATTACACCGAGAATCGCCAGCAGATGCGGCAGAAGATTCAGTTGGCCCTCTTCTATCCGGCCATCCTGACGGTGGTGGCCCTGCTTGTCACCATTGCACTTCTGACCTATGTGGTGCCGGAGGTGGTGCAGGTCTTCGATAACATCGGGCAGGAACTCCCGTGGCTCACTCAGGCCCTCATTGCGGTGAGCGACTTCCTGCGGGATTACGGGCTTGCCATTCTCGTGGCACTGGTGGGGGTCGCCGTGGCATTTTCCTACCTGCGGCGCATCCCCAACGTGCGGTTTCGACTCCACCGCCTCTCCCACCGCCTGCCGTTGATCGCCCGCCTCACCCGCGGGGTCAACACGGCGCGATTCGCGCGCACCTTCAGCATCCTCTCCGCCAGCGGCGTGCCGGTGCTGGAGGCCCTGCGCATCTCGGCGGAGGTGTTGTCGAATCTGCCCATGCGCCAGGCGGTGGAGCACGGGGCTGAACGGGTGCGGGAGGGGTCGAGCATCTCCCGCGCCCTCGAGCAGAGCGGCTATTTCCCACCCATGACGCTGCACCTCATTGCCAGCGGCGAGGCGAGCGGCAACCTGGACCAGATGCTGGAGCGGGCCGCCACCAACCAGGAGCGGGAGCTCGAGACGGTGATCGCGGCCCTGATGGGGCTGTTCGAGCCGTTGCTGATCCTGACCATGGGTGCGGTGGTGCTCATCATCGTACTGGCCATTCTGCTGCCGATCTTCGATCTCAACCAGTTGGTGCAATAGCGGCAATGAACTCGGCTGTCCGGTGCGCTGCCTAACGTACCGGGGGCCGTGCGGCAGGGGATCTGAATAGTTTTCGATTTGTTACACGTAACTACTCGCCCCCTTGTCATTCCCGCGAAGGCGGGAATCCAGTCTGGTCAAGGCTGAAAAGGCATAAAAGGCAAAGACTGTTTGATCGTCCCACGCAAGTGGAGGACACCGCTCGTTCACTTGCCACTTTTCTGGATTCCCGCCTTCGCGGGAATGACGGTTTAGGGGGGCGAGTAGTTACTTGTTAAACTGCATAACCTTCGAATACACGGAATGTCAGATACCATGCAAAACAGACGAATGAAGAGTTGGACCGCCAGTGGTGGCTTCACCCTCATCGAGGTGATGGTCGTGGTCGTGATCCTGGGGATCCTGGCGGCGATCGTGGTGCCCAAAGTGATGGACCGCCCTGACACCGCCCGCATTACCAAGGCGAAGCAGGACATCCGGGCGCTGGAGAGCGCCCTGAACCTCTACAAGCTGGATAACTACCTCTACCCCAGCACCGATCAAGGGCTTCAGGCGCTGGTGCAGAAGCCGGGGGGCAGCCCCGAACCCCGCAACTGGAAGCAGGGCGGCTACGTGGATCGCCTGCCGAAGGACCCCTGGGGCAATGACTACCAATACCTGAGTCCCGGCATCCACGGTGAGGTGGATATCTTCACCCTCGGCGCCGATGCCCGGCCTGGAGGCGAAGGGCCGTCTGCCGACATCGGCAACTGGACCGTGGAGTGATTGGTGGCGATAGCCGACCAGGGAGCACCCCGGGCCACTCACCGCGGCTTCACCCTGCTGGAGCTGCTGGTCGTCCTGCTGCTCATCGGCATCATTCTGAGTTTCGCCACGCTCTCCGTCGGTGACGGGGGGCGTGCTGCACAGGTGGAGCGTGAGGCCCGGCGGTTCGCTGCGCTCACCGGCCTGGCGGGTGAGGAGTCCATCCTGCGGGGGGTGGAATTCGGTATCCGTCTCCTGCCCGATGGCTACCGTTTCGAGGGCTATGACGGCGAGAAATGGGTGCCCCTCGAGGGCGACGACATCTTCCGGATGCGCGCCCTGCCCGAAGGGGTGGATCTGCAGCTGTTCCTTGAGGGTCTACCGGTCAGCCTGGAGGAGAGCGAGGGTAAGGCGCCACAGATCGTCCTCTTCTCCAGTGGGGAGCGCACGCCCTTTGAGCTCGTGGTCGGGCCCGAGTTTGATGGGCCCCGCTACAAGCTGGTCGCCCCGCCCCTTGGGGAACTGACGGTGTCGGGGCCTCTGGAGCGATCGTGACAAGCGCCAGGAGAGCGTCTCGCGCCCGGGGATTTACCCTTTTGGAGGTCCTGGTGGCCTTGGCCGTGCTGGCCGTGGCCCTGGGCGCCCTGGTGAAGGGGGGGGCCGGTAACGCCGCCAATGCAGGGTATCTGCGCGACAAGACGCTGGCCTCCTGGGTGGCCGCCAACAAGGCGGTCGAATACCAGTTGCAGGCGGAGTGGGCGCCCCCTGGAAGCCGCAACGGCAGTGAGGAGATGGCGGGACGGGAGTGGTTCTGGACCGCCAAGGTGTCGGACACCTTCGATGCGGACGTAAGGCGCCTGGAGGTGGAGGTCCGGGCCGGCGAGCGGGACGCCGGGCTGTTGGCCAAACTCACCGCCTTTCTCGCCCGGCCGGGAGCCGGGCCATGAGGCGGCAGCGGGGCTTCAGCCTGCTTGAACTGCTGGTGGCGCTCGCGGTTTTCTCCCTGCTGTCGGTGATGGCCTACGGGGGGCTGCGTTCGGTCCTGCAGGCCAAACAGCAGACCGACCAGGCGGCAACGCGACTGCAGCAGCTGCAGAGTGCGATGTTGTTCCTGGAGCGGGACGTGGAGCAGTTGGCGGCCCGGCCGATCCGTGATGAATATGGGGATGTCCAGCCGGCGTTGCAGCGGGCGGACGCCAGTTCCCTGGCCTTGACGCGTGCCGGCTGGAGCAACCCGACGGGCCGCCCGCGCAGCACGCTGCAGCGCGTCGCCTATGTGCTCGATACCGATCGGCTGGTGCGCCTGTCGTGGCAGGTTCTGGATCGGGCGCAGGATAGCGAGCCCTACCGGACGGTCCTGCTGGAGGGGGTGCGGACCCTGACCGTGCGGCTCCTCGATGAGAACCGGCAGTGGCAGGAGGCCTGGCCGCCCCAGGGTGAGCAGTGGCCGGCCTGGATCCTCCCGCTGGCGGTCGAAGTCACGCTGGAGCTGGATAATTGGGGCGAGATCAAGCGGATCTTCAAGGTCCCCTCGGGGCCCGCGTTGGTGCAGGGGCAACCCAACAACGGTGAGGAGGGGGGATGAGACGGCGGCGGGAGCGCGGAGTGGCCCTCATCACTGCCTTGCTGATCGTGGCGCTGGCGACCGCCGCGGCTGTGGCCATGGCGTCGCGCCAGCATCTGGATATCCGACGGACCACGAACGTTTTGGAGTTCGGGCAGGCCGGCTTCTTCGCTTCGGGCGTGGAGGATTGGGCGGGGCAGGTGTTGCGCCGGGATCGGGAGAAGAACGCCACCGATCACCTGGGCGAGGATTGGGCCACGATTCTACCGCCCATTGATGTGGAAGGCGGGCAGATCGCCGGGAGGATCGAAGACCTGCAAGGTCGGTTCAACCTCAACAACCTCATCAAGGGCGACAAAGCCGATCCCGTGGCGCTCGAGCGCTTTCGCAGGTTGCTCGCCGCCCTGGAGATGGAGCCGGAGCTGGCCGCGGCGGTGGTCGACTGGCTGGACGCGGATATCGACCCGGTGTTCCCGGGGGGGGCGGAGGACGACACCTATCTCGGGCGCGAGGTCCCTTATCGCACCGCCAACGGGCCCATGGTCAGCCCCAGCGAGCTGTTGCTGGTGGAAGGGATGACCATTGAGCATTACCAGGCGCTGGCGCCCTTCGTCGCTGCCCTGCCGGCGGGTACGGCCATCAACGTGAACACGGCCCCTCCGGAGGTGTTGATGGCCTTGGCCGAGGGGATGACCATGAGCGATGCCGAGGCCCTCGTGGAGGGGCGGGGCGACAAAGGGTTTGCCAGCGTCGAGGAGATGTTTCAGCACGACGTGCTCGCCGGTCGGCAGGCCGTTCCCGAGGGGCTGGATGTAAAAAGCGAATATTTTCTGGTCCAGGGGCAGGTGGCCATCGGCCGGGTCCTGTCGACCCGCACGGCGGTGCTGCACAGGAGCGAGCGGGGTGCCATTCGGACCCTCTTGCGGGCGCAGGGAACCTACTGAATGCAAAAGACAACCTACATACGATTTTTAGCGGACGGCACCGTCCAGTGGCGCGTCGAGGGGCTCGATGGGGGTGTTCGCGCCGGTGAAGGGGCCCTCGAGGAGGCTGCCGGATACGCCCAGAGCGGGCGCGTCATCGTCTTCGTTCCGGGCAGCGATGCCTTGGTCAAGCGCGTCAATGTGCCCACCCGCCAGGCCCAAAAGTTGCGCCGGGCTGTCCCTTTCGCACTGGAGGATCAGCTGGCCCAGGATGTGGATGAACTTCACTTCGCCCTGGGCCAGCCGTTGGACGATGCCACCGTTCCTGTCGTCGTGGTCTCCCGCGCCTGCATGGAGCGTTGGCATCAGGCGCTGGAGGAGGCGGAAGTGCGGCCCGGCCTGATGGTGCCCGATATGCTCGCGATCCCCTTCGAGGAGGGCACCTGGGCCCTGCTGCTGGAGGAGCGGGGAGCGCAGTTGCGGACGGAGCGGGAGTTCGGCGTGGCCATGGATCGGGAGGAGGCCCCGGCGTTGCTGCAGCTTGCCCTGGAAGGCAGCGAGCCCCCCCTCGCGGGCATTACCGTCATCGATGCGCGGCGGGACAGATCGACCCCCCCGGACTTGGGGCCGGTTGAGGGGACGGAGCTGCGGGTCCAGCCGGTGGGCAGTCCCCTGGAAGCCCTGAGCCAGGGGGTTGGGTCGGGGGCCATCAATCTGTTGCAGGGCAGCTACAGCCGCCAGGAGCAGTATGGGCGGTTGTGGCGTCCGTGGCGACCGGCGGTGGCACTGCTGGGGGGGCTGATTGTCCTTCAGGGCGGGATGGGGCTGGCCCACTACCGGGAACTGCGCAGTGCGGACGAGCAGTTGTACCGGCAGGTGGAGCAGACCTACCGGGAGGCGTTTCCCGACGCCAAGAGCATCGTCAACCCCCGCGTTCAGATGGAGCGCAAGCTGGAGGAGCTGCGTGGGGGTGGGGGTGAGGGGGGGGTCATTGCTCTGCTTGCCGCCGCCGGGCCGCTGCTCAAGGGCGAAGGGATCGATATCCGCGCCCTGCGGTTCCGTGACGGAGGGCTGGAGCTCGACCTCGAGCTCAAGGACCTGCCGTCACTGGATGGTTTGAAGCAACGGCTCTCCGCGCAGGGGCTTGGGGTGGAGATACAGACGGCCTCCACCCGGGGCAACAAGGTGGAGAGCCGGTTGGCGATACGGGGGGCGGGCGCATGAGACAGTATTGGGACAATCTGCAGCCGCGTGAGCGAAGGATTCTGGCGGTTGGCGCAGTGGCGCTTCTTTTGCTGCTGCTGTACGCGCTGGTCTGGGACCCTTATCGCAGTGCCGTGGCCCGCCTGGAGCAGAGCGTGGCCGAGCAGCGGGAACTGGTGATCTGGATGCAGGGGGCGGCTGCGGAGGTGAACCGATTGCAGAAGAGTTCCGGACGCAAGCAGCTGCCGCCGGGCCAATCCCTGCTGACCGTGGTCGACAGCATGGCCAAGGCCCAGGGGCTGGGGCAGGCCATCAAGCGGGTGCAGCCTGATGGCGCGCGCGCGGTGCGGGTCTGGATGGAACAGGCCTCCTTCGACAGCGTTTTGAAGTGGATCGATACGCTCAATGCGCGCTACGGCATCGTGGTGACCGGCCTGGTGGTGGACCGCCAGGAGACCCCGGGTTTGGTCAATGCGCGCGTGGTGGTGGAGGGCTAACGATGGGTAAGGCGATTCGCTATCTCCTGCTCGGTCTGGTGGCCTATGCCGTGGCCCTGGTGGCGACCTTTCCGGCCAAACACGCCTGGTCTCTGGCTGCGCCTCGACTCGAGCAGAGTGGTTTGGGGGTGGGGCTGTCGAGCCTCTCCGGGACGGTGTGGAGCGGCCGCGCCGAACAGGTGAGCCTGGGTACCAGGGTGCTGGGCAGGGTCAGTTGGGAGATTGCCCCCTGGTCGCTGCTGCTCGGGCGGCTGGAGGCCAAGAGCCAGCTGCAGACCGCCGGAGGCTACGCCAACGGGCGGTTGGCGGTGGATCCCGGGGGGCATCTGGAGATCGCCGCCCTGGACGGACAGCTTCCCCTTGCTGAACTGTTGCAGTACCTGCCGCAGGTGCCCGCGGTGGTCAAAGGGCAGCTCGCCCTGAATTTGCGGCAGGTGACCGTGGAAGGGGGCCGGCTGACCGGGGCCTCCGGCGCGGTGACGTGGCATCAGGCCGAGGTCACCGTGCCCAAACCCATGGCCCTGGGCACCTTCAGGATGGAGATCGCCACTGCCGAGGATGGAGGGCTGAAGGGCGAGATCAAGGATGCCGGGGGGGCGGTGGAGGCCGAGGGAACCCTCACCATGAGCCCTCAAGGTGCGTACCGCTTGGATGTGTTGCTCAAGGCCCGGCCGGAGGCCCCTGCCGAGCTGGCCCAGGCCTTGGGATTCGTCGGCCGCCCGGACCCCCAGGGACGGGTGCGCTTCGCCTACTCGGGTCGGATGTGATCCACGATTTCCCCTCGGGCCACCGAGCCTGTCGGTGTGTCCTCCAGGGTAAACGCATACTTACGTCACGGCCGTGCTGTGAGCGATGTAAGTCCTTGAAAGCAGGTCGTCGGCCGCATGGACGCGGCCGTCGAGCGTATATGGACGTATCGACAGCGTACCTGCTTTCAAGGACTTACATCGCTCTTGGGTAAGTATGCGTTCACCCTGGTGTGCCCCCCGGTCGGCTGGAAACGAGGTGCCCACCCGCTCCTAGAGCGTTATTCCAACTCCAGTTTCTTAAGGCGGTAACGCAGCGCGCGAAACGAGATCCCCAGCAACCGGGCCGCGGCGGTCTTGTTGTAGTCCGCCTTCTGCAGCGCCTCCATGATCGCCTCCCGCTCGATGCTGCAGAGGTAGTTCTCCAGACCCAAATCGGATAGATCCAGGTCGCCCGACTGTTCCACCACACCCCCTTGTGCGCCGTTGGGCAGGTGCAGGTCGGCCAGGGCGATGGCATTGTCCTCACACAGGGTGATGGCCCGTTCGAGTATATTCTCGAGCTCTCGAACGTTTCCAGGGAAGGGATACTCCTGCAGCGCCGCCATGGCCTCGCCGGTCAGGGTGGGTTTGAGCAGGCCCATCTCGGCGGCCAGCTTGTCGAGGACGTGGTGGACCAGCTCGGGGATATCTTCGGGGCGCTCCCTCAGGCTGGGGACGTGCAACTCGATGACATTGATCCGGTAGAAAAGATCCTCGCGGAACTCCCCGGCCTTCACCAGGGCCGCGAGGTCCTTGTGGGTGGCGCTGAGGATGCGCACATCGATGTGCGTCTCCTGCTGGGCACCGATGGGACGGACGGCTTTTTCCTGTATGGCGCGCAGCAGCTTGACCTGCATGTGCAGCGGCAGATCGGCCACTTCGTCGAGGAACAGGGTTCCTCCATGGGCCGCCTGGAAAAGCCCCGGCTTGTCGACACTGGCCCCCGTGAAGCTCCCCTTTTTGTGCCCGAACAGCTCGCCCTCCATCAGCTCCGAGGGGATCGCTCCGCAGTTGACCGGGACAAAGGGGCCCTGGCCCCGCGGGCCCTGCTGGTGGATGAGTCGGGCCACCAACTCCTTGCCCGTGCCGGACTCGCCGCTGATGTAAACTGGTGCCTGGCTGCGAGCCAGCTTCGCGACCGTGGCGCGGATCTTCTGCATGGCCCTGGAGTCGCCCAGCAGGGTCAAGCCGTTGTGCCGGGGCAGCCCGCCGTTGACAGGGGGGGACATGCGCAGGGCGGTGTTGACCAGCTCCCGCAGGACCTGCAGCTCCACCGGCTTGTTGACGAAGTCGAACGCCCCCGCCTTCAGTGCCTCGATGGCGGCATTCATGTTGCCGTGGGCGGTGATCACCGCAACGGGCATCTGAGGCCGCACCTGCTGGATGTGCCGGACCAGATCGATGCCACTGCCGTCCGGCAGACGCATGTCGGTCAGGCAGAGATCGAATGCACGGGACGATGCCAGTTTTCTCGCCTCCTCCAGGTTGGCTGCGGCGCAGGTGTCCACCTCCATGCGGGCGAGCGTCAGCTCGAGGAGCTCCCGGATATCGGGCTCGTCATCCACGACGAGCGCACAATGCCTCGTTTCGTTAGTCAATCTGCCACTCCTCCTGGGCGGGCAATGATAACCGGAAACGGCTGCCGCCGTCCGTGGTGAACTGATAGCGCAGCCGTGCCTGGTTGCACTCGGCCAGCTCACGAGCGATGTACAGACCGAGGCCGGTGCCGCCCGCCTCGGTGGTGAAGAAGGGTTCGAAGATGTGGCGCTGCACCGATGCGGGGACGCCGGGACCGAAGTCGTGCACCTCGATGATCGGGTGCCCGGTCTGGCCGGGATAGTACTCCAGTTCGACCCGCGCCTCCCCGGGGGCTCGTCCGGCGTGGCGAAGGGCATTTTGACAAAGATTCCACAAGATCTGATGCAGGTGGTTGGGGTCGAAGGTGATCTCCATTTCGGGGGTGTGGGCGGTGATGAACACGTTGGCCTCACTGCTGGCGGTCGCCTGGCGGAATTCGGCCAGGAAACGCTCCAGCCACGGCAACAGGACAAATCGCGTGGGCCGGGAGCGGTCGCGGCGGCCCAGCTGCAGCACGTTCTCAATGATGGTGTTCATCCGCTGGGAGTGTTGGAGGATGATCTCCACCAAGCGGGCGTCGGCCTTCTCCAGCTTCGGGGATTCGCCGAGCAGCTGTGCGGCGTGGCTGATTGCACCGAGCGGGTTGCGGATCTCGTGGGCGATGCTGGCCGTCAGGCGCCCCAGGGAGGCGAGCTTCAACTGCTGGGCCTGGTGGGCCGCGCGGGTGGCGTCTTCCAGAAAGATAAGGGTCCCGGCATCACCGGTCGAACCGATGGCAGCGAAGCGGGGCAGGACCTCATGGTCGCCAATCTGGGAGACGGTCGGGTTGACATGCCTGTGCTGTTGCCACGCCGCCAGCCGGCGGCCCAAATCCGGACATATCCCCCCGATGGTGTCGTCCCTGTCACTGGGCGGATGGGGGAGCAGAGTGCGTGCGGCGGTGTTCATGAGCCGCACACGATCTCCGGCATCCACCACCAGCACACCGGTATCCATGTGTTGGATGATGTAGCCGGTGAGCTGGGCCATGTTGGCAAGATCCACCTCCCGCTGCGCCGCCAGCGCCTCGCTCTCCCGGGCGCGTCGGGCGAGCACATGGGCCAGGATCGCCGTGGCGAACAGGGTCGCACCCAGCATGCCCGCATGGGGGTAGCTGAATCCGATCTTCGGGGAGGGGAGCATCACCGCGTAGGTCTGCTCCACCAGCAGGGCGATGCTGGCGAGCGCCGCGAACAGCCGGGCCGTCCGCCCCTCGGTGACCATGCTGGCGTTGGCCACGCTGATCACCAGCAGCATCCCCAGGCCACTGCCGATCCCCCCGCTGGCGTGCATCAGGAGGGTGAGAAACACGATGTCCGCGGCCACGGCTGTATAGAGCTGCCAGCTGAAGCGGGGGCGCCGGTAGTGCATGGCCACCATCGAGGCCACGCCAAAGGCCAGGTAAAGCAGGCTGGCATGGAAAAATAGCTTCGGGTCCCCGTGGCCGAGGGGGGGCGGTAGAGGCCCCATGAGGTAGAACTGCAGAAAGAGACCGGCGATCAGGAAACGGAACAGGTTGAAGAACCGCAACGGCTTCCAGGTCTTGAGATCGCGATTTGCCGTTTCCGTCGGGGAGTGCGCCAAACTCAAGTCTGCGTAGGTCATGCCGTGCCTCGAAGCCGGTCCTTATCCTTCATCGGCCCGTTGGTGCTCCTCACTGCAGTAGGCACGCCCGTTCGCCTTCACGGCCTCACCTTCAGGGACATGGAGCCCGCAGTACGCGCACTTCACTACATTGGCTTCGAGGGAGTCTCTGCGGCGCTGTGGCAGGCGGGCCTGCAGCAGTTGTTTGCCGATTCGGTACGCGAACCAGACCAGCGCGAGCAATGCAAGCAGGCGGATCAGAGTCATGAAGTCGCCGTGTATGACGTGGGGGCCCCATTGTAAGCCCACGGGGAGGGCAAGCCAAACCGCGCGACTTCGTTTTGCGAAAGGGTTCGCTTTGTCCCACAATACGCATCTTTTCACGGTCGAGCACAGGGTCAGCCGATGAATCTCCATGAGTATCAGGCAAAAGGGTTGTTTGCCGAATTCGGTGTTCCTGTCCCGCGGGGACAGGTCGCCAGCAGCCTGGCCGAGGCCGAACACGCGGCCCAGGTCCTGGGGGCGACCCGCTGGGTCGTCAAGGCACAGGTTCACGCCGGAGGGCGTGGCAAGGCCGGCGGGGTGAAGCTGGTCGAGAGTGTGGACGCCCTGAAGGCGGCCGCCGATCGGTTGCTCGGCAGCCGGCTGGTCACTCACCAGAGTGGCCCGGGCGGCCAACCGGTCAATCAGGTGCTCATCGAGGCGGCCACCGACATCGCCCGGGAGCTCTACCTGGGGTTGGTGGTCGACCGGAGCCGTCAGCGGGTGGTGTTCATGGCCTCCAGTGCCGGCGGGATGGACATCGAAGAGGTCGCCGCCACCACGCCCGAGAAGATCTGCACTGTGGCGGTCGATCCGGTGGTCGGGCTGCAACCCTACCAGTGTCGCCGGGTCGGGTTCGCCCTGGGGTTGGAAGGGGGGCAGCTCAAGCAGCTCTCCACCATCATGATGGGGCTGTATCGCCTGTTCATGGAGAAGGACGCCAGCCTGGTGGAGGTGAATCCGCTGGTGGTGTGCGCTGACGGGCAGCTGATGGCCCTCGATGCCAAGATCAACGTCGACGACAATGCCCTCTATCGCCAGGCGCACGTGGCGGAGCTGCGCGACGCCACCCAGGAGGACGAGCGGGAGTACCGCGCCCAGCAACACGGGCTCAACTACGTCCGCCTCGACGGGAACATCGGCTGCATGGTGAACGGCGCCGGCCTCGCCATGGCCACCATGGACCTCATCAAGCTGCACGGCGGGTTCCCCGCCAACTTCCTGGATGTGGGGGGCGGCACCACGGCGGAGAAGGTGGCGGAGGCCTTCAAGCTCATCCTCTCGGACGAGAACGTCAAGGGCGTGTTGGTGAACATCTTCGGCGGCATCGTGCGCTGCGACCTCATTGCCGAGGGCATCATCAAGGCGGTGCGGGAGGTGGGGGTCACCGTGCCTGTGGTCGTCCGGCTCGAGGGGACCAACGTGGAGCTGGGTAGGAAGATGCTGGCAGAGAGCGGTCTGGCCATTATTGCGGCCGAGGGGCTGACCGATGCGGCCCGCAAGGTGGTCGACGCGGTGGGAGGTGTGTAAATGGCAATTTTGATCGACAAGAGCACCAGGGTGATCTGTCAGGGCTTCACCGGCAAGCAGGGGACCTTCCACTCGGAGCAGGCCATTGCCTACGGCACCAACTTCGTCGGCGGCGTGACGCCGGGCAAAGGGGGGACCACGCATCTGGACCGCCCCGTGTTCAACACCGTTCATGAGGCGGTGGACGCCACCGGCGCCGACGCCACCATGATCTATGTGCCGGCGCCCTTTGCCGCCGATGCCATTCTGGAGGCCGCCGATGCCGGCATCGAGGTGATCGTCTGCATCACCGAGGGCATACCGGTGCTTGACATGATGAAGGTGAAGGCCGCGTTGCAGGGGAGTTGTTCGCGACTGGTGGGGCCCAACTGCCCCGGCGTGATCACCCCCGGGGAATGCAAGATCGGCATCATGCCGGGAGCCATCCATCAACCGGGGGCCATCGGGATCGTCTCCCGCTCGGGCACCCTCACCTATGAGGCGGTCCATCAGACCACCGGGGCCGGGTTGGGGCAGAGCACCTGCGTGGGGATCGGCGGCGACCCGATCCACGGCCTGAACTTCATCGATTGCCTGGCGCTGTTTGAGCAGGACCCCCAGACTCAGGGCATCATCATGGTGGGGGAGATCGGGGGCAGCGCCGAGGAGGAGGCCGCGGAGTTCATCCGGCAGCACGTCAGCAAGCCGGTGGTGGCCTATATCGCCGGTGTGACCGCCCCCCCCGGCAAGCGCATGGGGCACGCCGGGGCAATTATCTCCGGAGGCAAGGGCACGGCCACCGAGAAGTTCGCCGCGCTCGAGCGGGCCGGTGTCCACGTGGTCCGCTCCCCGGCTGAAATGGGGCGGCAAATGCTAGCCGCCCTGGGGCGCGCGGACTAGCGGAAGCGAGCGATTGCACAGCCGCCGTCGTGCAGGTGCGGACTCGTCCCGCCTGCACGAGCGGGATGAGCATTCGCCAGCTGAAGAGCTGGAGCAGAGACAGGAAGATCGCCGACCGCAGCACGTAGGGTGGATAAGCGCAGCGCATCCACCATTCACTGCCGCGACCCGGTGGATGCGCTGCGCTTATCCACCCTACGTGCTTGGTATCGGATTCATCTGTTCGGCGCTCCAGGCGGATGAAGACTGCGGAAAAGACAGAACGTGCATGGCTGAACATCTTCGGGTCGTCATGGCCCAACTGAACCTGTTGGTGGGTGATGTCGCCGGCAATGCCGGGCGGGTGATTGCGTCGGCCGTGTGGGCGCGCGATGAACTGGGCGCCGACGTGGTGGTCTTTCCCGAGTTGACCCTCACCGCCTACCCTCCCGAGGATTTGCTTCTTCGCCCTGGCCTCCACCGGCGCGTGCTGCGCGCCCTGGAGGAGATCAAGCGGGCGGTGCGTGGCATCGATGTGGTGGTGGGCTATCCCCGGGAAACCAGCGGCGGGATCTACAACGCCGCCTCGCTGTTGCGTGACGGCCAGGTGGTCGCCACCTATCATAAGGAGCACCTGCCCAACTACAGCGTGTTCGACGAGAAGCGCTATTTCGTGCCCGGCGGTGAGCCATGCGTGGTGGAGATCAAGGGGGTCCCGGTCGGGATCACCATCTGCGAAGACGTCTGGCAACCCGGACCGGTGGCGAAGGCCGCGGCGGCGGGGGCCCGGCTGCTGCTCAACCTCAATGCCTCCCCGTTTCATATCCGCAAGGGCCATGAGCGCGAGGAGGTGCTGAAGACCCGCGTGGTCGAGTCCCGCATTCCCGTGGTGTACGTCAACCAGGTGGGCGGGCAGGACGAGCTGGTGTTCGATGGTGAGTCTTTCGTCATGGACGGGGCGGGACGGGTGGTGGAGCGCGCTCCGGCGTTTCGCGAGGGGCTGTTTCCCATCGACTTTACCTACGGGGCCGAGGTCGGGCCAGCGGCCCCGAGCGCGGTGAGTGCGTCCCTGGGGGTGGAGGCCAGCGTCTATGAGGCCTTGGTACTGGGGGTCCGCGACTACATCGACAAGAACGGGTTTAGCGGGGCGGTCATCGGGCTCTCCGGCGGGATCGACTCGGCCCTCACCCTGGCGGTGGCGGTGGATGCCATCGGGGCGGAGCGGGTCGAGGCGGTGATGATGCCCTCGCGCTACACCTCGGAGATGAGTCTGGAGGATGCCCGCGCCCAGGCAAGGACGCTCGGGGTGAACTACAGGGAGATCTCCATTGAGCGGTCCTTCGAGGCGGTGCTGGAGAGTTTGGCCGAGGAGTTTGCCGGCACCGAGCCCGACGTCACCGAGGAGAACATCCAGGCGCGCTGCCGCGGGGTGTTGCTCATGGCCATCTCCAACAAGAAGCACAAGATCGTGCTCACCACCGGCAACAAGAGCGAAATGGCGGTGGGTTACGCCACCCTGTACGGCGACATGGCCGGCGGGTTCGACGTCCTGAAGGATGTGCCCAAGACCCTGGTCTTCCGCCTCGCGGAGTATCGCAACAGCATCGCGCCGGTGATCCCCAGGCGCGTCATCGAGCGGCCGCCCTCGGCGGAGCTTGCCCCGGACCAGAAAGACACCGACAGCCTGCCGCCCTATCCCGTGCTGGACGCAATC
This sequence comes from Gammaproteobacteria bacterium, assembly GCA_041690535.1. GTDB lineage: Bacteria > Pseudomonadota > Gammaproteobacteria > Thiohalomonadales > Thiohalomonadaceae > JAWLHA01. The sequence continues at coordinate 4,346 of JAWLHA010000054.1, read as the reverse complement.
CTTGAACTCTATGTGGAGCAGGACAAGTGCCCCGAGGAGATCGTCGCGGCGGGCTATGATGAGGAGACCGTGCGGCGCGTCGCGCGCATGGTGGATCGCAACGAATACAAACGCCGCCAAGCCCCGCCGGGGGTGCGGGTCACCCGCCGCGGGTTCGGTCGGGATCGTCGTTATCCGATTACGTCGGGATACGGGAAGTAGCAGGTAAAGGCAGATACGAGATACGAGAAGCGAGGTGCGAGGGGATGTGTCGCTGTGCGACGGCTGTTTTGATCCCATTGCCTGCGCTCAGCGCCTCCAGCCCTCGTATCTCGCCTCTCGTATCTTTTGACTCTCAGGGCTAGTCTGAAATCACTTAAATCCATGAGTGCGATGGGGGAACAGCATGAAAAAGGTTGAAGCAATTATCAAACCCTTCAAGCTCGATGATGTGCGCGAGGCGCTCTCGGAAATCGGTGTGGCCGGCATGACCGCCACTGAGGTCAAGGGGTTTGGGCGGCAGAAGGGCCACACCGAACTCTACCGGGGGGCCGAATACGTGGTCGACTTTCTGCCGAAGGTGAAGATCGAGGTGGTGATCGATGATGCCAAGGTGGACGAGTGCATCGAGGCGATCACCACTGCGGCGCGGACCGGCAAGATCGGCGACGGCAAGATCTTCGTCACCGACGTGGAGCGGGTGATCCGCATTCGCACCGGCGAAGAGGGTTCCGAAGCCGTCTGAAGCGAGTGCCCGCGCCGCTGGGCGCGGGCGATCAGATCAGCGGTATTCCACCATCTCGTCAAGGTGGCGCCGGGGGGTCGGCTCGGGGAGCTCGGCGGGGTAACCGACCGAGAGGAAGGCGATGGGCACCACCCCGCCCTGCAGCTTCAGCACCTCGCTCACTTCCGCCTCATTGAACGCTCCCACCCAGGTGGACCCCAGACCGGCCGCGACCACGGCCAGCTGGGCGTAGGTGGCGGCAATGGTCGCGTCCTGAATGGCGTAAAGCTTCCGCCCGCGCTCGCCGTATTTGGCCGCTGCGCGCTCCGGATCGGTGCAGAAGACCAGGCAGGCGGGGGCATCGGCGATGAATGCCTGATCGGCTGCCCGGGCCAGAGCCTGGCGCGTCGTCGGGTCACGGACCACCACGACGCGATAGGACTGCAGATCCCCGGCGGAGGGGGCCGCACAGGCCATCTCCAGGATCGCGTGCAGCTTCTCCTGCCCAATGGGCAGCTCGGTTCGGTACTTGCGCACCGAGTGTCGGTGCCTCACGGTCTCGAAAAAGTCCCACATGTGGCCGTTCTCCCTGTCTATTGGTTGTTGGTGCTGCTGTCCGTTCTCCCGAGGCGCACCAGAGCCGGGTGATCGGGGTAGTTGAGCCGGAGGACCCGTAGCGCGTCGGCGGCCAGCGGTTCCATATGCATGTTTCCGTAGGCGGTGGCCATGAGAGCGAGGGCATCAGGCACCGACGGGGTCTTGGGGTAGTTCTCCACCACATACTTGGCCCGGTTGGCCGCCGCGAGATTGGCGCCCCGCTTCAGGTAGTGTTCGGCCACCTGGATTTCATAGCGGGCGAGGTTGTTGCGCAGGAAGGTCATGCGCTGCAGGGCGTCGGCGGCGTAGGCGCTCTTGGGAAAGCGGTTCACCAGCTCGGAGAAGTACTGGAATGCCTGCCGGGCGGAGGTCGGATCGCTCTGCGATGCCGCAGGGACGAAGCGATCGAAGAATCCCTCCCCCTCCGTGAAGCTGGCCAGGCCGCGGATGTAATAGGCATAATCCACGTGCGGATGGCGCGGATGCATCTTGATGAAGCGCTCCGCAGCCGCGATCGCCGCAGCAGGCTCCTCCGCCTTGTAGTGGGCGTAAGCGGTCTCGAGCTGCGCCTGTTCGGCGTAGCGGCCATAGGGATATCGGGCCTCCAGCTTGGCGAACAGATCGGTGGCGGTCTGGTAGTTCCCCTGCTCCAGGGCCTCTTTGGCTTCGGTGTAGAATCGCTCGGCGGTCCAGTCGGCAGTCTCGTCCTGGGTGAGGGCGGCACAGCCGGAGAGGAGCAGGAGCAGTATTGGAATGAAAATCTTCATGAAACCCACATTGGTTGGCCGTCTAATCGAATATAAGCGTGATAAAGCGTGTCACTCTCTTCATCAAGTATACCCATGGCGTCTGATGGAATAAACGAAGGGGCGTGCGGGGAATCTCGCCAGCGCACCGCCACCGTACCGCTGGAGATGGCCGGCATGCGCCTCGATCAGGCGCTGGCGGAGCTCTTTGGCGAGTTTTCCCGATCCCGGCTGCAGGGCTGGATCAAGGAGGGAAAGATATTGGTGGACGGCCGGGCAATGCGCCCTCGCGACAAGCTGATGGGGGGGGAGACGGTCGCATTGGAGGCGCTTCTTGTCGCCGACGAGCGTTTCACCCCCCAGGAGATCCCCCTGACCGTCGTCCACGAGGACGCCTCCCTGCTGGTCATCGACAAACCGGCCGGGCTGGTGGTGCACCCGGCGGCAGGCAATCCCGACGGTACCCTTCTCAACGCCCTGCTGCATTACGCGCCGGAACTGGCCCTGGTGCCCCGCGCGGGCATCGTCCATCGGCTGGACAAGGAGACCTCGGGGCTGCTGGTGGTGGCCCGCACGATCGAGGCGCAAACCGCGCTGGTGGAGCAGTTGCAGGCACGGGAGGTCACGCGGGAGTATGACGCGGTCATCACAGGCCTGATCAGCGGGGGCGGCAGCGTGGACAGGCCCATTGGCCGACACCCGGTGGATCGCAAGCGCATGGCTGTGGTCTCCGGCGGAAAACCCGCAGTGACCCACTACCGGTTGGAAGAGCGCTTTCGCGCCCACACTTACATCAAGGTGCGGCTCGAGACCGGCCGGACCCACCAAATCCGGGTCCACATGGCCTACCTCCGCCATCCCCTGGTGGGGGACCCGGTCTATGGCCAGCGGATCCATTTCCCGCCGGGCTGCAGTGAGGAGCTGCGTGCGACCCTCTCCGGGTTCAGGCGCCAGGCCCTCCACGCCGGGCGTCTGGGGCTGATCCACCCGGAGAGCGGGGAGTACATGGAGTGGAGCGCCGCCCTTCCGCACGACATGGTGGAGTTGCTGGCGGCCCTTCGAAAGAACGCAGGGGATGAGAGAGAGGATTGAGTTCATTGTCCCGGCGTGGCCGGCACCTGCCCATGTAAGGGCCGTCACGACCACCCGGCTGGGCGGCGTGAGTGCCGTCCCCTTCGCCACCCTGAATCTGGGGGCCCATGTGGGGGATGATGCGGGCCAGGTGAGCGAGAACCGCGAGCGTTTGCGGGCGCAGCTGCAGCTGCCGGCCGAGCCACGCTGGTTGGAACAGGTGCATGGGATCCGCATCGTCGCCGCCGGTGATTGCTCCCCCGGCTGCGAGGCCGATGGCTCCTTCACGGAGCGGCCGGGGGAGGTGTGCGTCGTACTCACCGCCGACTGCCTACCGCTCCTGTTGTGCGATCAGGCGGGGCGGCGGGTCGCTGCCGTGCATGCGGGATGGCGGGGGCTCTGTGCAGGAGTCATCGAGTCCGCTGTGACCGCCCTGGGGGGGGAGGGGGGCGAGGTGTTGGCGTGGTTGGGGCCCGCCATCGGCCCGGAGGCCTTTGAGGTGGGGCCGGAGGTGCGCGAAGCCTTCCTGGCCCGCGACCCTGACGCCACCAGCGCCTTTCGGCCGGGCGTGGCCGACCGCTGGTTCGCCAACCTCTATGAACTCGCCCGCCGGCGGCTGGCGGCGGCCGGCGTCGCGCGGGTCTTCGGAGGGACCCACTGCACGCATGGCGAGCCGGAGAAATTCTTCTCCTTCCGCCGCGACGGCCGAACCGGCCGAATGGCCACGCTAATCTGGATGGAACCCGAAGCGTGACCAACAAACCCACCGCAACCAGCAACCAGCAACCAGCAACCAGCAACCAGCAACCAGCAACCAGCAACCAGCAACCAGCAACCAGCAACTAGCAACCAGCAACCAGCAACCAGCAACTAGCAACTAGCAACTAAGGAAACGCTGATTGATTCCGCTTTCGTCGCTCCCTCCCCCGATTAAGCATTCGAGGGCAGGCTTCGGCGGGAGCCCAGAAAGAGCACGGCACTGGATGCCCGCCCCCCGACTGAAGCTCTCGAGGGCAGGCATCGCGGGCATGACGAATTAATCAGCTTTCTCTAGAGCACCGAACAGGTAAACGGAAAGATCGCCAATCGCAGCCAAATTGCGCGGCAGGTGGCGGGGGCAGCGAACCGAGGTAGGGTGGATAAGCGCAGCGCATCCACCGTGCGGCGTCGAATTGGTGGATGCGCTGCGCTTATCCACCCTACATGTTGGGCGCGTCGGATTTATCTGT
>JAWLHA010000053.1:0-30876 GCA_041690535.1 Gammaproteobacteria bacterium | reverse complement strand
ATACCCGTCTATCATTATGCCAATGGATTTACCGCGCGTTAGTGCCCCAGCCGAGATTCTCACGTGTCCCGAATGCTGCAGGAAATCGTTTCGGTCGCCATCCTCATCGGAAGCGCCACGCTGTTGACCGCTTGCTGCACGGCACCGGTGCAGCCCCCCGAACACTCCCGGGATCCCTTGGCCGCGGCCTATGAAGGAGGCGACTACGCCTCTGCGGCACGACTGTTGCGCGCCAAGGCTGAAGCCGGTGAGCCCCAGGCGCAGTATGCCCTCGGCTACCTCTACTATTACGGCCGTGGGGTCCAAAGGAACTACCAGCGGGCCATCGATTTGATCGACCTCTCGGCAGCGCAGGGGTACCCGAGGGCGGTGGAGGCCATGCGCCTGCTCCGCACGCAGTTCCAGCAAAGACACCAGCAGACGGCACAGGCTGCGACCGGAAAGGCGCCGGAAATGACGCCCAAACCGGAAGAGGGGCAGTCAGCAGCCGCAGAGCCGCTTCGCAGCACGGTGATCCTCTCGGCGCGCCAACCCCAGGAGCAAAAACGGCCCAAAGCGCCGAGACCTGAAGTCGAGGCCAAACCGGCAGCGGTGGCCCCCCCCGTTTCCCTTCCCGCGGCATCGGCCCGCAAGGCACGTTACACACTCCAACTGATCGGTGCCTCCCGTGAGGAGCGGGTTGTCCGCTTCATTGCACGAAACAAGCTGGACGGGCAGGCCAATTACATCCGCACCCAACACAACGGGGCGCCCTGGTACGTGGTGATCTACGGGCGGTATGCCACCGTCCGGGAGGCCCGCAGAGCCCTTCGCCAGCTCCCCCCGGAACTGCACAAGGGATGGATCCGACCGCTCCATGAGCTCAAGGCGTCGCTGGCGCATCCCCGCTCCCCAAGCGCCTGAAACCGATCGCCCCGATCCCGGGACCGGGCTGGACATGCGGGGAGAAATGCCGGTTAATCTCTCCCATGATCGAGCTGCGTGGACTGACAAAGCACTACCGCGAAGGGGAACTCGACCGGGCGGTGTTTCGAGACATCGACCTGACCATCGCCACCGGCGAGACAGTGGCGTTGTTCGGGCGGAGCGGTTCCGGCAAATCCACCCTGTTGAACCTCATCAGCGGCATCGACCTGCCCACCTCGGGCGAAATACGGGTGGAGGGCACCTCCCTTACCGCCCTGACCGAGCAGGGGCGCACTCTCTTCCGGCGTGCCCACATCGGCCTCATCTACCAGTTCTTCAACCTCATCCCCACCCTCACGGTGCTGGAAAACGTATTGCTTCCCCTGGAGCTGAACCGACGCACCGGTGCCGCCGCGCGCAAGCGCGCCTTCGACCTGCTCGAACAGGTGGGTCTGTCTGGTCGCCACGAGAGTTTTCCGGACCGCCTCTCCGGGGGCGAGCAGCAGCGGGTTGCTCTGGCCCGCGCCCTCGTGCATGAGCCTGCAGTGGTGCTGGCCGATGAGCCTACCGGGAACTTGGATGAGGAGACCGGAACTCTCGTGCTCGACCTTCTGGAACGGCTCACCCGCCACGCGGGCCACACCCTGGTGATTGTCAGCCACAGCCCCGAAGTGGCGCGAATGGCCGATCGAGTGCTCTATCTGCACGAAGGGCGGCTCGAAGAACGGCCCGAGCGAGGGACACCCCGTCCGTGATCCCGCTATTGTGGCGCTCGAGCCTTCGCTACCACAGCACCCGCCCCTGGCAACTGCTGCTGGCGATCCTTGGAATTACTTTGGGGGTCGCGGTGGTGACGGCAGTCGACCTCGCCAACGAAAGCGCCCGCCGTGCCTTCGCCCTGTCGGTGGAGGCGACCGCGGGCAAGGCGACCCACCAGATCGGGGCAGGTGAGACGACCCTGCCCGAGTCGCTCTACCTGGAGCTGCGGCTCGGCGGACTGCGTCCGTCCGCCCCCGTGGTGGAGGGTTACCTCAGCGTCTCGGGCCGGAGCTTTCGCCTGCTCGGAATCGATCCATTTGCCGAAGCGCCCTTCCGGAATTATCTGGAGATTGCCGGAGGGGGGCGAAGCGATCTGGCCGCGCTGCTCACCCGACCCGGTGCGGTACTCATGGCTGCGGAGACTGCGGAAGCGTTGCAGCTGGAGCGCGGAGCGCATTTTTCGGCAAGGGTCGGCGGCCGGGTCCGGCTGCTGGAGCTGGCCGGGTTTCTCCCCGCGACGGATTTGGTGGAGCGCCGCGCCCAGGAGGGCCTGCTGGTGGCCGATATCGCCACGACCCAAGAGCTCCTCGGGCTGCAGGGGCGACTGAGCCGCATCGATCTCATTCTGCCGGACGCCGACCCGCGCTCGCTGGCGCAGATCGAGGCCGGGCTGCCCCCCGGTGTCCGGGTCGAACGTGCCGCCGCCCGGGTCGAGGTGATGGAGCAGATGACACGCGCCTTCTCCATCAATCTCACCGCCCTCAGCCTGCTCGCCCTGGTGGTCGGCATGTTCCTGATCTACAACACCATGACCTTCTCGGTGATTCAGCGCCGCCCCCTCATCGGCACCCTGCGGGCCCTGGGGACCAGCCAGGCGGAGATCTTTCGCCTCGTCGGCACCGAAGCCCTGATGCTGGGGGTGATCGGCACGGCGCTGGGCCTGCTGTTGGGAATGGGGCTTGCCGGCGTTCTGGTGCGATTGGTGACCCGGACCATCAACGACCTCTATTTCGTCCTTGATGTCACCGGGGTGTTTCTCACCCCGCTTTCACTGCTCAAGGGCGTGGCGCTGGGTCTTGCGGCCACCCTCATCGCCGCGCTGAAACCGGCACTGGATGCCACCCGCACACCGCCGCGCCAGGTGATGAGCCGCTCCTTCCTGGAGACACATTACCGGCAAGGCGCGCTCCACTCGGGCGCGGTCGGTCTGCTGCTGCTCCTGTTCGGGGCGCTGCTGCTGGCGCTCCCCGGAGACAGCCTGATGGTGGGCTTCGCCGCACTGGCAGCCTTCATTTTCGGCTTCGCCTTCGCCGTTCCGCAGATCACCCTCGTTCTCATGGGGGCCCTGCAACAGTTGGTGGGGCAGCGCGCAGGTTTTCTGTTGCGGCTCGCGGTACGCGGCCTCAGCGCTTCGGTCAGCCGGACCGGTATCGCCATCGCGGCGCTGTCAGTGGCCATTGCCGCCACCATCGGCATGGGGATCATGATCGACAGCTTCCGCCAGACCGTGGCCCAGTGGCTGGAGCACTATCTGCAGGCGGACATCTACATCTCCGCCCTGGACGATCCGGCAGTCACGCCGCTGCCCGAACACCTCGTCAGCACGGTGAGGCAAGCGCCGGGCGTGCACCACGTGAGTACCTACTGGCAGGTGGAGGTCGACTCCGATGTAGGCCCTATCGAGCTGGCCGTACTGCAGCTTGCCCCGGAAAGCGACCGAGGCTACCACTTCAAGTCAGGCGAACGGCAGCGCGCAGTGCGCCAGTTTCACGAGGGGGCACTGCTGGTCTCGGAGCCCTTCGCCTTCCATCACCGAGTGGAGGTGGGGGACCACATCGAACTGCTCACGCCCAAAGGGTCCCGCTCGTTTCCGGTGGCAGGCATCTTCTACCACTACGGCACCAGCCGCGGCACCGTGCAGATGGCCCGTGCAGTGTATCTGCGTCACTGGCGGGAGGCCGAGGTGAGTTCCCTTGGGGTCTATGTCGAACCGGAAAGCGATGTGGAGCAGGTGGTGAACGGCCTGCGCCGCGCCCTGGAGCAGGAGGCGCTGGAAATCCGTTCCAATCGCGGCCTGCGGGAGGCCTCGCTGCAGATCTTCGACCGCACCTTTGCCATCACGGCGGTCCTGCGGCTCCTGGCCATGCTCATCGCCTTTGTGGGGGTGATCAGTGCCCTGATGGCCCTTCAACTGGAGCGCTCGCGGGAGTTCGGGATCCTGCGGGCCACGGGCATGACCCCTGCCGAGCTGTGGCGGATGGTCACCGCACAGACGGGGCTGATGGGGCTCACGGCCGGGCTCCTCGCCATCCCCCTCGGGCTGGTCCTGGCCCTGGTCTTGATTCTGGTGATCAACCGGCGGGCCTTCGGCTGGAGCCTGTTGGTGGAGATCCCGCCCGGGGTTGTGTTCGAAGGGGTGCTGTTGGCGATCGTCGCCGCGCTGCTGGCAGGCCTGGTTCCGGCCCGCCGCATGGCGGCGACCCCGCCGGCCGAAGCCCTGCGGGAGGAGTGAGCCGTGAACCGAGGCTGGCTTCCCCTCGTCCTGCTCGCCATGCTGGTGGTGTTGGCGACATCGCTGTTTCTCTACCGTCCGTCTCCCGAACCGCAGACGCCGAGCCTCAGCGTGGGACGCGCCCTGGGCGGGGAGGCGGAGGCCCAGGAAGGCTACGCCCGCGCCACGGAACACCGGGCGTTCCGCTTTCCGGAGGACCATGGGCCCCACCCCGATTATCGCAATGAGTGGTGGTACATCACCGGCAACCTCGACGCCCCCCAGAGACGCCCCTTCGGCTTTCAGCTGACGCTGTTCCGTATCGCCCTCGCCTCCGAGTTGCAGATGGCGGAGCCCACCCCTTCCGCGTGGAGGAGCCGCCAGGTCTACATGGGGCACCTCGCCCTGACCGACGTGGAGGATGAGCGGTTCTTCAGTGAAGAGCGCTTTGCCCGCGGCGCCGCGGGGCTTGCCGGGGCACAGACCAGCCCCTTGCGGGTGTGGCTGGAGGAGTGGCGGATCGAGGCCCCCGGCCCCTCCACCTTTCCTCTCCATCTGCAGGCCGGGGGCGACGGGTTTCGCATCGACCTGCAGTTGGAGCGGGGCAAACCTGTGGTGCTGCAGGGCGATCGGGGGCTCAGTCAGAAGAGCGCCGAGCCGGGCAACGCCTCCTACTACTACTCGCTGACGCGCATGCCGGCCGCCGGTGAGATCACCATCGGCGAGGAGCGCTGGCCGGTACGCGGCCAGGCTTGGCTGGACCGGGAATGGAGCACCAGCGCCCTCGGTCCCGATCAGGTGGGGTGGGACTGGTTTGCCCTGCAGTTCGCCGACGGGCGCGAACTCATGTTCTATCGCCTGCGCCTTCGGGACGGGGCCACCGACCCGCTGAGTGCCGGGACGCTCGTGGGCCCGGAGGGGGACGTCACGCGACTGACTGCGGATGAGGTGAGCATCGCGGAACTGGCCCACTGGGAGAGCCCCCGGAGCGGGATACGCTACCCCTCCCGCTGGCGCCTGCGGATACCCAAGGCCGGCCTCTCCCTGGAGGTGCGCCCCCGGATCCCCGACCAGGAGCTGGATCACACCGTCACCTACTGGGAAGGCGCAGTGCAGGTCGATGGCACCGCCGCGGGGCGGTCGATCGCCGGCCGGGGGTATGTGGAGCTGACCGGCTACGACAGCGCACCGGAGCGGAAAAAAGGGGTCGGAGTCATTTTTGGGCACGAGTAGTTGCCACCGTCCCCCTTATCTTGCCCAAAAATGACTCCGACCCCTTTTTTCCGCGGACCCTCGAAACTCGCCACGCCTCTGCGCCCGCCGGAGAAGGGTGGAGAGAAATGCGGGCTAGACTGAAATCAACCGGGGGCCGCGTATGACCAACAGGACGTTGCTCGCGATCGTCATGGCCGGCGGGGAGGGGAAGCGGCTTCATCCCCTTACGGCCGAACGCTCCAAGCCCGCGGTGCCCTTCGGCGGGCGCTACCGGATCGTGGATTTCGTCCTGAGCAACATGATCAACTCGGGCGTTTACTCCATCTATCTGCTCGTGCAGTACAAGTCCCAATCCCTCATCGAACACATACGCAAGGCCTGGTCCGGTGCCCCCATCTCACCCAGCCACTTCGTCACGGTAGTGCCTCCCCAGATGCGTGCGGGAACGGAGTGGTTCCAGGGCACCGCCGACGCGGTCTTCCAGAGCCTCAACCTGATTTACATCCATCGCCCCAGCATGGTCGCGGTATTCGGGGCCGACCACATCTACCGCATGGACGTAACGCAAATGGTCCAGTTCCACGAGGCCCGCAGTGCAGGTGTGACCGTGGCGGCATTGCCGGTGCCCATCGGCAAGGGCAGCGCCTTCGGGATCGTGCACGCCGATGCCGACGGGCGGATTCGGGAGTTCCTGGAAAAACCCGCGCAGCCGCCCCCCATGCCGGGGGATACCGAGCATTGCTACGCCTCCATGGGCAACTATCTGTTCGAGACCGAGGTGCTCGTGGACGCACTGCATCGGGGGCATCAACAGGGGTGTACCGATTTCGGCAAGGACATTCTGCCCATGTTGCTCGCCGACCAGCGCGTCTTTGCCTACGACTTCGCCACCAACAGGGTGCCGGGCGTCAAACCCTACGAGGAACAGCACTACTGGCGGGATGTGGGCACGATCGAGGCCTACTATGAGGCTCACCAGGACATGCTCGGGCTCGAGCCCCGCTTCGACGAGTTCAATATCGGCTGGCCCATCTACTCCGAGAAGTATCTCGGACCCATCGCAAAGATCATCAGCGGGCGGATCGACAACAGCGTGATCGGCTCCGGGTCGCTGATCAACAACGCAATCATCCGCAACTCCGTGGTGGGGCACGAGGTGATCGTCAAGGAGGAGGCAATCATCGAGGATTCCATCATCCTGGACTACTCGGTGGTGGGAGCCGGCTCCCGCATCAACAAGGCCATTGTGGACCGCTTCAACATCCTCGATCCCAACACCTCCATCGGCTACGACCGAGCAGCCGACCAACATCGCTACCACGTCAGTCCCGAGGGAATCGTCGTCGTCCCGGTGGGCTACCGCGGGCTAAAACTGGTGTATTGAACTCTCCCCTCCCGCTTGGGGCGAGCTTGCAATCATGCTGCCGAAGCGGCATGTCGGGTTACGCTGCGCTAACCCGACCTACGGACTGTTTGACGCCTCCCACTTGAGGGCACAGTGATGTCAGGCAGCTTCGACCTACGGGTGGATGGGTTCTTTGTTCGGCCGCGTAATAATAGTAGGTTAGCGCAGCGTAACCCGACGAAACCGGCACTGACCTACGGGGGGCCGGGTGGACGGCTGCTCAGGCAAGGGCCTGATTACAGGTTGCGCTCCGGGGTCCGGCCCGCCGGCCGTCCGCTCGACCTCTCCCGCAGGCGCTCCCTGCGCCGGTCATGGTGCGGCCCCGGCGGCAGGCGCTCGGCATAGCGAAGCGCTGAGGCGAAGTCGCGGCGAACGTGTTCGTGATACTTGGCCAGCCGCTCCACGGCCTCCATGTGATCGCGCTCGGCAAGCATCTCCCAGATAAGGCAGGCCTGCGACCACTCCTCGCCGCGACGATACAGCGCCGCCAACTCCATCAACCCTTCGGCATCGAGGACGGCCCGATGGCGGCGCAGAAGGGCGAACCCCTTCGCCTCATCCCCCTCCCGCTGGTGGGCACGGGCGACCGCCAGGATATCGGCCTCCCACGCACCCGGCTCGTCGTGGACCGCGCTCAAGGCGGGCAGCAGCGCGGCGAGGGAGAGGATGTCCCAATAGTTGTGCTTCGCCACCGCCGGCAGACGCGCGGCGTCGCCGAAGTGAATGAATGAGAACCACGATTCCGGCGCCTCGGACCCCGGCAAATCATTCTCGCGAAAGAAGCGCAGCAACCGCTGCTCGGCGGTCACCAAGCGGCAGTCCTCCCAGCGGCTGCTGAAGGCGCGCCGGGTGGGATAGAGCAGATCCAGGTGCGGCAGCTCGACGAAGCGGTCCCGCACTCCCGCAAGGCGGCAGCGGGTGGTCAGCAGCGGCAGGTCGAAGCGCTTGCCGTTGTAGGTGACCATCCCCTCGGCACCGTTCAGCCACTCCCCCGCCGCATCCAGCAGCGTCGCCTCGCCCGAGAAGGCGGAGAGAAAATACTGGCGGATGACCAGATCCCGCCCCTCGACCCGCCCCAGGCCGAGCAGAAACACCGTGGTGCCGCTGCCTCCCGCCAGACCCGTGGTCTCGGTGTCCAGAAAGATCATGCCCGCCGGATCCACCTCCGCTTCGGGATAGGCGACGGGACCTTGTGCGAGCGTCGAGAGCGCGTAGCCGCCGTGTGCGGCCGGCAGCTCCACCCGCCGCTCGATGAGGATCACCCCGGGGGCCAACAGCTCCCCGCCCAGGTGCAACGCCAGCTCCTCGGGCGCCATCCGCGCCGGGCGTTTGGCCGCGGGCCGTTCGAAAGGTCCCTGGAGTCGGCGGACCCGCTCGGCAAAGCTCGGGGCGGGGGGCTGGCCTGATGCCGCAGGCGGCGTTGGCGAAGCCGGGGCCGTCCCGCTCTGCTGGCGGAGGGTGTTGAGACGACTCTTAAGGGACATTGGCGTGGAGTAACTCGAGGACCTTGAGCGAGGCGGACTTTGGCGAGTACCCGCGCACCTCGTCGGAGGCGAGGATGGGCCCCACGCAGGCGGGACAGCCGTAGAGGCAGTCGCAGGCGCCGATGAGTTCGCGGGCGCCATGGACCACCGCGCGGCGCTGGTCGAACAGGGGCGCCGAGATCCCCACCCCGCCGGGGGAGTTGTCATAGAGAAACACCGCGGGGCGGAAGCGCCCCTGGGCCTCGGGGTTCAGCTCGCCCTCGAAACTGCGGAGCTGGCCCCGGCCATTGGCCCCCACAGTGGCGAACCAGGTGGCATCGCCATCGCCCACCGCGCGCCCTAGGTCGTGGGGCTCGCACATCATGGTGAGCGCCGCCACGTGGTGCATGGCGTAGGCCGCGCCGAGGAAGCCGTCCAGAGCCTCCTGGCGGCTCGGCAGCGCCTCGGCCAGCGCCTCGGGCGCCACCTGCCACCACACCGAGGTGGTGTGCATCTCCTGGTCGGGAAGGTTGATGTTGCCGTAGCCGATGTTCTCGTGGGTGTAGTAGCGGATCTTCTTGTAGCCGGCGATGCGCCGCACCAAGTGCACCTCGCCGCGGGCGCACTCCGCCTGGCCGTCGCGGTCGCGCTCGAAGTCGTCGAGGATCTTCAGCTTGGTGTAGTCGATGGCGTCGGTGTAGTAGTCCACCCGGGTGCGGCGCACGAAGGCCTTGCGCCCCACCCAGTCCAGCCTCTCCACTTGGTAGGGACTCGCCTGCACCATGTAGATGGCCCCCTCGTAGATGGTCATGGGGGCGGAGGAGAAGTCCACCTCGGCGACGATGTTCTGCCCCCCGTCGGTGATGTCCACCACCACGAAGTTGCCCTCCGCCACCGAGCGCAACGACACCGCATTGGCAGGGTAACTGTCGGCGGTCCAGTGCCAGCGCGCCCCCTCCTTGTGGAGAATGCCCTCCTCCTCCAGGTAGCCGAGCAGCTCTTCCAGGTTCTCCTTGCCGAACCGCTCCCCCTGCTGGAAGGGCAGCTCGAAGGCGGCGCAGCGCACGTGATCGAGCAGGATGAGCAGCTGATCGGGGTCGATGCGGGCGTGCTCGGGGGAGGCGCCGAGGAAGAACTCGGGATTGCGGATGATGTACTGGTCCAGGGGCTGGCTGCTGGCCACCAGCACCCCCAGGGCGGGGCGCTGGCGCCGCCCGGCCCGCCCCAGGCGCTGCCAAGTGCCGGCGATGGTGCCGGGGTAGCCGGTGAGGATGCAGACATCCAGGGCGCCGATGTCCACCCCCAGCTCCAGGGCGGAGGTGGTGATCACGCAATGGATGTTGCCGGCGCGCAGCTTCTTTTCGGTGGCGCGCCGCTCGGTGGGCAGGTAGCCGCCGCGATAGGCAGCTACCCGGGGCGGCTTGCGCGGGTCCTTGTCGAACACGTCCTTGAGGTACTTGGTGAGCACCTCCACCATCAGCCGGGTCTGGGCGAAGACGATGGTCTTGAGGCCGTTGCGCACCGCCATGCGCGCCACCCGGGTGCTCTGGGAGCGGGCGGAGGCGCGGATCCCCAGGTCGGGGTTGATGACCGGGGGATTCCACAGCAGCAGGTGCTTCTCCCCCTGGGGGGCGCCGCTTTCGGTGATGGCCACCACCTGCTCGCCGAGGAGCTGCTCGGCCAGCTCGGCCGGGTTGGCGATGGTGGCCGAACAGAGGATGAACAGCGGGTCGGCATTGTAAAAGCGGCAGATACGCCGCAGGCGGCGAATGACGTTGGCCACGTGGGAGCCGAACACCCCCCGGTAGGTGTGCATCTCGTCGATGACTACGTAGCGCAGGTTCTCGAAGAACTGCGCCCATTTGGTGTGGTGGGGAAGGATCCCCTGGTGGAGCATGTCGGGGTTGGAGACCACGATGTCACCACGGGTGCGCACCGCCTTGCGGGCATCACCGGGGGTGTCGCCGTCGAAGGTGTAGGCCCGCACCCCCAGCTCGCCGGCGGCATTGAGCTCCAGGATCTCCGCCACCTGGTCCTGGGAGAGGGCCTTGGTGGGGAAGAGATAGAGCGCTTTGGCCTGGTGGTTGAGGGCATCGTGCAGCACCGGCAGGTTGTAGCAGAGGGTCTTGCCCGAGGCGGTGGGGGTCACCACCACCATGTGCCGCCCGGCCCGCGCCGCCTCCCAGGCGGCCTGCTGGTGGCTGTAGAGTTGGGCGATGCCGCGGCCGGTGAGGGCCGTCTTGAGCCGCGGGTCGAGGTCATCGGGCAGGGGGGCATAGCGCCCCGGACGGGCCGGCACCAGCAGCTGGCCGGTGATGCGGCTCTTGTACTTGTGGGCCAGCCACTCCGCCAGGCGGCGGACCGGGTCTTCGCCGCCGGTGAGGGTCCCGGGGAAGTCGGCCCGGTCGTCGAATTCGCTGTTCAGGTCGGCGCCAATGCGTGCCATGGTGTTCATTAATCTCGAATCGTCGGCCTATTCTACCCGCGATCCTTGTGACGGGAGAGATATGGCATAGGCGGCCAAGGCGAACGCATACTCACATCACGGCCGTGCTGTGACGATGTAAACCCTTGAAATTCCGCAGGTCGGGTTAGTCCGTAGGTCGGGTTAGCGCAGCGTAACCCGACATCCCGCCCCTTTCAAAACACCTCGCGCGCAGGACGCCCACCGCCTCGGGCGAAGCCAATATCAGCCGCCGCCGTTCGGTTACCTCGGTGAAGAACCGGGAGCCACCGGATGTGGAAGGGGCTCCGGTCGCATCGGTTGTGGTGATCCTTCCGTGCCGGTTTCGTCGGGTTACGCTGCGCTAACCCGACCTACGGTAACTTCGGCACCCACCCTCGCCCGCGCGGAAAATTCCCGCCCAAAGCAACGGCCCTGCGCGCGCCCCATCTGGGTACATGGGGGTCGGGGTTCAAAAACGTGCCGTATTGGTGTATATAATCCCAATACTATAAATTTGTCCATACGCCCATGAACGACGAACTCACCCCACGCCAGGCCGAGATCCTGGAACTCATCCGGGAGAACCTGGAAGAGAACGGCATGCCGCCCACCCGGCAGGAGATCGCCAAGGCCTTCGGCTTCCGCTCCCCCAATGCCGCCGAGGGCCACCTGCGGGCCCTGGCCCGCAAGGGGGCCATCGAACTCATCCCTGGCACCTCCCGGGGCATCCGCCTTCCGGATGACGGCTTCGGGCTGCCGGTGGTCGGAAGGGTGGCGGCGGGCAGCCCCATCCTGGCCGAGCAGCACATCGAGAGCCGCTTCCAGCTGGACCGCAAACTGTTTCGCCCCCGCGCCGATTACCTGCTGAAGGTTCGCGGCATGAGCATGCGTGATGCGGGGATCCTGGAGGGGGACCTGCTGGCCGTGCACCGCACCCAAGAGGTGCGCAATGGTCAAATCGTGGTGGCCCGCATCGATGGCGAGGTGACGGTCAAGCGGTTTCAGCAGAAGGGGCGGCAGGTGCAGCTGCTCCCGGAAAATCCAGACTTCGATCCCATCAAGGTGGATCTGAAGGAGCAGGAGTTGTTCATCGAAGGGCTGGGTGTGGGCATCATCCGCCACGGCAGACCTTTGTAGCGAGCCGGCTCGTGGCGGGGGCACCGCTCCTGCGCGAGCCCTGTCCGCCCTAGGCCGAAAGTGGCCTCCCCGGAGCCGAATTCGCGGCGGGAGCGCCGCAACGTCAACAGCCTTCGAAACATGACGGCAAAGTGTTTCGGCATCGATCAAGGGTCAACGGATAACCGCATCCATGAGCCTGGCTGAAGTCCTACAACGTGCCGACATCTGGCGGGGCGGCACCCACGCCCACGAGGGGCATGTGGCCGTGCCTTCGGGTCATGCCCCTCTGGATCAGCAGCTCCCGGGCGGAGGGTGGCCGCTGGGCGCCCTGACCGAGCTGCTGTTCGACCATCCGGGAATGGGCGAGCTGCAGCTGCTGATGCCTGCCCAGGCCCGGCTGACCCAGGCAGGGCGCTGGCTGGTGTGGGTGACCCCGCCCTATCTGCCCTACGCCCCGGCCCTGGCGGCCGCCGGTGTGGAGCTGTCCCGTTTTCTGTACATCGATGACCACGCCCCCAAGGCCGCCCTCTGGGCCATGGAGCAGGCCTTGCGCTCCGGCGCCTGCGGAGCGGTGCTCGGCTGGCTGACCAACCCGGACCCACGGGCCCTGCGCCGCCTGCAGTTGGCCGCCGAGGCCGGTGGCGCCATGGGGGTGCTGTTCCGCCCTCCCCAGGCAGCCCGCCAAGCCTCCCCGGCGGCCCTGCGGGTGCAACTCACCCCGGCTCACAACGGCCTGACCCTGCGCATCCTCAAGCGGCGCGGCGGTTGGGCGAGCCAACCCATCCACTGGGAGCCTGGCACACCAAGGCATCTTTCCGGCGGGATACACTCATGTGCCCCGGACCTGGAGCGTTGCCGCGCAGGGGAGGCGGAAGATGGTTCTTGCCGATGAACCGCAGGAGCAGGAGCGTTTCGCCAAACGCGGGCCGGCAACCGCACTCAACAGGGCAAAGAGAGAAAAAGCCGATAATGCTATGGCTTAGCCTCTACCTCCCCCATCTCCCCCTGGAGGTGTTTCTGCGGGGCGGGGCCCAGCCCGGCCCCCTGGCGGTGCTCGCCACCCACAGCAACCGCCAGACGATTCTGGCTCGCAACCGGGCCGCCGCCGCGCACGGCATCACCCCCGGCATGCCCCTGGGCGCCGCCCTCTCCCTCTGCGCCGATCTCGTCACCCACCCGCGGGAGGAGGGCGCCGAGGGCACCGCGTTGGAAGGACTCGCCCTCTGGGCGGAGCAGTTCACCCCCACCTTGAGCCTTGCCCTCCCCGCCGCCCTTCTGCTGGAGGTGGAAGGCAGCCTCAAGCTGTTCGGCGGCGTCGAAGCGCTACGGGAGCGCATCGACTCCGGAGTGACCGCCCTGGGCTATCGGGCGCGCCTCGCCCTGGCCCCCTCCCCCCTGGGCGCCTGGCTGCTGGCCCAGGCCGGACAGCATCAGTCTGTGCTGAACAGGGGTGAGCTGGAGCAGGCCCTCTCGCCGCTGCCCCTCGGCCTTCTGGACTTGCCCAAGGAGAAATCGAAGGCCTTGCGCGGCATGGGCCTCTACACCCTCGGAGATTGCCTGCGCCTGCCCCGGGACGGCGCCGCCAAGCGCCTGGGCCCGGAGTTTCTCGCCGCCCTCGATCGCGCCCTGGGACGGGTTCCCGATCCCCTGCCCCTGTTTACCCCACCGGCCCGTTTTCACAGCCGGATCGCCCTTCCCGCCGAGGTGGAAAACGCGGAGGCCCTGCTGTTCGCCGCCCGCCGCCTGCTGCTGGAGATGCAGGGATTTCTGCTGGCCCGGAGCATGGGGGTGCAGACCTTCGAGCTGTACCTGACCCATCACCACCGTCCCCCCAGCCGGCTGCCGGTGGGACTGGTCGCCCCGACCCGCGAAATCGACCACCTGCTCGGCCTGCTGAAGGAGCTGCTGGGGCGCTTCGAACTGCCCGCCCCCGTCGACGGCCTCGTTCTCACTGCGGAGCAATTCGTGCCGCTGGCATCCCACAACAAGGCGTTGTTCAACGAGCCCAAGGCCGAGCAGCAGGGGTGGCAGCAGCTGGTGGAGCGCCTTCGGGCCCGCCTGGGCGAGGAGACGGTCAAGGGGATCCAGCCGGTGGCCGATCACCGCCCCGAACGGGCCTGGCGTACCGTCGTTCCCGGCCAGGCCAAGCCGCTGCCCGGTGTGCCCTCCCGCCCCTTGTGGCTTCTACCCGAGCCGGAGCTGTTGAAAGAGGTGGATGGCCACCCTTGGCACGGGGGGCGATTGGTCCTGCAACAGGGGCCGGAGCGCATCGAAAGCGGCTGGTGGGACGGTCCGGACATGGCCAGGGACTACTTCGTTGCCGCAAACCCTCGCCACGGGCGTTACTGGGTCTACCGCGAATGCCGTCCCCCGAGGCGGTGGTTCTTGCACGGTGTTTTCAGTTGATGATCTGCAATCACCCGAGCAGCGGAGCGACCGCAGCAGGCGGGTGGCCAGCAATGCAGCCAGACCGCGATCGGCTCATCCAGGGCGCCCATGCGTGTACCTGACAGCGCTCCCAGGGTGAACGCATACTAACGTCACGGCCGTGCTGTGAGCGACGTAAGTCCTGAGTGAGTATGCGTTCACCCTGACAGCGCTCCGGAATACCGAAAATTCTGCGGAAGAGACCTGTATACTACCGCCACCACGGTTTCCACCAGCAAGCAACCATGTCATCCGCTGAGCACTTCTTTCACTGGGCCGCCGATCCGGTCCTCATCGACTTCGGTCCGGTTCAGGTACGCTGGTATGGGCTGCTTTTTGCGGCGGCATTCATCGCAGGTTTTCACATCGTAAAGAACATCTACCACCGCGAGCAAAGGGCGGTACAAGATCTCGATTCGATGCTCTTCTACATCGTTGCAGGCACGATTGTGGGAGCTCGACTGGGCCACTGCCTGATCTACGATCCCGGTTACTACCTCACCCATCCCCTTGAGATCCTCAAGGTCTGGCAAGGGGGCCTGGCCAGCCACGGCGGGGCAGCGGGCATTCTGGTTGCGGTCTATCTCTACGCACGCAAGCATGCCGACCAACCCTACATATGGCTGCTCGACCGACTGGTGATCCCGTCGGCCCTCGGGGGCGCCCTCATCCGGCTCGGCAATTTCTTCAACTCCGAGATCCTGGGCAACGCCACCGATGTGCCCTGGGGCATTGTATTCACCCGCGTCGATTACATTCCACGGCACCCGGTGCAGCTCTATGAATCGCTCACCTATCTCGGCCTGTTCATCCTGCTCTGGCTGCTGTATCTCACCCGTTTGCGGAACAGGAGCGGGGTCTTGCTGGGCGTATACCTCACCACCGTCTTCTCTGCCCGCTTCGGTCTGGAGTATTTCAAGGCCGCGCAAGCGGCATATGAGAGCGGCTCCTTGAGCGTGGGCCAGTGGCTCAGTGTGCCGCTGGTGGTGGGGGGGATCATTCTCCTCGTGAGAGGCAACTTGAAGCACTCGGGGAAGTAAGACCGAAGCGTCGGCACAGGAACGGCCTGACCGCGCCTCATGGCGCATGGCCAACGCCCTCCGAAGGGGGCAGAAGGGGCGCCCGCGGCGTCACCTGTCACTTCCCGGCCAGATTCTCCCTCAGCATGTTCATGAACAGCTCGCCCTGCTCACGAGCGTCATCCAGGGCCCCACTCCACTCACATCAGGCCACCGCCAGCACGAGTCTTTCCCACCAGCGCAGGTGAAAAGCCTGTTTGGCGATTTGCCGCGACATCCACTCGACCCCTCTCATCGTGCCCTTTGCCGTGCCGGCGTTGGTCATGATGGTGAAGGCGAAGTCCGACTCCGGGAAGATAAGCGACCGACAGAAAAACGTCCCGGCAGTGCCATCGAAACCCGAATAGGGCTCGCCGAGTACTCGGCCGTTGAAGGCACCCAGTGAAAATCCCTTCTGCGCGAAGTGGATCCGTCGATAGCTGTCGGCAGAGATGAGGTTGTCCCCCCCTTTCAACCCCAGCAGATGCAGTCGCGTGTACTCGGCATAGGCCTTGGGAGTCATGCTCAAGTCCCCGGCCGGGGCGAGCAGTTGCGGGAGTGCATAGGGATGATCAGGCCCGAAACTCTCGACCCTCCCCCTTGAGATCATATGCCCCCAAGGCTGCTCCGGACCTAGGCTGTTGGGCCAGCCGATCTGCACCGCAAGCCCCGCCTCCTCCCTCAGGATGGCGGGCACCAGCGCCTCATAGGACATGCCGGAAACCCGCTCCAGCATGGCGGAAGCCATTGTATAGCTGGCGTTGGAGTACAAGTGCGCGAACTTGCCGCCACTCCGCCTGGAAGAAGGCGGCTGCTGAACCAGGGATGTAATGAACTCCAGCCGTTGGTTCTCGACCTCGGGCCCGTACTTCGGAACCGGCTCACTGGCCAGACGCGTGTATGGCTTGATGCCCGCACGGCACAACAGAAGATCTTCCAGGCTAATCGCTGCATAAGCGGGATTCGCCGTCGCCTCCAACTCCGGAAGAACGTCGAAGAAGCAGGTGTTCCACCCGATCTTTTGCTGCTCCACGAGCCTTGCCGCAACCACCGCAAGCACCGACTTCGAGCAAGAACCAATATGAAAATAGTCATCCAGCGAGGCCTCATCCGCCTTGCCGACGACTCTGATCCCTTGAACCTGCTGAACCAGGATTTCGAACGGGTTCATCACCGCGATGGCAACAGCCGGGAGCGTGAATCTCTCCCTGGCTTCACTCACGACTCCCCGCAAAGATGCTTGCCTGAGGTGCGCCTCACTCCATCTCAAAACCCGCACTGCACCCTCCTTCCATGAAAGTGACGACTTCTGTTTTCCCTGTCACACGGGCGCAACCGTATCGGCCGAAACAACACGCCAAACGCGAATCCCTGTTCACCGATCCAGGCGCACGCTCCCTGGCCTCTGAATCGTTCATCCGACAATACCCAAGGGTTCCGGAAGCTGTCAAGGAGGTGGAACCCCCCGTTCTTTCAGGTGTTGTGGTCTGGGGTGCCGTTAGGCTTACAATAGCTTAGCGCACGACTTTCCGGCAAATGGGGGAAAACCAATGAGTTTCATGCCATGGACCGAAGAACTGCTCACCGGGATTTCCAAAGTGGACGAGCAGCACAAATGGCTGGTGGACGCAACGAACGAACTCTACGAAGAGCTTTCGAAGTCACAGCCGGATGGTGAGGCAGTCAGCGAAGTCCTGTTTGGGCTGATCGATTACACCTTCAACCACTTCATCATGGAAGAGGATCTGTTTCAGCGCCTGGGCTATCCCGAAGCTGACGCACACAAGAAGCAGCACAATGCCTTCACCGACAACCTGACGACACTGCTGCAACAGCATGACGCAGGGGAACCCGTCACGACCGAGACCATCGAGCTTCTCAGGAATTGGCTGATCAACCACATCATGAAAACCGACAAGGCATACGTCTCGTTTTTCCGTGAACACGGGATCACTTGACGGACCGTTCGCCCCCTGGCTGCCGACCCGTCGGCAGCCGACGCCAAGGATGAAAGCAACTTCTCAAGCGACAAGCAACGAGGCCCGTTCATCGTTGATCCCGCACAGGCGATGTTGGAGCAACCGGCGGCCCCTTATTCTTGCCCTCTGGGGCAGCGAAGAGATAAACGAAGCACCAGCCCAGGCGTCCCCGCCCCCTCAGCACGTCGAGAGTGCGCACATTTCTCGCCTCGCTGGATAGTGCCGGGATCTGCTCAAATGAGTTGATTTCAGCGCTTCAGGTTTAGCGCCGAACCAGAACGTAGACGTCCTGATTCGCCATCGCCAGACCGGGCTCGAACCTTTTTATAACCCACTGCCCTGAAAGCTTCGTGCTGATCCACGCCTGCGGAACGAATGCCATGCCCCAATGCTCATCCAGATCGGTGGCAGACCCGTAGGGCATGAAATGGATCTTACCCTTCGAGAGTGCGGTCATCCTCTCTTTGGCAAGCTCGTCCGGCATCGCCTTCTTGACCTTGAGAAAGTGGTAGATTGATCGCTCACCGTGGGTGCTGAAGATAAGTTCGCCTCCGGGCGCGATGACCCGCGCCATCTCTTCAAACCATGCCAACGCGCGTCGTTCGCTGAAGTGCGACCAGACGGAAATGGCGAACACCATGTCGAAACTACCCGCTTTGAGCTCGAGCGGGGGCGCTTCCGGGCTAACGAACCAACTGACATTCGGGATCAGTGGAGCAATGAATTCGATGCTCGAGCGGCGCGGATCACATCCAAAGGCATCGATATGGGGGTAGGCGGCTTTAAGATTCCTGATCACGCGCCCGGTGGAGCAGCCGAAGTCAAGGATCCTGACCCCTGGCCTCATGTCGTAAAGCGATGAGAGCATGTCACAGAAGAAGAAGTCACCATTGGGCTGCTTGCCCATGGTGACGTCGTGCACTTCCGGTGGTGTTTGAACGAAAGGCAATCCGATTCTTTCGGACAGCGCTCGCCCATGCGAGCGAAGAAGTGTTACAAACTTCTCACGATCACTCCCTGTGGTCAGACGTTCCAGTCCACTGATTTGGACGTTTTCGCCCCTAGCCCTCTGATAGAAGACATCCGTTGTTTCGCAACGGTCATTGCTGGAAAACGGGAAATCCCTGGCATCGAGCTCCATTCCACCCCCCTCGACTGACTTTCAGCTAAAAAGTAGTCTACGGACCTCGTGGATACAACAGCACTCTCCGCCTCCTGTCCGAAGCGGGGCAAACAACCTTCACGGGTGGTGAATCAGGGTGTTCCTGCTGCCAAGGACCCACGTCCCTCTTCCACAATCGTAACTACTCGCCCCCTGTCATTCCCGCGAAGGCGGGAATCCAGTCTGGTCAAGGCTGAGAAGGTAAGACTGTTTGATCCTCCCTGCGCAAGTGGAGAACACCACTCGTTCACTTGTCACTTTTCTGGATTCCCGCCTTCGCGGGAATGACGGTTTCGGGGGGCGAGTAGTTACCCACAATCAACCTCAACCCTGGGAATTTGCCAACGGTAAGCCGCAGTCGTGCCCGCGCTACGGGCCGAGCCCTATCCACTCAGGGCTTTGCCCGGACATATTCGCCCAATCCCTGTAGCTCGCGATAACGATCCGGCAGTTGTTTGGCGACCCGAAGCACCGGTTCGGCCGTGAGCAGTGCCTGCACGCGCTCGGCAAGCCCCTCTGTCTCATTCAGGACGTGCGCCCGATAGCCGGTCCACAACAGGGCGAGCTTCGCCCGCTGCAACACGTCCAGCGGCGTTTGGTAGGGCTGCTCATCGAAGGCGTCGAGGGCCGCCTGGATTGCCGCAGCGAGGGGGCGACTGTCGTGGGCGGCGAACGGCTGGGGCGCCAGCAAACCGAAGCTCAAATAGTTCATGAGTGTTCGATAGGCGACCGGGCCGGTGGCACTGCCGCTCGCCTTCACCCACTCGCCGGCCGCCGCCAGGGCGCTCTCCCAGGTGGAGACCAGCTCGGCTTGCAGCCCCGCCTCATGGTAGGCCACCGCCAAATGGTGCAGTGCCTTCACCTCGAAGGAGAGCCTTCCCGCCTCATCATAGGCGAACTCGGCCTCACGCCCGGCCATGGCACGAAACAGCGCCAGCCGCGCAGTGTGGCACGCCCGCGCCACCGCCGGGTCGGTGGTGGCCTGGGCCAGAAATCCGTAGGCGAGCAGTTGCAGCCGCTCCGGACGGAAGGCAACCAGCCCCTCCCCTTTGCCGGGCGAAGCTGGGAGGGCTTCCAGCTGTCGGAGCACCTCCTCAAAGGTTGCCGCCGCAGCCCGCTCACCGGAGCGCAGCTGGGCATAGCCGAGGGCGAGCTGCGCCTTGGCGCGGTTGGCCCCCTTCAGCGCCTCCGGATCTTGGAGCAGGCTCCGATAGTGATCGGCGGCGGCGGCATAGTCGGCCGCCTGCAGCGCATAGAAGGCGGCCTTCTCGACAAAGGGGATCGCGGGGATCCCCGCGGCGCGCGCCCGGACCAGGGCGAGATCGGCCTCGCGGGCCGCCTCCGGCAGGTCGTTGCGGTAGAACAGAGCCCGGGCGTACCCCCAGCGTGCCAGCGCCTCTCCCTCGGCAGTGGCGAAGGGTAGGCCCATGCGGCGGCCAAAGAAGTCCGCCGAGAGCGCGTAGTTGCGCACCGTGAAGTGGAGCCAGCCGAGATTCTCCAAGACCGCCGCGGTGATGCGGCTGTTGCCGAAGGCGAGGTCGAGCGCCTGCATGTAGCGGTGGTGCGCTTTCTGGAACAGCGCCTTGTCATAGCGGTAGCCGCTCAGCGTGGCCCGCAGCTGCCCGTGGTAGACGTAGCCAAGCAGCAGGTCCCCCATGGCGGGGTTGAGCCCCGCCGGGCGCAGTGCCTCCAGCCGTTCCGCGGCCTCTTTCAGCACCGCCGCGCGGTCGCGTGCGGGGTCGGCGAGCAGCAGCAATACGGCCACATAGTCGCGGTTGGCCCCCACGATCCCCTCCTTCTCCAGCACCTCGTAGGAGAGCGTGAGGTTCTCGCGGCGATCCGTGGCGGGATTGAGCCCCAGGGTCACGAACTGATAGTGCGCCTCCAGGTCGTTGGTCTGGCGAATGGCGCTGTAGAAGGTGGTATAGGCCTTGGCCAGTTCGCCATCGGCCATCAACCCGTACGCCTTGTCGAGGGTGATCAGGGCGTACTGTTCGGCCACATTGACGAATTCGGTCTCGCTGACGTGCGTGGTGGTCACCCAGTTGCGCGACAGCAACTCCATCAGTTCGAAGCGCTCGGCAGCGGCGAGGTTCTGGATGGCGCGCACATGCAAGATCCGCCGCGCCAGGGCGTCATTGCGGTTGGCCCTGAGCAGGGCCATCAGCTCCCGCACCCGTTGCCCCTGCTCGGCCTGGTCGTGGCTGGCCGCAAGGCGCAGGCTGGCCGCCTCGGCGCGAAACAACTCGGCCACGGTGCCGTGAGCGGCTGTCGTCGCCCGGGCTTCGACCTCGGCGATGCGGCGCGCGAGATCGGACTCGACCCGCGCGAGCTGCCGCAGGAAGTGGTAGGCGTAGTAGAGCTGCGCCTCGCTGCCCAGCCCGGCATCATTGAACATCAGCGGGTAGAGGCCCAGCAGCCGTCGGAGATCGCGCTCTTCGAGGAGCTGGCGATAGAGTTCGAAGGCGAGATAGCGTTCCAGTGGCAGCGTGGTCTCGCTGAGCGGCACCCCTTGCAGTTTGGCCAGCGCCGCCGGCTCGTCCCCGAGGGCGACATCGAGGTAGGCCTCCATGAGCCAGCGCAGACGCTCCCACGGCGCGTCACGGGCAATCCTCTGCCGGGCCTCGGCGATCCCTCGGCGAAAACGGGCGGTCACCACACCGGGCGGCTCGCGAGCCTTGTCGGCGCGAACCTGCAGCAGTCCGTCGAGCAAGGTATAGAAGCGCGCCAGATCCTCTCTGCCGGCCGCACCCTGGCGCTCCCCAAGTTGGCGGACGTAGTAGCGCGCGGCGCTCAGTTCGTTCAACTCCAGGTGGTGGCTCAAGAGCCGCTCGCCCATGGCGGTGTCGTCATGACCGTGGCGATAGCGCAGGGTGTTGAGCAGCAGCAGCCGCTCCTCATGGCTGCGTGCCGTTCGGTACGCCTCCCACAACGTCGTCTCTGCCCACTGGCGCGGCACCGTCCCTTCGAGCGGCGCGCGGTAGATGTCTAGAGAGCCCTCGAACGCGCAGGTGACGTAGAGGTGCTGGCCTCCCGCCGCCGGGAAATTGCAGTTCTCCGACACCGAGGTGAGCTGCTCGGGGTAGATGGGCTCCCGGGCCGAGAGCAGGATGGCAAACGGAACGCGGTAAATGACGCTGTGGTCGTTGGCGTCGATGGTCTGGTCAAAGGATGTATCGTTGAGGTAGTGGGTGAAGTAGAGTTGCCGGCCATCCCGCGAGAAAGTGCTGAAGCCGGTGATACCCGGGAGGTCGAACCCGGGCGGCGTGTGCAGCCGCCCGCTTTGGCGATCGAGGATTCGCAGCCCGTTGCGCGCCCCGCCGCTCACGTCGGTGTAGACAATGTAGCGCCCGTCCGGGCTGGCGTGAGGCGCCGCAATCGCCCCCTGATGGCGCACACGGCTCGCACCGGTGGTGCGGTTGTACTCGACCAGCTGCCACTCCGAGGCACCAATGGCTCGACTTAGGAATCCCAGATGCTGCTCATCGATCCAGAACGGGGCGCGGTCCAGCGTCGAAGGGCCCGTGATGCATTCGAGCGCCGTGCCCGGCCGCTGCAACACGCAGACATCCCCCTGGGCGTCGTGGCGAAACGAGGTGACCGCAAGCAGCCGGCCTCCCGGGTGCAGAGCCGGGTCCTTGGCATCGGTGTCGGGGGCAAACAGCGCCAGGACCTCCCCGGTGGCGAGATCCTGGCGATGGAGGCTGGGGATTTGGTTGTGGTTGCGGGTGAAGTAAAGCTCGGTCTCGAAAGGGTCGACCGCCGCCTGAAAGTTGTCGGAGGGGCCGACCGTCACCTTCTGCAGGGGCGCGATGCGGTTGTCGCGCCAGTCGAGTGCCGTGGCCGGCGACGCCACCAGCAGGGCAAGGAGCGGTAACAAAGGCGACATGGTCGTCAAAGCTCCCGCGGTTCGCTGGTGAAGCTGCCGTTCAGCACCTCCAGCGCACGTCGACGGCGCGTCTCGTCACTCTCGCTGGACAGCTCCTCGGGCCCCCTGCGAACCCGCTCCAACAGGCGCGCCTCAATCTCGGGCCACTCCCCCGAGGCTTCCGACTCCATGACCGTATGACGGTCGACCAGGTAGACGTCCGGCAGGGCGACACAACCGGCCAGTGCCAAAAGCGAACAGAATAGAAGCGCAAGTCTCATAAGCAGGTTTCCCGACATCGATGATTCACTCTTTTCCACATGTGGGTGGATAAGCGCAGCGCATCCACCGGGTCGCGACCGTGATGGTGGATGCGCTGCGCTTATCCACCCGCCGGTCGCGGCCCCGCCACTTGCGGGGCAGTCTGGCTTATTGACGAATTTTTCCGTGTATCTGCTCGGTGCTCCAGCCTCGTGATTCACTCTTTTCCCCTCTCCAGGGGAAGACGTTCCAGGTTCTGCAGCGCCTCGCCGGCGAAGCGGTCGAGGATCGGGCTCAAGGGCAGGCCTCGCACCGCAAGCGGCTCGGCAAGCAGCGACAGCTTCACCCTGAGGTCCATCAGCCCGCGGTTCATCTCCACCGCCACCCACTGGGGGTGAGCGAGGGCAAGGGCGCTGCGTACCCTGGCCAGCTGCTCGTCCTGATGGTCCGGGTCCATGATTTCCAGCAGCTGCAGCAGCTGGGCACGGGTGATGTCGGTGAGGTCGATGCGCCCCTCCAGCAGCCGCTGCCGCACATCCATCTCCACGGCAAGGCGGGCGCTAACGGGGGCATGGTCCGCGGCGCCCGGGCTGGGCGGGGGCAGCAGTTCCCGCAGATCCACATTGCTGACGCGGCTCAACAGGCCAACCCGCCACGCCCCCGGTGTGACATCCAGATAGAACTGACCCGCCAAGTGGCCGCCGAACAGTGCCAGATCGAACCGCTGCAGACGGAGCAGATTCTGCCGCACCGGGATATCGGCAAGCATCGGCCCCACCTGTCGCTCTCCGAACCGGATGGCCTGCGCCGAGAGGGTATAGCGCTCGTCCAGATAGGGGTGGATGCGCTCGAAATCCACCCGCTGGAAGGCATCGGGACGCACCAGATAACCGAAGCGCACCGTCCCCTCCGGCGTCAGCTCCAGCTCCTCCTGCAGGCGCAGGCTCCCCTCCAGCCCATCGAGGGCGAACTGATCGACCGTGATCCCGAAATCACTGAAATGCATCCCGCCGTCGAGGCTCACCTGACCGCCGTTCGCCATGGTGAAGCGCCAGGGCAGCTGCAGCAGACCCCGGCCCGCCACCCGCGGCTCACTCATCAAACCATCACGAGGGCGAAACGCCAGTGTGCCGGTCAGCTGCGCGGTGCGCCCGTCGGTGGCCGCATCGCCCATGAGGCCCAGCTCCAGCAGCCGGTCGCCGGTGAGAAGCTGGAACTCATCGATGCGGACCGTCCCTTCGTCCAGCTCCATGGCGAGGCTGAGATCCGCCGGCGCAACCAGATGAACCAGCTCCATGGGCACGCCGTCGTGCAGCGCCACGATGCTCTCGGAGGCGAGCTTCACCTTTGCGGCGAGCACCCGGGGCTGGATGCCGCTGTGGGCCGAGAGCGACAGCCCGGTCTGCACGCCGCCGAGGCGCAGCTTGTCCATCAATGTTGCAGCGGGTAGCTGGAGATCGCCTTCCAACCGGGCTTCGGTGGCGGACCAACGCAGTCGCTGCTTGAAGCCCAACGGCTCCGTCAGTGTTGCCAGTGCCCCCTCCCCCGCCGCCCGCTGGGCCAGACTCCCGTTCAAAGTCGCGTCGAGGCGAAGCCGATCCTGCATGGCCACTGGGTCGACGGCGACTACGCTCTCCGCCGGGTGCAACAGAGTCGCCTGCACAGCCGTGTCGAGAGCGACGCTCCCCACCGCATCGAGGGGGGCCAGCTCCGCCAGATAGCGCTGCCAGGCGGGCTCGCCCCGCAGCGCCCAATGGCTGTTCAGGACCGCGCGCCCGGGGTCATTCACGAGCCCCAGGCGGAAGCGCAATGCCTCTTCACCCGCGAGGTGCACCTCCCCGCGGGCGTCCACGGCCCGCAGCTCGCCATCGAAGCGTCCTTGCAGGCGGGCGGCGAGGGGCAAGGATTGCCGCAACGGCGCCACATGGAGGCCGCCGGCATTCAGCGCCACATCCACCGCATAACGCTCGCCCTTTTCAAAACCAAGTTCAATACGGGCCGGGCCCTGGAGGCGCAGGCCGTCAGCTCTGCGCGGCGCAGCCCCCTGAACGACCTCCGCTCGCCAATGCCCTTCCACCGCCCACTCTGGCGCCGTGTCGACCTGGGCCTGCGCCAACCGCTCGGCACCGTGGGCGACGGTTGCCTCTCCCGCCACCGTAACGCGCTGGTCCCCCAGGAGCTCGAGTACGGCAGCCGCACTGTGGTAGGCGGCCAGGCGCTGGGGCAGATCAAGCGCCAGCCTCTGATCGAGGGCGAACGCGCCGGCGTTGTCCTGGCCGGAGAGCTCCAGATCAAGCAGTTTCAGCCCATCCAACCCCAGCGCCAGCGACAGCTGGGGATCGGTCAGTTCAAGCCCCGTACGCAGCCTCATCGCATGCTGCATATCAAGCGGGCGCTTGCCGCCGGGCACCTCCACCCCCGCCAACCGCCAGTCGCCATTGAGTTCGGCGCGGCCCGCCTCCAGGTGCCCCTTCAGTTCGAGGGTTTGCTCGGCCACACGCACCCGTTCCGGTGCCCCTGGCCCGTGCTGCTCCAGCTCCAGGCCGGCGATCACCAACTGCTGCTCAAGACGGGCCGACAGGGCCGAGCGCCACTGCTCCAGTGACGCGAGGGCACCATCGAGTTTCAGGTGGTAGCGAGGGGCAAGCTGCAGTGTGGTCCGTGGGGCACGCGCCTCCTGCCGCACTGTTGTCACCCCCTGCGCCCCGGCACCGAGTTCGGCTGTGAAGGTGAACGGGGGCAGCTGCCGGGGATACGAGCCCGGCTGCGACTGAGCCTGAAGCTTCGCGGTAATTTCGCTTGTCTCCAGGCTGAACGACTGCCCACTGCCCGCCAGGTGGAGGCTCGGCAGGCTAAGCTGCTGTTCAGCACTCAGTTCAAACGCCTCCACACGCTGCGCGAACGGATCGATGCGGGCGCGGAGCGCCACATCGGTACGCTGCTCGGCCTCCATCCGGAACTGCTCCGCGCCGGCAATCTCACCCCGCAGGCCGCCCAGCGCGACACTGGCGGCCACCTCCACGGGCAGGGGAAAGAGCCCCGCCAGCTCCCCTTGCCGCTCCGCCCCGCGGCTGTGGGCCGAAAGCACCACGTTCAGTGAATCGAGCGTG
Organism: Gammaproteobacteria bacterium; assembly: GCA_041690535.1. GTDB lineage: Bacteria > Pseudomonadota > Gammaproteobacteria > Thiohalomonadales > Thiohalomonadaceae > JAWLHA01. The sequence continues at coordinate 5,207 of JAWLHA010000053.1, read as the reverse complement.
AGCCTCTGTCCCTCGTCTTCGGCTCCGGCTCCGGTGAGCAGGACATCCGCCGCCGTCAGATCCAGCCCCAACGGCTCAAGCACCAGCCTCCAGCCGTCACCCTCCTCCGTGAGCTGGACCTCGAGGTCCGCCTGGAGCGCCGAGCGAGCGCTCGCCCTCAGCGGCCGTTCGCCCGGGAGATCCAGGGTTAATCGGTTCTCCTCGCCCCCGAGCTCGGCGCGGGAGCGCAGGCGCAAATGGCCGGGCCGCCAGAGGAGTCCCCCCTCGTACCCGAGGGCGGTGCGATAACGGATGCGCTGCTCATCCGCCTGGAAATGCAAGTCGAGGCGGGCGTCCTCGAGGGCGACCCGATCGATGCGCACGCTGAAAGGGGGGTGGCGCAGGAGCGCCTCGATTTCCTTCAGGTCGAGACCGGCCGCCTCCTGGTCCACCGCCTCGCTCCCCGAGGCAGCGGGCAGATGCTTGAGCCTCCCGTCCGCGCGCAGCCCCGTGAGCGCCAGTCGGGAGAGGTGAAGCTCCCCGTCGAGCAGCGCCCACGGGTTGAACGAGAGATCGAGTTTGTGGAGATGCAGCTGCATCTCGCCCAGTGCCTCATCGCGCCACTGGAGGTGGAGGTCCTCCAGCCACGCCCCATGGAGGAGGTCCACCCGCGCCGAGGCCACCTGAAGGGCGACCCCGTGGGGGCGAAGCGCCTCATCCAGCCACGGAACGAGGCGGCTTTCCACCCATGATGAGCGAAGGAGGAAGTAGAGGGCGGCGACGGCCAGCAAGGCCAGAGTCACAATCCCGACCCCGCCCATTGCGGCCCACTTGAGGAGTCTGCGCCGGTTCACGCGCTACCCGCGGGCGATCTCAGTTGTTCTTGGCCCCGTCGTTGATCCAGGTGACCAGGGCGTCGAAGACTTCCTGGCTCACCGCGACCTTGAGATTGGAGTGAATGCTGTAGGTCATGACGCAGCCACTGGCGGCGATGTTATCGGCATACTGCTGATTGAGGCTGCCCACCAGCGTCGAGTTGGCGGCACTCCCCGGGGAGATGAAGCGCACATCATTACAACTGCCGGTGCGCCATGTGGTCCACACCGGGTAATCGACCGCCGCCGTCTTGTTGACCAGATTGGTGTAGAACTTCTGTTTGGTGGAGAGGTCAGGACCGAGCTCCAGATGGCCGTCCCCTGTGGGCGAGTGACAGTTCAAGTAGCAGCTGTTGAGCCCGTTCTCCCAAAGGCTGGTGAGTGTCGGCTCAACCTCGGTGGTGACCTCTGTGCAGCTGGTGGTGGCCAGAATGGCCAGGCCCAGCACTCCGCTCCCGACAAAGCCTCTGACGTAAGACATGACGTTCTCCTGCATTTGGTGACAACTCCTTTTAGAACCTCGAACCACGGCACCCGCGCGCGCACAAGTTACCCGAAATGGCGCCTGCTGGACAGATCCAGCGGCAACTTCCCCACCGAATCCTCAGCCCCAAATTGACTTGGATGCGGCGGCCTGCCCATACGAGCGCAACCATTTGGTCGACAGCCGTGCCGGAGGGCCCTCTGGTAGGTAGCTAATGAGGAAAACCCCGCTCGCCGGTTTTCGTTTCAATCAACTCCCCATTACGAAACGTCAGCATGCGTATGAAGCGGGAAGGTCCCAGGTTGAATGTCCACTCTTCGATGGACACTGACACCTTTCTTCTGCCTCCGGGAATACGCTCGGAGATCGTTTCGTAGCGTCGTTCTACCGAATCAGGTTCGCCGCACTTGGCCGCGACCTCCGCCGAGGTGACACCAAGAGCGAAACTGTTGACATCGCAACGCCGTGTGCCGGGGATGGCGGAGAAACCCCGGCCGCCGGTCTCTATCGCTGACACGCGGCCGTCCCTGAACGTAACGATACGGAGAAGCTTCGTGGGACCGGGGTTGTAGACCCAGCGCTCATTGATGCGAACGAGGCTCCGCTCGAAATCGGTATCCGGCAGCTCGATGGTTTCCTCTCTCCAGATATCGGTCCAGGTCGGAATGCCACATTTGGCACGTACCGAAACCTTGGAATCACCTTCCGTCACCAGGCCACCATCACAGCGGAATGCGAAGGCGCTCTGACTGACTGCGGCGCCAACAAGGGTGAGCACAACAGCAATCCATCGATGTTGAGTCATGATGAAGCTCTCCTGAAGCCCGGGGAAGGGAAGGCATCCCTCGCCGCACAGTCCTTTTCCTTGCGATCCGCCCCGATGGATCGGGTGTTTTCCGACACTACTCGCGAGGCCTTGAGCGTGTCAACAAGGGAACCTACCTACCTTGCCGGGGGAGTTTTGAGGGCACCAGAGGCGGACCTGTAGCTCTTCCGAACCCCGCTACCGTCTACCGGACGGGAGGTGAATTGTACGTCGTTCTCGCGCCTTGTTAGACTTGCCGCCCTCAATTTCGGGGATTTCGTTGTGGGCGCGAAATGGACAAACGCAAGAAGCACCTCTTGATGGGGATCGGCACCGCCGCGCTCGTGCTCGCGCTATCCGCCTTCTGGCTGTTCGAAGATGCATGGGCACCGTTGTCCTCGACCCCTTACCCGATCTCAGCTTCAAAGTTCCATAGCTGGGAAGAGGTCTTTGCAGCGCCTGCGCCCATTGGGCTGCAGACTTGGCAGGCGGGAAGCGTTCACATGGACCGGCGCATGCTGTTTGAAGGGCGACCCGGGGCCAAGGCAATGCCGGAGCCGATGGCACCGATTCCGGTACTGGTCCATTGGCTTCGCCACGGACAGCGCGGTGAATTTCTCATCGACACCGGCTTCGACCAGAGTTTCTCGCAAGGCATTGATGGTAACTACGGCCGATTGATGCGGCTCCTCAATCGGCTGATGAACATCAAGAACAGCGTGGCCGAGGGGCAGGACATCGCCGCATGGCTTGCGCGCTCAGGGGCGAATCCGCACACCGTGTTCCTGACACACCTGCACCCGGACCACACCGCCGGGATTTCCGCCCTCCCCGGTCTGTCTTTCGTGTTCGCCATTGGCGAGAACACCTTTCTGAGCCGTGCAACAGTGGGCAATCACCTGCGCGGGGCCCGCTTGCAGACGTTCGACTTCTCTCAAGGCCAGCCCATGCCGCCGTTGGGGCAGGCCCTGGACCTCCTTGGCGATGGATCCCTTTGGGCCGTCTCCACGGCCGGCCACACCCCCGATCATGTGTCGTATTTAGTCAACGCCATGAGCGGTCCAAAGCTCCTGATTGGGGATGCCTGTCACTTCGGCTGGGCCTTTGACCACGGGCTGGCACCCGTAGGGATGGGAGAAGAAGACAACGCAGAAGCGGTCGCCTCACTGGAGAAGCTGCAAGCGTTCAAGCAGGCCTACCCCCAGGTCGAACTGATTTTTGGTCACGAACTGCCGGCGCGAACCGCTTGGGGCGTGTAAAAGTGACTCAAGAGACTCATTGCCCGACCTAAGATCCTCTGCCATGCAGGGGCCGCGTGTTGGCCACGAATTTCACCGAGGCCAACGGCAATGGGAAAAACAGTTCCCCTGTGCACAGACCTCGCCCCCAAGGAAAAATCACCGCCGTGGGTCAACAATCCCTGATATCCATTGGCTATCTTCCCCGTTTATGGCACCTTAACTCCCTTTTCCGGGCGCAGTCCCAGGGTAAACGCATCCTCCGTGGTGGTTAGCGCAGCGTAAGCCGAGTTCGGAGGATGCGTTTACCCGGGTGCAGTCCCGTCCACCCGCTGATCCAGGCCGCCCTGGTGCAAACTGGAAAAGTAAACAAGAAAACCAAGAAAACCAAAACCAACAAAGGAGAAACGATGAAGGGGATCCCATCCCGGCTGCCGACCCTCGCACTTGGCTCGGCGCTATGCCTCGGTATCAGCGCGTTACCGGCCCAAGCTGCCTCGATGTCGGGCACTGTCATCGATACGCTGGAGTCCGGCGGTTACACCTACGCCCAAGTCGAGACCGCCGACAGGACCATCTGGGCCGCCGGTCCACAAACGCGGCTCGACAAAGGGGCAAGTGTCACCATCGACGACGGAATGGGCATGCCCAATTTCCACAGCAAGAGCCTGAATCGCGACTTTCCCATGCTCTACTTCGTCACCAGCTTCACCGGCGGCGAAGCTGATCCCGCCGCGCTTGCCCACTGTGATAAAAAAACAGATCTCGACACACCGCTGCCGACCATGGCCAAGGCCGAAGGCGGCCTGACAATCGCCGAAATCATCGCCGACAAAGAGGCTCTGGCGGGCCGGCAGGTATCGGTGCGCGGCCAAGTCACGAAGGTCCTTGGAGGCATCATGGGGAAGACCTGGCTCCACATCCGGGACAACAGCGCCGACGACCTGATCGCCACGACCGAGGGCACCGCAGCGGTTGGCGACGTTGTGCTGGTAAACGGGAAAGTCGCCATCGACAGGGACTTCGGGTACGGCTATCGCTATGACCTGCTTGTGGAGGAAGCGAATATCAGCAGGGAGTGATCCGCGCTGCAAGCGGCTGGATATGCAACTATTCAGCCCTGACCGTCCGAGCGCCACACCCTGTAGGAGCCCAGCCTTCGGGGCGATTGCCGGGGCACTGAAGCAATCGCCCCGAAGGCTGGGCTCCTACAGGGGAGAGGGCATGGGGTAGGTGGAACGGCTGAATAGTTCCCTGGATATTACCGGAAACCCGGGGGAAGTCCCCGACACACCTCCTGTCTGCACAGGGTAAACGCACACTTACCCAAGAGCGATAAAGCCCTTGATAGCAGGCCGTCGGCCGCATGGATTGGTGCAAGGACGCACTCATACCGCGGGAGGGCAGGATGCCCAGCACGGGTTTATTGCGCGAAGCGAGGACGACGCGCGCCCCGGCCGCCGCGGCCTCCCTGGCCGTCACCAAACCGATCCCGCTGGATGCGCCGGTGATCACCATGACCTGTTCCTTGAGTGCCTTCAATCTCACGTCCAGCACCTCCCTTGCGGACCGCCTCCTGCGTGTGAGCCTAGCCCTTGTCGACCCCGGAATCATGTTTCGCGAAGGGGCAGCACACCGAACCTCTGAGGAATAACTCTGGGTAACTACTCGGTCCCCCTTGTGGATGCAGCCCAATCCGCCTCCATTTCCGAAAAGCACTTCCCAGTACCAGCCTCTCACCCCAGGGTGAACGCATACTCACCCAAGAGCGGCGTAAGTCCTTGAAAGCAGGTCGTCGGCCGCATGGAGGCGGCCGTCGAGCGTAC
>JAWLHA010000052.1:0-32817 GCA_041690535.1 Gammaproteobacteria bacterium | reverse complement strand
ACGGCCGCGGCCGCTTCGGGCATCCTGCCCTCCCGCGGCATAAGTGCGTCCTTGCACCAATCCATGCGGCCGACGACCTGCTTTCAAGGACTTACATCGATCTTGGGTAGATGCGTTTACCCTGGTTAAGGCACGCAGGGAATTCCATGACCGCCCAGCGGCGGGGAGTTACCGATTCCGTGCCTCAGGCTACGGACACCTGGGCGCGGACTCGCCCGGCCCCACTCAGACAACTGCGAGTGGTGATTCCGCTGTGACATTGCCCTCAACTGAACTGATGGCGCAGATGAGCGCGCGGCCAACGACCTTTGCGATTCTGAACGCTTCGTCTTGAACACAGACCCATCCTAACCTCCAGCACGCCCCCATGAAGGACCGATTGGCCGCTAGAGCACCGAACAGGTAAACCGAAAGATCGCCAATCGCAGTAAAATTGCGCCGCACGTGGTGGGGGCAGCGAACCGAGGTAGGGTGGATAAGCGCAGCGCATCCACCAATTCGACGCCGCACGGTGGATGCGCTGCGCTTATCCATCCTACATGGTGGGCGCGTCGGATTTATCTGTTCGGTGCTCTAGCGGATCACCGGAACCGAACAGTCCACTCAGGCTGTGACGAAGCTCGAACCCTCTCTTGGAAACGCCAGCGCCCTGCGGAAATGCACCATCAACTCATTCGCCGGCCCTTCATGTTGGTTTGTGGTCACCATCGCTTCCTGTTTAGACTGAAACGGCACGTCAACAATGGACGTGGTAGTGGTCTTTCGCGCTTAGCGATGGACTCAAGACGTCTAATCCGTCTATGGCTACGCAAGTGTCGTTGCGTGACCTTGTTACAACACGCTTGAAAGTTTGACGACATGTTTTCTCAAGGAGGGCCCGGGTCGATGGCAATGCGAGGGATTGCCTGCACGCACTCCTGCGTGCGGTGCCGATTCAGTTTGCGCAACCTCAATCAGGAGAATAACAATGAAAAACAATGTCACCAGTCTGAAACCCACCGTGCGTCTTGTAAACGCAAAAGAACCGGAGTTCCTGGCACGGCGCATCAACTACCACTACAGGGAACGGGTTCAGAACACGTGGGGAGGAAAGCATGTGCTGCATGGGAGGAACCCGGATGGGAACTCAATCATGCTCGTAAGCAACGACTACCTCTCGCTCGCGGGTCATCCCCAAGTGCTGAGCGCGCAGTCGGAGGCGCTGATGGGGACCGGTGACGGGTTGTTGATGTCCCCGGTGTTCCTGAAGGGGGAGAACCCTCAACAGAGATTCGAGCGGCGGCTGGCGAACTTCATGGGCGCGGAGGACGGGATCCTGTGCCAGTCGGGGTGGTGTGCCAATACGGGGCTAATCCAGTCCATCGCGGATGACCGCACGCCGGTCTATGTGGATATGTTCGCCCACATGTCAATTTGGGAGGGGATTCGCAGCGCGGGGGCTCGGGCCGTGCCCTTTCATCACAACGACCCGGTACACCTCGAGCGACAGGTGCTCAAGCATGGTCCCGGGATCATCGCCGTCGATTCCGTGTATAGCACGAGCGGGGCGGTCTGTCCGCTGGAGGAGGTCGTTGAGGTAGCTACCAGGCACGGGTGTGTGCTGGTGGTGGACGAATCTCACTCACTGGGAACCCATGGGGTGCACGGTGAGGGACTGGTCGCATCCCTCGGGCTAAACGATCGCGTCCACTTCTGCACGGCAAGCCTTGCCAAGGCGTTTGCCGGCCGGGCGGGCTTCGTCACCTGTTCGCGCCGGTTCCGTGAGTATTTTGTCTTCGAGTCGCGGCCCTTCATATTCAGTTCGGCCATGCTGCCCCATGAGATCGCAGGGCTGGAAGAGACACTCACTATCATCGGGCGTGATGATTGGCGACGGCAGGCACTCCGGGAGAACACGGTCTACCTGCGCGAGCGCTTGCTAGGGCTTGGATACAACGTCACCAATGGTCAGGCGCAGATAATTTCCCTGGAATCGGGGAGCGAGCCCCAGACCATTGTCCTGAGGGAGGCGCTTGAGGACCGCGGTATTTTCGGAGCTGTATTCTGCGCGCCGGCAACGCCGAAAAATCGCGCCCTGGTGCGTCTATCCGTTCAGGCTGCGATGACAAGGGACGAGTTGGACAGGGTGGTGGAGGTGTGCCGCGAAATTCGCGATGAGGTGGGTGTGTCCAACTGGGCTTCCACTCGGAGGATGCGCAACACCCCACCGGCGGTGGCTACATGCGCACCGCTGAACACCCACCTCGCCAGCGCCTGAACGGCGTTTCCGCAAAGGGGCCGCCTATCCGGCGGCCCCTTTGCGGACCTCCAAGTCTAGCTCCTCCAGGAACTCGTTATACGACATGACCGTGTGCAGACAAATCCCAGGTGGATTCTTGATGACGGCAAACGAGCACCATTGAGCCCCTTTGAACTCTTCGGCAGGATAGATGCAATCCGCCCAGTCACCGCAATCCTCACTGTAGGTCCCACCGGATTTCCAAAAATAGGGAACGAATTGATTGCTGCGCAGGGCGGCAAGCAACTCATCGGGTGCGCCTTGGTCGTAGGCGATTTCATACTGGGTGAAGAGGTGTTCTTCAGTCTGCACGACAAGCAAGTAAGGGGTGGCAGCGGAGTCAAGCATTAAAATGCCTTCCGGGTTCGTGTAAAGATAATGCTCCACGATGTCGAGACGGGTAGTCAGCTCTTCGAACCGACGGGTAAACTCCGGGTCTCTCAGGAATCGGTGCGAGCCGACGGCCAGAGCATCGGTGAGCATGGCTTCCATCTGAAGAAAATAGGCCTGTTTCAACTCCGCAACGGCCGTGTTCAATTGCTCGGCGGCATCGAAATCCTGTTTCATTATGAAACGGTCGATGATCCCCTCATTGAACGCCTTGACCGCAATTCGCTCGTCGGCTTTTCCCGTGAGCAGTACCTTTTTGATGGTACGGTCGCGAATGCTTGCGCAGAACTCCAATCCATTAAGCTCGGGCATGTCGTAGTCGACAACTACCACAGAGACCTGTTGGAAACGGCACTCGTTGTACACTTCCCTGTGAATCTTGTCGAGATCGAGGTTGATGACATGCTGGTATTGCGATAGTTCGTCGCGATGACGGTAAGGCGAGAAGTACCGCTCTATGATTGACTCGGGAGCGGGCGAGCCATTGATTGCGACCAATGCGTCGACGGGTGATTCGAACAGACGAAAGGCAAGCCGGCTGTCGAGTTGCAGGCTCAGGTTGGCAAGAAAATCGCGACTGTCGTCCACAAAGACCACGGTCGTAGGAAAAAAGAAGGGCGGAATGCGCTGCTTCATTCGGGTGAACCTGTTGGAAAGGTGATGGTGAACTGGGTGAACTCCCCGGGCTCTGACGTGCAGGTGATGGTGCCGCCGAAAGAGTGGATGATGTCTCTGCAGAAGGCCAGGCCAATCCCCGCGCCCTTGTCATTGGATGACGACCAGGAGTAGAAGCGCTTGAAAATGTGAGGTTGAACTTCGTGTGGAATGCCGGTGCCGGTGTCGCGGAAGATGAGTTGGTTCGCCGTAGGGGTGTTTTCGATCCTTATCTCGATGTCTCCCTTTCCCGCTTTGGTTGTATGGAACAGCGCATTCTTGATGAGGTTGAACAGCACGTGAATCATCAACAGTTGGGAGCCCCGGAAGTGGAAGTCATTGGCACTGTCCCACTTGATGACGTTCTGCGCGTCCTCGGGTTCCAAGGGGTAGCGGCGCAGTGCGGCGTCGACGCAGTCCGCCATTGACTGCTGCGTGTAGTCGTCGGACCGGTGTTGTGGGCGAGCTTTCATCAGAAGCATGTCCACAATGATATTCGAATAGTCCGCCTCGGATTCGATCCGCTGCAGGACACCATCCATGGAATTGAGGTGGACCTTGCGCAGCGGGGTGACCGGAAGCCCGTTTTTCTTTGCCAGGGCGTAGGCGTGCAGAAGAGTGGGCAGGTACTTGCGCAACCCGGAGGCGCCGCTTTTTATCCCCAGCAGCGGTGTGCGTAGTTCGTGTGCGATGTTGCTCGCGGCAGCAAGCATCGCGCGCATACGCTCCTGCTTCACAATTTCGGTATTGAAATTCATGACAATGCCGGTGACCACTGCGAACAGATAGATTGGGAGATACTCGAACAGGGCACCAGGAAAGTGGGCGTCGGTAGTGATGTAGTAGGCGACCCCCGCAAGGGCGGCCCCGGCGATGGACTGAATGATCAGGTTCACCCAGTCGAGTAGGAGAATCATAATGAACAACGCGAGCAGCGTGGACATCGCCCAAGTGGTCGTGGCCTCGTTCTTGAGGAGCATGAAGGTGAAGAAAAAGGGAAGCGAGTAGAGGAGCATCAGATACCAGTAAAGCGGAAGAAAACGGCGTAGCCGCACCGGCCAGCGGCCGGTAAACATCAGCGGGAGGCAGATGGTGGCACCCAGCAGGCGCAACTCCAGGTTCTCGTACGGTTGAGGATAGATGTATTGCCAAACGAAGTAGTAGAGAGGAAAACCGAACACTCCGACGGCGCCGACGAAGAAAAGGCGCGGTTCGGAGTACTGCAAGCTACGTTCGATGGACTGGTAGAACCGCTCAGCGAAGTTGTGGGTGTGGACAGTGGCCATGTGGTGAACCTATGAAATCCCGGGGTCCTTCGGGGATGAATTCCTGTCTGGCGATGCAGCTACGGAGGGACCCGGCTCAGACCGCTCACAAGGGCCCCATTCGAGCTGCGGTTCCCCCACGGGAATCCTACGCCGAAGCCTTCCATCTATGATGTACCGGGCCAGGCCCGATTTAGATTATCACAAGAGTTCCCGGGGCAGACGCTCGGCGCTGCCAGGATGAACGCATACTCACATCACGGCCGTGCTGTGAGCGATGTAAGTCCTTGAAAGCAGGTACGCTGTGAATACGACCGACATGGACGTCGGGAGTGAAGATTATGCAGGAGCCATCATCTTCCATCCCTGTACGCTCGACGGCCGCCGCCGCTCCGGGCATCCTGCCCTCCCGCGGCATAAGTGCGTCCTTGCACCAATCCATGCGGCCGACGACCTGCTTTCAAGGACTTACATCGTTCTTGGGTAAGTAGGCGTTTACCCTGTCGGCACTGCACTCAGGAACAAGTTCTCCGGGCACAAGGCGTCTTGGGGGGGCTGCCCGCATTGCTCACCACCCAAGCCGGGCGATAACACATCAGGCGGGCTGGATGGACAGCGGACGAAGCGACTCCGCAGCAGCCACCACTGGCTGAACAGGGGCGAACTCAATGTTGGTGAGGGCATTGCGGCGCGGCACGGACGCCGTGCGGGGCCTACATGATTTCTTCCGGCGGGGGGCCCCCGGAGCCCCCAAGGATGGCCCCCGTCGGATATGCGCCTGTTCCATTCAGGGGGGAGCGGTCTTCGTTGAGGACGCACCATTGCTCACAGCGGCCGCAGTGCTCACGGGCGCGCTCCTCGAGCATGGCACGGATCTGCGCGACCACCGCTTGCGCCGGCTCGAAACCGTTGCGCGCGGAACGGTCAAGCCAGCTGACGGCGGTGACGAGATCGCTACAAAACCCGCAGCAGCCCTTCAGACATTTCAGCCCCAGGGTGAACTGGGCCACTGCATTTCCCTCTACCGAGAGCTTCAGGAGCGTCTCTGCATCCACCTCTCTCTCTTTCATTTCTCCTCCGTGGCTCTCCTTTGCACTGTTTTGTTTTAGCACGTCCCTTGGCATTCCCTTGTGCCGGTGGTCACAGTTTCGCCGAGGCAGGGAATTCCCGCAAAGGGGGGCACAGGGCAGGGTTTAAGCCCCCAAAGCCGTGTCGCAGCGCGCAAGTCCTTGAGAGCCTCGGGTCGCCCACAATGCTGTCCAGCGCCTCCTGAACGGTGCGGTGTGTCAAGGAATCGTGACTTCTCGCTCTCCATAATGGCCCAAGGCATCCATGGGGGAGCGACATGCGTGGACGCAACTTGAAACTCGGAGCGCAGATCGTCGTTGCGGCCATCGCGGCCCTTCCGTGTATTGCCCCCCGTGCTGAGGTGCTGGAGATGAGTTCCGGTGTGGAGTATGTGTCCGGTCGGCATGCGGACACCGCCCTTCTGAGCTTTGGTGTGGACGTGGGGATGTCCCGCAGCTTCAAATTGGGGGCCGGTCTCGCCGTGCAGGACCGGGATTACGAGGACGGCCTTCAGATGAAGTTGGGGCTGCACGCGAAAATGGTCGGTTGGTCCGGGGCACCGGTGCGTCCCTTCTCCTCGTTAGGATTTACGTGGGCTAGCTTCCGCGACGTTCAGTGCCACCCTTCCTATGGCGCCGACGGGCAAAATGGCGCGTGCGAATCCGATTACGTGAACGCCTCTGGCCTCACCGCCACCCTTGGGCTGCAGATCGATTCGCACAAGCGCACTCGTTGGTCCCTCTACTATTCCCAGTCCGAGATGAGCGACGGCGTGCTGCTCCAGAGTATCGGCCTGGGGCTGAGCTTCTGAATCCCCCTGAGACGTTTCCAGCGCCGACACCGGTGTGGCGGAGGCCACGGCACGGCAGATCCTCTCTGTTTCTTACCCGCAATGCAGCACCGCTTGTCGCCAGGGTTCCTCGGGGGTGGGCGTCGCAGTCTTTCACCTCGAGCGCAGACGGGGCCTACAATTAAAGAGGGAGGAGGCCCATGAAACACACCTATTTATTCGAGGAGGCGACCTGGCTCGCCGAGGGAACCTACTTTGACGAGGAGGGCAAGGGCACCCCGTTTACCGGTCGAACCGTGATTCGCCACGGAACGGTGTGGCTCGTGGAGGGGACCATGGACCTGCAGAGGGTGCCGCCGGTTTCTTTTCACCATGACTACGATATCGTCCCTTTCACATCCCGTGACGCCACCACCTGGATCTCCGAGAACCCGGCCCTGGGGAAGTTGACGGGGCAATTCGCTGTCGTGGGGGCGTGGATCCTCTCGGTCTACCACTCCGAAGATGGGCGCCATCAAGGCGCCGAGTCGCTGCAGTACATCGCCGCGGATCGCTACGAGGGTGTGGGCGCGCTGTTTGTGGAGGGTGCCAAGCTCTCGTCCTGGCACGCGGTCTTGCACCGCGAGAGTTGAACGCAGCGGAAGCTGGGCGAATGCCCCGGGAATGGGGGCCGTCTCGGCCGCCCCAGGATTTTTCACTCCGTTCCGGCGGTCTCAATAACAGGCCCGACAAGGCGCTGACCTGTCGATTGCCTTGGCTGTGGCTCTGTTGCTAGTCTGTCAGCGATTTTGCGGATGCACCGACAACCGCGGGCAAGACAATAACGACAAGAGGTGTTGAGAATGACCCAGAATCCCACGGGAAACCGGGATAGCCAGCTGGACGAGGAGCTACTCGATTTGGCCAGGGACTCCGAAGGTGCGGAAAAGCCGGCTACGCCGGCCGATGATGCCTTTCTGGCCGACTTTGACGATATCCTCGGTGAGACCAGGGAGGGCTCCCCGGAAGAAGGCGTGGAAGAGGATGATCTGGAAGCCTTTCTCGACAGCTTCGAACAGAGCCTGACGGCGGAGGCGGCCCAATCGGCCGCTGAGGCTCAACCTGAAGGAGAGGAGGAGACCGCCTTTGAACCCCCGTTCGATCTGGCGGAGGAGCTGGACTCGGGCGACGCCGGCGCGAAGGCGTCGGGGGAGCTGCAGGACGATGAGCTCGATCTCTCCTTCGGCGCTGCCGCCGAACAGTGGGGCGAAGAGGAGGAGAATGCCTCCGAGCCGCAACAGGAGCCGGTCGTTGCGGATGCGGAGCAGGGCGGGCTCGAGGAGCTCGACCTCGATGAACTCGCCGCGTTCGAGGAGGAGCGAAACGACGCCGAAGAGGGCGATCGTACCGCCACCTCAGACCGGCAGGGCGCTCCCTGGGAGGCGTTCGCTCCCGAGGCCGAGGCGTCCCGCGTCACCGAGCCCCCCGAAGCTGCACCGCTTCCGCAGCACAACCCCGCAGACCCGGGCCTGACCCAACCTGCGGCGGTCGCCCCCGCGCCCGTTCATGCGGCCAGCGCGTCGCAGGAGGGGGGGAATCGTCCCATGGCCATGGCGGCGCTTGCTGCGGCGGTACTGGCCTTGGTGGCGGGCGGCGGAGCCGGCGTTCTGGGGTATTCGCTGTCGGCACGCATCGAGCAGCTGGATCAAGCGGTCGCAGCCCTTGGTGAACGGCTCAATGCCTCCCGGAAGGCTGTGGAGGACCCGCGCATTCCGGGGTTGCAGGATCGACTCGATCAACTCTCGACCCGGGTCAGCGAGCTGGCCGTCACGGTCGGAGGCCCCATGGACATGGAACACCTTCAGGCGGCCTCGGAGCAGAAGTTGCAGGCACTGGGTGAGCGCCTGGATGGTATCGAGGAGCAGCTGGGCAGCCTCGCCAACCGCCTGGCTGCGCGAGCGCAGGCCCCGGTCCCCAGGCCCCAACAACCGGCGGCACTCCCGAAGACGCGCCCCCAATCGGGGTGGGCCGTCAATCTGGCCTCCCTGTCGACGCTCGAAAGTGCCCGGCTTGAGCGGGAACGCCTGCTGCAGGCGGGCATCAAGGCGGAGGTGAACGAATCCACGCTGAACGGAAGGACGTGGTATCGCCTTCAGGTCGGAGGGTTTGAGTCTTACGAGGCCGCCAGGGCCTACATCCGCACGGTCAAGGAGAAGGCCGCCCTAGACAGCCCTTGGGTCGCCAAACAGCCCTAGCCCCCTAGCCCGCATTTCTCAGACGCCGGTTGGCCGTTTTCCAGACGTACTCGGATTTGGCTCCTTAATCGTAACTGCTCACCCAGGTGTTCACGAACGGTCCTGAGAATTCGTCATCCCCGCGAAGGCGGGGATCCATTGGAGCGTGCTTCTGTTCATTGGATTCCCGCCTACGCGGGAATGACGGGGGAGTGAGTAGTTACCCTTAATCCTTAATATCGCGGCGAATATGCCTTCGTCGCCACGCCTCCGTGCGCCTGGAATCTACCGGCCGCTTGGCGTCCTCGCCACGGTCGGAAGGAAATCGGGGTCGAGTACCCAGCGGATTCAGTCGTCCCAGTTCACCGTGCAGTCCAGATGACTCCAGACGCGGTGCATGCCGTCGAGGCCATCGCTGAGCATCAGCTCGATGGGGATCTGCCTGAGGACCCGGTTACGGGTGCGCAACCAGAAGGCCGGCATGTTCGGATTGCGGCAAAACACCACATGCAGGGCCTCTTGGATCCCGAGGAGGTGCTTGGCCCGCTCGATGACCGCCTCGTCCTGGGGAAACGGCTGGCCACGCTTGAAACGGGTCAGTTCCCGTGGGCGGGTCCCTTCGGGCAGTCCCAGCAGGGCCAGCTTATCCTCGTCGGCCAGGCGCCAGTCCTCGAGGATGTCCATGACCAGCAGCGCCAGATTGGTGCGTTCGGTTTCGTTCAGTTCTACATTCAAGGCGAAAACCTTCCCAGTTGCGGACAGTGAGTTCGAAGCTCGTCCCCATTATCGGAGAGCATCACCTCGAGGTCAAAATCTCCCACGAAAAACAAGTGTTTAGGTTGATTCCCTCTCCTTGACGTTGGGCCGGGTCGAGCTAATCTCAAGGCACCCAACGGATCCCGGCGCCATGCAGAAAATCGTTCTGATGTCGGAGGTTGCCGAATGCACGGTCCCTGAGTGCGGTTACAACCGGGGAAGCCGCTGCTATGCCCGGGCCATTACCGTCGGCGACGGGGGGTCACCCGGGTGCCACACCTTTTTTACCACCCACGCCCGCGCACAACGCAAGGAGACGACGGCCGGGGTGGGGGCATGTCGCGCCTACCCGTGCCGACACAACGACGCCTTTGACTGCACGGCCAATCGGATCTACGTCGGTTATGGCGGCGCCGAGATCGTCTGCCTGAGCTATTCCGAATTCTGACTCCCGGGCACTGTGCGCTTCACCTCTGCAAGGCCGTTGCATGCCGCCAGGCGCCTTTGAATCTCTGGCGCCTCGGGGGCCCTTCCCAGCGCGCGCTCATAGCAGCGAACCGCGTCGGCCCGCCGGCCCGCTTCTTCAAGCCGCTTGCCCAGGTCGCACACGGCGGACGAAAACCTTTGACGCAAGCGCTCACGCGGCGCAATGGCCCAGTAGGCGTCCAGCTCCTGAGACAGAAAGGGGCCCTGATAGAGGGAAAACAGCCGCTCCGATGGCTGCAGCGCGGTTGCCCCACCCGTAAGTGCCTTGAATGCCACAATGTCCACCCAGCAGTCGGGCCCCAGCCCAAGACAGCCATCCCGGTGAACAATCCGCTCCTTGCCCTTCAACAACTTGCGCAGACGCTGCAGCGTGACGACAAACGTCCGGTAGGCCGCGTCCCCGTCCGCATCGGGCCACAGCGCTTCGGTGATTTTGGCCACCGGCACAGCGGCGCCGCCGTAAGCGATCAATGCCTTCAGCAACTCCAGGGGCTTCTTTTGTGTCTTGCCGCTGAAGCGAAGCGGCGTGCCGTCGAGTACCACTTCAAAACGCCCCAGGGTATAGACCCGCACGGGCCAGGGCCAGTGTTCCGAGGAGCGCCGAGGGCTGCGCAACCCCCGGAGGGCAATCAAATGGCGGACGTAGTCCGGCTCGATGTGCTGCTCGAGCGCGAGAGAGAGAAAGCGTGCGACAAAGTCGCTGCGCCACCAGGCCGAGTTGGCGAAGCCTTGGTCGCGCATGAGGGGAAGGAGTTGGCGAACGCACGCCAGAGCCTCGTCCTCCTGCTCCCGCAACAGCGCGTGTTCGATCTGCGCCTCCAGTACGCCGTAGGCGATGGTGTGGCTGCCGATTTCCTTGCTGATCTTCCAGGCCGTCTCCAGACACTCCGCGGCACCCTCGTGATCGCCCCGGCGGAAGCGGATTCGGCCCAGGGTGATCCAGTTGAACCCCTCGGCCCAAACCACGCCAGCCTCCTGGCCGTAGCGCAGCCCCGCGGAGGCATGCTCGAGCATTGCGTTCCGGTCCTCGCGGTAGACCGCCTCCATGAAGTTGAGGTAGTGGTATTGGCAGGCGAGCAGGTGCGCCCCCGGCGGTAGTCTCGAGCGCAGCTGTTCAAGCAGCTCACGGGCCTCGGCGAGGTTGCCGTCGGTCACTTCGGCAAATGTCCCTTGAGCCAGCAGCATGAAGTCCCACATGTGGAGCCCATGCGCCCGGCCCACCTCCAGACCCCGGGTTACCGCCGCGCGGCATCTGTCGTTCTCGCCTGCCATCCAGAAGTAGATGGCACAGGTACACTGCCAGGTGATGCGCATGAGAGGTGCGAGCCCGGGAGCCTCGGCGTAAGTCTCCAACCGCTTCAGCAGCGCTGCGACCTTGCCCAGATTCCCGCACCACCAGGTGAGATAGAGGACCAGATAGTTGGCGGCCATCATGCGCAGCAGGGGGTCCACCTGCTCGAACAGGTACGCTTCGATGCGCTCGGCCCAGGCGGGCAGGTCAGGATGCTGAGGGCGCCGGTACATCAGGATGGCAAGGCGCGCGGTGCCGGTCTTGAGCTCGATGTCCATGGATGGGAAATCGGGATGATTGGCGCGCAGCGCAGTGAACTCATCGATCCAGCGGTCCGCTGCCTTGAAGTCCGCCCACTCGTACACGTAGGTGTCGATAATGCCGCACCATGCGGAATAGGCTCCCGCCGCATCGGTGCCCTCCGCGAACCCGCGGTAGCTCCTTTCGAAGCAACGACGCGCCTCCTTGAGATCGAAGGGGAGTCGCGACTGGGCGAGGTAGAACTGGAGCCAAGGGTTGGCTGCGAGGGTCGTTTCGGGCAGGTGCAGCAACCACTCGGTGACAGTCTGGTGCCGGCCTTGTCCCAGGAGCCTCGGGACGTGCTCCTGCAGGACCGCGGCCAGGGTTTGCCACTCCTCGGCCTGCTGCAGCAGGGTGATGCAGGGCTCCACTTCCTGCTGATCGAGAAGTAGGGTGGCCGCCCGGCGCTTGAGCTCTGCAAGGGTCGGCGCGGGGAGCATCCGGCGCCCCTGGGCGAGCAGAAAGCTGCGAAACAGCGGATGGTACTCGTAAGCTCCGTCCGAGCCAGGGTGTCGGACGGTGAAATAGTTGCGGCGATGGAGTGCCTCCAGGAGGAGGTCGGCGTCGTCCATGCCTGTCAACGCGGTGGCGATTGCCGGAATGACGGTCGGTAACAAGGCGGTAGTAAGCAGAAACTCCTGCAGGCGCGCGTCCGTACGGGAGAACACCTCGCCGGCGAAGTAATCGAACACCAGCGGGTCGCCAGCCCGCTCGATGCCTTCCAGTGCGGTGATGCCGGCGCCCTGTTCGAGCATGAGTATCAGACCTGCCACCCAGCCCTGGGTGCGTTCATGAAGCGCCTGGAGTGTGGAGGGCTCCGCCTCCCGCTCACCGAGCCGGTGGCAACCAATGGCTACGGCTTCCTCCACGGTGAGACGCAGGTCCTGCCAATCCAGACGAACGAAATCCTCACGCACATGGAGACGGGCGAGCTCCGGCGGCGGGCCTGCCCGACTGATGATGATGACCGAAACGCCTTCAGGCACCTCAGCCAGTCCTTCGCGAAACGCCGTGTGCAGCGGAGATTCGACCGGTACCTCGTGGTAGTCGTCGAAGACAAGAATCGGTGCGTTCTGCAGTCGAGCGAAAAATTCCCGAAAGAAGTTGCGCGCGAAGGTGGTGATCCCGGCCACATACTCGGCGGTGAACAGTGGCAGCGGACCGGAAGAGGCAGATTGTGCGGGGGCAGCGAGCCCCAGGTAGGAGAAGAAGGACGCGGCATCGCCGTCACCGCTGTCCAGGTGATACCAGAGCGCAGGCAGTCCGCGCTCTCGCAGGTAGCTCGCGATCAGCGTGGTTTTCCCGGACCCCGCCGGCGCCGAGATCCAGATCACCCGTTTCGCCCGGATCGCATCCAGCCGTTCGAAAAGTCGGGTACGACCATAAACCCGCTCTGATGGGGTCGGCGGGGTGAACTTCGGGAGCTTGCGGGGCGAGTTCAACGCTTGGGGGGCGAACATTCGAAACAAGTCCTTGTACAACGGCCTCAGCCGGTTCCAGGGATCCTAACGAGGGTTGCAGTCGCGCGGAAGCGTTGGGCGGCCGTCCTCTTGCCCCGGCCAAGACGCCTGCGCGTCACAACGGCATCTCGAGCCAGGGCGAACGCACGGTTACACCCCGGCCGTGACGTAAGTATGTGTTCGCCCTGTTCCCGCCGTTGACCAGCAAGGTCGGTTTCTTATAATTCCCTCATGTCGAA
Source organism: Gammaproteobacteria bacterium (assembly GCA_041690535.1). GTDB lineage: Bacteria > Pseudomonadota > Gammaproteobacteria > Thiohalomonadales > Thiohalomonadaceae > JAWLHA01. The sequence continues at coordinate 19,627 of JAWLHA010000052.1, read as the reverse complement.
TGAAAAAAACCTCTCCTCCTCGGCCGAGTTGGAGGCATTCATCAATGCCCATGCGGCGGCTGTGGTCTATTTCTCTTCCCCCGGTTGCGGGGTCTGCACCGTTTTGAAGCCCAAAATACGGGCGTTGCTCGAGCGGGAGTTTCCCCGGGCGGCCTTTGCCAGCGTGGATGGTGAGGCGGCCCGGGGCCTCGCCGGGCAGCTGGGGGTATTCACCGTGCCTACGGTCTTCATCTTTTTCGAGGGGCGCGAGGCCGGGCGCTTCAGCCGCAGTTTCAGCGTCGAGCAGCTCCGCAGCACTCTGGAGCGGCCCTACCAGATGCTTTTCGAGTGATGGCCGACTCCCCTCGGGCGGGTGCTCGGTCGCGCGGCTTCGGCGCCGCGGCAGTGGTGATGCTGCTGTTCGCCTATGGCTCGTCCGCCTCCGCAGCGCTTAAGTGGCCGCTGGAGAGCACGGCGATGCGCCAGACCAGCGATTACCTGCATTATCTCCTCGCGGTGGGGTTCCTGCGTGACAACCGTCTTGCGCGGCCGGAGCGGGTCTATCTGTTCTATCGCGCGCGCGATTTCCGCCCGTTCTGGGTCGGGCGGGACGGGGTCGAGCTGGCCTCTGCCGACCTGCTGAAGGCCTTGCAGGCGGCTTCTGCCGAGGGACTCAATCCCTCCGACTACCACGTGGAGGAGATCGCTGCTTACCTGAGCGGCGGCCTGCGGGACGAAGTGGAGCTGGCGCGACTCGATGTGCTCCTCACCGACGCCTTTTTCGGTTACGGTCTCGATGTTCGCAGTGGGCGGATGGCGCCGCGCCATGCCGATCCCGACTGGCACATCGAACCGGAGCCCTTCGATGTGGAAGAGGCGTTGCACGGGGCCCTGTCGCAAGGAACGATGCGGGACACGCTGGCCGCCTTGCCGCCGCCGGCGGCAGGATATCGCCAACTGAAGCAGGCGTTGCATCACTACCGCGCGATCCGGGCCAAGGGGGGGTGGCCCAGCGTGTCCGGGGGGGAGACCCTGAGGCCGGGGATGTATCAGCCAAGGGTGCAGGAGCTGCGGTCACGCCTGCAGGCGAGCGGGGAAATGGGCGAGTCCGGGGGCGATCCGAACCTGTTCGACGCCTCACTGATGAAGGCGGTCATGGCCTTTCAGCAACGCCACGGGATCGAGGTGGACGGGCAGGTGGGACCCGCGACGCTGGCGGCGCTCAATGTCGGCGTCGATGCGCGGATCCGTCAGATCATCATCAACATGGAGCGCTGGCGCTGGCTGCCCCGCGTCTACGGGCGGCGTTATATCATGGTCAACAGCGCCGGCTTCACCCTCTCGGCCATGGAGGAAGGGCGTTCGGTCCTCGACATGCGGGTCATCGTGGGACGGGACTACCGTCAGACCCCTTCTTTCTCCAGCCCCATGGAGTCGGTGGTGGTGAACCCGTACTGGTATGTGCCCAGGACGGTGTTGCGCCAGGATTTTCTCCCGGCACTGCGCCGCGACCCCGGCCATCTGCAGCGCCTCGGTATCCAAGTGTTCAGCAGCCTGGCGGGACAGGGGCGGCGGGTGGACCCCTTCAGTGTGGATTGGCAGGCTATCGACGAGGAGCGCTTCCCCTACGTGCTGCGCCAGGAGCCGGGACCGAACAACGCGTTGGGGCGCCTGAAGTTCATGATGCCCAACTCCTATGGCATTTATCTGCATGACACCCCCAACCGCAAACTCTTCGAGCGCACGGTGCGCACCTTCAGCTCAGGCTGCATTCGGGTGGAGGACCCCGTCAAGCTGGCCCAGTATGCCCTGGCCGGGCAGCCCGAGGGCGCCCGGCGCAGTCTCGAGGGGCAGCTCGCCGCCGGCCGGCCGCGGCAGATCGCGCTGCGGGAGCCCTTGCCGGTCTATCTGGTGTACTGGACTGCCTGGTTGGAGGCGGATGGGGGGGTGGCGTTCCGGGACGACATCTACAGTCGCGACCTCGGCATGTCCGAGGGGTTGTGGCCGGGCCGCGGCATCGGAGCTGAATCCATGGCGGTAACCAGCCGGAAATAGCGGATCATGTCATTGGCCTCCCGTGGCGCCTCCTTGCCGGACCCGCACAGACGCGCCCTGTTACGTCTGGGGTGCGCCGCGGCCGCCTCGGCGATCGCCGCTCCGGCCCTGGCCAGGGGCAGTGGGCGCGAGCTTTCGTTACTGAACGTCCATACCGGAGAGCGCGCCGCCATCGTCTATTGTGCGGGTGGCAATTACCTCGAGGAGGGGCTGGCGCAGGTGAGCCGTCTGCTGCGCGATCACCGCCGCGGAGAGGTGCATCCCATCGATACCCGGCTGCTGGACATGCTCTACCTGCTCACCCTGCAGTTCCCCGCTCAAGGGGGCTTTCACGTCGTCTCGGCCTACCGATCGCCCGAGACGAACGCCGAGCTGTACGACCGCCGCCCGGGCGTGGCCAGGCGGAGCTACCACATGAGCGGCCAGGCGGTGGACATTCGGCTGCCGGGGGTGGCCCTTCAGGATCTGCATCGCGCCGCCCTGTCGCTCGGTACCGGTGGGGTGGGGTACTATCCCCGATCCGATTTCATTCATCTGGACAGTGGACCGCATCGTCACTGGCCCCGCGTCTGAGTGATGGATGCGTTCACCTTTCCATATCCGGCAGGGTGAACGCATACTTACGTCACGGCCGTGCTGTGAGCGATGTAAGTCCTTGAAAGCAGGTCCGCTGTGAATACATCCCTGTACGCTCGACGGCCGCGTCCATGCGGCCGACGACCTGCTTTCAAGGACTTACATCGCTCTTAGGTAAGTGTGCGTTTACCCTGCCGTATCCGGCAAAGTGATTGACATCGCCCTCTCCCCGGCCGACACTCGGGACCATGAATTGTTTCCGCCGACATGTCGTCGTACTTGCCGCCCGGCGCTGGCCGGGCCTGGCACGGGCATGCCTGCGGGGTGGATGCGCTGACTGACGTTTTTCTGAGATCGGCGCATTGAACGAAGGCCGCAGGTGACGAACCTGGGGCCTTTTTTCTTTTGGGGCTGTGAATTCATACGGAGAGTGGCATCGATGTCGGTACCGGCGGCCTACCTGGGTGTGGTGGTGATCTGGTCGACCACCCCCCTGGCCATCAAGTGGAGCGGGGAGGGGGTCGGTTTCCTGTTCGGGGTTGGCGCCCGGATGGTGATTGGGGCAGCGTTGTGTCTGCTGCTGTTGCGGCTTCTGGGGGTGGCCCTTCCCTGGCACGCCCAAGCCCGCCGCAGTTACCTGGTCGCCGGCGTCAGCCTGTTCGCGGCCATGTCCTCCACCTACTGGGCGGCCCAGCAGATCCCCTCGGGCGTGATCTCGGTGGTGTTTGGTCTGAGCCCCCTGCTTACGGGCGTTTTCGCGGCGCTTTGGCTCAGCGAACGGGCCCTCTCGCCTCTGAAGTTGGCCGGTGTGGCCCTCGGCGTGGCCGGGCTGTCGCGGATCTTCGGGGCCGAGGGGCTGGGGGAGGCGGCCTGGCAGGGGATCGCTGCGGTGTTCGTTGCGGTGATCTTCCATTCGGCCGCGGGTGTACTGGTGAAGCGTCTGGGTGGGGCACTTCACCCGCTGGCGCTCACCACCGGGAGCCTCCTGGTGGCGGTGCCCCTGTTCACCGCCGCCTGGTGGATGGGAGACGGGCATTGGCCCTTGGAGATGCCGGAGCGGGCGCTTTGGTCCATCGGCTACCTGGGGATCTTCGGCACGGTCATCGGTTTCAGCCTCTACTATTACGTGCTCAAGCGCATCTCCGCGGGTGTGGTCTCGCTCATCACCCTCGTGACCCCGGTCACGGCCTTGGCATTGGGGCGTTGGCTGAATGGCGAGTCCGTCGGTCTGGATGTGTGGACAGGGACCGCGGGGATCTTGGCCGGCCTTGCCCTCTACCTCTGGAGCGACCGGCGCCTGCGTGGACTTACTGTCCCCAAATAGTGGTCCCGGCGCAACGGAAGCTGCTCTCCCGGCTGCCCCTTTCGCCGGCAGTTTCATCGCGACCGATACAAAGGGTGAAAGCACACTCGTTTGGTGAAAGAAACAGCGGGGAGGTGGGGGGGCCGTTGCCGACGCCGCGGGTGGAACGGGGATCACTGGTGGCGGATGAAAAGCTCGTAAAGGGTGAGGAATATCTCCACGACGATGAGGATGACGATGTACCACTCCACCCGCAGGCTGCGCCGGGTATTCAACAGGTCCAGCAGGGTCGTGGCGGTGTGCGAGATGAGGTCGAGCTTGTTCTGCAGTGCGCGCTGCCGATCGAGCAGTTCGTACTCCTTGTTGAGCCTGAAGTAGAGCCGTTCGAGTTCGGGGTGGGACCAAAGCAGTTCCGGTTTTTCCACGACTTCGACCCGTCCGACGGTCCGATGCTGGATCAGCAGCGCCCCGCCGATGTAGTTGAGCAGTTCCTCGCTTTTTCGAAACCCCTTTCCTTTCTGTTTCAGTCTCGCCGCGAGCGGTTCGATCCGCACGAAGACTTCCGAGACGCTCGTCTCGGAGTGGGCGAGCACGACGCTCTTGGCCAGCACATCGGCGATGAGCTGCGTTCGCTCGACGCTGGCCTGATGCAGCACGATCGCGTCGTCCTCCACGCCTTCGCGCTGCCCCGGCCGGATGCGAATGGTGGCATCCTCGGTTTCAGGCTTGGGCAGCGGATTGTGAACCAGTGGTGCCAAATGGCTGAAGAAAGAGACCTCTTCCAGGGGATCGAGCCCGAACAGCACGACCGCTCCGTAACGGAACAGCACCGCGCAGCCGCAGGTCCCCGCGCGAATGGTCAGCGGCGCCAGGGCAAGGCGTTCGGTGTGTTCCAGAGACTTGAGATCAATCCGCTCCCCCACGTAGTGCGCGGCGACCCGAATCTCGTCACGTCCGTTGAAAAGAGAGTGCTCCATGGGACACGGGCAGTTTTGGGGGGGGGGCGGGCGATCGGTTCGCTCTGACGGATTCAGAAAAGGATAGACGCCGCGGGGGTTGGGGGCGAACAGGGACCCTTGGGCCCCTGTTCGGGTCATTACATGGGTTGGCTGATGGTGAATGCGCCCCGAATGTCGCCCGCCTTGAAGCCCCGGGCCGCGTCACCGGGATAGAGCTCATCGAGTTTGGCCGCGATCGGGGCGGCGATATTCTCGCCGTGACACTTCAGGCAGACCTCACCGGTCGGGATTGCCTTCATGAACCGAAAGACCTTGCGGCCATCCTGCTCGACCACCGCGAAGTGGGCCATGGGCTTCACGTCTTCGCCCTTGGCCTTGCGCTCCTCGAATTGTTTGAGGACCGCTTCCTCCCAGGCGTCAGGGGCGTTGCCTTGGTTGCGCAGTTTGAGGCTGGTGCGGCCCACGGTCCAGCCGCTCTCCAGCGACTTGTCCTTGGCGATGGCCGGCGCTACGGTGTTGCAGACGCTTATGGCGCGGGTCGGCCCGCCTTCCTTCATCGCGGCCTGCAGTTGTGCCTGCAAGTCGCCCATGAAGCTCTGGACCATGGCCTTGCTCTGCTGGGCTCGCGCCTTGATGTCATCGTCCGCCGTGGCTGCTCCCAAAGGCAAACACACCAGCGCCGCAACCGCAATGAGTCGTCTCATTTTCTAAATCTCCCCCGTGTTATTGTTTGAGTCCTATTTATATAGCACGTCTGCTCGCGACCACAACTTGCAGGTGCGCAAAAAGTGTATGGGTCCGCAGTTTCCCGTATGATTCACGGCTTTGACAACGTGAATCAGTGGGGGACCTCTTCATGCGTGCGTTAGCCGCTATTGTGCTTGCCGTCAGCGCAGGAACTGCGACGGCGGACAGCTTCGATCTCAATCTGCACGACGACGCGCTGCGCCTGACCTACTCCACGGGCATGAACGGCATGCGCGGACTGAGCGTGGATGGGGGCATTCTGTATCAGGAGGATACGGCGAACCTCTACCACGTGGGGCTCAGCGTTTCGGGAGAAAACTGGAGCAAGGCCGGGGTGTTCGACATCAGCATCGGCGGGCGTGCCATTTACAGCAGTCCGGAACACGTGGGTGATGCCGCGGCGGTCGGGCTTGGTGGCCGGGTCAGGTTTTCACCCGCGCACCGGGTCGGGATCGGTGGCCACCTCTATTACGCCCCGAACATCCTCTCGTTTGCGGACTCCGAGCGGTATGTGGAAATGGGGGTACGCCTCGATTATCAACTGCTGCCGCAGGCGTTCGTCTATGTGGGGTGGCGTAGCGTCGAAATCCGCTTCGAAAACCACGGTGATGTGGAACTCGACGAGAGCGGGCACGTGGGGATGAAACTGCTGTTCTAAGGCTCCCTTTTCAGGCGCCACGGGGCCATTCACCTGCGGTGCCTGGCCTGGCGGGGGAGAGGCCATCGCCTCTCCCTCTCCCCTTAACCCATCAGGGCCGCTTCGAGTTCGGCGAAGGTCTTCGCCACCTCGGTGGTTTCGATGGCGACACCGAGCTGCTTGCTGATCTGTTTGGTGGAGAAGATCCCCCGGACGATTTGCCGCTTCTCCTCATCCAGGTCGACCACCAGGGCGTGTTGCCGCCCCACACGCTTGAGCGTCTCCACCACATCGCCCACCCGTGCATTGACCACGTCCACCATGAACAGGACTTCAAGCTTGTCCTGGGGCGTCATGATATCGCGGACGAAGATGTCTTCCCGTTTGCCCCCGACTTCCTTGAGGTATTTCATGGGCTTTTCACCCATGATGTCGGTGGCGGTAACGATCCCCTGAATGGAGTTATATTGGTCCGTCACGAAGAGCAGCCGCACGCCGCTGGAGATCATGCGCTGATTGGCCTGGTCCAGGGTGGCGCACGGGCCGATGGCGATGGCCGCCACTTTGGTCAGGTCCGTCATGACGTCCAGCGCGGGATCGTCGGCCTTGACCTGTTCCGGGAGGCGCTGTGGGGGGCGGTGGTGGGTGGTGCCCGATTGGAGCTGGCTGTACGGCAAGGGACTGAACTGTTGCATGGGGACTCCTCCAGTCATTTTCGTTTTGTGCGTGGCCGACACCTCTACTAATAAAACAACCCTCGTGGTTTTGCAAACTATTGTTTTTACGTATAAAAAATTTTCTGTAGGGCATTAACGAATTCGATGTTGAACAAGTACCCGTACCGTGCAGTGCTCTTTGACCTGTTTCACACCCTGGTGGATGTCGTCGCCGCGCCGGGTGCATCGGGTCGGTATACGGCCGATATCCTTGGCGTGGATCGCAGGGAGTGGAACCGCATGTGCTTCAGCGACTGGCATGAAATCTGTCGCCCTACGGCGCACTGTGAGGTCATTCGGACACTGGCCCACCGAATCGATCCGGGGATTGACGAAGGGCGGATCGTGGAGGCTGCCCGGGAGCGTCAGGCGCGCTTCGATCACGCCCTCTGCAGTATCCGCCCCGGAGTGCTGGAAGCGCTCGTAAAGTTGCGAAAGGCGGGTTTCCACCTGGCGCTGGTCTCAAACGCTTCCAGCGGTGAGGTCTCGGCCTGGCCCCGCTCGCCCCTGTCAGAAATTTTCGACACGGCGGTATTCAGTTGCGACTGTGGTTCTCGCAAGCCTGAGCCGGCGATCTACAGGGAGGCGCTTGCGCGGGTCGGTTGCGATGCCCGGGAGGCGCTCTTTGTGGGCGATGGAGGAAGCGATGAGCACCTGGGGGCGCGTGCGTTGGGGCTGGAGAGTGTCCTGATGACCGGTTATCTCGAAAAGGAGGTCATCGAAGCGCGGCGGGGGCAGGCCCGTTGGGCGATCCGTGAGATTGGCGAATTGCTGCCCATTTTGGGCATCAAGTGAAAAGGGTGCGGCTCTTCTGCTTGGCTGGGCCCGAGGGCGAGCAGAGGTGGACAGGCGCAGCGCAGCCACGGTACCGCGCCGAAGGTGGATGCGCCGCGCTCATCCACCTACAGAGGTAGGCTCAAGACTCGAAGAGTGCGGCGGTCGGAAATGAGCCGCACCCAAGTAAAAGGGCCGGATGACCGGCCCTTTTGGCGCTTCAGGCGACGGCTTCCTTCAGACCCTTGAGGGCGCTCACCTTTACCGTGTTGCGGGCGGGCTTGGCCTTGACCGTGATCTCTTCGCCCGTGAACGGGGAGATCATCTTGCGGGCCTTGGTGGCGGGCTTTTTGATCCGTCGGACCTTCACACCGACTTCGGGAATGGTGAATTCGCCGGAGCCGCGTTTGCCCATGTGGGCCTGCACCAGGCCGGAGAGGGCTCCGAAAACGGCACCGACGTCCTTCTTGGACAGGCCGGTCTGCTCGGCGATCGCGCTGATCACCTGAGTTTTGGTCTGCTTGGTCGCAATCGGCTTGATCGCGGGCGTCTTTGCGGCGGCGGCCTTGGGCGCGGCCTTCTTCGCCGGCGCCTTCTTGGTCACAGCCTTCTTCTTTGGGGTGGACTTCTTTGCAGCCATTACAGGTCTCCCTGAAGTTGGGTAGAAATGGCCCGGAGCGGCCATTTCGGCGAATTTTGAATACGTGACGGGAAAAAAACAAGAATACGGCCGGCCGTTTTTTTCGGTTTGCGCCGGTTCAGGCTGTTTTTTTCAGGGGAAATCGCACCCGAGCCAGGATTCGGTCTGCGATCAGGGGGGGGCATTGGTGTTACCATGGACCGCTCGATCGTGATTTTCTTTGTGGAGGAACACGGTGGTTGAAACCCTATCCATATCCGTGCCCGGGCAAGGTCTGCACGATATTACCGGCAAGGTCATCGCGGCGGTCGCTTCTTCCGGACTCCGGGAAGGGCTGTGCACCGTCTTCATCGCGCACACCTCGGCAAGCCTGATCATTCAGGAAAATGCCGATCCCTCCGCCAGGCGCGATCTTGAGAACTGGCTGAACCGGTTGGTGTGGGAAGACGATCCGCTTTATACCCACACGCTCGAAGGCGCCGATGATATGCCTTCGCACATCAAGGCGGCGCTTACGGCCACCACCCTTTCCATCCCGGTGTTGAACGGACGCCCGGCATTGGGGACGTGGCAGGGCATCTATCTTTGGGAACACCGCCGTCAGCCGCAGAACCGCCGCCTCATCATCCATGTCGCATGAGCGAACTGTTGCGCGCTAACCGCTCAAGAGCGTTGCGGGTTCGCAATGCGCCCCCTCAATGCATGGCCGAGGAGCCGGTGTCTGTGGCCGGGCCCTGGGGGGCGGGTGAGCAGTGCCGCATGATCAGGTGCCAGCCCTGGTCCGATTGCCGGTAGACATTGGTCGAGAGGATGCGCAGCGGACGCTCGTTCTTGTCCTGAAACAGAATGTTCTCGATCAAAACATGGACCGCCAGGCTGGGCTGGCGGAAAATACGGCGGTCGCTCAAATGGAAGGCGATGGGTTCCGCCCTCTCGAAGATCTTCTCCCAGGATTCCAGCACTTCGGTTCCGTTGAGACGGGGGCCGGCCGGGTGAATGCATGCGATATCGGCTGCCCCGTCCCACACACGGCTCATCACCTCGATGTCGGCGCGCTCGAATGCGCCATAGAAGGCCGCTTCGGCCTCTTCCGAGGTGTGGTAAAGGGGGGGGTGCCGCAGGGAGTCGAGACGTTCGTTCGCCATGAAGAATTCTAGCCTTTTTCCAATTCGATACACATCTGTCTGCGCGCGCAGTCAGATAAAGATAGCGGACAATGGTTGACGTTATAACTCAAGCCGGCCTGCTGATCCTGTTTGGGGTCCTTTGGCGCATGTTCAAGCCCCAGGGGTTGGATGCCGATGTGCTCAGGCGAAACTTGACCGGGGTCGTCTATGTCCTCCTCTTGCCGGCCCTCGTACTGGTCGTGCTCTGGAAGTCGCCCCTCTCCCTCGATGCGGTGCGCGTCGCGCTGCTTGCGGCATTGGGGGTCGGAACCGGCTTGGTCAGCGCCTGGCTATGGTATCGCTTTGCCGCCGTGGGCCCCTCTTGGCGTGGTGCCTTGTTGCTTGCCGCGGCCTTTCCCAATGCCACCTACATGGGGCTGCCTGTCCTGGAGGCCACACTGGGCCCGTGGGCGCGCAGTGTCGCCATCCAGTATGACCTGTTTGCCTGCACGCCGCTGCTGTTGAGCCTCGGGGTCATGGTGGCGGTCCACCACGGTGGTGTCAAAGAGGCGGGACATCCGCTGATGGCGCTGTTGCGGGTCCCGCCACTGTGGGCGGCTGTTGCGGGGGTGGCCCTCAATCTTGCCGAAATCCCGCTGCCCGTTGTGCTGGGGGGCGCGCTGGAGATGTTGGCCGCGGGCGTGGTTCCCCTGATGCTGTTCGCCTTGGGCCTCGGCCTGCAGTGGGCGGGGGCATGGCGGAAGCGCTTGCCGGCGGTACTCCCGGTCGTGGCCATCCAGCTGCTGATCACCCCGTTGGTGGTATGGGGGGTGGCGGAGATGACAGCCCTCGACGCCCCGAACCGCACTGCAGTGGTACTGGAGGCGGCGATGCCCAGCATGGTCCTCGGCATTGTCCTGTGCGATCGCTATCGCCTGGATACGGCACTGTATGCCATGGCCGTCACCCTGACCACGGCGTTGAGCCTGATCACTCTTCCCCTCTGGTTCGACTGGCTCAGCTCACTGTGATTTGTCTGCAGGTTGATTGCTCGGGGATTGGGTGAGTATGCGTTCACCCTGCTCGGTATAGGCTGTCCGTCGGAGCGGATCGCCGCCCGTGCTATGATGGGGGCGCGAACGTACATGAGGAGGCGCCAGTGACAGACAGACTGCCCCTGATTGCGGCGCTATGCCTTGCTTTGTTGCTCGGCTCGAGTCCCGCCTCGGCGGATCGGTTGTATGTCAGCGATACGCTTCGGGTCGGCGTGCGGGCCAACCCCGGTTCCAATGACCCCGCGCTCGTTGTGATCACTACGGGGGCCTCTCTGGAGGTGCTCGAGGAGCGCAATGGGTTCGTGCGGGTGCGCACCGAACATAAGGTCGAAGGGTGGGTCAACAGCGCCTATCTGACGTCCGAGCCCCCTGCCAGGCTTCGCCTCGAGCGGCTCGAAAAAGAGCTGAAGAGGCTCTCCGCCGAGGCCTCCAGGTTGCGAGGCAATGCAACGGATCTTCTGGCAGACAACGAACGTCTGAACGCGCAGCTTACCGACCTTCTTGCCGAAAACGGCCAACTCCATTCGCGAATCGCCAATCACTACATTGCCCAGGCAGAGTCGCGAAGTCGCTGGGGCTGGCTGATCGGCGCCGCGGGGATGGTCGGGCTGTTCCTGCTGGGCATTGCCCTCGGGATTTTGTGGCATCGCCAGCGGGTGGCGGAGCGGCTCGGTGGCCTGCAACTGTAGCGCGAGGAGTCAAGGGCACGTGGGATGGGGCCCTGCGGGCATTGGCTCCAGCCTCGCCGGGGTACGCGTAGCCTCGTCTCTCCTCCGCCTTACCCGGGCGGCCAGCTCAGGGCCCGACCGGCCAGAAGATGCAGGTGAATGTGATAGACCGTCTGGCCCCCATCCCCATTGCAGTTGGTCACCAGCCGGTACCCCTGTTCCGCGACACCAAGTTCACGGGCGAGCCGGCGGGCGGTGAGCAGCAGTCGGCCGGCCAGCATGGCGTGGTGCTCGTCCAGCTCGTTGAGGGTGGCGATGTGCTCTCGGGGGATCACCAGGATGTGCTCCGGTGCCTCCGGGCTGATGTCCCGGAAGGCGACCACTTCATCGTCCTGGTGCAGGAGGTCCGCGGGGGCTTTGCCCTCGGCAATCTGGCAGAAGATGCAAGACATGGTCAGGGGCTCGGGTTGGGGAAGCGTTTATGAATGGTCTCGATCCCCTCCAGCACGGCGGGGCTCAAGCGGAGATCGGCAGTGGCGATATTGCGCTTGAGTTGCTCCATCGTGGTCGCGCCGATGAGGGTGCTGGTGAGGAACGGGCGGCTGTTGACGTAAGCGAGCGCCATCTGCGCCGGATCGAGGTCGTGATCCCGGGCGAGCGCCACGTAGGCGGCGGTGGCCGCCTCCGCCTCGGCATTGCTGTAGCGGTCGTAGTGGGGGAAGAGGCTGAGTCGTGCCCTGGGCGGGCGGGTGCCGCCCAGGTACTTGCCGGAGAGTACGCCGAAGCCCAGGGGCGAGTAGGCCAGCAGGCCGGTTTGCTCCCGGTGCGCCACCTCCGCAAGGCCCACTTCGAAGGTGCGGTTGAGGAGGCTGTAGGGGTTCTGCACCGATGCCACCCGCGGCCAGCCCCGCGCCTCGGCCACCTGCAGGAACTTCATGGTGCCCCAGGGCGTTTCGTTGGAGAGCCCCACGTGGCGCACCTTGCCGCTGTGGACCAGCGCTTCCAGAGCCTCCAGCGTCTCCTCGATGGGCACCGGCCGGTCGTCTTCCACGGGGGTATAGCCAAGCCGGCCGAAGAAGTTGGTCTTTCGGTCGGGCCAGTGGAGCTGGTAAAGGTCCACGTAGTCGGTCTTCAGCCGCCGCAGGCTGCCATCGAGGGCCGCCTGGATGTTGGTCCGGTCGAGCCGGGCCTTGCCGCCGCGGATGTGGGGCAGCCAGTCGCCGCCGGGGCCGACCACCTTGGTGGCCAGGATGATGTCGTCGCGGCGACCGCGCCGTTGCAGCCAGGTGCCGATGATCTCCTCGGTGCGGCCGTAGGTCTCGGGGCGCGGGGGAATGGCGTAGAGTTCGGCGGTGTCGATAAGATTGACCCCGTGCGAGACGGCCCAGTCGAGCTGGGCGTGGCCTTCGGCTTCGCTGTTCTGCTCGCCAAAGGTCATGGTGCCCAGACCGATCACGCTGACCTCGATGCCGGTGCGCCCTAACGGTCGGTACTGCATCTTCTCTCCTTGGTGATGTTGTGCTTCTTCAAAGCATAGAAGTTGGCTTTCTCTTGTACCGGATCCGTGCGGGTGGTGACAACCCGCGTGAAAGTGCCTAAGGTGGGCGCCCTCCCGCCGATTGCGAGCGAACAACGATGTCCCAGCGAATTCCCAAAGTTGGTTTCGTGAGCCTGGGCTGCCCCAAGGCCACGGTGGATTCCGAACGCATTCTCACCCAATTGCGGGCGGAGGGGTATCTCATCAGCCCCAACTACCAGGAGGCCGACCTGGTAGTGGTCAACACCTGCGGCTTCATCGATGCCGCCGTGGAGGAGTCGCTGGAGACCATCGGGGAGGCGCTTGCCGAGAATGGCCGAGTGGTGGTGACCGGTTGCCTGGGGGCGAAGGAGGGGGTGATCCGCGAGGCCCACCCCCAGGTGCTGGCGGTGACCGGCCCCGATGCGCTCGATGCGGTGATGGAGGCCGTGCACGCCCACCTGCCGCCACAGCACGATCCCTTTACCGACCTGGTGCCGCCCGGGGGCATCAAGCTCACCCCACGTCACTACGCCTACGTGAAGATTGCCGAGGGGTGCAACCAGCAGTGCACCTTCTGCATCATCCCCTCCATGCGCGGGCGGCTCGCCAGCCGGGAGATCGGTGCGGTGCTGGGGGAGGCCGAGGCCCTGGTCAACGCCGGGGTACGGGAGCTGTTGGTGGTGGCCCAGGATACCGCCGCCTACGGGGTGGACGTGAAGTACCGTACCGCCTTCTGGAACGGGCGGCCGCTCAAGACCCGCATCACCGAGCTGGTGCGCGAGTTGGGCCAACTGGATGCGTGGGTGCGGCTCCACTACGTCTATCCCTATCCCCATGTGGACGGCCTGGTCGAGCTGATGGCGGAGGGGCTCATCCTCCCCTATCTGGACGTGCCGCTTCAGCACGCCAGCCCTAAGGTGTTGAAGGCCATGCGCCGACCGGCTGACAGTGAGAACATGCTGCGGCGCATTGAGCGCTGGCGGGCGATCTGCCCCGATCTCGCGCTGCGCAGCAGCTTCATCGTGGGCTTCCCCGGAGAGAGCGAGAGCGAATTCGAGGAGCTGTTGGCGTTCATCGAGGCGGTGCGCTTCGATCGGGTCGGGGCCTTTGCCTATTCACCGGTGGAGGGGGCGGTGGCGAACGCTCTCGCCGCCCCCATCCCGGAGGATCTCAAGGAGGAGCGGCTGGAGCGGCTCATGGAGCTGCAGGCGGCCATCAGCGCCGACAAACTCCAGGACAAGGTGGGACAGACGCTGACGGTCCTGGTGGACGAGATCACCGAAGAGGGCTTCCTCGCCCGGACCGCGGCCGACGCCCCCGAGATCGACGGGGTGGTCGTGGTGCCGTGTGACCTGGAGGTGGCGCCGGGTGAGTTCGTGGAGGTGCGGATCACCGCCGCCGACGAGCACGACCTGTACGGGGAGTTGGTGGAGTAGACCACGAAAAAGGCCCGCTTGCGCGGGCCCCTCTCGTGTGACACTCGGAAAAAGCGCTTACGCCTTCAGCTTGCGGCTCTTCTCCAGGGTGTCGTGGATGATGGGGGCCAGGATGATCTCCATGGCCATGCCCATCTTGCCGCCGGGCACCACGATGGTGTTGCGCCGGGACATGAAGGAGTCGTGCACCATCGACAGCAGGTAGGGGAAGTCGACGTTGAACTTCTTCGGGTCGCGGAAGCGGATCACCACGAAGCTCTCGTCCGGCGTGGGAATGTCGCGGGCGATGAAGGGGTTGGAGGTGTCCACCGTGGGCACGCGCTGGAAGTTGATGTCGGTGCGCGAGAACTGCGGGGTGATGTAGTGGACGTAGTCGTCCATACGTCGCAGGATGGTGTCCACGATGGCCTCGGCGGAGTAACCGCGCTGGGCGTTGTCGCGGTGGATCTTCTGGATCCACTCCAGGTTGACGATGGGCACCACGCCGATGAGCAGGTCGGTGAACTTGCCCACGTCGATGTCGCCGTCCACCACGCCGCCGTGCAGCCCTTCGTAGAAGAGCAGGTCGGTGTCTTCGGTGATCTCTTCCCAGGGGGTGAACTCACCGGCCTTGTAGCTGGCACCCAGGCGCGCGTTATGCTCCACCGCTTCGGCATCGCTGTGGATGTAGTAGCGGCGTTGGCAGGTGCCGGTCTCGCCGTAGGTCTTGAAGGTCTCGGCGAGGGTGTCGAAGTGGTTCGCCTCGGGACCGAAGTGGCTCAGGTTCTTCCCCTCTTTCTGGAAGCCGGCAATGGCCTCCTTCATCTCCGCACGGTTGTAGCGGTGATAGCTGTCACCTTCAATAACCAGCGGCTTGATCTTCTCCCGGAAGAAAATGTGCTCGAATGCGTTCTTTACCGTGGTCGTGCCTGCGCCGGAAGAGCCGGTCACGGCAACGACGGGATGTTTTTCAGACATTTGTCACGCTCCTCACAGAGTCGAATTATGGTCGCGCTAAGCAATTGAAAATTTTGAAACCGCGCATTCTACCCCAGCCCGGAGCGGAATGTCTCGACGTGAGTACCCGCTTATTCCTAAGTTTTTGATTTTACGTATGGGCGGCCGGCGGGGCAAAAAGCCGCGCCGGCTCTATCAGGGGGTCAGTCTTGCTCGCGCGCCACGGCGCGGTAGCCGATGTCCCCGCGGTACTGCATGCCGCGCCAGCCGATGGTCCCCACCAGTTCGTAGGCGCGGCGCTGGGCCTCCGCCACACTGGCACCGAGGGCGGTGGCACACAAGACCCGGCCCCCGGCCGTCACCACCTGGTCATTCTGCCCGGCCGTTCCGGCGTGGAAGACCTTGGCATCGGGGCCCGCATCGTAGGCGAGGCCCTCGATGACATCACCCTTGCGATAGCTGCCCGGATAGCCCTCCGCGGCGAGCACCACCCCCAGGGCGGGGCGCGGGTCCCACACGGCGCTGATCTGCTCCAGCCGCCCATCGAGGGCCGCCTCGCAGAGGGCGACCAGGTCGGAGTTGAGCCGCATCATGATGGGCTGGGTTTCGGGATCGCCGAAGCGGCAGTTGTACTCGATCACCTTGGGGGTACCGTCGGGGGTGATCATCAACCCGGCGTAGAGGAAGCCGGTGTAGGGGTGGCCCTCGGCCGCCATGCCGCGCACCGTGGGGAGGATCACCTCCTCCATGATGCGCTGGTGGACCGCATCGGTGACCACCGGGGCGGGGGAGTAGGCGCCCATGCCGCCGGTATTGGGCCCGGTATCGCCCTCGCCCACGCGCTTGTGGTCCTGGCTGGTGGCCATGGGCAGCACGTGCTCGCCATCGGCCATGACGATGAAGCTTGCCTCCTCGCCCTCGAGGAACTCCTCGATGACCACCCGGGAGCCGGCCTCGCCGAAGGCGTTGCCGGAGAGCATGTCCCGCACCGCCGCCTCGGCCTCCTCCAGGGCCATGGCGACGATCACCCCCTTGCCGGCGGCAAGGCCGTCGGCCTTCACCACGATGGGGGCGCCCTGCTCGCGCAGGTAGGCGAGGGCCTCCTCGGTGTCGGTGAAGGTGCGGTAGGCGGCGGTGGGGATGTTGTGCCGGGCCAGGAAGTCCTTGGTGAAGGCCTTGGAGCCCTCCAGCTGGGCGGCCCCCTGGGTGGGGCCGAAGCAGCGCAGCCCCGCGGCGACAAAGGCATCCACCACCCCGGCCACCAGCGGCGCCTCCGGGCCGACGATGGTCAGCGCCACCTCGTTGTCCCGGGCGAAGGCGATGAGCCCCTGGATGTCCTCGGCGCCCACCGCCACGTTCTCCAGCCTCGGCTCGCGCGCCGTGCCGGCGTTGCCGGGGGCCACGAAGACCTTCTCCACCTTGGGCGACTGGGCCGCCTTCCAGGCCAGGGCGTGCTCGCGCCCGCCGCTGCCGATCACCAATACCTTCATCGCTGCCTCGTACTCTGCTTGGATCTGGAAAGAGGTGCAGATTCTAAGGGTTTGCCCCCGCGTTAGCCACGCTCGCCGCCGGACTCGGGCTGCGCATGCGCCGCTGCCGCTCCAGTGCCTCCTGCAGTTCCGCAACGTCCTGGGGGGAGGCCAGGCGGTAACGCTCGCCGGCGGCCCGGACCGCTGCCAGATGGGCCTCGATGTTCGCCTCATTCAGGCGCACGCCGAAGTCATCAGGAAGGGGACGGGTCGGCTTCTCGTGGCCGAAGAGGCGGTCCAGGACCAGCCGCCCCGTGGCGGCGCTGTAGTGGGAGCCCTCCCAGTAGCCGCGCATGAGGGAGTCTCTGTCGCCGGCGGGCGGGACCGGCTCCGTGGTGATGCTGTTGTAGCCGCTGAAATCCCACAGGGGGAAGGGTGGGCGGCCGGCCACCCGGGCCTCTTCTTGGTTGGCGGCGACTACGGCCCGTTTCCACTCCTCGATGTGCGGCCAGGTGGATGCGAGCCGCCACGCTTCCCACAGGCGGGCATGGGAGGGCGAGATGAAGAGGTGCAGTTTGACCTCTCTCCGGTGGGCCAGGCGCAAAAGCTTGCGAAAGCTCCCGGGGGTCTCCACCGAGCCGATGGCCTCAAAGCGCCGCGCTTCCGCATCGAAACCCCAAGTGCCCAGCAGACCGGATTCCAGTTCCCGGAACATGGCCCGGTGTCCGCCTTTGCTGCGCACCCGTTCCGCCTGATTCTGATCGCCCGTGTACTTGAGGTGTGAGCGGCCTTGTTCCCGGATGGTGCTGAAGCTGGAGCGGAGCGCGTCGGACGACAGCAGGGCCGGCAGCAGGTCGGCCGGATCGAACACCGGGCCACTGTGGCTCGACCCCGAGGACGCCAGCCGGCCCTCTCGGTAGGCCGCTGAGGTCTTCTCCCTGAAGGCGAAAAAGTCGAGTCCCACCACTGCCTCGCTCAGCGGCTGCACCGCCATCGCATGCTCAAAGTAGCGCAGATGCTCGTAGATGCTGGAGTCGCTGAGGGCCAGATTGTAGGCCCGCAGGCCCTGGAAGTGGGGGTGTTCCGGCGTGAGGTAGAGCGCCCGGGAGGTGCCCAGCAACACCGCCTCGGGGCGGATCTGTCGCACCTCGTAGGCCTTGCTCATCCTCTCCCGGCGCGATGCCTCCGGCTTGTCGGCATTGAACCCGTCGATGCGCGGGGCGCCGATGACCCCGTAGGGGTCGACCAGGGCGTTGAAGGCGGCTACCGCCAGCAGTCCGGCCACGACGATGGAGAGGACAATGCGGGTGTATTGCCGGCTCATGGGATCAGAACTGGAAGTAGAGAAATTCACTGACGCGCGAAAGCTGCAGGAGCGTGAACAGCGCCACCACGCCCGTGACGGCCGCCCAGCGCGGGCTCGGTTGCCAGCTGCGCCGGGCCACCACGGTTTCGTCGCCATAGGGGTTGAGGGGGCGATGGCGCGCGGCCACCAGCTGCTGGGTATTGGGCACCTTCAGGGCAATGAGCACGAACAGACCGAGGAGCACCAGGTCGCCGGCTCCCTTGAAGTTGCCCAGCGGTTCGAATCGCCAGCCCGCCTCGGAGAGCAGCTGTCCGGCCCAGCCGAACTCCTCCACCGTGCCGGGCCAGGCGAAGCCGTTCATGCCCAGCATGCCGCGGCTGATGAGCAGGGCCTCCTCGAAGGAGTGGGCGCGGAAGAAGACCCAGGCGAACACCACGGCGATGAAGGTAAGCGTCCAGGCGAGCGCGCGCCCCCAGGAGGTCGTGGCTTCGCGGCTCCAGCCGAGCCGCGCCCGCATGCTGGCCCAGGCGTGGTTCACCATCAAATAGAGGCCGTGCAGGGCGCCCCATAGCACGAAGGTCCAGGCGGCCCCGTGCCACAGGCCCCCGAGCAGCATGGTGACGAACAGGTTGGCATGGCGCCGCACCCGCCCCTTGCGGTTGCCTCCCAGCGGGATGTAGACGTAGTCCCGGAGAAAACGGGAGAGGGTCATGTGCCAGCGGCGCCAGAAATCGACCACGCTGCGCGCCCGATAGGGGGAGTTGAAGTTGAGCGGCAGGGTGATGCCGAACAGCAGGCCGAGGCCGATGGCCATGTCGGAGTAACCGGAGAAGTCGAAATAGAGCTGAAAGCTGTACGCCGTCGCCCCCCGCCAAGCCTCGAAGAAGGTGAGGGCCATTCCCTCGCCTGCGGCGTCGAAGGCCATGTTGGCGTATTTGGCGAGGGTGTCGGCAATGGCCACCTTCTTGAACAGGCCGATGGTGAAGACTGTGAGCCCCAGCGCGATGGTCTCGTAGTTGGGGCGCAGGGCGCCCTTGCGGGCGAACTGGGGCATCATCTCCCGGTGGTGGACGATGGGGCCGGCGATGAGCTGGGGGAAGAAGGTGACGAACAGGCAGTAGTGGAGAAAGTTGTACTCCCGGGTCTCGCCCCGGTGGGCGTCGATGAGGTAGGCGATCTGCTGGAAGGTAAAGAAGGAGATCGCCAGGGGCAGGATGATCGCTTCGAAATTCCAGCCCAGGTCCAACACCGCATTGATGTTGTCGATGAAAAAGTTGGCGTACTTGTAATAGCCGAGCAGTCCCAGGTTGAAGGCGATTCCGCCGCCCAGCAGGAGGCGGTTGGGGCGGGCGCTCAGGGCCGTGCCGATGGCGTAATTGAAGAGAATGGAGGCGACCAGCAGTCCCAAATAGGCGGGATTCCACCAACCGTAGAAGAAGAGGGAGGCGGCCACCAGCCAGGCCATGGCCGGGCGGTGGCCCAGCCGCCCGATCCAGAAAAAACCCAGGAGGGTAATGGGCAGGAACAGAAGAATGAAGCCGTAGGAGTTGAACAGCATTGGCGGATGTTCCTGCCGTGTCCCTGCGCTGGTTGCTAGTTTAGTCGTTAGTCGCTAATTGCTAGTTGCTAGTTGCTAGTTGCTAGTTGCTAGTTGCTAGTTGCTAGTTGCTAGAGCACCGAACAGATAAATCCGAGGCGCCCAACATGTAGGGTGGATAAGCGCAGCGCATCCACCGTGCGGCGTCG
>JAWLHA010000051.1:0-33227 GCA_041690535.1 Gammaproteobacteria bacterium | reverse complement strand
TGTGAATACATCCCTGTACGCTCGACGGCCGCGTCCATGCGGCCGACGACCTGCTTTCAAGGACTTACATCGCTCTTGGGTAAGTATGCGTTTACCCTGCAGGGCTCTCTGGCAGTGAGCGAGGGGCCTCGGTGGCATGGTAATATCGGGGCATGTGACTGACGGATTTCCGTCGCCGTGTCGGCCTGGTGACAGTCTGTGCGTCGCTGGGCCGTCGGCGCGGGCGCTGTAACACCCCGAAAGTGGTGATGGGCCGCCCGCGGAACGGTGGCACGCCCGTTGCTTGTTTCCCTTGCAACTACCTGGAAGAACGCGATGGCCGAAAAAGAGCTCGATCTCGATGCGCAGAAGCCCTCCAGCAAGAAACTCTGGCTGCTCTTCGCCTTGATTGCCCTGGTTCTGGTGGCGGGGAGCATCGGCGGGACGCTCTATCTGGCCGGCGGCAAGGGGGGCGAGGGGGCGGCCCTTGCCCCCCCCAAGGCGATCTACCTCCCCCTGGAGACGCTGGTGGTCAACTTCGAGGAGAAGGGGCCCGCCCGCTACATGCAGGTGGACCTGCAGGTGATGGCGCAGGACGGCGCGGTGATCAAGGCCATCGAGACCCACATGCCGGTCATTCGCAACGATCTGCTGGTTCTCTTGAGCAGCCAGCGGTTCGAGGAGATCACCACCCGTGAGGGCAAGGAGCGATTGCGCACGGAGATCGTTGCAGCGATCCAGCGGGTGCTCAAGGAGCAGGCGGACATCGAAGGGGTGCAGTCCGTCTTTTTCACCAACTTTGTGATGCAGTGATCGAGCATGCCGGTCAACGATCTGCTTTCCCAAGACGAGATTGATGCCCTTCTGCACGGTGTTGTAGGCGGAGACGTCGAGACCGAAACGGACGAGGGGCCCGAATCGGGGTCGGTCCGCTCCTACGATTTCGCCAGCGAGGACCGCATCGTCCGCGGGCGCATGCCCACGCTGGAGATGATCAACGAGCGCTTTTCCCGCTCCTTTCGCATCAGCCTGTTCAACATGTTGCGTCGCTCCGCCGAGATCTCCGCCGGGGGGGTGGAGATGGTGAAGTTCTCGGAGTACGTTCACACCCTGTTCGTCCCCACCAGTCTTAACATGGTGAAAGTGAAGCCCCTGCGGGGCACCGCCCTGGTCGTATTCGATCCGAAGCTGGTGTACATCACTGTCGACAATTTCTTCGGCGGTGATGGCCGCTATCACGCCAAGATCGAGGGGCGCGAATTCACCCCCACGGAGCAGCGAGTCATTCAGATGCTGGTGGACCTCGTCTTCAAGGATTTGCGTGAGGCTTGGGCGCCGGTGATGGCGGTGGACTTCGAGTACATGAACCGCGAGGTCAACCCGCAGTTTGCCAACATCGTGAGCCCCACCGAAGTGGTGGTGGTGTGCAAGTTCCATGTGGAGCTCGAGGGCGGCGGTGGCGACCTTCATGTCACCATGCCCTACTCGATGCTGGAGCCCATCCGCGAAGTCCTCGATGCCGGCGTGCAGAGCGACCGCACCGACGTGGATGAACGCTGGCTCATCTCCCTGCGGGAGGAGATCAAGAGTGCCGAGGTCGGGCTGTCGAGCATGCTGACCGAAGCGACGCTCTCGCTCCGCGACATCCTGAGGATGCAACCGGGTGATGTGATCCCCATCGAGATGCCCGAAATGGTTACCTTGCGCGCTGAAGAGGTGCCGATCTTCCGTGGGACACTGGGGGTCGCCAGCGAGAAGTGGGCGATCAAGATCGTCGAACAGGTGGATCGTCCCACCAGCAACCGATAGCACTTGCGGAAAAGAGTCATGAGCGAACAAGACGGCAACCAAGGCGATGTCATGGACGAGTGGGCGGCAGCCTTCGCCGAAGAGGAGACCACGGGTGGGGGCAAGGCCCAGAAGCCCAAGCCGCAGTTTGAGCGGGCGGCACTGGATGAGCTGGAAGACGAGGGAACGCCCATCGGCTCCGACGAGGTCAACCTGGATGTGATCCTCGATATCCCGGTCACCATCTCCATGGAGATCGGGCGGACCAAGATCAACATCCGCAACCTGCTGCAACTGAACCAGGGCTCGGTGGTGGAACTGGACCGACTGGCGGGGGAACCCCTCGATGTGTTGGTCAATGGCACGCTCATCGCCCATGGCGAGGTGGTGGTCGTGAATGAGAAGTACGGTATCCGCCTCACGGACGTGATCAGTCCGGCCGAGCGGGTGAAGAAGCTGAAGTGATGCAATGATCCGACTTCTGCCGTTGCCGCTCCTGCTGATGAGCGGATGGGTCCTCGCCGCCGATGGAGCGCGGCCCGCCGCCGATCCCATAGGCCCTGGAAGTCTGTTTCAGGTGGTGGTGGCGCTTGCACTGGTGTTGGCATTCATTGGGGCCAGCGCCTGGCTGCTGCGCCGTTTCGGGCGGTTCTCGGTTAACGGGACACGGGCATTGCGGGTGGTGGCGAGCCTGCCTCTGAGCACGCGGGAGCGGGTGGTGTTACTGCAGGTGGGTGAGAAGCAACTGCTCCTTGGGGTCTCGCCCGGGAGGGTGCAGACCCTCCATGTGCTCGAGACGCCTCTCGACGTGAGCGAGGGGGGGGAGGGCGCCACGTTTGCCGAGCGGCTTCAGAATGCCATGCACAGGGGGCATCCGCGGTGAGACGTCTCATCCCATTCCTGTTGCTGTTCCTCCCAGCGGTTGGCTTCGGCCAATCCGGCCTGGAGGCGGTCACGGTGACCACCGGTCCGGGTGGCGAGCAGACCTACAGCCTCAGCATCCAGGTGCTGATGCTCATGACCGCGCTGACCTTCCTGCCTGCCGCGGTGATGATGATGACCGCCTTCACCCGCATCATCATCGTGCTCGCAATCCTGCGCCAGGCCATCGGGCTCATGCAGGCACCGTCCGGGCAGGTGCTGGTCGGTCTGGCGCTGTTTCTCACCTTCTTTGTCATGGGGCCGGTCTTTGACCGCATGCACGCCGAGGCCATCGGGCCCTACTTCGAGGAGAAGATGGATTTCAAGCAGGCACTGGTGAAGTCGGGAGAGCCTCTGCGGGAGTTCATGCTGGGCCAGACCCGCGAGCCGGATTTGGAGCTGTTCGGGAGTCTCTCGGGCAAGGAGTTCGCTTCGGTGCAGGAGGTGCCCATCTCCGTGCTGATCCCGGCCTTTGTGACCAGCGAGTTGAAGACTGCCTTTCAGATCGGTTTCCTGATCTTCATTCCGTTTCTCATCATTGATCTGGTGGTGGCGAGTGTCCTCATGTCCATGGGCATGATGATGCTCTCGCCAATGATCATCTCGCTCCCGTTCAAGATCATGCTGTTCGTGCTGGTGGACGGCTGGGCCCTGGTGGTCGGCACGCTGGCCTCGAGCTTCTACGTCGGCGGGGGCTGAGGCGATGACGCCCGATACGGTCCTCACCGTCTTCCAGCAGGCCCTCGAGCTCATCACGGTGCTGATCCTCACCGTGCTGCTGCCGGCCCTGTCGGTGGGGCTCATGGTGGCCATGTTTCAGGCGGCCACGCAGATCAACGAGATGACCCTGAGTTTCATTCCAAAGCTGCTGATCACGCTCCTGGTGTTGATGATCGCCGGTTCCTGGATGCTGGGACTGCTGATTGACTACACCAAGCGGCTGTTCGACAGCATCCCACTGCTCATTGGTTAGTGAATGAACTTCACCACTGCAGAGATCACGGCCTGGCTCGGCAGCTACCTGTGGCCATTTTTCCGCATCGGTGCGCTCCTGATGGCCGCCCCGGTGACCGGGGCGCAGAGTGTCCCGGTGCGCGTCCGTCTGAGTATCGCCCTGGCCCTCACCCTGGTGGTGGTCCCTCTGTTGCCCCCGGCGCCGGCGGTTGACCCGCTCAGTCTCGGGGCCCTCAGTATCATTTTTCAGCAGCTGCTCATCGGCCTGGCCATGGGCTTTGCCCTGCAACTGGTGTTCAATGCCATCATCACCGGCGGGCAGGTGATCGCCATGCAGATGGGACTCGGTTTCGCCTCCATCGTGGACCCGCAAAACGGCATGCAGGTGGCCGTCCTCAGCCAGTTCTACTTGATGCTCACTATCCTGCTGTTCCTCGGCATGGACGCGCACCTTGTGCTCATCCGCATTCTGGTGGACAGCTTCACCACCCTGCCCATCGCCCCCGAAGGGTTGGATCGTGATGCCATGTGGGCACTGGCCGGCTGGGGCAGTGAAATGTTTGCCGGGGCGGTCTGGCTATCCATTCCGGCAGTGGCCTCGCTGCTGGTGGTCAACACGGCCTTCGGTGTCATGTCGCGGGCCGCGCCGCAGCTGAACATCTTCACCATCGGATTTCCGGTGGCGATGATCATGGGTTTCGTGGTGCTCCTCTACAGCCTGCCCGAGGTGGTGCCCCAGTTCACTGTGCTGCTGGAGGAGGGGTTCGCCCTCATCGGCAGACTCGTCGCGAGGGGGCCCTAGCGTGGCGGCCAACGACGGGCAGGAACGCACCGAACAACCCACACCCAAGCGACTTCAGGATGCCCGGCAGAAGGGGCAGGTCGCCCGATCGAGAGAGCTGGGGACCCTGGCGGGGCTGCTCGTCTCGGCCGCGGTCTTTCTCTCCCTTGGGGGATACCTGATCCAGGGGCTGACCGACATGCTGTACTCGTTTCTCAGTCTGCGCCGGGAGGAGATCTTTGACGGGCCTGCGCTGCATGAGCGTTTCCTTGGCGGGGTCGCCGATACCGTACTGTTGCTGTCGCCGCTGTTTCTGTCGGTGATGGCCGTGGGCATCCTCTCTGCGATCGCGCTGGGCGGGTGGTCGTTTTCGCCGCAGTCGCTGGCCTTCAAACCCGACAAGCTCAATCCCGTGAAGGGGTTGGCGCGGGTGTTCTCCTGGCGCGGGATCGTGGAGATGTTCAAGAGCCTTGCCAAGTTTCTCCTGGTGGGGCTGGCCGCGATTACCCTGCTCAATATCCAGGGCCACGAATTCGTGGCCCTGGGCCGTGAGGGGCTGATTCCGGCGCTGGCCCATATGGGCGACCTGTTGACCTGGGCGTTTCTGCTGCTCAGCTTGGTGCTGGTGGTGGTGGTGGCCATCGATGTGCCTTTCCAGCTGTGGGATCACAATCGCCAGCTGAAGATGACCCGTCAGGAGGTCAAGGAGGAGTTCAAGCAGACCGACGGCAGCCCGGAGGTGAAGGGGCGGCAGCGCCGGTTGCAGATGGAAATGGCGCAACGGCGCATGATGGAGGAGGTCCCCAAGGCCGATGTGGTGATCACCAACCCGACCCACTACGCCGTGGCGCTGCGGTACGACCAGGAGAGCATGAACGCGCCGATCCTGATCGCCAAGGGGGCCGACCTGATGGCGGCACGGATCCGCGGCATTGCCGCGGAGCACGAGGTGCCGGTCCTCTCGGCCCCGCCCCTGGCCCGCGCGCTCTACCACAGTACCGAGCTCAACAGCCCCATCCCCGTGGGGCTCTATCGCGCAGTGGCCCAGGTGCTCGCCTATGTCTACCACCTGCGCCAGGGACCGATTTATAACCGCGAAGGGGTGAGTCCGCCGGTGGACCTGCCCATCCCCGATGAGCTTCGGCGCGATGAGTGAAACCGAGAAGGGTGAGTGACTGATGGCGGAAGCGACCGCGATTCTGAAGAACATCCGCGACCTGACCCGCAGCGGTCTGGGGGCACCGCTGCTGGTGATGATGCTGCTGGCGATGGTGGTGCTGCCGTTGCCGCCGTTCATGCTGGATGTGTTCTTCACCTTCAATATCGCGCTGTCGCTGATCATCCTGATGGTCACCATCTATGCCATGCGGCCGCTGGACTTCGCGGCCTTCCCCATGATTCTGCTGGTGGCGACACTGTTGCGCCTGGCGCTGAACGTGGCCTCCACCCGCGTAGTGCTGCTGGAAGGCCACGAGGGGACCGGTGCGGCGGGCCAGGTGATCGAATCCTTCGGCGAGTTCGTGGTGGGCGGCAACTACGCGGTGGGACTGGTGGTTTTCATCATCCTGGTGATCATCAACTTCATGGTGGTCACCAAGGGGGCCGGCCGCATCTCCGAGGTGACGGCCCGCTTCACCCTCGACGCCATGCCCGGCAAGCAGATGGCCATCGATGCGGATCTCAATGCCGGGCTTATCGACCAGGAGGAGGCGCGGACTCGCCGCGCCGAGGTGGCCCAGGAGGCCGACTTCTACGGGGCGATGGACGGTGCCAGCAAGTTCGTGCGGGGGGATGCGGTCGCCGGGATCCTCATCACCCTCATCAATGTCATCGGCGGGTTTGCCGTGGGGGTGCTGCAGCACGGACTGCCCGTTGCCGATGCCGCGCGCACCTATACGCTGCTGACCATCGGCGACGGCCTGGTGGCCCAAATCCCCTCGCTGGTGCTCTCTACCGCCGCGGGCATCATCATCACTCGTGTCTCCGCCGCCCAGGACATGGGGGAGCAGGTGGTGGGACAGCTGTTCAGCAACCCCAAGGTGCTGGGGATCACCGCCGGCGTGATGACCACCATGGGGCTTGTTCCGGGCATGCCGAACCTCCCCTTTCTGATGCTCGCCGCCGTCACGGGCGGCGCCGCCTACTGGATAAAGCTCCGGCAGGCGGCGCCGGCTGCCGCCCCCGAGCCACTGCCCGAACCTGTCCCCTCGGGCGAGGGGGAGATGAAGGAGCTGACCTGGGACGACGTGCCCCAGGTGGACCCTATCGGCCTGGAGGTGGGCTACCGGCTGATCCCGCTGGTGGACCGCAGCCAGGGGGGCCAGCTTATGGGCCGCATCAAGGGGGTTCGCAAGAAGCTGTCGCAGGAGCTGGGATTCCTCATTCCCCCGGTGCACATCCGCGACAACCTGGAGCTCTCCCCGAACGGTTACCGGATCAGTCTGATGGGGGTGACGGTGGGGGAGGCGGAGATCTTCCCGGATCGCGAGCTGGCCATCAATCCGGGGCAGGTCTATGGCGCGCTGAAGGGGGCCAGGACCAAGGATCCCGCCTTCGGGCTGGAGGCCGTGTGGATCGATGTGGGGCAGCGCGAGGAGGCACAAAGCCTGGGCTACACCGTGGTGGACCCCAACACGGTGGTGGCCACCCACCTGAGCCAGTTGCTGCAGAGCCACGCCCATGAGCTGCTCGGCCACGAGGAGATGCAGAAGCTGATGGAGCAGCTCGCCAAGTCCGCACCCAAGCTGGTGGAGGACCTGGTGCCCAAGCAACTGACCCTCGCCACCGTGGTGAAGGTGTGTCAGAGCCTGCTTGCCGAAGGCATCCCCATCCGCGACATGCGCAGCATCGCCGAAACCCTGGCGGAAAACGCCCCTCGCACCCAGGATGCCGGCATTTTGACGTCCGCCGTGCGGGTCGCCCTCGGACGCATGATTGTCCAGCAAATCAATGGCTTGGCGCCTGAACTCCAGGTCGTGACCTTGGCGCCTGAGCTGGAACAGATATTGCTTCGTACCTTCCAGGGGCCCGACGGAGGGGGAGGCGCCATCGAGCCGGGGCTTGCCGAGCGCCTGCACCAGGGATTGGCGGAGAGTGCCCAGAAGCTGGAGTTGAGCGGCAAACCGGCGGTGTTGTTGACCTCGCCGCCGCTGCGCGAACTGCTCGCCCGCTTCGTGAAGCATTCGATACCCGGGCTGCATGTCCTCTCGTACAACGAGATCCCGGAGGACAAGCAATTGCGCGTCGTAGCCTCGATCGGGAACCAAGGTTAAGTGTGCCTTTCGGCTGAGCCGGGGCACGGGTGAGGGCCGAAGGAATGAAAATCAAGCGCTACTTCGCTGCGGACATGCGTCAGGCCATCCGACTGGTCCGGGAGGAGCAGGGGCCGGATGCGGTCATTCTCTCCAACCGCCGGGTGAACGGCGGGGTGGAAATCGTTGCGGCCGTCGATTACGACGAGGCCGCTGTCCAGCGGATCGTCAAAGAGAGTCGCCAGGCCACTCCCGAGCCGAAGGGCAGAGAGCGCGCCGAGGCGTCGGCGCCCAGCCGGCCCGGGGCGCCGGTCGCCCCCGAGACGCCGCCCCTGCAGGCCCTTGCGGAGCCCAAGCCCGAGGTGGTTTGGTCCCAGGACCCGAGTCTGGTGGCCATGCGCCAGGAGATCGCCACCTTGCGCTCGATGCTCGAGAGCCAGCTCACCGGGTTGGCCTGGGGGCAGATGCGTAAACGCCAGCCTGCACGTGTGAAGCTGCTGGAGCGGCTCATGCAGCTTGGGCTTTCCCCCGCGCTCTGCCGCGAGCTGGCGGACCAGGTCCACTACCAGAGCGATATCGAACACAATTGGCGCCAGGCGCTCGGGCTTCTTTCACGGCGGCTGCCGGTCACTGATGACGACATCCTCACCCACGGTGGCGTCGTCGCGCTGGTTGGCGCGACCGGGGTGGGCAAGACCACCACCGTGGCAAAGCTGGCAGCCCGCTACGCGCTGCGTCACGGACCCGGCCGGGTGGCCCTGGTCACCACCGATGGCTACCGCATCGGCGCCTATCAGCAGCTGCGTACTTACGGGCGCATCCTCGGGGCGCCGGTGCATGTGGCTGAAGATGCCAAGGAGCTGCGGCTGGTGCTCGATGGCTTGGCCGAGAAGGGGCTGGTGCTCATCGACACCGCAGGGATGAGCCCCCGCGATGTCCGTCTGTCGGAGCAGTTCGCCATGCTTCGGGGCGGCTCACCGACCATTCGCACCTATGCCGTTCTTTCCGCGACCACCCAGCGGGCCGCACTGGATCAGACCACCCGGGCACTGGCCAATGTGGATCTCGACGGTTGCATCCTGACCAAGCTGGACGAGAGCAGCAGCCTTGGCGAGGCGCTGGCAGTGGTCGGCACCCACCAGCTGCCGGTCGCCTACATCAGCGATGGTCAACGCGTCCCGGAGGATCTCCATCCGGCGCGGGCCAACAATCTGGTCAGCCGTGCCGTCACGATGATGAAAACTACCCAGGAGAAACCGGCCGAGGAGGCGATGGCCCTCGCGTTCGGCCGTACGATGAGCACTGCCCATGGTTGAACAACGACAACGAAACGATCAGGCCCATGGATTACGTCGCCTGGCGCAGCCGCATCCAGTGCGGGTGATGGCCGTGACCAGCGGTAAAGGGGGCGTCGGCAAGACCAATGTTTCGGTCAATCTGGCCACGGCACTGGCGCAGGTCGGGCACAAAGTGATGATCATGGATGCCGATCTGGGACTCGCCAACGTGGACGTGATGCTGGGACTGCAGCCGCGCTACAACCTCTCCCACGTGATCAGTGGTGAGCGTACTCTGGAGGAGGTCATTCTTGATGCACCCGGGGGGATCAAGGTGATCCCCGCCGCCTCCGGGATTCAGGCCATGGCCGAATTGAGCCCCGCCGAGCACGCCGGCCTCATTCGGGCGTTCAGCGAACTGAGCACCGACCTCGATGTGCTGCTGGTGGATACGGCGGCCGGCATCAGCGACGGGGTCGTCAGTTTTGCCAAGGCCTGCCAGGAGGTTCTGGTGGTGGTGTGTGATGAACCGGCATCCATCACCGACGCCTACGCCCTCATCAAGCTGTTGAACCGGGACCACGGGCTGAGGCGTTTTCGCATTCTGGCGAACATGGCCCACACCCCCCAGGAGGGGCGGGAGCTGTTTGCCAAGCTGGTCAAGGTGACCGACCGTTTCCTGGATGAGGTGCTGCTGGACTTCGTGGGGGCGATCCCGTACGACGAATACATGCGCAAGGCGATCAAGAGGCAGCGGGCGGTGGTGGATGCCTACCCCCGCAGCAAGGCCGCCCAGGCATTCAAGAGTATCGCTCAACGTGCCGATAAATGGCCCATGCCGACCGTCGCCCGCGGCAATCTGGAATTTTTCGTCGAGCGACTGGTGCAGAGCCGGCAGATGGACTGGAGTGCCCTGCTGTGAACATGGCCGCCGCTTATGCCGCGCAGGGGATGCCCTCCGCCGATGAGCGGCTGTTGCAGCATGCGCCCCTGGTCAAGCGCATCGCCCACCACTTGATGGCCCGGCTGCCCGACTCCATTCAGCTGGATGACTTGTTGCAGGCGGGCATGATTGGCCTGCTGGAGGCGGTGAGGAACTTCGACGAAAGTCAGGGCGCCAGTTTCGAGACCTACGCGGGGATCCGCATCCGCGGGGCGATGCTGGACGAGGTGCGCCGCAATGACTGGTTCCCCCGCTCCGTGCACCGAAAGGCGCGCCTCATGGCGGACGCGGTGCAGCAGGTCGAAGGGCGGGAAGGGCGGGATGCCCACGATTGGGAGGTTGCCCGGGAGATGGGCGTATCGCAGGAGGAGTATCATCGGTTGCTGCGCGAGGTGAGCGGTCACCGCCTGCTCAGTTTCGATGATGTGGGGCAGGATGAATCGTCGATTCTGGAGCGGTTGGCGGGCGATGAGCCCGGCATCGTGGAGAGCCTCCAGAAACAGGATCTGCACCGTCTTCTCAGCGAGGCAATCGCCGGGCTGCCGGAACGGGAGCGTGTGGTCATGGCGCTCTACTACGACCAGGAGCTGAACCTGAAAGAGATCGGTCAGGTGCTTGGGGTCACCGAATCGAGGATTTGCCAAATCCACGGGCAGGCGTTGCTGCGCCTGCGCGCGCGTTTCGAAGCTGGGGCGAAGGACATCACATGTTAAGATGTGGCCGCCCGCCACAGTGACCGGTCCGCTTCGAACCTCTCTCCGCCGGGGTGGCGAGGTCATGGCGTGTGAAGGTATTCCAGTAGGTACGGGAGGTCAGCTTGGATAAGAACATCAAGATCCTGATTGTGGATGATTTTTCCACAATGAGGCGCATCATTAAGAATCTCTTGCGCGAGCTTGGATTCAACAATACCGCAGAGGCGGATGATGGCACCAGCGCCCTGCCGATGCTGCAGGCCGGGGGATTCCAGTTGCTGGTCACCGACTGGAACATGCCGGGAATGACCGGCATCGACCTGCTGAAAGCGGTTCGGGCCGATCCCAAGCTTGCGCGGCTGCCTGTTCTGATGGTGACCGCGGAGCAGAAGAAGGAGCAGATCATCGAGGCCGCCAAGGCGGGGGTCAACGGCTACATCGTCAAGCCCTTCACCGCACAGACGCTCAAAGAGAAGATCGACAAGATATTCGAGCGTATCGAGGCGGCCCAGTAGCCGCCCAGGGCCAGAGGGGCATTCGATGACCACAGAATCAAAAGTCTTGACGGACGACTACCTTGGGCGCGCCCGTGAACTGCTGAGGCAGATTGAGAGTGGCAACGAGGAAGAGGCGGGCAAGCTGCTCGACGAGCTCACCAAGCTGAGGGAGAACAGCCTTTTCCAGGAACTCGGCCGCCTGACCCGGGAGTTCCACGAGGCCCTCAACGCTTTCCGGTTCGACTCGCGCATTGCCGCCGCGCTTACCGAAACCGATTTTCCGGACGCCCGCGAACGGCTCAAGTATGTCATTACGATGACTGCACAGTCGGCGGATCGCACTCTCACTGCGGTGGAGGAGTCCATGCCGCTGTGCGATGAAATGGAGGCCGATACGCTCGAGCTGAAAGGACAGTGGGAGCGGTTCACCCGGCGCGAGCTGACGGCCGATGAGTTTCGGATCCTGGTGCCGCGTCTGGAGGCCTACTTTGGGCGGGTATCCGAGGATATCCCCAAGCTGAGGGGCAATCTGCAGGAAGTGCTCATGGCGCAGGATTTCCAGGACCTCACCGGGCAGATCATCCGGCGGGTGATCAACCTGGTGGACGATGTGGAGGAGAACCTCGTCGAACTCATTCGTATCTCGGGACAGAACCTCTTGCCCAAGGAGAAAAGCGAAAAGCCGGAGAGCGCTCCTTCGGGCATCGAGGCGAGCGGTCCGCCGGTTCCCGGCGTGGATACCGGGACAGTCTCGGGGCAGGATGAGGTGGACGATTTGTTGTCGAGTCTGGGTTTCTGAGGATTGACCGATGGCGTTGGATGCAGAAGACGAGATCCTGCAAGACTTTCTGGTTGAGGCCAGTGAGATCCTTGAACAGCTCAACGAGCAGCTTGTTCAGCTGGAGCAACGGCCATCCGACAGCGAGCTGCTCAACGCGGTATTCCGTGGCTTTCACACCATCAAGGGGGGTGCGGGTTTTCTCAATCTGACGGCCCTCGTCGATGTCTGCCACCGCGCCGAAGACATCTTCAACCTCCTGCGGAACGGCGAAAAGCAGGTCAGCCCCGACTTGATGGATGCCATGCTGCAGGTTCTGGATGTGCTCAACGTCCAGTTCGACTCGCTCCGCGCGGGCGAGGAGCCGCCTGCGGCCGAGCAGGAGCTCCTGCAGCGCCTTGAGGCCATGAACCGGCCGGACAGCGCAGTTCCCGCGGAAGCCGAAGCGATTGTGCAGACCCTGGAGGCCCCCGCGGAGGCCACGGCCGCCCCTGGGGCCCCCGCACCCACTCTGCCTGAGGGGACGGAGCCTGCGGACATCACCGACGAGGAGTTCGAGGCGTTGCTGGACGCCATGGAAACGCCGGGGGGCGCAGAGGCGCCGACCACCGGGGCACCCCTGGCGGACGATGAGATCACGGACGAGGAGTTCGAGGCGCTGCTCGATGAGTTGCACGGCAAGGGGAAGTTCGGCACGGCCGAAGCTTCGCCCGCGCCGAACGCTGCCGCTCCGCGGCCCCCCGAACCTGCGGCGGGGGCAGGCAGCGACGACATTACCGAGGCGGAGTTCGAAGCCCTTCTGGACGAGCTCCACGGCAAGGGGAAGTTCAACCCGGAGAAGGTCGCCCGGCCGGCTCGGCCCAGCGAGGGGGCTCAGCCTTCGCCCGCGCAGGCCAAGCCCGTCCCCGCGCCCAGCCCGGAGCCCACGTCGGAGCCGGCCAAACCCGCGGCGGTGACGGAGTCGACCAAGAAGTCCGAAGCCCACGCTCCCCAGGCGGAGCCGACGGTGCGGGTGGATACCAAGCGCCTGGACGACATCATGAACATGGTCGGGGAGTTGGTGTTGGTGCGCAACCGTCTCTCCAGCCTCGCCAATGTGGATGGCGCCACCAACAATCGCGAGGAGGTGATCAAGGCTGTCGCCAATCTGGACGTGGTGACCGGCGACCTGCAGATGGCGGTGATGAAGACCCGCATGCAGCCCATCAAGAAGGTCTTCGGGCGCTTCCCGAGAGTGGTGCGCGACCTTGCCCGTAGCCTCCAGAAGGAGGTGAATCTGGAGATGCAGGGGGAAGAGACCGATCTGGACAAGAACCTGGTGGAGGCTCTTGCCGATCCTTTGGTTCATCTGGTGCGCAATGCCGTCGACCACGGTGTGGAGTCGCCCCAGGCGCGGGAGACGGCAGGCAAGTCGCGCAGCGGGACGGTGCGGCTCGCTGCCGAGCAGGAGGGGGATCATATCCTCCTCACCATCGAGGATGACGGCGCCGGCATGGATCCGGAGAAGCTGCGCACGGTCGCGGTGGACAAGGGGCTCATGGATGAGGAGGCGGCCTCGCGGCTCAGTGATCAGGAGTGTTTCATGCTGATCTTCGCCCCCGGGTTCTCCACCAAGGAGCAGATCTCCGATATCTCGGGGCGGGGTGTCGGCATGGATGTGGTGAAGACACGCATCGCGCAGCTGAACGGTACGGTCTCCATCGACTCGGTGCTGGGAAAAGGGACCCGTCTGTCCATCAAAGTGCCCCTGACCCTGGCCATCATGCCGACCCTCATGGTGAAGCTGCGCGGCCAGACCTTCGCCCTGCCGCTGGTGAACGTCAAGGAGATCTTCCACCTGGATCTCGCCCGAACCAATGTGGTGGATGGGCAGCGGGTGGTTATGGTGCGGGAGAAGGCGCTGCCGCTTCACTATCTGACCCGTTGGCTGGTCAAGGGGGCCAGGAGTATCGAGCTGCCCAAGGCGGGTCACGTGGTGATCGTCACGGTGGGCACTCAGCAGGTCGGATTCATCGTGGATTCGCTCATCGGTCAGGAAGAGGTGGTCATCAAACCCCTTGGGGCTCTGCTCCACGGGACGCTGGGAATGGCCGGCGCCACCATCACCAGCGATGGCAAGATCGCCCTGATCCTGGATGTCCCCAGTCTGATGAAGGCGTACGCCTAACGCATTGCAGAGGACAACTGCTGCGGCGAGAATACAGTTCCCGACAAGCGATTTTCCATTAGGGAGATTTTGAATGCCCATACGGGTTCTGGTGGTCGACGACTCCGGTTTTTTTCGGCGCCGCGTTACTGAAATGCTCAATGCCGATCCGCGCCTCGAGGTGGTGGGGACCGCCGCGGATGGTGCGCAGGCGGTGCAGATGGCCACGCAGCTCAGCCCCGACGTGATCACCATGGATATCGAAATGCCCGTGATGGACGGTATCGCTGCCACGCGTCGAATCATGGCACTCAAGCCGATCCCCATCCTGATGTTCTCATCCCTGACCACCGACGGAGCCCAGGCCACCCTCGACGCACTGGATGCGGGGGCGGTGGACTACCTGCCAAAGCGTTTCGAGGACATCTCCCGCGATCGGCAGGAGGCGAACCGCACGTTGTGCGACAGGGTCTATGCCATGGCTACGCGGGGACATGCGCAGCTGCGCCGCGCCCCGCTGGCGACGGCCGCGACGGCCCGCACCGCAGCACGGGCCGCTGCCGTGGCCCCATCGCGTCCTCCTATCCTGCGCAGTGCCGCTGCGCCTGCGCCAGTCCCTCGGCGGGGCGGTTACCGGGTGGTTGCCATCGGTACCTCCACGGGCGGCCCGGTTGCGCTGCAGAAGGTCTTGACCAAGCTGCCGGCGGGGTTTCCCCTGCCGCTGCTGCTCATCCAGCACATGCCGGGCAGCTTCACTCCAGCGTTTGCCCAGCGCCTCAATCAGCAGTGCGCCATCGAGGTCAAAGAGGCAAGGGACGGTGATGAACTGAAGGGGGGCACCGCATTTCTTGCACCCGGCGGCAAGCAGATGACCCTGGAACAGCGTGCCGGCCGCACGCTGTTGAGGATTGCCGAGAGTGAACCGGGGCAGAACTACAAGCCCTCGGTGGATGTGACCTTCAGCTCGGTCGCCGGAGTGTTCCCCGGTCAGACCCTGGCGGTCGTCCTCACGGGCATGGGCGCCGACGGCCGTGAAGGGGCACGGCTGCTCAAACAGGGTGGTTCGACCGTGTGGGCCCAGAACGAAAGCAGTTGCGTGGTCTACGGCATGCCGGCGGCGGTGGTGGAGGCGGGGCTCGCCGACCAGATCCTGCCGCTGGAGGATGTGGGGCCAGCCCTGGCCCAGCGGGTGTAGCTCATGGACATCTTGAGCCTGCTCGGTCTGTTCCTCGGTCTTGGTGCGATCCTTGCCGGGCAGTATCTCGAGGGGGGGCACATCGGCTCGCTTGTCAACGGGCCGGCGGCGATGATTGTCATCGGCGGCACCGTGGGGGCGGTCATGCTCCAATCGCCCATGCCGACCTTCGTCCGCGCCATGGTCATGTTCCGCTGGATCTTCCTTCCCCCGCGCATCGACCAGGAGGCCGTGATTGAGAAGATTGTCAGTTGGAGCAACATTGCCCGCAAGGAGGGGTTGCTCGGACTGGAATCCATCTCCGAAACCGAGACCGACCCGTTCGCCCAGAAGGGGCTGCAGTTGCTGGTCGACGGCAGCGAGCCCGAGGTGATGCGCAACATCATGGAGGTGGAGATCGACACCAAAGAGCAGAGCGAACTCCACGCCGCCAAGGTGTTCGAGAGCATGGGCGGCTACGCCCCTACCATAGGCATCATCGGGGCGGTAATGGGGCTGATCCAGGTGATGGGCAACCTTTCCGATCCCAGCAAGCTGGGGCATGGGATCGCGGTCGCCTTCGTGGCCACCATCTACGGTGTGGGCTCGGCCAATCTGCTGTTGCTGCCCATGGCCAACAAACTCAAGAGCATCATCATGGCCCAGAGCCAGTTCCGTTACATGATTGTGGAGGGGATCGTCGCCATCGCCGAGGGTGAGAATCCGCGCAACATCGAAACCAAGCTGCAGGGCTTCATCCACTAGGAACGGGCTATGCCGCGTAAGCGTCGTCATCAGGAGCATGAAAACCTCGAGCGCTGGCTGATCTCCTACGCCGACTTCATCACCCTGCTGTTCGCTTTCTTTGTGGTCATGTACGCCATCTCCTCCATCAATGAGGGCAAATACCGGGTGCTGTCCGACACGCTGACCGCCGCCTTTCACACCCCGCCCAAGTCCCTCCAGCCGGTGCAGATCGGTAGGGAAGGGGTGGCCAGTGAACCGACTGTGACCGAGAAGGAGCGCGCCGCTCAGGGCGAGCCGTCGGCCATCGAGCTGCTGAATCGCACTGCCCGCGACAACCAGCTGGGGCAGATCGCCGACGATTTCGAGCACGCCCTCCAGCCCCTCATCGACAAGGAGCTGATCAGCGTCAATCGAGAAGACCTGTGGGTCGAAATCGAGATCAACACCAGCATTCTGTTCCCCAGCGGGGTCGCAGCGCTCGAGGATGAGGCGCTGCCGGTGTTGCGGGAGGTGGCAGGCATCCTCAAACGCTATCCCAACTTCATCCAGGTGGAGGGGTTCACGGATAATCTACCCATCAATACGCCAGTCTTCCCATCCAACTGGGAACTCTCGGCGGCCCGGTCGGCCAGCGTGGTGCACCTGTTCATGCGGGAGGGCGTGCAGCCGGAGCGAATGGCGGCAATCGGCTATGGCGAGTACCGGCCCGTGGCCGACAATGTCACGGCCGAGGGGCGGCGCAGGAATCGGCGCGTGGTGTTGGTGATCCTGGCCGATGACAAGGCGCGGCGCGCCCTGGACATCGGGCGGAACGCTCAGGCAAGCGCCGGCGCCATGGCAATGGAGGGTGGGTCGTGAGGGTCTGGACCATCGCCAATCAGAAAGGGGGCGTCGGCAAGACAACCACCGCGGTCACCCTTGCCGGGCTGTTGGCCCGCGAAGGGCGCGAAGTGTTGATGATGGACCTCGATCCCCACGGTTCCCTGACCACCTATTTTGGCCATGACCCGGACGAACTGGAGCGGAGTGTCTATACGCTGTTTCAGACAACGACCACGGATCCGGCTTCCCTGGTGCTCGCCACCGCCTTCGACCACCTGCACCTGCTCCCGGCGGCCACGGCTCTGGCAACCCTCGACCGGCAGCTGGGGTCCCGCGAAGGCATGGGGCTTGTGCTTGGGCGTGCCTTGGCGCGACTTTCCAACCGATACGAGCACGTCTTCATCGACTGCCCCCCGGTACTGGGAGTGCTGATGATCAACGCACTGGCCGCCAGCAGTCAGCTGCTCATCCCGGTGCAGACCGAGTTTCTGGCCCTCAAAGGGCTCGAGCGGATGATGCGCACCCTCGACATGGTGCTGCGCGCCCGGCGCCGCCCACTGCAATACCTCATCGTGCCGACCATGTTCGACCGGCGCACGCGGGCCTCGTTGCAGAGCCTGAAGAGCATGAAGGACCGCTATCCCGATGTGTTGTGGAAGTCGGTGATCCCGGTCGACACTCAGTTCCGCGAAGCGAGCCGGGAGGGGGCACCCCTCAACTACATTAACCCATCGGCCCGGGGGGTGATCGCGTACACGGCGCTGCTGGACAGGGTGCTGGGCCCACAGCGGTCGGCCCCGGCGGGAGTCATGCCGTGAGCGAGAACAGCCGGATCCTGGTCGATCAGAAGCAGGCCCTGAGCGTCTATCTCGAGGCGCTGTTGCGGGAGCCGGTCCTCGAGCTGGAGGAGCCAGCGGTCGAGAGTGAGCGTGTGCCCGAACCCATCGCTCCCGTGGCGCCGGTGGTGGTGGCTCATCTTGCGGGGGGGGACGAGATCCCGGAGTGGGGACGGGAACGGTTCCAGGCGATGCTTTTTCGGGTGGCGGGTTTGACCCTGGCCGTGCCCCTGGCGGAACTCAGTGGCGTTCTGCCATGGGATGCCACCCGCCTCACCCCGATGCCCGGGCATGTGCCCTGGTACCTGGGGCTGACGCCATACAGGGAGCGCAATGTGCCTGTGGTCGACACGGCACGCCTGGTCTTGCCGGAGGACCGACTGGCGGGGCTTGGCGACCCACGGGAACGTATCGGCCGGGTGGTTTTCATCGACGATGGGCGCTGGGGGCTCGCCTGCGACGAGATCGCCCAAGTGGTTGTGCTGCAGCCGGACCAGGTACGGTGGCGAACCCACCGGACCAAGCGGCGTTGGCTGGCAGGGACCGTCGTGCAGCAGATGTGCGCATTGATCGATCCTCCCGCCTTTGCGCAGATGCTTGCGACTGGAATGGAGGATGCGGAGGCAGGGCAGTCTCCCGCCGGAGGCCCGGAATGACCGCATGGCTTTTCCTCTTGGCACTGGTTGTGCATCTTGAGGTCAACGAGCAGAGAGGCTGCCGATAATCCGGCGCATAGACGAGGAGTGACAATGGAGCAGAAAATTCAGTCGTCCGACGGGCCCGTCAGCGAGTGGGTGACCTTTCGTCTGGGGGGCGAGAAGTACGGCATCAACGTGGTCCAGGTACGCGAGGTCCTGCGCAACACGGAGATCACGCCGGTGCCCGGGGCCCCCGACTTCGTGCTCGGCATCATCAACCTGCGCGGCAATGTCGTCACCGTCATTGACACCCGCATGCGGTTCGGCCTGCCCGTCAGGGAGATGGACGACTCCAGCCGCATCGTCATCATCGAATCCGATGAGCAGGTCGTGGGGATGCTGGTCGACAGTGTTGCGGAGGTCCTCGACCTCAAGGCGACCGACATCGAGCCGGCACCCACCGTCGGGAATGACCAGAGTGCCAAGTACATCCAGGGCGTGGCCAGCCTGGAGGACGAACTGCTGATCCTGGTCGACCTGGAGAAGCTGTTGGGGCTCCAGGAGCAGGCGAGGGCTGTGGGGTTCTGACGTGGCGGAAGTGGGACCGGTGACACCCAGCCGCCCCATTTGGCCGAAGCGCCCGGGGGAGCGGCACCCGGAGGAGGAGAGTGGCCACGGCGAGCGGGACGAGCGCAAGCAGGAGCACGAGGAGCGGCCCGTTGGCGACGAGGGCGGCGAAGGGACGGGCGGCCTCCATATCGACGAATACGCTTGAGGCTGGAAGAAGAGTTGTGTGATTGAGCTTGTCTCCATGGTCGCAGGCGGCATCGCGCTCCTGGCTGGGGTGGTTGCCGGGGTGGCGCTAATGGCGTTGCGTCGCCTCCAGCGGGAGATGGACGGCCAACACACCCAGGTGCGCGCCCTTCAGCAGGATCTGCGCGCGCTCTGCAATGCGGCGGTCACCGTCGGTGAGCGCATCGCCCGGATCGAGCAGGAGGTGAAGCGTCAGGCGGCCCGCCAGAACGAACTGGGGGCCATGAAGGAGCGTTTGGAGAGTCTCGACGCCGACGAGCGCTCCTTCGCCCAGGCGGTCAAACTTGCCCGCAAGGGGGCGGGCACGGATGAGTTGATGGACATCTGCGGCTTGAGTCGCGGCGAGGCCGAACTCATTGCCATGATGCAGCGCCTGAAAACCGGGTCTCACTCGTCCGGTTCAGTGCGGTAATCGCGCGCCTCCTTTCCCTCGGGGAAGCGTCCGGTCACGATGTAGGCGAAGGCGAGGACCTCGGCGATCGCGACGTACAGTTCACGGGGGATTGCCTCGCCCAAATCCATCTGGCTCAACACGGCGGCGAGTTGGGGATCCTCGTGCAGCGGAACGTTGTGTTCATGGGCAAGCGCCACGATACGCCCCGCCAAATCGCCTGTCCCTTTGGCCGTGACGATGGGGGCCTCGCGCCCGTCGTAGTGCAGTGCAACCGCCCTTGGAGGCGTTTTTTCTTTCATGCCTTGCCCCGGAAGAGGTTGCCGGGCGACCAGGGGGGAGGCTCGTCCTCTGTCCCCCCCTCGCCCGGATAACTGCCCAGGCGTCCCACTTCCAGCCCCTGTGCCTCGAGGCGCGCCCTCAGTTCAGGCAACCGCTCGGCGAGGCTCTGGGCCGTTTCGGTCCGGCCGGACCAAAAGGCCGTGGAGATCGCCCCCCCACGCAGCGAAATGACCGCGCGTAGGGGCGCCCCCTCCTGGTCGGTCATGGTGAGGGTTACCGACCACGGCCGTTCCGGGTCCGCCGAGTGATCCGCCTCGCAGGTGAAGCGCAGTTTCACAGAGGCGTACTCCTGGTCGGTCCGCAGCGGCAGTTCAAAACTCCAGGCAGGGTTCTCCCCTTCGGCGGTGAACTGTGCCAGCTGGTGCAACTGGATGCGAGCCAGTGCGCCTTGGGTCTGCTTGGCCAGCGCGCCCAGCAGTTGGAGCAGGGGGGCATCGGGCAGCCGGGCCCTGTCGCCTCCGGCGCCGGGCTCCCCACCCTCTGTGGCCCGTTTGATTAGCGCCAGCAGGCGCAGCAGCAGTGCCTTGAGATCACTGGAGACCCCCTCGCCGCCGTGGCGCATCAGCGAGGCCTCCATGAACAGGCCGCTTCGGGTCAAGCGGCCGGCCAACTCACTTGCGTCAAACAACTGGCGGAGTGAAGGCGTGCGGGCCAACAGGGTGTCCAGCGCCGACCTGATTTCGGTGGGCAGCTGTTGCCCACTGCTTGCCCGCAGGCGAACCAGCGCGTCGAAGACCGTCTTCAGATCCTGTTGCTGCGCAATGGCCACTCGCAGTCCCTGTGTCACCAGGGTCCGGTGATCATCGCCGATGACTCTCAGGAGCGTGCGGGCCCCAGCCGATTCCACACGCAGGCGCAGCACGTCCCCGGCGCTGACCGGCAGGTCGGTTCGGGCGGCGATCAGCGCATCGCCAATGCGGATCTGCACTGCCGTATTCCGCACGCTGACGACGGTGGCTGTCACGGCTTGTCCGGCGGGCGGCATCAGGGTGGAGCCTGCGCCGCCGGTAACCGTGAGCGTTGGCGGAGAGGAGCTGTGACCGGGACGTATTTCCATGGGCTGGGAGCGAGTATACAGCACCAGAGGCGTCCTTTATGATGCACCTGCGAATCCATGGACAGTCGAGAGGTTGCAGTTGCCCGAGGCCAACGCAAAGCGACACTCCGGACAGCTTTGGTACGTCCGGCACGGCAAGGAGGTGCATGGCCCTTTCCCGGCGGGATTGGTGTCCCGCTACATCCTGCTCGGGCGAGTGAGAGAGGAGGATGAGGTCAGCACCGATCGGAAACGGTGGCAGTGCGTTGCGGATGTCCCGGAACTCATCCCGGAAGTGCTCCTCGCGTCCAGGGATCCGGACAATGAGGAGGCACGTCGGCAGCTGGAGGCTGCCAAGCGGTGGGCTGACGAGCATCGGCTCACGCCCCGGCATGCACCGCCGGCACCGCGGGTTTCACGCATGTGGTCCTACGGCGCCATCGCCGGACTCGTGCTGGTGGTGGCCGCGTTGCCGTTTGTCCTGCCCGCCCCGGCAAGGGTAAGCGAAGCGCAGTGCGATGCGCCGCCGGCCCCTGGTGTCGTCTGGCGTGACTGCCCACTGCCCGGGCGCAACCTCCCCAACGTCGATCTGGGTGCTGCCGTGTTGCGCAGTGCCCACCTCAGTGGCTCGCTTTTCCGCGCCGCCAATTTCACGCGCGCCGACCTCTCCTACGCGGACCTGAGCTTCAGCGGGTTGCGGGGGGCGAACTTTACCGCCGCCTCGCTGGTCGGCACGAATCTCCGCGGTGCGGACCTTGCCGGCGCCAACCTCCATGGAGCCGATCTCTCCTACGCCGACGTTACCGGCGCAACCCTGGAAGGGGCCAATCTGGCCGACGCCCGGCTGGACTACGTCGTCTGGAGCAAGGAGTATGTGTGCATGCCCGGCTCCATTGGGGAGTGCCGCCTGGCGCAGCGCTGAAGCTCGTCACGAGCCCGGGTCCTGATGCCGGCCCCGGATCGCCTGGACGGCGGGCAAGGCTGGGTTGGGGGGCCGAATA
The DNA here is from genome assembly GCA_041690535.1 of Gammaproteobacteria bacterium. Lineage (GTDB taxonomy): Bacteria > Pseudomonadota > Gammaproteobacteria > Thiohalomonadales > Thiohalomonadaceae > JAWLHA01. Next base: position 11,417 of record JAWLHA010000051.1, on the reverse strand, counting down.
CCTGTTTGCACAGGAGAGCGCCCCGGCCGTTGCTATCCCGGGCCATTTGCACGCCGTACCCCACCAATGAGAACGCCCCCTCTACACCGGGGCGGTCGCGACCCGGCGGCCGAAGCATTCCGTGGTGTAGCGGCTTACCCGCAGCTCGGGGGACCAGTAGTGGGGCGGCAGACCCGCCTTGATCCTGAGGTGCCGCAGGAAGTCCCTCGGATCGGGCAACTGCTCCCAGACAGTGGGAAGAAAGGTGCCACGCCTGCCCCGCGCCTCGAGGATGAGACCATCCACACCGGGCTTGAGCTGCGCCAGGAGTTCTTGTTCAGAGGCGAAGAGCAGAGGTTCGGAGGGGCTGAGGACCGAGATGTGGATCTCCAGTCCCGGCAGTTCCGAGGGGGTCAACGGGGGGAAGCGCGGGTCGTTGAAGGCTGCGGAAAAGGCGTTCCCCGCCACATCCGTCACCAAGGGGCGGCAGGGCTCGAGACAGCCGATACAGCCTCGTAAACTGCCGTGGAAGTTGAGGGTGACGAAGGTGGCCCGCAGGGGGTGCAGCGTCTCGGGGTACTCCTCGATAACGATGGGCAGCGAGCGATCCCTCTCCAGCCCATGGCGAATCGATCGCTCGGCCACCTCCAGAAGAAGCAGGCAATCATGCTCCTCAAGCATCCAAGGCCTCCACAAAGGCGTAGGCGCCATAGCCGACCACCCGGTCCCGGGGGCCGGCCGTATCGCCGGAGTTGCGCACATCGAGCGTCACCCCGCGCAGCCCCTTGCGGCGTGCGGCCAACAACAGCCCCCGGATCGGATTTCTGCCACAGGCGCTGTCCTCATCGAGCCGTTCCGGGTGAAGGGTCTCGATGGCCTCGCTGGTCGCCGCATCCATGACCCTTGCCGTGGCGTAGTCGTGATAGTGGCTCAGATCGGAGCTCACCACGATCAACGTCTCCGGCCCGCCCCACACCCGTTGCAGAGCCGCGGCGACCGGAGCCGGCCCCGTCTCGCCCACCACCAGCGGCACCAGGTCGAACGTCCCCAGCAACTCCTGCAGGAACGGTAGGTGAACCTCCAGACTGTGTTCGAGCAGATGTGCCTGATCGAGCAGTATCACTTCGGGAAGGCGCTCGAGGCATGCGACCGCCCGTCGATCGACGGGAATGTCGCCAAGGGGCGTACGGTAGGCCTCGGCACCGGTGGTCGCCAGGCCGCGGAAGCCCACACGGTGGGAGGGGCCGAGCAGCACCACTCGCCCGATGCCCGCACCCTCGCCCAGCGCAGCATAGGCACTTGCGGCCACCGGACCGGAATAGATGTAGCCGGCATGGGGGGCAATGATCGCCTTGGGTGGCAAAACCGGGCGCGGGCCCTTGGCCCTGGCTTCGACGAGAAACCCCCTGACCATTTGCCGCAACGCCTCGGACTGGGCCGGGTAGAAGCTGCCGGCCACAGCCGGCTCTCTGATGGAATTGATCATGTCGGCGCTTCGAAGCATTTTGCACTTATACGGAGTTTGCTGCGCGGGAGGCAAGGGGAGGCGACTGGTGGGTTTGGCCGTTGGCTGGAATGGAAGTTCCCGAACGTGGTCTCAAATACGATGGGTTTTCCAGAAGGGCTTCCGTTGCAGTGAGCGCGGTCGGCCCGGAGCCGCGTCTGAGGACGCACCTGACCGCAGGAATGAGGATCATGAGCAGTGTGACGTTGGAAGGGCTCGAGCCCGGTACCGTCGTGGCCACGCGCTTCTGGCACCGTCTTGAGGACGGCCGCGTGGAGTGCGATCTCTGTCCCCGTTTCTGCAAGATGCAGGAGGGGCAGCGGGGACTCTGTTTTGTGCGCGCCAACCTGGGCGGGGAGGTGGTGCTGACCACCTATGGCCGATCCAGTGGCTTCTGCATCGATCCCATCGAGAAAAAGCCGCTCAACCACTTCCTTCCCGGTACTCCGGTTCTCTCCTTTGGCACTGCCGGTTGCAATCTCTCCTGCAAGTTCTGCCAGAACTGGGACATCAGCAAGTCCCGGGAGATGGATCGGCTCATGGATCGGGCCGGCCCCGAGACCATCGCCCGGGCCGCCGCCGAGATGAACTGTCGCAGCGTGGCCTACACCTACAACGACCCGGTCATCTTCCACGAGTACGCCATCGACGTGGCCAAGGCATGCCGGGCCCGGGGCGTCAAGTCGGTGGCGGTGAGCGCCGGTTATGTGACCGAGGCGGCGCGGCGTGAGTTCTATGCGCATATGGACGCGGCCAACCTGGACCTGAAGGCGTTCACGGACGACTTCTACCACAAGTACACCGGCGGGCATCTGCAGCCTGTGCTCGATACGCTGCTCTATCTCAGGCACGAGACTGCGGTCTGGTTTGAGCTGACCACCCTGCTTATCCCCGGGCTGAACGACTCCGATGCGGAGCTGGCAGCGATGACCCGCTGGGTCGTGGCCGAACTTGGCCCCGAGGTGCCGATGCACTTCACTGCGTTCCACCCCGAGTGGAAGATGTTGGACCGGCCATCCACCCCGCCCGAAACCCTGCTTCGCGCCCGGCGGATCGCCATGGACAACGGGGTCCGCTACGCCTTTACAGGCAACGTGCACGATGAGGCGGGGCAGAGCACCTATTGCCACCACTGCGGCACCCGCCTCATTGGGCGCGACGGGTATCTCATCAGTGAGTGGAATCTCACCGACGAAGGGCGTTGCCGCCGCTGCGGCACCGAGTGTGCAGGGGTCTTCGATGGCCCGGCGGGGCGCTGGGGTGGGAGGCGGGTGCCCGTGCAATTGGGGAACTACGCCACGTAACGGGGCAGCAGCCCTGATATACTGTCGCGGCTCCCGGTTCGTCTGGGGCCGTTGTGATGCCGATGTCGACCCATCTACGACTCCTGTTGGCGCTGATTACGGCCGCCGCGGCGGCGGCCTTCAGGCCCGTGTGCGCGGAGCCGCGGGAGCCGGGCTGGAGCGGAGAGGCCGAGTTGGGCGGAGTCGGCACCGGCGGCAACAGCCGTACACGGTCATTCAATTTCCGGGGGCGTTTGAGCCACTCCCGCGACAGCTGGGTCAAGGAGTTGGCTGCGGAAGCTCTGCGGACCTCGGATCACGAGGGGATCACCTACGAGTACCTCATGGGTTCGGGGCGGTTGGAATATCGCTTGGGGGAACATACCTACTTGTTTACGACCGCCCGCTACGAGCAGGACCGCTTCAACGGTTACGACCACAAGGTTTCCGAGACCCTGGGAGTGGGACGTCAGCTGTTCAGCAGGGACGGCCTGAGCCTGGACCTCGAGGTAGGGCTTGGCGGGCGGCATCACCAGTTTTCGTCGGGGGGGCGCAAGGATGAGGCCATCGTTCGTGGTGCAGGACGGTTTTCCTGGGAGATGAACCCGGTGGTGCGGGTGGGTGAAAGGTTCTACGTGGAGAGCAGTCATGGCAGCACCTATGCAGAATCGGAAACTGCCCTGCGCTTGAAGGTGAACGAACACTTCGCCACCAAGTTTTCGTTGACGGTCCGCCACAACACGGACAACCCGGAGTGGAGCCGCGCCACCGATAGCGTTACGGCGGTAACCTTGGTATACGATTTCTAATTTGATTGCCCCCCCAACCGACCACGGGCGGGGCAGGCCGCTTTGCGGCCGAGAGCGTTTGAGAGAGGAGCATGGACCAGAAGGTGCGTATTGGTATCGTCACGGTCTCGGACCGGGCAAGCCGTGGAGAGTACGAGGACTTGGGGGGGCCCGCCATCCGGGAGCAGTTGGAGAGAATCCTGACCACCCCCTGGGAGGCCGTGCCGCGCATGGTTCCCGATGAGCAGGATCAGCTGGAAGCGGTGCTGAAGGAACTCTGCGACGTGCAGGGGTGCTGCCTGGTGGTGACCACGGGCGGGACCGGCCCGGCGCTGCGGGACATCACCCCCGAAGCGACCGAAGCGGTATGCGACAAGATTCTGGACGGCTTCGGTGAACAGATGCGGGCGGTATCGCTGAAGTACGTCCCCACTGCCATCCTCTCCCGTCAGATTGCGGGGGTTCGCGGGCGCTCCCTCATCGTCAACCTCCCGGGCAAGCCCTCGGCCATCGCTGATTGCCTGCAGGCGGTTTTCCCGGCGGTGCCCTACTGCATCGACCTCATCGAGGGGCCCTACCTCGAGACCGATCCCGACGTGCTGAAGGCCTTCCGGCCCGCGCACGCCAAGAAACCTGCGTAGGATCCCCACTGTGTCCGCCAACATGCCCAATTCGGATAGTCTGTCCACCGCACTCCTGGAGGAGGCCGTCGAAGAGCTTCGCACCCTTCGCGATTTCATCCGCTGGGGGGTGAGTCTTTTCAATGAACATCAGATCCACTTCGGTCACGGCACCGATAACGCTCTGGACGAGGCGGCCTATCTGGTGCTCCATGCCGTGAATCTGCCCCCCCACGGGGGCGAGGCGTACCTGGACACGCGCCTGACCCGAAGCGAGCGCGCGCGCATCGCAGCGCTCCTGCTGCAGCGGGTCGAAAAGCGCCTCCCTGCCCCCTATCTGACCCACGAGGCGTGGTTTGCGGGGTTGCCCTTCTATGTGGATGAGCGGGTACTCATTCCGCGTTCGCCTGCGGCCGAGCTCATTGATGCCGCCTTTGAACCATGGATCGATCCGAGCCGGGTGGGGCGCATCCTCGACCTCTGCACCGGCAGCGGCTGCATTGCGATCGCCTGCGCCATGACCTTCCCCGACGCCGAGGTGGATGCCGCGGACATCTCGGAGGATGCCCTTGCAGTGGCCCGGGAAAACGTAAAGCGCCACGGGGTTGAGGAGCAGGTCAGGGTGGTCCATTCCGATCTCTTCCATGGACTGCCGGGAGAGCGTTACGACATCATCGTCAGCAACCCGCCTTACGTGGATGCCTGGGACATGGCCGCGCTCCCGCCGGAGTATCTTCACGAGCCCGAATTGGCGCTCGCCGCGGGGGACGACGGCCTGGACATTGTGTTGCGTATTCTGAGAGAGGCCTCCCGCCATCTGAACCCCGGTGGGATCCTGGTGGTGGAGGTGGGCAACAGCGAGCAGGCCCTGGTGGATCTGCTCCCGGAGGTGCCCTTTACCTGGCTGGAGTTCGAGCACGGCGGCCAGGGGGTCTTCCTCCTTACGGCCGAGGAGGTGCACAAACACCACGAGTTATTCAGACTCGTTCGCCATTGAGCGGGCGATCTCACGGTTGAACAGGGGGGATAAGAACAACATGCTCATCGAAAAACCCAAGACCGCGGAAGCGTACGTGCGGCTGGTCGACCAGGCCATCATCGAGACGGAGGAGCTGCGCGCCTCTTACGAATATGACCTGGAAGACATCGGCCGTCATCTCGCCTACCTCGAGCCGCTGGAGGCGGGGTTGAAACGCCTGCGCCATTCGATGGCGGATGGCAGCTATGCCTTCGAGGAGAGGGATTTGCCATTCATGGCCGTCGCCGACAAGTACCGCGAGCAGATCCCCTTCACCCGGCTGTTGGTGATCATCAATGACACGCATCGCACCGGGCTGAATGTCGAAGCCGACTGAACCCAGAGTGCCCGCATTGCGCTTTCCGGCGGGGCCGCTCGCCAAGTGCAGCTCTATCCATGCCGCGAGGTTCTGGACGGCGCCCGGCGCCCTCGGCGCGGCGAACCAGGGAGAAACCGAAATCCCATGAAGCAGACCATCATCTTCGACCCCGAGCTCATCAAGCGGTACGACAAATCCGGGCCGCGCTACACCTCCTACCCGACGGCGGTCCAGTTCCACGACGGGTTCGGGGAGACGCAGTACCGGGCGTGGGCCGAGCGCAGCAACGCCTCGCAGGGGCCGCTGTCACTCTATTTCCACATCCCCTTCTGCGATACGGTCTGCTACTACTGCGGCTGCAACAAGGTGGTCACCAAGGACCGCTCCCGGGCGGCACCCTACCTGGAGCGGCTCCACCGTGAACTGGAGCTGCAGAGCGCGCTGTTTGATCGCAACCGCATCGTGGATCAGCTGCACTGGGGTGGCGGTACGCCCACCTTCATCAGCCATGACGAGATGCGGGCCCTGATGGCCAAGACGCGGGAGTGTTTCCGGCTGCACGAGGACGACACCGGCGAGTACTCCATCGAAATCGACCCCCGGGAGGTCAAGGTGGATACCATCGCGCTCCTGCGCGAGCTGGGGTTCAATCGCATGAGCCTGGGGGTTCAGGACTTCGAAGCGCGGGTGCAGCAGGCGGTCAACCGCATTCAGAGCGAGGCGCAGACCATGGCGGCGCTGGAGTCGGCGCGCCGGGAGGGCTTCAAATCGGTAAGCATCGACCTCATCTATGGCCTGCCTTTCCAGTCCGTGGAGAGCTTCGGGCGCACCCTGGATCGGCTGCTGGAGATCGCCCCCGACCGGGTCTCCGTCTTCAACTATGCCCATCTGCCGGAGCTGTTCAAGCCGCAGCGGCGCATCAATGCCGACGATCTGCCTGCCCCCCAGGAGAAGCTGGACATCCTGCAGCTGACCATCGAGAAGCTGACCGGGGCAGGATATGTGTACATCGGCATGGACCATTTCGCCAAGCCCGACGACGAACTGGCCGTGGCCCAGCGCAGCGGCACGCTGTACCGCAACTTCCAGGGCTACTCCACCCATGCCGAGTGCGACCTCATCGGTCTCGGCAGCACCTCCATCGGTATGGTGGGGAACAGCTACAGCCAGAACGAAAAGGAGCTGGAGACCTACTACGCCCGCATCGACGCCGGGGAAATTCCCGTGTTTCGCGGGGTCGAGCTGGACAGCGACGATCTGCTGCGCCGCGCCGTCATCACCGACCTGATTTGCCACTTTGAGTTGGAGAAGTCCAAGGTCGAGCGGTGCTTCAACATCTGTTTCGATGATTACTTCGCCCAGGAGTTGAAGGATCTGGAGGTGATGCAGACCGACGGTTTGCTGGAGTTGCGCCCCGAGGCCATCGAGGTACAGCCTGCCGGCAAACTGTTGATTCGAAACATCTGCATGATTTTCGACAAATATCTTCGCGCGCGCGCCAACCAGCGCTTTTCGAAGGTGATCTGACCTCCACCCTCGCCCGGGGTGACTCCGCTTGGGGCGCCCCGAGGCCGCTTCTCCGAGGAGCACCCCGGGCCGGCGCCCACAAATCCCCACTAGCCACACCCTCGCTCCGCTCCCGAAGAGATCCACTCGCTTGGTGTTCATTGGGCAACGCGGTGGACCGAGGGAGCGTGTGCGAGCGTCTATCCTTTATTAATCCCCCCTGCTGCACGTGCATGGAAATGGCTGAGGACGACGATCGCTGGCACGAACCGGATCAGGGCATCACCATCACTCAGGACGAATATCACGAGCCACTGATTGCGGTTCTCAACAAGTTCGTCCGCATGGCGGTGCGCGCCCTGGCGATCCTGATGGCACTGGTGATCATCTGGGGGGTCCTGGACGTGGTCTGGATCATCTACCAGCGTCTCGCCTCGCCACCTTATCTTCTGCTCAGTATCGGCGACATTCTGGCCACCTTCGGCGGCTTTCTCGCGGTGCTGATCGCCATTGAGATCTTCCTGAATATTGTGCTCTACCTGCGGGAGAGCGTGATCCATGTGAGGCTCGTCCTGGCCACGGCCTTGATGGCCATCGCGCGGAAGGTGATCGTTTTCGACTACGAGGCGCTCACGCCCGCCTATGTGTGGTCGACTGCGGCGGTGATTCTCTCCCTGAGCATCGGCTATTGGCTGGTTGCCCGCAAACCGTAAGGCGCGCCAGGGGCTCAGCACAGACTGACTGGTGTGCGCCGACAAGCGAGGGGCCCTCAGCCCCCGCCCGTAAAGTCCGTCAATGGCTGTTCACAAGATGATTCATCACCCCCCGGATGTTGACTTCACTGCCGAGGTTCACCCGCAGCAGTTCCGAAAGCAGGGTGTCCATGGTGGGGTCGGCGGGCCCCCCGGCCCGGCGCCGGGCGAGATAGAGGCGCAGTCCCGACCAGCGTTCGAGCAGCCGGTCCAGAATGTCTTCCACGATGGAATCCTGCGGGAATTCCTCGCTGGAAGGGTGGGTGTTCATATGAAGGCTCCTGAGGGTATCATTCAGCTCTTGCGGACAAGTCTAGCGTTCGGGGGCCACCCCGGCCGTGACAGGTTTCACGCCCTGGGGGCCGGCAAGGGCTCTATCTCCTTTGGAGCCTGCCGAGGCAAGGCAGGAGCTGTTCGGTGGCGGTGGGCTGACGAGAATGGTGACAGAGTGAAAGGAACACGGGCTCATGCTTGAGCGGCGACAGCTGCAGCGACCGAACCGTCTCTCCTTCGACACCCGACCTGCAGCGGTCGATGGGTGGATCGATGGACTCCCCATGGCCGACATCGGCAAGACCACCCGTCTTGTCTATGACGCGCTGCGTCAGGTCAATACCCTGGACATCCCCCTTAAACAGCGCTTTCACTTTCTGGAAGCTGTGGCCGTTCCGCTTGCCGCCATCCTGCCGGCGCTCTTCCGGGATTTCTGCAACGCATCCCTCCCGATGGCGGAGCGCAGCCGGCGCATCGCCGCGCTCTCCAACGCACTGCATATCCAGATGTTGATCGGCCACAGCCTGGCCCTGGAGTCCGAGGGTGGGGGGATCTGGCTCTCCCGCAAGGCGCACCACCGCATGTGGAGCGTCTCCGTGCACCATTTCGTCCGTTACTTTCTCGGATTGCAAGAGAATTGCCAGCTCCTCGACAGCGCCCTTCCCAAAGGCACCTGGCAGCAGCTACACCTGCTGTACGCCAAGGCCGCCAACGCGGGATGGACGCAAGAGGCCGTCCCCTGGCCTGGGGGCGACGGTCGCGCCTCCAGCCTGGAGCACGAGTACAAGCGGGTGCTGCTTCTCGCGTTTCTGCCGGTCGCCCAGATGAATCGCAGCCAGCTGTTCGAGGCGTGGCGCAGCATGGACGAGTGGTGCGAAGCGGTGGAATTGACCACAGACATCGGTCAGGTGAAAGGCCTTGCCGCGCCATTGTGTGTGCGACTCGATCTGGATGCCCCCCCGTTCGTGGTCACCGCCGCGGGGCCTATCGACGGCGCCACGCCGGTCAACACCCGGCTTCTGAATAGCGTCAAACTTCAGTCGCGGCTGAGGAAATATCTCGACCTGGCCCGCGGTGGTGTATTGCCCAAGGCGCGACTCCAGGGGGGGCAGAGCATCGCAAGGGAGACCCTGGAAATTCTCCACCGGGCCTGGTGCGAGCCGAGGACGCGACGCGAGCGCCGACTTGCCGACAACCGGAAGTTGCACGTCGTCGCGGGACTGGAGGGGGCGCACCGGTTCGTCTCCGGCAGGGAAGGGGCGGCCACGAGGGGCGCCGCGTTTCAGATGCAACTGGAGCGAAATGAGTCCATGGCGGTGCGCTATGACACGGTCGATGTCTGGGATCGCGCCTACAACCGACCGGCCGTGGAGCGGAACGTCGGCCCCAGGATCTCGCCGGTGCGTCCACATCTGTTGGTGGAGGCACAGGTGGTTGATTTCAGCGAACGCGGCTACCGCCTGAGGTCCACCACGACATTGTCGGATCACTTCCGCCAGGGGGAGCTCGTCGCCTTGCGGGAGGAGGGGGCGGATGAGTGGCGGATTGGTCACGTGCGCTGGGTGGAGGCGGCCGGCGAGGGCGTTCTGCTCGGGGTGCAGGTCGTTCAGGACTCGGTGCTGGCGGTCAGCATGACCATCACGGCCGGGGAGAAGCGAAGCGCTCCGCTCGCCTGCTTCGTCAGCCTCGACGAAGCCTTCATGCCCCTCCTGCTGGTGACGGCGTTGCCGGGATTCCAGGACAAGCAGTTGGCCATCATCTCCGACGGACACGCCACCGGGATACGACTGCGTGAGCGCACCGCCGTCGTGGGCAGCTTCGAGCTTTACCGGTTCACGGTCAAAGGGTGGCCGATGAACCTGAGCGAGGATGTGGCGGCGTGTCGGGGACGTGCGGCTGAAGCCCTCCGCAAACGGCTCTCCGGTATGCTGGAGTGGCGCCTGGATTCCCCCAAGGGAGAGGCCGAGGGCGCCTGGACGCTGCTGTAGCCTCGGCTGCAGTGGGTCCGAGACCTTGCCGGCAGGCACACCCGCTGCCGTTGTCGGCAGCATGACTCCCGCCGCTGCCATGCCGCCGGGGAATCCCGGCGCTTAGACGGGGTCACCCGATGCGCAGGTAGCCTGTGACCTCTTCCCGGTCGTGGTAAAGCTGCTTGAGGGCGAGCGAGTGAGCGAATCCGGCAGAGTTCAGGCGCTCCGCAATCACCTCCCGGCACAGGCGCACCTCGTCATAGCGTCTCTTCATGGGGAGCTTGAGGTTGAAGATCGCCCGCTTGCACCAGCCGTTCACCGCCCAACGGGCCACCAGCGAGGCCACCTTGCGCGGCTGCTCCACCATGTCGCACACCATCCACTCCACCGGCTGATCCGGGGCATAGCGAAACCCGTCGACGCGGAGATGCTCCACCAGCCCCGAGTCCATCAACTCGGTGGCCATCGCCCCATTGTCCACGGCGGTGACACGCAGGCCCCGGCGCACGAACTGCCAGGTCCAGCCGCCCGGCGCGGCCCCAAGGTCCACCGCCCGAAGGCCCGGGCGCAACACCTGCTGACGTTCCTGCTTGTCGAGGAAGAGGTGAAAGGCTTCCTCCAGCTTCATGGTAGCGCGGCTCGGTGCCCCTTTCGGGCTCTTGAGCCGGGGAATGCCCATGAACCACGGCGACCCGCTCTGCGGGTCGGAGAGGCCGGGGTAGGCCGCCGTGCCACTGAGGAAAAAGGCGTGGGCGCGCGGCTGGTGCCCTGGAGCGCTCCCCAGCAGCCCGGCAGCTGCCATGGCGCTCTCCAAGTGGGGGGAGAATTTGCGGCAGAAGCCCAGCAGGGCCTTGGCCTCGTTCGTATCGGCGGTTTCAACCCAGAGGCCTGCGAAGCCCTCGGCGAGTTCCCCGAAGGCGCTCACCAACGGTCCGGCCCGGTCAGTCACGGGCAAGTCCTTGATGAGACCACTGGAGACGACGACTTGGCGCGCGAAGGTCAACGCCCGAAAGGGTGTTTGCCGCGCCAGCACCCGTGCCTCCACCTCATAAGGTGTGAACACGATGAACCCACTCTGCGGTTTGGCCCGAATGTAGCCCGAGCCTCCGAGATCGAGCGCCCTGGCCTGAAGCTCCGAGGCGCATTCACTTTCAAATCCGGGACGGCAGTAGGCGAGCAGGCATTCCATCTTCTGAAATCGGGTTCAACACGGGGCGTCTAGATAACACCCCCTCCGGAGGGAAGTCAAAGGCCAGCCCTGCACTCGCGCCGGTCAACTGCGTCAACTGCCAGGGTGAACGCATACTAACGTCACGGCCGTGCTGTGAGCGACGTAAGTCCTTGAAAGCAGGTACGCTGTGAATACGTCCCTGTACGCTCGACGGCCGCGTCCAGGCGGCCGACG
>JAWLHA010000050.1:28241-34304 GCA_041690535.1 Gammaproteobacteria bacterium | reverse complement strand
CGAGTTCTGTGCTTCCAAACCCGTTCCGGAGCGCCCACACAAATTACCTAACCGACTTTTTAAAGAGCGCCGCTGAAGTTCGTCCAGCGAAGAGGCGTGCATTCTACTCGCCTCCGGGAATTTGTCAACTGCCTTTTTTCCCGTCCCGGCGAGTTGCCCTTTCGGGCCGTGTGTCTCGTCGAGAGGGGCGTAGTATATAGACGCTGAAGGTTTCGTCCAGTTCTTTTTTCTTATTTTTTCGCTCGCCCGTCTTCCTGATGCAATTCAGCGAAACTATCAGGCTAAAGATGTTCACCCCAGCGCCCCGCCAGCCGGTGCTCCACCCCGAGGTGATCAAGGACGCGGGCCACCACAAAATCGATCAACTCCTCCACCGCAGTGGGACGGTGATAAAACCCCGGGGCGGCCGGAAGGATGGTGACCCCCAGACGGGCCAGGCTGAGCATGTGTTCCAGGTGTATGGCCGAGAGGGGAGTCTCCCGGGGAACGAGGATGAGACGACGCTGTTCCTTCAGCATCACGTCCGCAGCCCGCTCAATGAGGTTGTTACTCGCCCCTGTGGCAATGGCGGAGAGTGTGCCCGTCGAACAGGGGCAAACCACCATGGCTGTTGGGGCATTGGAGCCGCTGGCCACCGGCGCCATCCACTGCTCGCGGCCGAACACCTGCAACTGCCCGGATTCGGCGCCGCAGCGTTCTGCCAGAAACACCTGCGCTTCCTCGGAGCGGCCGGGCAGGTTCAAGTCCGTCTCCGTGGCGATGACCACCCGTGCCGCAGAGGAGATCATCAGGTAGACGGGGCGCTTGGCCCTGATGAGACACTCAAGGAGCCTCAAGCCGTATTGGACCCCGGACGCGCCGGTGATCGCCAACGAGACGGCGCCGGACTTCATCCCTTTGTGCCCCCGGCCAGGGAGGAAAGCAGCCGCTGATGGATCCCGCCGAATCCACCGTTACTCATAATGAGGACGTGATCGCCCGGTTGTGCCTCGGCGCAGATCGCCTTCACAATCCCATCGATGTCGCCGAAGACCTCGGCATGGGACACGGCCCCGGCCACCTCCCCCACATCCCAGCCAATGCCCTCGGATTTATACAGGTAGACAAGGTCGGCCTCCGCCAACGCTCGTGGCAAGTCGGCACGATGCACCCCCATGCGCATGGTGTTGGATCGGGGTTCGAGGATGGCCAGGATGCGCTCCCCTCCTACCCGCCGCCGCAGACCGGCGAGTGTGGTGGCGATGGCGGTCGGATGGTGAGCGAAGTCATCGTAAACCGTAATGCCCTCAACCGTCCCTCGGACCTCCAAGCGCCGCTTGACACTACTGAATGCGCTCAATGCTTCGGCCGCGACCGCGGCAGGGACGCCAGCGTGACGGGCAGCCGCGATTGCCGCCAGGCCATTGCTGACGTTGTGTTCGCCCAGTAGTTCCCACGCCACGTGGCCTTGAGGTCTCCCCTGCCAGAGCACCTCGAACCGGCTGCCGTCCGCAGCTTCCAGTCGCGCTTGCCAGCCAGAGCCGTCTGCAATGTACTCCCGAGGTGACCAACACCCCATTGCCAGTACTTTGTTGAGCGCCGGGTCGTGCCGTGGCGAAATTATGAGCCCGCTGCCCGGGACGGTCCTCACCAGATGGTGGAACTGCCGTTGAATCGCCGCGATATCTGGAAAGATGTCCGCGTGATCGAACTCGAGGTTATTCATCACCAGCGTGCGGGGTCGGTAGTGGACGAATTTTGAGCGCTTGTCGAAGAATGCGGTGTCGTACTCGTCCGCCTCCACCACGAAGAAGGGGGTGTTGCCGGAGCGTGCGGAGACACCGAAATTCCGAGGAACCCCTCCGATCAGGAACCCGGGTGTAAGCCCTGCATATTCCAGGATCCAGGCCAGCATCGCGGAGGTGGTCGTCTTGCCATGGGTTCCGGAGACCGCGAGGACCCATTTGTCACGCAGCAGATTCTCAGCGAGCCACTGTGGACCAGAGGTGTAGGCAATGCCCCGATTGAGTACGTGCTCCACCGCAGGATTACCGCGCGAGAGGGCATTGCCAATCACGACCATATCGACATCCCCCGGGATCCCGGAGGGGTCAAAACCTTCGGTCAGCGTGATTCCCTGTTCCATGAGCTGGGTACTCATGGGCGGGTAGACATTGGCATCCTGCCCGCTCACTACGTGTCCGCTGGACCGCGCCAGCAAGGCGATGCCACCCATGAACGTGCCGCAAATTCCAAGAATATGTACGCGCATTTCAACCCGAGATCACGTTGCCGATGATGATGGAAATGGCCATGTAGATGAGGGCGGCAACCACGCCGAGCCCCTTGGGCACCTCCAGGGCATGACTTAACACGTGGGCGGCCACAGCCACATTCCACCCCACCAGGAAGAGCGAAATCAACGCTGGGATTGCCTGCCCTTCTCCGGTGGACATGAGAAACCACGCCGTCACGGGAAGAGCGGCAAGACCGATGATGACCTCGGCCCCAGCCAGCGCGGTAACCGTCTGCGTGCGCCGATGGCTCAGGCCCCGCAGCAGGAGAATCGTATCAGGGACCGCAATGACCATTGCGGTGCCCACGAAGGCCGACAGCAGCGCCTGGCCAAGCGACATGCTCAAGCCTGCCAGCATGATGCCAGTGACCAGATGGAGACCGATAACGCTCCAATAGAGGAACCCGGAAGCCGGAACGGCCTGGGGACCGAGCCTCAGCCGCAGGATGGCCCAAAAGGTACTAATCAGTTGCCCCATAGCCGTGATGATGAAGCATGTAGGAGTTTTTTCGTGTCGTAGAGAAGAGGGGGCATAATAGCGTCTAGCGGCGAGCGGCAGCAATGCAGCCGCCGGTGCATTTTTCCTTTCATGACGGTTGAGGACCCATGGCCGACTTCATTTATATAGATACCCCCGCCGCCCTCGAGGATCTCTGCCAGACGTTACGCAAGTATCCCTGGATGGCCCTCGATACGGAGTTCATTCGGGAGAAGACCTATAATCCCAAGCTGTGCCTCCTCCAAGTGGCAAACCCCGATGTGGTCGCGTGCGTGGACCCCCTCGCCCTGCCGGACCTTGGGTCACTGCTGGAGTTGCTCACATCGCCCGACATCGTCAAGGTGCTGCATGCGGCACGTCAGGATCTTGAGATTTTTCACGGTCTTTGCAGTCAGGCCCCCGCCCCGGTCTTCGACACCCAGGTGGCGGCGACGCTTCTGGGGTATGGCGATCAGATCGGATATGCCGCGCTGGTCGCAGGCGAGCTGGGGGTGCACCTGGACAAAGGGCATGCGCGGACCGACTGGTGTCAGCGTCCACTGGATGGCGACCAGCTAATCTATGCCGCCGATGACGTACGTTACCTCCGCGACGTCTACCTACGGCAAAAGGAGCGGCTGACACTGCTTGGCCGCGAGGAGTGGCTGGAGGAAGATTTCGCACAACTGAGCGACAACAGACTCTATGAGAACGACCCCGCCGATGCTTGGCACCGAATCAAAGGGGCAGGTCGCCTGAAAGGGCGCCAGCTGGCTGTGCTGGCTGCCTTGGCCGCTTGGCGGGAACGGCAAGCGCGTCAGCTCGATCGCCCCCGACGCTGGATCGTCAAGGACGATGCCGTGCTCGACATTGCCCGCCTCTCGCCGCAGACCCCGGACCACCTGTCCCGGATTCGCGGACTGGACGAAGGTTTTGTCCGGAAGTTCGGAGCAGCCGTCCTGACCGTGGTGCGCGAGGCGTCGAAACAACCCAAGAGTGAGTGGCCCATCCTTGAGGAGGGTCCACGCCTGCCTGTGGAACAGGAGTCGCTGGTGGACCTGCTTGCGGCCCTGCTGAAAGAGCGATGCCGAGAGTGTGAAGTAAGCCCCACGGCCATTGCGAGCCGCAGAGAGCTCGAACGGCTGATACTCGGTGACCGCCACCTGCCGCTGCTCCGCGGTTGGCGTCGGGCGATGGTCGGCGAGGAACTGCTGGCGTTGCTGGACGGGCAGTGCACACTTAAGGTGATCGACGGGCGTCTGGCCGTGCTACCGAGCGTCACAGAGCGTGCGCAGTTGGCTGCCTCCTGATCCCTCTTTCCCCTTTTTCCAAGGCATCTCGGGTGTGCAGAGCGCCCGCGATCGCCTGAGGAGAACACCCTGGTATTCTGTGCCCCCGCCAACCGCCCCTTCAGTTGCGGTTTAATATGTAATGCGTATGAGGCCTCACACGCACTACTACCGCTTTCCCTGGCGCGCCGGCAATCGGTTCCGACTGCTGGTGGATGGTGATAATTTCTTTCCCCCCATGCTCAAGGCCATCCGAGAAGCGCGACGGCATGTGCTTCTGGAGATGTATTTGTTCGAATCGGGAGATGTGAGCGATAGCTTCATCGACGCACTGACCCAAGCGGCACAACGGGGTGTCACCGTCTGCCTGCTTCTCGACGCCTACGGCGCGGGTGGACTGAACAAGCGCGATCGCCTGCGGCTCCATGAAGCGGGCGCTTTCATTACCGACTACAACCCGCTACGTTATGGCCGCTGGCGCAGAAATCTGTTCCGCGACCACCGCAAGCTGCTCCTCATCGATGGAAAGGTCGGCTTCGTCGGAGGCGCCGGCATCACCGACGATTTCGCCCCGGAGAGCCGCGGCGATCGATACTGGCATGACGCGATGGTGCAGATTGAAGGCCCCTGTGCTGCCGATTGGCAGGTGACCTTTTCTCAAATTTGGAACAGCTGGGCCGGTCCACCGCTGGCACTTCCCCCGGCATATCCCGCCCCCCCCGAAGGAGGAGAGCTCGGCCGCGTGGTGGGCAACGCGCCTTGGGGGATGGAAATCAAGCGGTCTCTCGTGAAACGAGTGCGCAATGCCGAATGCCGGGTGTGGCTCGCAACCGCCTACTTCATTCCTTCGCGCAAGATCCGCCGCGCCCTCAGGGTGGCGGCACGCAACGGTGCAGATGTACGCCTGCTGCTGCCTGGTCCCATTTCCGACCACCCAGCCGTCCGACACGCAGGCCGCCGCTACTACGCACGGCTACTTCGCAACGGCGTTCGCATTTTCGAGTACCAGCCGCGGTTTCTGCATACCAAGGTCATGCTCTGCGACGGGTGGGCGTCCATCGGCTCCAGCAACATCGATCGCTGGAATCAGCGCTGGAACCTGGATGCCAACCAAGAGGTGGACGCCCCTTCCTTTGCGGCGCAGGTACAGGCGATGTTCGAGGCAGACTTCGCCGCAAGCCAAGAATATCACTATGATCAATGGGATAGACGCCCTTGGCACAGGCGGCTGCTCGAGTGGTTCTGGGGAAAAGTCGACCTGTGGCTGACCGGTGGCGGAGAACCTCCCCGCGACCAAGGGCCGTAACGGCACCTCCCACCCTCGCTGCAGTATCTGGTGAGAGATCCGGGCTAGGCGTCAAGTTAACGTTGATACCTTCGCCTGATCGGCGTGACCCGGGATGCAGAAGCCCCCTTTCGAGGGGGCTTTTTGCTGTCTGTCCAAGCAGTTACCAAAGAGGGTTGAAGCAATTTGGGGGTCCCTGGCAGTACGCGAGCGGCAAGGATTTCTCCCAAAGCCCCCCGCGAGCCATTGATGCTCACGGGGGTTTGGCCTTCGCCTGCGTTTTGCCACACTAATTCAACGGCCGGCACATCAGTGCAGCATTTTGCCGGGCGTCAACGTTGCTCTACCGCTTGCTTTGCCCCCTCTTCGGGGCCGCCTTCTTCGGGGCGGCCTTCTTCGGGGCGGCCTTCTTCGGAGCGGCCTTCTTCGGAGCGGCCTTCTTCGGAGCGGCCTTCTTCGGAGCGGCCTTCTTCGGAGCGGCCTTCTTCGGGGCCGCCTTCTTCGGGGCCGCCTTCTTCGGGGCCGCCTTCTTCGGGGCCGCCTTCTTCGGGGCCGCCTTCTTCGGAGCAGCCTTCTTCGGAGCCGCCTTCTTCGGAGCCGCCTTCTTCGGTGCGGCCTTCTTCGGTGCGGCCTTCTTCGGTGCGGCCTTCTTCGGGGCGGCCTTCTTCGGTGCGGCCTTCTTCGGGGCCGCCTTCTTCGGAGCCGCCTTCTTCGGGGCCGCCTTCTTGGGAGCCGC
>JAWLHA010000050.1:0-28141 GCA_041690535.1 Gammaproteobacteria bacterium | reverse complement strand
CTTCTTCGGTGCGGCCTTCTTCGGTGCGGCCTTCTTCGGTGCGGCCTTCTTCGGTGCGGCCTTCTTCGGTGCGGCCTTCTTCGGTGCGGCCTTCTTCGGTGCGGCCTTCTTCGGGGCCGCCTTCTTCGGGGCCGCCTTCTTCGGGGCCGCCTTCTTCGGGGCCGCCTTCTTCGGGGCCGCCTTCTTCGGGGCCGCTTCCTTGGGTACGACCTCCGCTGGAGCACTTTCCGCTACCGCCTTTCTGGGCGCGGGCTTCTTGGCGGCAGTTCTTCTCTTCGGAGTCGGCACGCCTGCCCCCGCAGTCGGCTCAACCGCCACGGTCTCAGGCGAAACCGCAGCCGCGGCAGCAGCTTTCTTCTTCGGAGCCGCCCGTTTTTTCGGCATCGCCGGTGCGGCAGCAGGCGTCGCGACCGGTAACGGTTCGGCCCGAATCTCTTCCATCCCTTCAGGCTCTGCCTCTACCACAGCTTCGACCTCCGGGATCGCCGGGGCAGGCGAGGGAGAGGGAGTCTCGCCGGCGCTTTCGGAGATCGCCTCGACGGCGGATTCCTCCGCGGAGCTGAGGACGACCGGAGCTGAGGGCTCCATCGCGGATTCGGCGACGGCAGCGGGTTCTTGGGGCTCCATCGCGGACTCTGCTACGGCGGCCGGCTCTGATGGCTCCATCGCCGCTTCTGCCACTGCGGCCTCCACCGGAGCCACTTCCTCGGCACGCTGCTCTGATGGCAGGGCGCTTACAATGGCATCGATGGCTTGGAAGATCTGGTCGATGTCACCACTGCCATCGACGCTCCGCAATTTACCTTGGCGGCGGAAATACTCCGAAAGGGGGGCCGTCTGGGCCTCGTAGACGCGCAACCGGTTACTGATGGTCTCTTCCCTGTCATCAGCGCGATGCTTCAACTCACCCCCGCATACGTCACAGCGGTCCTCCAAACGTGGGGGCGAGGTGTAGATGTTGTAGACCTGCCCGCACGACTCACAGGTCCTGCGGCCGGTCAGTCGCTCAAGAAGGACCTCAAACTCCACATTGATCAAGATGGCCGCCTCAATGGACATCCCCATGGCGTCGACCATCGCATCCAGAGCCTCGGCCTGGGGAATGGTCCTCGGGAAGCCGTCCAGGATGAAACCGTGGGTGGCATCGGGCGCGGACAACCGCTCCTTGATGATCCCGAGCACAATTTCATCGCTGACCAAATGACCCGACTCCATGGCCTCCTTGGCGCGTTGCCCCAGCGGCGTACCCTGCCGAACGGCGGCACGCAGCAAGTCACCCGTGGATACCTGCGGCACCTGGTACCTTTCAACCAGACGCTTGGCCTGGGTGCCCTTTCCGGAGCCCGGCGCTCCAAGCAGTACAATTCTCATTTACGCGTTACTCCCAAGCCAAAGGACCGACAGGTTCCTTTGTTAAGTTTTTTGCATGGTGGTATATACAAATTGCATTACTCTAAGGCTCTGATGCGGTTTAAGCTAATCCGAGTCTTAAGCCCAAGTCAACGCGCTGAGCCCCAGAAAAACGGCTTTGGTAACAGTAGGCTAAACTGCGGCCCGTAATCCTAACCAAAAGCATTGATAATGGCTTCTATCCCGGACTTCACCCAAACCGAAATGTGGACGGTCCAACGGACCTTGGAAGAGCGTTACGGCTCGCCCATGTCGCCTGAACTCGCGGAAAGCGAGCTGCGGCTCGATCCCCACTCTTCCGAGCTCACTGTCTGCCCAACCCTGTACTGGCAAGATGGGAAGGCTCACTTCGTCATCGTGAAAGTGGGCGAGGGCCGCTACCGCTGTCAGTTCTTCTACAGCGTCCGCCACCACTACGGGACGGGCATCGACGAATACGACGACTTGGCCGAGTGCACGGTGACCCTGCTCCAGGTCCAGGCCGATCACGAGGCCATCAGCCGGGCTGAGGAGCAAAGCAACTCCTGAGCGCCCGCGTCCCGAGGAACATAACAAAGCAACGACCAGGGAGTATCGCAGAACCATGGCCAAGAAAAACGCCTTTTATGCCCAATCGGGTGGCGTCACCGCCGTTATCAACGCCTCGGCATGCGGCGTCATCGAGACCGCACGGCAGCACAAAGACAAGATCGGAAAAGTCTACGCCGGACGCAACGGCATCATCGGTGCCCTCACCGAGGACCTCATCGACACGAGCAAAGAGAGCGCCAAGGCGATTGCGGCACTGCGCTACACACCAGCCGGCGGATTTGGCTCCTGCCGTTACAAGCTCAAGAGTTTGGAAGAGAATCGGGCCGAGTACGAGCGGCTCATCGAGGTTTTTGAAGCCCACGACATCGGCTACTTCTTCTACAACGGCGGGGGCGACTCTGCCGACACCTGCCTGAAGGTCTCCCAGCTCGCCCAGAAGATGGGCTACCCCATCCAGGCGATCCACGTTCCCAAGACCGTCGACAATGACCTCCCCATTACCGACAACTGTCCCGGGTTTGGTTCCGTGGCCAAGTACATCGCAGTGTCCACCCGCGAGGCGAGCTTTGACGTCGCTTCCATGGCGAAGACCTCCACCAAGGTGTTCGTGCTGGAGGTCATGGGCCGCCACGCGGGGTGGATCGCCGCAGCCGGGGGCATGGCCTCCGACGAGGAGACCGAAATCCCGGTCGTGATCCTCTTCCCCGAAGTGACCTTCGACCGTGCCCGCTTCATGGCCACCGTGGAAGAGAAAGTGGCGAAATACGGCTACTGCTCCGTGGTGGTCTCCGAGGGGGTGAAGGGCGACGACGGCAAATTCCTCTCCGACCAGGGCTTGCGGGATGCCTTCGGCCATGCCCAGCTGGGCGGCGTCGCCCCGGTAGTCGCCAACATGATCAAGGAAGACCTGGGGCTGAAGTACCACTGGGCCGTGGCTGATTATCTGCAGCGGGCGGCCCGGCATATCGCCTCCAAGTCGGATGTGGAGCAGGCCTATGCAGTCGGCAAGGCCGCGGTGGAGTACGCCGTCAAGGGCAAGAACTCGGTGATGCCTGCCATTGTCCGCAAATCCGACAAGCCATACCGCTGGACCATCGAGGAAGCCCCGCTTGCCAAAGTGGCCAACAAGGAGAAGATGATGCCCAAGAACTTCATCACCAAGGATGGGTTCGGCATCACCGCCAAGTGCCGCGACTACCTGGCACCGCTCATCCAGGGTGAGGACTACCCCCCCTACAAGAATGGTCTCCCCCAGTACGTGAGACTGAAAAATGTCGCCGTACCGAAGAAACTCGATACGGATTTTGAGCTAAAGTAGTAGACGAAACCCAAGGGGAGCACATGCTCCCCTTTTTCGTTTTACCCCGGGGGGCCGGAAGTCTCCCGAGCAACAAGAAGAACGTCACTTTTCCGAGGAGGGTTAGTCAATGTCTGCAGCCACGATTTTTGCGCTGCTCTGTGCAGTCGCAGCGATCGCCTATGGGATCGCTTCCGTCAATTGGATCCTGAAGAGGCCCGCCGGTACCGAGCGCATGCAGGAAATTTCCGGTGCCATACAGGAGGGCGCCAAGGCCTATCTCAATCGCCAGTATTCAACCATCGCCATCGCCGGGGCCATTCTGCTGATATTGATCGCAGTGTTCATCGACGTCACCACGGCCGTCGGCTTCCTCATCGGTGCGGTGTTCTCCGGTCTGGCCGGCTACATCGGGATGAACATCTCTGTGCGGTCCAACGTGCGCACCGCCGAGGCGGCCAATCAGGGGCTCAATGCCGCCATGCAGGTCGCCTTCCGCGGCGGGGCGATCACCGGGATGCTCGTCGTCGGTCTGGGGCTGCTGGGGGTGGCGGGGTTCTATGCTTACCTTGCCGCCACCACACCCGAAGGGCAGGCGGTGGATCTGGCCCCGCTGGTGGGGCTCGGCTTTGGGGGCTCCCTCATCTCCATCTTTGCGCGACTGGGCGGCGGGATCTTCACCAAGGGGGCTGACGTAGGCGCCGACCTGGTGGGCAAAGTGGAGGCGGGTATTCCGGAAGACGACCCCCGCAACCCGGCGGTCATTGCCGATAACGTGGGCGATAACGTGGGCGACTGCGCCGGCATGGCGGCCGACCTCTTCGAGACCTATGCCGTTACCGTTCTGGCCACCATGCTGCTCGGTAGTCTGCTGATGCAGGGGGAAGAGAGGACGGCAGCGGTCGTCTATCCGTTGGTGCTCGGTGGGGTGTCGATCCTCGCTTCGGTGGTCGGGACCTTCTTTGTCAAGGTCGCCGAGGGCGGGAAGATTATGAACGCCCTCTACCGCGGCCTCATCGTCGCCGGCGCCCTCGCCGCCGTGGCCTTCATCCCGGCAACCCGCTGGGTCATGGGTGACACCGTCTCCCTGGATGGCACCAGCGTCTCCACCTGGAACCTCTACTTCGCCGCGCTGATTGGCCTGGCCCTCACCGCCGCCATGGTGGTCATCACCGAGTACTACACTGCCACCGAGTACTCCCCGGTGCGGCATATCGCCGAGGCCTCCACCACCGGACACGGCACCAACGTCATCGCAGGTCTGGGCGTTTCCATGCGGTCCACCGCAGCCCCTGTGCTGGCGGTCTCCGCCAGTATTTGGGGAGGTTACGAGCTGGCCGGCATCTACGGCATCGCCATCGCCGCCACCTCGATGCTCTCCATGACCGGCATCATCGTGGCACTGGATGCCTACGGCCCCATCACCGACAACGCCGGCGGCATTGCCGAGATGGCGGAATTGGACGAGAAGATCCGCAACATTACCGACCCGCTGGACGCGGTGGGGAACACCACCAAGGCGGTCACCAAGGGCTACGCCATCGGCTCGGCCGGCCTCGCCGCGCTCGTGCTGTTCGCCGACTACACCCACGCCCTGGCCGCCGAAGGGGGCGAGGTCTTCAACTTCTCCCTCGACAATCACATGGTGATCATCGGCCTGTTCATCGGCGGTCTGGTCCCCTACCTGTTCGGAGCCCTGGCGATGGAAGCGGTCGGCCGGGCGGCCGGCGGCATCGTCATGGAGGTGCGGCGACAGTTCAAGGAAATCCCGGGCATCATGGAGCGGACCGCCAAGCCCGACTACTCCCGGGCGGTCGACATGCTGACCAAGTCGGCCATCAAGGAGATGATCGTCCCCTCGCTCCTGCCGATCCTGGTCCCCGTCCTGGTGGGCCTGCTGCTCGGCAAGGAGGCCCTCGGGGGCTTGCTCATCGGCACCATCGTCACCGGGCTGTTCGTGGCCATCTCCATGACAACCGGCGGTGGGGCGTGGGACAATGCCAAGAAGTACATTGAGGATGGGCACCACGGAGGAAAGGGCTCCGAGGCCCATAAGGCGGCGGTAACCGGCGATACCGTGGGTGATCCCTACAAGGACACAGCAGGCCCGGCCATTAATCCTTTGATTAAGATCATCAACATTGTGGCACTGCTCATCGTCCCTTTGCTGTAGCCCCCTTACAAAACAATTCTTTTATCTGCGATTAAGGCCGGTATAATTACCGGCCTTTTTCTTTTCCTCCAGTGAACAGAGGCAGCTGGCATGAATCTCGACCGAGTCGACTCCGGGCGCGACGTCCCCAACGACATCAACGTCATTATCGAAGTCCCCGCACACAGCGACCCCGTCAAATACGAAGTCGACAAGGAGTCGGGGGCCATGTTCGTGGATCGTTTCATGAACACCGCGATGCACTATCCGTGCAACTACGGCTATGTGCCTCACACCCTCTCCGACGACGGCGACCCCGTGGACGTGCTGGTAGTGACCCCCTACCCACTCATCCCCGGCTCCGTGATCCGCTGCCGCCCCGTCGGCGTGCTCAAGATGACCGACGAGTCGGGCGACGATGCCAAGGTGCTGGCCGTGCCCGTCGACAAGCTGTGCCGGCTCTACAGAAAAGCCAACGATATCGGCGACATGCCTCCGACCCTCCTCGAACAGATCGCCCACTTCTTCGAGCACTATAAGGACCTCGACGAAGGCAAATGGGTTCGCGTACAGGGGTGGGAGGGCGTCGAGGCCGCCAAGCAGGAGATCCTGAACTCGGTGGCGATGTACAAGTCGGCCCCCGAAAAGCCGCACTTCTGAGGTAAACTCAAGAGCAGGCTCTAAGGTCCAAGGGTGTGGTTCCCGGCCACTTGGTTTGGGAACCCGCCCTATCCCCTCCGCCCCCCAAGGCTGCGAGCAAAACGATCAGGAGGAGAGAAATCGCGAAGCCTCTCCCGCCGGCTTGGCCGCCTCGAAGCCACAACGCAAGATGTCTGAAGTGGTGCCTGCGGCACCGGCAACCGCCTTTGGTTCGGTGATCCCACCATGTTGATCATGCCACCTGCCGGGGCCGGCTTCCTCACCCGTCTTCGGATGTGAAACGAAACGAGGAAGAGAACTTCCCGGCAACACCCACCGGCTACCACTTTCCCCAGGGTGAACGCATACTAACGTCACGGCCGTGCTGTGAGTATGCGTTTACCCTGCCACTTTCCCCTTTCCTCTTGAATCCTGTATCTTGTCACCCTTATGAAAGTCTGCGTGGTCTCCGATAGCCATGATAACCGGCCCCTGCTCGCCGCGGCGGTCCGCGATGCCGCCGAACGAGGCGCCAGGGCGGTGCTGCACTGCGGGGACGTAGTTGCCCCCACGACCTTGCGCGTGCTCCAGTCCGTAGGTCTGCCGGTTCACGTGATCCATGGCAACAATACCGGTGATACCTATGCCATGTTCATGCTGGCTCAGGAGCCTAAGAGTGTCATCCATTACCACGGTCAGGATGCGGGCCTGGAGCTTGGAGGGAAACGGATATTCCTCGTGCACTACCCTCACTATGCCACGGCCCTGGCAGCCACCGGGGAGTGGGACCTCGTCTGCTGTGGACACGACCATCGGGCAGCCATTGAGTGGCGCCCCAACCTGAAGGGAGGCGAGACCCTGCTGGTCAACCCCGGGACCGTTGCCGGCGTTGGCGCAGCCCCCACCTACGCACTTGGGGATCTCGATACCCTTGAGTTCGAAATCCTGCCCGTGCCGGCGCCCTGAAGGCGCTTGCTCCAGACGCTGGACGGTGGGTCCCACTAAAGTTCCTAACCCTGAGACAGTGAGGAGGTGAGGTGCCCCGGTACGAGACCGTCAGCCGCAGGGGCTCGGCCGCCGAGCGTACAGGGATGCGTTTACAGCGTGTCGGACCAGGGCAGCTCACCTGCGCCCCCTAAACTGTATCAGGGTGCGCAACAGCTATTTAGAGGCTTGGCGTCCCTTTGTCTGGAAACAGCCGCTCATGGCGCTCCTGATCCTTTATGCAGCGCCGCGCGGTGGGATAGGCTTCCAACCGCTGGTAAGGGATCTCGGTGCCACACTCCTCGCAGCGACCGTAGATACCCATCTCGATGCGTCCCAAGGCGGCCTCAACCTCCCGAAGCTCTTGGATCAGCTTGCTCGTAAAGGTCACATTGAGGTCGGAGAGCATGTCCGCGACCGCCTCCTCACCTTCGTCATGGACCGGGCCCGCCAGATCGGCGTAGCGCTCATCATCCCCCTTGATGAGCTCTTCGCGGATCGCCACCCGAAGCCGGGCCTGGGTGTCCAACAGGCATTGGCGAAGCGTTGCAACCTGCTTGTCGCTCAACTCATCCATGGGCTTGCCCCCAGCGGGTTGGCTCAATAGCCGGCGGTGTTTTTCTCCACCCACCGGCAGCCCTCTTCCAGTTGCTCCTTTTTCCAGAACGGTGCCTTTGACTTGAGCTCTTCCATGATTTGGCGGCACCCTTCAAAGGCCTCCTTGCGGTGGGCACACCAGACGGCCACAAGGACGATGGGCTCTCCGGGCTCCAGGGTGCCGACCCGGTGCACGACCAGCACATCATCCAGTTCCCACCGCTCAGCCCCCTCCGCGACCATCCGCTGCAACTGCCGCTCGGTCATTCCGGGGTAGTACTCCAGGATCATACCCCGGACCTCATCCCCCTCGTTAAAGTCGCGCATGGTTCCCACGAACACAGCTGTGGCGCCGTACCCCCCCGGGCGATCGGTTCGACTCCGCTCATAGGCGGTCAGCTCCACCCACGGATCAAGAGCGGCTTCACAAATCTCCACTTTCACGGTTCAGCACCTTCACCACCCGTGACCGGCGGGAAGAAGGCCACCTCATCGCCACTGCGCACCGGATGGTTGGGGTCGGCGTATTCCATGTTCACGGCAACCAGCACAGAGGGAGGCAGGGGCTTGCCGCCGGAGGCCTGCAGCCAGACATCGGCCGCGGTGGCGACCTCCCCGATTTCGACAGTGGCGCCGTCACACCCCATCTGCTCCTTGAGGCTGGCAAAAAACTTCACTTCGACAGTCATGGCCCGCTTTCCACAAGTTCAGGGCGCAATTGCGCCCCCGGAGAGGGCAGCCTATCATGATTGCCCCAGCCGACCAATTTCCTCCCACACAGTAATGCCATGAGTGAACTGACCCATTTCGATGCGAAGGGCGAGGCCCATATGGTGGACGTTGGTGACAAGCCAGCCACACGTCGGACCGCCGTCGCCGAGGGCTTCATTACGATGTCTGCCGACACCCTGCGCCTTATCCAAGAAGGTAGCCACAAAAAGGGGGATGTGCTTGGTATAGCTCGCATTGCCGGCATTATGGCCTCCAAGAAAACCGCGGACCTCATCCCCCTGTGCCACCCCCTGGCGCTGACCCGGGTCGCCATTGACCTGGATGCGTTGCCGGAGGGCTCGGCGGTCCGCTGCCGAGCGACCGCCGAGACCACCGGCCCCACAGGGGTCGAGATGGAGGCCTTGACCGCGGTCCAGGTGGCCCTGCTGACCATCTACGATATGTGCAAGGCCGTGGATCGCGGCATGACCATCGAACAGGTACGGCTGATGGAAAAGCGGGGAGGCAAATCGGGCACCTGGCTGCGCCCCGAGGAGTGAGGTCCTGAGGCATGCCCGGGGCATGCCTCTTCAGTGACCAGGGCCCGGTCGGTCAACCCTGGACCAGCAGGGCCTTCAAATCAATGATGGCCGCGTTGGCGCGCGAGATATAGGAGGCCATCACCAGGGAGTGGTTGGCCAACATGCCAAAGCCGCTACCATTAAGAATCACCGGGCTCCAGACCGGCTCCTGGGTGGCCTCCAACTCGCGGATGATCTGCCGCAGGCTGATGAGGGCGTTCTTCTTCTCCAGCACCCGGGCGAAATCCACCTCCGCCGCCCGCAGCAGATGAATCAGCGCCCAGGTGGTGCCGCGCGCCTCGAAAAAGACATCATCCAGCTCCAGCCAAGGGGTCTTGATCTCCAACTGGGAAGGCCGGGCGGTCGATTGGCTCGCCTCCGCATCCCCGGCCAGATCGGTGTTGATCCGCGCCTGCCCCACCGAGGCGCTCAACCGCTGGGAGAGACTTCCAAGCCGCTTCTCTACCACCGCAAGCCAGGCCGCGAGGTTGTCGGCCCGCGCGTAAAACTGGGCGTCCTGCACATCGTCATCGTTGAGGCGATCAAGGTAGCGCGTCAGCGCATTGATCCCCTCCCGGTATTCGTTTTCACTGGGGGGGAACATCCAGGAGGCGGAATCGAAGTTGAACCGCGGCTCCGCCACTGCCAAATCCCGGTCCTCCACCGACTGGGACTGGGAGCGGCTCATGTCGTTGCGCAAGCTGCGGGAGATGTCGCGCAACTGCACAAGGACTCCGAATTCCCAATTGGGCATGTTGTCCAGAACGGCCCCCGGAACAAACACATCGTTGCTCAGATAACCACCGGGCTTTTCCAGCAGGGTGGAGGCGATCCGCACCACCGTGGCCGTGGTGGTGTATCCAGTCACGACCGGCCGCCCCGCTGCCTGCGCGCGCGCTGTCGCTTCGCCCACCACATCGAACAACTCCGGTTCGCGACTCCAGATGAACGCGAGAATTACGGCCACAACCAGCGCGGCCCCCGCCACCAGCATGATGCGCACAACCCAATTCTGGGCGCGCAATGCACTGGGTCGGTACAGGGCCATCAGCTTCTGTGTCCCCTCGGTGAGTCGGCGCCAGCCGTCCCACCCGGCTATGGATGCACGTTCGTACACGGGCAGTCTCCAGGATTCGGGATCAGGCAGGCTTCGTACCATAGAAACACGGCCAAGCGCAACGGCGCCCCCCCGGGCACCCCAGGGTGAGCGCATACTCTCGCGAGGCGATGCAAGTCCTTTAAAACCGCTCGGCGAGCCAAAGGGATGTATTCACAGCAAACCTGCTTTCAAGGACTTACATCGCTCTGGGGTAAGTATGCGTTTACCCTGCCCGAGCACCGATCCCGACACGTTGCCGCCGCTCAACAAAAAAATCAGCGCGCCCATCTGCAATGGGCTAGAAATTTAAGGACCTGAGGCAACGGGAGCGGCTCCAGATGGCGCATTTTGACATCCTCACTCTCGTAGGACTGATGTCGGCGTGCCTTTCGGCCGCCGGCATTGTGTGGACTTGCTGGGTCAAGGGCAGTGGTGAGGCCTGCCGGCGCCTCGAAGAGGCGGAGGCGCTCGGCCTCGTGATGCAGGACCAGGAGGCTTGAACAGGGGTTCCGAGTTCCGCGACAGGTCAGAAGGTGCCTCGCCCTGATCGGAGAAGAGCTGCGGCAGGGTCCCTGTACGCTCGACGACCGGCTCTTTGTGCCGACTGTCCCGGACCATGGCGACGCAGCGCCTGACCGCGCGGTCGTTCGGAACGACTAACTGGCGGCGCCTCTCGTGCAGGCGCCCGCAACCGCCCCGTCCGGCCCCCCGGATGACGTCCTCATTTCGAGGCACCGGTGTTGCTGACACTCCTGTCGCGGCCCGGTGCGCCAGCCTCTTTTGTGAGTTCTTTCACCGGCAAACCACCTTGAAGGCGCCTCCCTGCCGCGGCGCACAGTTCGCACCTTCTCGACTCTCCGACTCCCCACGCGCATACTGCGCTCCCATGCCAATCACCCCTCTTCCACCACCGCAAAGCGATCAAGAGTTGCTGGCGCGCTGCCGGGCGATCGCCGGGCGTTCGCTGGCCGACCTCGCGGGGGAGCTAGGGGTCGCAGTGCCGGCCGACTTGAACCGCCACAAGGGTTGGGTCGGGCAGGTCCTCGAGCTAGGCCTCGGCGCCGATGCCGGCTCCCTTGCCGAGCCTGATTTTCGCGGACTGGGGATCGAGCTGAAAACACTGCCACTGGACGCCTCGGGACAGCCCCGGGAGTCGACATACGTCTGCACCGTGCCCCTAGAGGGGGCGGGAGGCGAGACATGGGAGCGCTCGTGGGTGCGGCGTAAGCTCGCCCGCGTGCTATGGGTCCCGGTCGAGGCAGACCGCGCCATCCCCCTGGCAGACCGGCGCATTGGCAATGCACTGCTGTGGAGCCCCGGGCCCGAGGAGGAGGCAGTGCTGCGCGCCGATTGGGAAGAGCTCATGGATATGATCTGCCTCGGGGACCTGGAGCATATTACCGCGCGGCTCGGCACGGCCCTGCAGATCCGCCCCAAAGCGGCCAATGCCCGGGTTCTCTGCCGTGCGGTCGGCCCCGATGGGGGGGTCGTCCTCACCAACCCGCGCGGGTTCTATCTCCGGCCAAGCTTCACGCGCGCCATACTGCGCCGCCACTATGCGACGTCAGCGTACAGGGTAAACGCATACTAACGTCACGGCCGTGCTGTGAGCAACGTAAGTCCTCGAAAGCAGGTCCGCTGTGAATACGACATGAATGGCGAGGACTTACGTCGCTCTTGGCTAAGTATGCGTTCACCCTGCGTCAGGTAAACTGGCGAGCTACAGTAAATCCACCATTGGGACGAAAACATGGCTGCGGCAAATACGGTTTATCGTGTGGTCTTCATGAGCCAGGGCAAGATCTACGAGGTTTTCGCCCGAACCGTCTCCCAGAGCGGATTGTTTGGCTTTGTGGAAATCGACGAGCTGCTCTTCGGCGAGCGCAGCGGAGTGCTTGTGGATCCGGCGGAAGAAAAACTCAAGAGCGAATTCGCAGGCGTCAAGCGCAGCTACATTCCAATGCACGCGGTCATTCGCATCGACGAAATGGAGAAAGAGGGTACCGGAAAAATCAGTGAACTCGGGGAGACGGGCAATGTCACGCCGTTTCCCATCTACACCACGTCCCCTCGGGATTCCGGCAAACCGTGAAAGGTGAGCAATGAGACAACCGCCTCAGCCCGCATGGAGATGAACCTGCGTGCGCAGCAGGTGGTCGATGCCGCGCTGGTAGACTGCCTCCCCTTCCCCGCTGAATCCCAGAAATCGCATGCCGATCCGATAGCGCCCAGCCGTTCCATCGTAGATTACATGAACGATGCGAACCCTTACATCGAGACGGACGTAGGCGTCCACCGCCGGATCGAGCATGCCGAAAAAGATGTCGAACTCATCCCCGGGGTCCGCGGGGGACTCACTCAGCACCCTTAGCCCACCGACGGAGACATCGTGACTCCAGAGATGGGCCACCTGGCCGGTGCTCAGGACGATACCGACCTTGCGGCGCAGCCGGATCCGCGTATGGTGCCGTCTCTCATCGGCAGTCAAGGAAAGAACCTCACAAGGCAGGGAGAACGCAAAGGATACACGGCAAGGGGCCAGAGACCTACCCCCATTTCTCTCGGACTCACCCCTGTGCAGTGAGGGGGGCTGGCTATTTCTGATAGTAGTAGTCGTACTTGTTCAGAACATCTTTTGTAAAATTCCAGGCCTCGTTGTAACTCAGACCGCTATCGGGGGGGATGATTATCTTCACGTAAAGCTTATCTCTGTGCTTGGCCTTGAGGCCGGCAAGGCTCTGGTGAAGGCTTGAGAGCGGGACCCGCTCAAACGGCTTCGCGTCCCCCTCCCGGAACGCAACGCTCGGTCCCGATTCCCCGCGTTCGTAGCGTACCTCGACGACGTGCCGCCCCTTTGTCGAGCGGGCCGGTTTAAACAGCTTGTCGTATTCCACCTTGAGCGCATCGTAGCGGGTCTGGAGCTCGGAAATCCGTGCACCGCTCGCCTCGCTCTGATGGCGGACCTGCTCCAGCAGTTGACCTTGCGCAGCGTAGTCGTGCCGGGTCTGTTCGAGCGCGGCAAGGGTCAGTTCCAGCTTGTCGGCCAAGGAGTCGCGCACGGCGGCCAGTTCGGCCTGCGAGCGCTCCGCAGCGGCCAGGTCGGCACTGAGAGACTCGACGATCCGCTCGCGTTCATCCGCAAGCTTCTCCAGTTCGGCGGCGCGGATACGCAAGGCAGAGAGCTGGCGCTCGTGCTCCGAGAGCGCCTCGGCCTGGCGGCGGTTGGCCGCAGTCGCGTGGGCCAGTTGCATCCGCAACCGGTCGGCAAGCGACTGGGCAGCCGCAAGCCGTGACTCGAGATCGGCGTTCTCCTCTCCGACACTCTGCGCCAGATCTTTCGCCTGCTTCTCCGCCTGGGCCATGGCGCGTAGCTCTGCGAGCAACTCGGAGTTGCGCAGAATCACCATCGTGCTGGCGAGCATGAAGATCATCACCACCACAGTCATGATATCCGTGAACGAGGGCCAGAAGCCGTCGGCACTCTCTCCGTCCCGGTTGGCCCGCAGATCGACAAACCCCTCGCGCATTGTCAGCCGCTCGCGTCCGGCAGACGGAAGCCCTCGCGCAGCAAGGACTTGATCGCCTGTATGTCCGTGCTCATCGGCGCCACCCCCTGATTCAGGACGGCGACCACCTCCTTGAGCTGACTGCCGGCACGGGCGTAGTCGAAGTGCGTGGTCTTCATGCTCTCCGCCAGTTGCTGCAGTCCCTTCACCAAGCCTGCGACCTCGTGAAGCATGGTGTCGCTGTCGCTGGCATAGCGCGGCAACAGGTACAAGGTGGTCACCTGCTCGATCCCCGCCACCAGATGCGTCTGCGCATCCGTCAGTTTGAGGTAGAAATAGCCGTAGACCAGATAGCAGACAATGGCAGTCACCGTGGTGGAGAGCGCTGTGGACATGCCATGGATCACCATCCCCATGCTGTTCATCTCGGCGGCCGACTGCAGCAGATTGGAGGCACCGAGGAGGGCGATGGAGAGGGAGACGATAGTGCCGAAGACCCCCGTCAAAATCAGGATATTGTGGATGAACCTCGGCAGGCTCAGCCGGGTGCTCTCTCCGGCCACGAGCGCCGAGGCGAGCGCACCGTGGTTGATAGGCGCGTTTTGCCGGCTCAGTGCAAGCACGGTCTGATAACGCCGGTAGATGAGGGTTCCGGTGTCGAACTGGGCCGCCGGCAGGTAGGCGTCTTCCTCGAAGAGCTTCACGAAGTGCGCAAGCGCGCGCTCCTCGCGCACATAACGCACCAGGCCCGAGACGATGCGCCCCATCCCCAAAAGGAACAAGGCCACGATGCCGCCATTGACCGCGAATCCCGTGGGCGTGAGCTGGTCCCGGAAGTAGAGCCCTTCGATGAAGTCCAGGCTGAACAACACCGCAATCGCCACAAGGCCCAACACGATGAACAGGCGTATCAGCACCCGCAAGCTAAAACCAGCTCTGAACTCAATCATCTTACGATTATCCGAAAAAGGAAAAGGGCCTCCCCCGAGTACCCGCAGACGGCCTCCTCCCCATTCTGTCCGTCAGCGGAGCATGCCTGCCGCCCACAGCTTGGAGACAAACGCCGTGGCGCCCGCCCAAGAACGCCGATGTCAGGGCGGCGCAGGGGAGTCCTTACGCAGTATTCCTTTAGCTTAGCCTATCCGTGATTTTCCGCCGTGGAGGGAAAGGGGCAGGGTGAACAGCCTGTTGGCTTGGCACAGCCAACGCACTTGGAGATCAGGGCTCGTCCGATGGGGGTAACGGGGTCTGCGGCCCTCCCCTCTTCGGCTGCTCCGGTTGCCGCTCCATGGACGGCGAATCCATATCCGAGCCTTCCAACCGCAACTCAAAGGCGCTGAACTCTGCCCGATCCACTTGGCCGTCCTGGTCCTGATCAGCCTGGGAGAACCCTTGTTCCAGTCGCCAAACCGCACTCGCCTCCTCCTCGCTGAGGTAACCATCACCATCCAGGTCCAGTTCGCTGAAGGGGGGAAACTCGGGGGGCCGCGCCTGGTCCGGCCGGCTGATGCCGTAGTACTCATCGATGCGCGCAGTCCAGGTGGTTTCTTCGGTACTGGGCCAGTTGGCCTCTGTATAGGTCGGGGCGTTGGCGATCCGTTCCACACTGACGTCGACGATCACCTGTTCGGTCTCGCTGGAGTACTCCACCCTCTCCCACGGGATGGCGGTGCGTTTGCCCCCCATGCCGAGAAATCCACCATAGGAAAGCACCACATATCGGATCTGCCCGCGCTCGTCCGCGACCAACTCCCGAACGACGCCCAGGACCTGATTTTGTCGGTTCACAACCTCCTTCCCGAGGAGGGTGCCCGCCTTGAACGCCGGGGCCTTCGACTGCTCCCCCGTCTGGGCCTGCACCCGCAGGGGCAGCTCCACCAATTCGGAGGTCGCCCCGGCGCCTTGGGCCTCCACCGCAACCAAAACGCTGCATGCGGCGCACAGCACGGCGCAAGGAGATGGATTCTTGCGCTCGGAAGTTCGCCTCTGCATGGCAGCCCTCCTCTTCCACGACGCGCAGCTGAGTCCCGCCTCTCCCGGCGCAGCTCAGTTGCCGCCCACGTCACTCAGGGCGGAACCGGCAGGTTCATCAAGAAAAATCTCTTCGAAAACGCTGAATTCGGAGCGATCCAGGTCCCCACTCTGGTTGCGGTCGAGTTCCCGCCAATTGTCCAGGAGATAGCGGTTGGCCGCGGCCTCATCCCGGCTGATGCGCCCGTCACCATTGCGATCGAGCTCGGTGAATTGGGCGGGAGGGGGGGCGCCGACCCCGGAGGCAATCGAGGGCGGGTGTCGTGCCCGTTCGGAACGGCTGAACTCGCCGAGGCTCAGATCGCCGGATTCGTCGCTGTCGAGAGCGAGCCACTGCTCGACCAAATCCCCGTAGGGGGCCGCCTCCTCGGGCCCGATCCGCCCGTCGCCGTTCTGGTCGATGATACGGAAACGCGCCACCACGTGATCCGGCTGCACCGACTCGGCCGCGGGCTGCTGCCGTTGTGCGGTGGTGAACGCCTCAAACTCGGTGCGGTCCAACGACCCGCTGCCGTCGCGATCCAGGCGCTGCCACTGGCGTACCAGTTCGGGACTCTCCGCCGCCTCCTCCTGACTCAGCATCCCGTCACCATCGACATCCAGCGCGCCGAAACCAGGGGAAAGGGAGGTTGCCTCACTCGTGGCGAGACTGTAGCCGCAGGCAAGGGCCACGGCCCATCGGCTTGCACAGTGCATTGCCATGACGAATCCCTCTCGATCTGGAGATGAGTCGTTTGGCCAGTCGTGCGTAGGGTGCTTAGGAGGAGGGTAGACGGCGCCCTCTTGCCGTCAAGGGAAGCAAATGCGGAATCAGAAGGACATCCCTGTCGATGGAGAAGGGGATCAGACCAGGTTCTCTCTCAGGAAGCCCTTGACCATCTCCCAGGCATCCTCCGCCGCCTCCGGGTTGTAGCGTTCACTATCGGGGTTGACGAAACCATGCCCGGCCGGATAGCTGCGGGAGATGACCCTTTGGCCCGCCGCCTCCATGGCTTGGCTGAACTTCTCCATCTTGTCCGGCCAGGTCCGCTCGGTCTCGGAGTAGATGGAGAGCACGGGCCCGCCCAGCTCCTGCAGCTGCTCCACATCGGTCAGCATGCGGCAGTAGAACATCACGACCGCCCTCACCGCCCCGGGGTCCAGCAAGGCCGCAGCAAGGGCCTGCCGGCCACCCAGTGACCACCCCAAGGTGGCGAGGGAGCGTCCACCCTGTTTCAGGTGGTCGAGAGCGGCTGCCAGCTTGGCGTCGGCCACATCCTGGTCCAGCTCCCGCATCATCTCACCGGCGTGTTCGGCGGTGCGTGCCCGCTCACCGTCGTAGAGATCGACCACCAGCGCCCGATAGCCAAGATCCGCCAACCGTTCCGCCCAGGCCTTGTTGTAAGGCAAAACGCCCCACCAGTCATGCACGATCAGAACGCCGGCTGCGGCGTTCTCGGGGCCGTAGGCATGGGCCTCGAATTCAGTTCCGTCAGCAGTCTTAAGCATCATGTGTGATGAGCCCTCAGCAAATATTTGAGTCTGTGCATTGCCTCGCCGGAGCGGCGGAGAGCCCCCGGACACGCGCGTTCCGCGGGGGGAGCCCCGCTGAAAACGCGCCATATTTACACCCTAACTCAGGCGCTTGCAATGACGCACATACGACCGACCACAAACACCTTTTTGATCAGCACTTTAAGCGACCCGAAGGTGCGCCTGGGCTCATCCAGCGCTGGACCTGTCGCTTGCCACGGAGGGGTTGTAGAAGGCGAAGTTGCTCTTCCCCAGTTTCTTCACCCGGTACATGGCATCATCGGCGCAACGCAGCAGGCTCTCCGCATCCTCCCCATCATCCGGGCAGATGCTGATGCCGATGCTCACTCCCAACCTGCAGCACTCCCCCTCGACATCGAAGGGAAGTGCCACCGCACGCACCAGTTTTTCGGAAATGGCGATGGCCGGAGTGATGTCCGGCAGGCCACCGATGACGATGGCGAACTCGTCGCCTCCGATACGGGCGACCAGGTCCTCCGCACGCACCGCCTCCTTGAGCCGCGAGCAGACATCCCTGAGGACCCGATCGCCCACCTCGTGACCGAGACAGTCATTCACATGCTTGAAGCCGTCAAGGTCCAGAAACAGAACGCCCACCAGGAGGTTGCGCCGCCGGGCATGAGCCACCGCGAGCTTCAGCTGTTCGGAGAAGAGCTTGCGGTTGGGCAGACGGGTCAGGGCGTCGTGGTTGGCCATGTGCGCCAGATGTTCCTGTATCTGGGCCCGCTCCACCAGCGCCGCACGCAACCGCTCGTTGGCCTCCTTCAGCTCCGCCGTGCGTTGTTCCACCCGAAGCTCCAGCTCCACGTGGTCCCGCAGCAGGATCTCCTCTGCCTGTTTCTGATCCGTGATGTCCCGAATCACGCCGATGTAGAGTCGCTTGCCCTGCAGTCGGACCTCGGTCACCCCCA
This sequence comes from Gammaproteobacteria bacterium, assembly GCA_041690535.1. GTDB lineage: Bacteria > Pseudomonadota > Gammaproteobacteria > Thiohalomonadales > Thiohalomonadaceae > JAWLHA01. The sequence continues at coordinate 10,159 of JAWLHA010000050.1, read as the reverse complement.
GTTGCAAGGGGAAACGGGCCCCCTCCCTTCGCAGCCCCCCCAGCTCTTGGTCGCACCCCACCAGCCCCCCCTTGGGGTCTCCGTGGTGGCGGCTCAGGTATTCGTCATGGCAAGCGCGATAGGGCTCCGGCATCAGCATTCTGATGTTATTGCCCACCAGCTCGCTTCGGCTGTATCCGAAGATGCGGGTGGTGGCCGCATTGCACGATTCGATCAGGCCGGTTTCATCGATGGTCACCACCGCATCGAGGATGTGCTCGCGAATGGTCCGCTCGCGCAGCTCGCTCTCGCCCAACTGCCGGCCGGCATCTGCCAGATCGCTAACCTGCCGAGCGATCCTCCCCTTCACAAAAAAAGCCACGAGCCCGCCCAACAACGTGACCATCAGCCCCAGGGTAAGCATCAGGCGTGAGGCGTAGCGGTAGGCCTCACTGGTGCGTTCCACCGCCGTGAGGCTTTGTTTCTGCTGCATCTCGGCAAAGCGATCCATCAACTCCATGGCATGGTTCTGGGACGGAATGACCTCCTCCACCAGCAGATGTCTCGCCTCGTCCACCCGTCCGCCCAAAGCCAACTCGATGACACGGTCATGAAGTCCGGTCGTCCGTACCGACCGCGCATGCTGCGCCTCGAGCAGTGCACGTTCCTCCGGCTCCAACGCCGAATCGAGCAGGCCGAGGCGCGCGGCGAGGTAATCTCCTCCCTTGGCGCGAATGGCCATCAGCTGATCATCCTGGGCAAAGGGGTCTTGAGTGACGGTCAGGGCATACAGGAGGATCGAGCGGTCACGGACTGCGTTTTTGATGAGGCTGATGAGCTCCAGTTGCAGGTTGTGAGTATTCACCACCTGCTCGAGGTTGTGGCTGATGCCCGCCATCCGGGTGAGACCAATGGCAATCACCGCGCCTAACAACAGGATCACGGCAAGAAAACCGACATTGAGAATCAACGCGGGATTCGACTTGGGCCGGTCCCGCATTGCAGGGGACTGCTCCTCCACGGTGGTGTTTTCCCCACTTATTATCGTTGTTCTGCTTACGAGTATAGCGGGCTTTGCGTCCAACAGCTCGGCCCTGGATTGTGCGATCAGGGTAACGCATACTTATTCGAGCGCCAGGGTAAACGCATACTGACACCGCTCACAGCACGGCCATGACATGAGTATGCGTTTACCCCGATTGTGTGATCGCCATCACGGAGCGTCCCACCCAGACCGCTTCTAATAGCCGGTTCGTTCTACTATGCTGCGTGAACCAATGGGCGATGTAACACCGAAGCCGGGTAAGCAACCTGCCGATGTGGAGCGCCAGGAGGCGATCAGCACGGCAGCTCGCGATACGCTCTCAACGTTCTTCGAGCAGCTGGAGATGCTGCTGCTCGAAAATAGCCACTCGGAGGATCCGGCAGTGTGGTTCCGGGCACTGCAGGGGGTGCATCGGGACAAGCAGCGTTTTGAAGATGATTTCTGCCGACTCCTCAGCCGCCGTCTCGGCAACGGCCACGCTCCGGCCCTCACCGCGCCGGAATTTCGCGAAGCGACCAGCGAGATTCGCGAGTTCTTCAGTAGCTGGGCGCAGGGGCTCGGAACCGACGTGAAGGTCCACTTTCTCATTTACCGGCTGTTTGAGCACCATGTGATCTCCCGGCTGAAAACGGCACTGGACCACACCCTTCCCCACCCGAGCAGTGCCGCCGATGAGCTCATCGACCGTGCACTCGCCGGGGACACGGTGCCCGCTGCGGTGGCCTCGCTGCTGGGTGGGCCGTGGCGGCGCGTGCTCCGAGACACCTGGGATCGACACGGCGAGGACAGCCAGGAGTGGCGCGATCGCCAAGCCTTCGTGGGGGCGCTGCTCTGGTCCGTGGCCTTGCCCCCCGGCCCTCAGGGGCGAAGTGCCCTCGTCCCCGCGATTCCTCTGCTGCTCCAGACACTGCAGTCGGGCCTCCGGGACGTGGGCGTGGCCCCCGAACAGATCGCCATGCTGCAGAAGTCACTGGAGCCGCATCACTTGCGCATTCTCGCCCTTGAAGGGAAGGGGCTCGCCGATGCCCCCTCGGGGCAGGCCGCAACAGACAGCGACCTGCCGCCCCCTTGCCCTGCCACCGCCGATCTGATGGCGGACCAACCGCCGCCGGAGCTACAGGAGCTCCTGGAGGATGCCTACACGGCAGCAGCGAGAGGCCTGGCTCCGGGGCAAGTCGTCGATTTCAAGGATGATCAGGGCCGGGTGCGGCGGGTGAAGCTGGCCTGGAAAAGTGAGCTGATGGGGGAATACACCTTCCTGGACTGGAAACACAAGGTGGTCGAAAAGAGCCTGGGTGAACTCGCGGATGACCTGCGTCAGGGGCGGGCCGCCCTGGTGCGCACCTGAGCCATCAGCGGCTCACAACCTGAAGGGATAACCTGCCCGGAGGGAGTGCTCCGCCAGGAGAAACATGGCGGCGTTCCAGGACTGCCTGGCCATGCCGCCGCGCTCACCGGTGCATCCGTGAAACCACTCATTGAACTCCCACCCATACCGCGCATTGGCCTCGGCCAGCTGCGCCAACGCGGCGCGCGCCGGCCCCACCCGCCCGAGGCGGACCAGGGCGATGACCCAAAACCCCCCGATGAACGGCCAGATGCCGCCATTATGATACTGCCAGGCGAGATTCTGTCGGTGCCGCCCCATGTACTCCCGCCACAACGCCGCTTCCGGGCGAATGGGTGAACAGACGGCCTTGATCGGGTAAGGCTGAGCGACCTGCTCCCGCTCCAGGGCGTGCACGATGCGGTTGGAGGGGGCGTCGTTGGCCAAATTGAAGAGCATGGCCAGAAGATTGCCGAACACATCCCCCTCCTCTCCCCAGAACGAGAAGTTGACGAAGCTGAGGTATAGCTCGCTGCGGTTGGCGCGCTTGCGCACATAGTGGGTCAACAGGCGCAGTCGGCGGTAATCGGGCACCTCCCGGGAGAAAGGGTAGAAGAGGTGGTTGAAGTGGTATTTGGTCTGCTCGGCCCCTGGCAGGTCGTACAATCGCTTGACGTGGTACCAAAGGGCGTTGGTGTAGAGCACGAAGCCTGAACGGGGCATGATGTCGGCCCAGTCGCTGGCTTCGTTCTGCTGGAGCAGCAGCAAGCGCGGGTGTTCCTGACAACGCAGCCACGCCAAGGCCCTGATGATGGGGGCCTGGAGCTCGAGCCGAACCCCACGGCGCTCGATAAAGTGGACCGCAATGAGCCACCAGAGGGTGGCATCGATACAGCCGAGGTACCAGAAGTCCGAGTCGGCACAGAGGGGATCCACATACTTGGGGATCTGACCATTATCGGCCTGGTGCTCCGCCAGGGTCACCAGACCGGCCGAGGCCCCCTCGATCAGGGCCGGCTTGCCTGTCACCGCCATCCCGAGGGCGCAAATGGCCGCATCTCGGCCGAAGATGCGCGTGTAGTTACGCGCCTCGGCTTCAGGGGTGGGCGCCGCCGCCATGATGCCGTAAGGGGTAAGGTTCTCCAGCAGCAGGCGCTCCGATTCGGCCAGGCAACCCTGGATAAGTTCGCTGAATGGGGCCATGGGATCCACCTGAGGGCAAGAGCAGCTTAGCCTGTTGGACACCACGCACGAGCGGGGTTCTTCCGCCCCGGGCAGAAAACCCTTGCGCCGGAAACCGCCGAGCAACCGGTCACTGAGGTATCACGCGCGGTCGGGGGATTACACCGGCCCCGGGCCGTCCCTTGCCTTGCGCAGGACGAGCCCCCGCCCCCCACTGGGGAAGCGGCACAGAAGGGAGGGAGGTGGCGGGTTACGGACTTACTGGTTCATCGGCATCCACCAGGGGCGGATCTGAGTTTGCCCGGAGGGCGTGGCCTCGCCCGGCCCGTGGCGGTGCGTCCGTTGCCGGTAGAGATCCGCGTTTCGCTGGCTATCGCGCTCCACCCGCGCCGCGCGCGGATCTCCCCGGAGCGGCTCGGATGGCATGGGCTCCGAGGGCTCTCCCGTGATCCGTGGCGTGGCGACCACCTCCGGGGGGGGCGCCAAGGCCACGTGGGCCGCGCCGATGCCGCCAAGAAGCGCCACCGCCCCGGCAGTCATCCAGATGTGCGTGCGGTTCATAGGCATCCTCCGCAGGCCACGTTTGCGCTCAACCTCGCCACCACTAAAATTAGCGCACGGGCGAGAAACTGACACTGGAACTCGGAAAAGAAGCAAATCATGATGCGAGAACGACGGGTCGCCATCATCACCGGTGCCGGACAGGGGATCGGCAAAGCTACCGCAAAAGCTCTTGTCGAGGAGGGGTTCGCGGTGGCCATTGCCGAGGTGGACGAGCAGGCCGGAGAAGAGGCGCAAGAGGAGCTAAGGAAGCTCGGCGAGGCGCGTTTCTTCCAGACGGATGTGGCGGAAGAGGGGGAAGTGGCCCGGTTGATGGAGCGCGTGCATGCGCAGTTCGGCCAGCTGGATCTGCTGGTCAACAACGCAGCAATCATGTGCAACAAGCCGGTGACAGAGTTGAGCGTCCGGGAGTGGAACACAGTGCTCGGGGTCAACCTCACCGGACCGTTTCTCTGCAGCAAGCACGCAGCACCCCAGTTGCGAAAGAGCCGCGGCAGCATCGTCAATATCAGCTCCACCCGGGCACTGATGTCGGAACCCGACACCGAGGCCTACTCGGCCTCAAAAGGGGGCCTCAATGCCTTGACTTGCGCGCTCGCCATTAGCCTCGGACCGGAGGTGCGCGTCAATGGCATCAGCCCCGGCTGGATCGAGGTGCGCGACTGGAAAAAGCAGAGCGCACGGCAAGTGCCGGTGCTGAGCGACGCGGATCACCGTCAGCACCCCGTTGGGCGGGTGGGTCGGCCCGAAGACATCGCCGCGCTGGTACTGTTCCTCGCCTCGGAGAAGGCCGGCTTCGTCACCGGCCAGAACTTCGTGGCCGATGGAGGGATGACCCGGAAGATGATCTACGTGGAGTGAACGTTCGCGCCGGCCAAAACAGCCCGCGCCCGGGTACTCCGCCGCTACGCCGGGAAATTCTCCTCAAGGAACTTTTTGTAGTTGCCTGCACTGACCAGTTGCGTTCCGTCGCAATTGAATTGCAGGCGCACCAGATCCTGCACCACGCAGACGGTCACACTACGCAAGTAGTAATCCGGCATTTCCCGCAACACCTGCAGGGTGGACATGATTACGGGGATCTGCTCCTGTTTCATGGGCTGCCAGGAGGCGTGTCGCCGAGCGAAGATGCTGCGCCAGTAGCCCGGCAAGCGTGCATAGACCGGGTGCTGCATCAACCCCTCGTAAATGCTGCGCATCAACTGGACCTTGTCTTCATAAGGCAGCTGAGGGAAGTGGCGTTCCACATATCTTGCGTCCACAAAGCGATCGGCCGCGTGGGTCTCCTCGCGCAACGGATCAAACACCGAACTCGTCCTCACCTCGGCACTGTTGAATCCGATATACAGCCGATAGGTGCCACGGTTGAGCAGGAGATCCTGCAGGTGCGGTTCGATCTCGCCGAAAAGTTCATCCATGATGTTGCGGTACTTCGGCCGGTAGGCGGCCGTCTCGCGCAGCGAGGGGTCCCCTTTGATGCCTACCTGGAGCGTATCGGCGCGCAAACCGGTGGCGCTGACAATACTCTCCTTCAGGATCAGCTCTTCGATATCGTTCTGGTTTTCTTCTTCGTCTGCGCGTGACATGGCGGTGCGGTGAATCTCCCATTGACCGGTTGCTGAATGAGTGTTCCGGAGCGTGAGCCCCTGGAGGGGGTGGGGCCTTGTCCGGCTGTGACACCCTTGCCCCCGGTTCCCGCTGCGCTCCATCCGGGATCCGGGCTAGAGCACCGAACAGGTAAACCGAAAGATCGCCAATCGCAGCCAAGTTACGCCGCAGGGGCGGGGGCAGCGAACCGAGGTAGGGTGGATAAGCGCAGCGCATCCACCCATTCGACGCCGCACGGTGGATGCGCTGCGCTTATCCACCCTACGTGTTGGGCGCCTCGGATTTATCTGTTCGGTGCTCTAGTGTAGTCGCAAGTAATTACAGCCGCCGTTCAATAGGCGCGTGAAAGAAGAGAGTGTGATCCGCGTCAAAGAAACTCACTACGGTACGGCGCCGGATCCAGGGGGCGCGGGTTGTGTCCGGGTTGTTCTTACACCGCCGGAAGGGAGCCAGAGCGAACAGCCGACCGGCTCAGCCCAAGCCGAGTTCGGCCCGAACCTGAGAGATGCGCGCCTCCGCATCCTGCACCGTCCCATCGATAACGCCCCACTCCAATCCCGTGATGGCCCAGGCTCTCGGGTCGATGCGCTCCGCCGTGATTTCACCGAGCGCCACCATGTTGGCCACGGCGTTGGCGATATGCACGATGGCGGCTTCCACCGGATAGGATTCGGCCCCCGCGGGATCGTGGTGATACCGGACGCACTCCTGCAGGCGCACAGGCAGATGCCAGGCGCAAAGGAGTTCTCCCCCAAGCTGCGCATGATCGAAACCGAACACCTTGCGCTCTGCCTGATACATCTCCAGACCCTCGTCCGGATGCATGGAGAGTTCGAGCGCCACCTGCACCTGGCCGGGAAAACGGTTGAACAGCACCAGCTGACCGATGTCGTGCAACAGGCCGGCCACGAAGATGAAGTCAGCCCCAATCCCCTTGTACTCGGCCAGGTACTGTGCGGCGAGCCCGCAGTAGATGCTGTGCTGCCAGAAGTCTTCGATCACGAACATCTCGTTGGGGATGCCCGTCAGCACCGTGCTGGCGGAGCTGGCGAGCACCAGCTCGCGCAACCGCTGCAACCCCATCACCGAGATCGCCCGCACCACGGAGTCCACCTTGCCCGAAAGTCCGTGGAGGGGGCTGTTTGCAATGCGCAGGAGGCGGACCGTGAGGGCGGGGTCCTGTCCGATGATGGCGGCCACATCGGCGGCGGAGGTTCGCGGGTCGTCGATGACCGCTGCGACACGTTGGTAGACCTCCGGGAAGGAGACCAGCTCACCGGCATCGCGAACGAGTTCCTTTAAGTCGATCGGCATGGAATTTCCTTGGCAGTGAAGGGGCCCGGCGGCCTCGCATCGGGTTCGCCGACAGGGGCGGAGAGGCGAGCGCCGCCACCGTGTCGGGTTTTCCCGATCCTACTCTCTCCGCGATGCAGACTCACCTATTCGAAGCCGAGAGGCCCAGCTGAACGCTACCTCTTGAAGTTGCGCAAAGGCTGTGGGAGTTGGCCCTCGAGCCTACGGGGATGCATTCAAGGCGTTTCCGTATGTCGGTTTGAGGCCGGCAGGCCTCCCCCGTCCTGCCATCCGGTGGCTTTTCACAAACATCCGAGGTGGCGCGCTTGCCGGGGAGCAAATGGGGCGGGCGCAGCCAGGCAGGGCCTCACCCGCTCTGTTCGGTGACGCTTTCAGCCCCGCGCTGCCCCTCCTCTTCGCTGGCTTGTCGCACCGGCGCGACCGGCCCGATATCTTCCAGGTAGGCCGACAGGGGGGTCAGCTCACGCCCCAGGCGCCAGTCGTAAATGAGGCGATAGGCGAGCGTGCGCTGGACGTAGTTGCGGGTCTCCCGAAAAGGGATGTTGGCGATCCAGACATCGGCCGGAAGCACCCGCTCCTCCGGGCGCCAGCGGCGGACCCGATGGGGACCGGCATTGTAGGCCGCGAGGGTGAATACCCAATTCCCCTCATACTGGTCGAGCAGGGACCGCAGGTACGCAGTTCCCAGGCTGACATTGTTCTCCACATCGAGAATGTCGCTGACGCCATCGGCCGCGAGACTGATCCGCTTTGCCGTGTTTCGGGCCGTCGAGGGCATCAATTGCATCAGGCCCAGCGCCCCGACCGGCGAACGGGCATCGACCCAGAAGGCGCTCTCCTGGCGCATCACTGCATACACATAGGCCATGTCGAGCTCCCGGTCCGAGGAGGCGCTGCTGACCACCGCCCGAAAAGGCATGGGGAACCGAAGTTCCAGGTCGTCCAGGGTATCGGTCCGCCCCAGGGTCAGAATGGCTTGGTAATGCCACCCCCAGCTGTCGGCAAGCTTGGCGGCAACCTGCAACTCCCCCTCGGTGAGGTCGGCCGTGGCGTCACGCCACTCCCGGCGAGCGTCGGTGGCCATCCCGAGCCGATGGAGCTCTCGGGCACGAACAAACGCCGGCCGCGCCGCGAGCTCACGAAGCGCTGCATCCTCGATGGTGAGCGGCCGCGTCGTGACCGCCAGCGTTCCGATCCGCTCCGCGGCAAGAAATCCATAGTAGCAGCGGCAGTCGGACGCCCGGGCATAGACCACCTGGGCCTCCTCCTCGCGCCCCAGCGCCTCGAGGGCACGGGCGCGCCAGTAGAGCCACTCGGAATCCTCGCCACCGAATCCATCGACGGCCTCCAGTACCGCCGGCCAATCCTGCTCCCACAGGGCCATGCGCAAGCGCCACTCATGGACGCCGCGTTCAGCGGTCGACGCGGCCAGTTTACCGAGCAGCGCCCCGGCCTGCGGCTCCCGACGCAGGGCCGCAGAGATGGCGATGGCCGTGGCATTGACCACCCGCTCCCCCTCTGCAAGGTCGAAGGCGTCGCCGCGACTGCGCAGGATCTGCTCGGCGGCCGAGGGACTCAGTCCAGCCAGACGGCCAACCCCATAGGAGAACAGCCGGGCCGACCACTCGGGCGTGTCACCTTTCAGCCGTTTGAGTTCCGCTTCAGGGGCACGATGCACCGCCTGCCAGCGCCGGACCCAGGGCCGTTCTTCCTCCGGAAGAAACCGTGCGAGATAGCTCGCCAGCCCCAGTTGATTCGCCTCCATGGCGAGACCGATGCGGGCGATCACCGCGCTGCGGGACATCCGTCCCGCTTCGCGCCATGCCTTGAAGGCCGGGTCGCACGCATCGGGCTGAGATTGCCCCACCAGCCAGAGGCGCTCGATCTCCTCCCAAACCTCCTCGCGCTGGTCGCTCCTCAGTTTTGCATGGACGTAGTGACACGCCAATTCCGTGCTGCCCACATCGCGATAGTCCTTCAGGTAATCGGTCCACGCCCCCTTCCGTGCCAGTCGCGCCAGCCAGGCGCTGCGCAGGCGCCCTTCCAGAGGCGTCCCCTCATGCACCTGCAAGAAGGCGCGAATCTCTGCCGGATCGACCCGCCCAAGATTTCTTTGCAGCCACCAATACCGCAGGTAGGGATAGAGTGCGTAACTCTCGAGCTCCGCGGACAACTGCTCGAACCGTCCCAGGTTGCCCGCATTCAGGGCAGCACGGGCCTCGCTAAACCGGGCGCGTTGATGATCCAGCAGGGAGGGCTGTTCGTCGGCCTGAATGAGGGGGCTGGTGACCACCGCCACCGCCACCGCAAGACAACGGAAGAGGTTGGCAGCCGACAGGTTCGTTCGAGACATCGAATACCCCCGCTCCGGAGTGGCCGGCGCAATCCAAGCGCCGGAACCGAAAAGTGATTCCGCCGAGTTCCAGGAAACACCGAGACAGTGTGACAGGCGAGCGCCCTGCTTGTTGTGACCCGATCCACAAGGTGCCCGTTCGGCGAGCCCGCTCACTTACGTTTAGGAGTATAGATTACCTGCCGCAGGGTGAGGGCTTTGGAGGGTGCCCATCGCCAGGTGATGTGGCGACAGGACGGCAAATCTTTCATTGGATGTAACTACTCCGTAAGCGCCCAATTAACCCCACCCTTCTAGGCGCTCGGATAATCAAGTAAGGTCCGCAGGCGAAAGGCTGTAGGGGAGCAGTTTTTCAATGTCCTCCGCGCACTTGGCGCGGGGCAGCTCTTTGAAAAGATGACACAGGTAGGCGTAGGGCTCGTGGCCGTTGGCCTTGGCGGTTTCGATCAGACTGTAGAGGTTTGCCGACGCCTTGGCCCCTTCGACCGTAGCCGAGAACAACCAGTTGCGCCGACCTATCACGAAGGGACGGATGGTCCGCTCGGTGGCGTTATTGTCGATTTCCAGTCGGCCGTCGTCCAGGTAGTGGATCAGGCTCTCCCACTGATTGTGGAGATAGGTCAACGCCTTTCCGAGGGCTGTTGCGGGAGGGACTTCGGGCCGGGTCCTCTCGAGCCAAGCCCTGATTTCCTCGAGGATCGGTCGGGCCCTTTCCTGGCGCACTTGGTGGCGCTCTTGCGCCGAGGCTTGCCTGACTCGCCCTTCGACACCGTACAGCCGGCTGATGAGA
>JAWLHA010000049.1:0-34644 GCA_041690535.1 Gammaproteobacteria bacterium | reverse complement strand
AGCGCAGCGCATCCACCAATTCGACGCCGCACGGTGGATGCGCTGCGCTTATCCACCCTACAGGTTGGGCGCGTCGGATTTATCTGTTCGGTGCTCTAGGAGATGGCTTCGCAGAAGCGCAGGAAGGCCGCGGCCTTGTCGAGGGTCTCCCGGTATTCCGCCTGGCACTCGGAGTCGATGACCACGCCACCACCCGCCCAGAAGCGCAGTATGCCCTCGGCCAGGGTGGCCGTGCGAATGGCAATGCTGGTGTCCATCTCCCCATCGGCCCCCACATAGCCGATGGCGCCGCAATAGACGCCCCGGCGATGGGCCTCCAGCTCCTCGATGATCTCCATGGCCCGCCGCTTGGGCGCACCGGTGATGGAACCTCCCGGGAAACACGCCCGCAGCAGGCTCAAGGCGTCCTCTCCCGGGCCGAGCCTCCCGGTGACGGTGCTGACCAGATGGTGCACGGTGGCGAAGCTTTCCAATTTGAACAGTTCCGGAACCTGCACGCTGCCCACCGCACAACTCCTGCCGAGATCATTGCGCAGCAGATCGACAATCATGACATTCTCGGCCCGATCCTTGGTGCTGCGCGAGAGCTCCTCGGCCACGGACCGATCCTTCTCGGGGTCCTCGCTGCGGGGGCGGGTCCCCTTGATGGGGCGGGTCTCCACCCGCCCGCCGCAGAGGCGAAGGAAGCGTTCGGGAGAACAGCTGAGGATCTGCCCAAAAGGAAAATTCAGATAAGCGGAAAAGGGGGCAGGATTGATCTGCCGCAACGCCTGGAATCCCGCCCAGGGGTCACCCGCCACGGGAACGGACCAGCGACGGGCCAGGTTCACCTGATAGCAGTCCCCCTCCCGCAGGTAACTCTGGACCCGCCGGAACGCCCGCTCATAATCCCCCTCGCCCCATTCACTCAACACCGGACCGACAGCGCAGAACTGAGCGCTGCGCGGCCCCGGATCCGAGAAGAGTTCAAGCAGCGCTTGTTGCTCCGCGGGCGGGACGGGGGCGAGCAGCCCACCGGCGAGCCAGCAACGTCGCGCCCCGTGATCGACGACCACCGCCCAGTTGTACAGCCCCACGGCCATCTCGGGGAACCCGTGATCGGGTCCCTTGGCCGTGGCCAGCGGCTCCAGCCGCCAGGCGAGGTCATAACCGACGTATCCCAGCGCCCCACCCGCGAACGGCACCTCGGCCGGGCGGCGCCCTCCGTCGGGCAGATGCCACCGAAGAACCGCAAGGGGATCTTCCAGGCTGGAGGTGACACCTCCCCCCTCCTCCACGACCGTCTGCCCCTCCCGGGAGATGACAGTGGCCACGGGTCGAGCCACGATGATGTCCACCCGCCCGAGGCGCCCCGGTTCGGGACCGCTGTCCAGGAACATCGCCCACGGCTCGTGGGCCACCGCCCCGAACAGCTGCGCACCGTCGGTGGTGTAGGGTAGCTCGTGGAGGAATGGGGCGGCCATGGCGGCTACATGGGCTCGACGTGCTCGGCGATCAACTGCACGGTCCGCTCTCCCCGGAACTCGTTCACCGAGAGGCGATAGGCCAGGCGGATCCGCTCACCCGCGGCGGCCCATTGGTCAAAATCGGCATTGAATGCGATGACGTCCAGGCAGGAGCGCCCCTGAGGCCATTTCACCACCAGCTTCAGGTGACGCTCCCCCACCACGCGCTGCTGGACCACGTCGAACTCGCCGTCGAACAGCGGCTCCGGAAAGCCCTGCCCCCAGGGCGCGGCATTGCGCAGCAGTTCCGCCGTCTCCAGGGTGGCCTCGTCGGGCGCCAAGGCCCCGTCGCTCAGCACGACGCCCTCCACATCCTCCGCGCAGAGATGTCGCCGCACCTCCTGGTCGAAGGCGCCGCTGAACGGCGCCAGCGCCTCCCGCTCCAGAGTGAGTCCGGCCGCCATGGCATGTCCGCCGAACTTCGTCAGCAGCTCGGGGTGGCGGGCGGCGATGGCGTCGAGGGCATCGCGGATGTGGAGCCCGGGAATGGAGCGGGCCGATCCCTTGATCTGCCCGTTACTGGCATCCGTAAAGACAATTACGGGGCGGTGGACCCGCTCCTTGATACGGGAGGCGAGAATGCCGATCACCCCCTCATGCCACGCGGGATCGTACAGGCAGAGGCCCAGGGGCAGGCGTTCCTGCGCATCCCACTGCGCGCGCTTGAGCTCACTCAAGGCCTGCTCGCGCATCTCCTCTTCAATGCTGCGCCGCTCCCGATTCAACCGGTCGAGTTCGAAGGCGAGCCGCCGTGCCTCCTCAGGCTCATCGGTGAGCAGACAGCGGATCCCGAGGGTCATGTCGTCGAGACGGCCTGCGGCATTGAGCCGCGGCCCCACGGCGAATCCCAGATCCGCCGACACCAATTGTTCGCGCCGGCGACCGGCCACCTCGGTCAGGGCAAGGATCCCTGCGCAGGCCACACCGGCGCGAATGCGGGCCAGGCCTTGCGCCACCAGAATGCGGTTATTGTGGTCCAGAGGGACCACATCGGCCACGGTGCCCAGTGCCACTAAATCGAGCAGCCGCGCCAGGTTGGGCTCCCCGATCCCTTGATCGGCGAACCAGCCTGCCTCCCGGAGGTGGGCACGCAGCGCCGACATGAGGTAGAAGATCACCCCCACGCCGGCCAGGTTCTTGCTGGGAAACGGGTCCCCCGGCTGATTGGGATTGACGATGGCATCGGCCTCCGGCAACTCCGCGCCCGGCAGGTGGTGGTCGGTGACCAGCACCCGGATCCCCGCCTCCCGGGCCGCCCGGACCCCCGCGATGCTGGAGATGCCGTTGTCCACCGTGACGATCAGGTCCGGGCCCCGCTCGCGGGCCACCGCCACGATCTCGGGGGTGAGACCGTATCCATATTCGAACCGGTTTGGTACGAGAAAGTCCACCTCCCGCGCCCCCATGGCCTGCAGCGCCCGAACCGCCACCGCGGTGCTGGTGGCCCCATCGGCATCGAAGTCGCCCACCACCAGAATACGCTGGCGCTGCACGAGTGCATCGGCCAGCAGAGCGATGGCCGCCTCGATGCCCACAAGTGAGTGATAGGGCGCGAGATGTTCCAGGGCGTGCTCCAGCTCCCGACTGTCCTGCAACTGCCGCGCGGCGACGACCCGCGCCAGCACGGGACGCAACCCGGCCAGCTCCGGGGGAATCTCGGCCGCGGCACGGCGCACGATGCGCTTACGGTGATTCAATGGCCCGCTCCCGCTCAGTATCGGCCCAGAGAGCGGCGCCGCCGCCACCAGCGCCTCGACAGCGCGCGGGTGAGTGTCAGCCGGGCACCGTGCCCCGGGTAGAGATGCAGTGTGGTGAGCCGACCGCTGCGCAATGCAGGCAACAGGGCGCTGAACCAGCGCTGCTCCAGTTCCGCCAGATGGGCTGCGAAACGCTCAATGTCCGCGGCTGCCCGCGCGTCGAGAAGATGGGTGTCCACCACCAGGGATCTCGGTGTCTCGGACGCGAGCACCTTTTGGAAGTCGACCGGCAATCCCGCCACCGCAGCGCCGGAGAGCCTGCCGAGCCCCAGGGCGAGACAGTCATCGCTGAACACGGCAGACCATGCCCCCCGATCCAGCTCGGGCAGGGTGCCGCCCCCCCAGAGCCACAGACCGTTGACCGGGACGTCCCCCCGGGCCTCCCTCGCCGCGTTGACACCGCTTTGGTGCAGCAACATCTGCAGTTCGTTAAGCAGCCCCCGCCACCGCAACGCCTCCTCGCCTTTGGGCCAGTGGCTTTCGAGATCTCCCCCAAGGGCTGCCCCCAAGGGGGTCGTGGTCACCGCCGCGGGCCGCTCGAATCCCAGGTACCAGCGGAGAGGGTGAGGCGTCTCGATCTGCCAACCATCGTCCCGGTACAGCGCCGCCACCTCCCCCGCAAGGGCGGCGGCTTCGGCCAGATCCAGGCGTTCGACCGCTGCCAGATAGACCCTGTCGCGCGCAGCGCTCAGGTGCACCGGGTCGGCCCGAAACCAGAAGCGCCCATCGGGCGCCGCCCCCTCGCCGACGCGGCACACCGACGCCACCGGCCAATCGGCACCGGCAGCCCGCTCTGCACCGAAGAGAGAAAAGAGGAGGCCTTCGAGGGACTCGGGGCTGGGGTGACGATCGGCCCGGGCAAGCAGGGTCTCCAGTGCCGGCAGGCGCGGCAGTGCCTGCGCATCGGCCCCTAGGCCAAACAGGCCCGGGATGACCAGCGCCAGTTCGCGGTCGCATCTCATCGGAAGATTTGGGAAGGGCGGCGCCCGGCCCCCGTCTGCAGAGGGGGCCGGGCACTGCACTCAGGCCATGTTGTCGAGAATGGCCCGTTTGACGGCGTCCAGGTTGGCCTCCACCGTCAGCAGGGGCGAGGTGCTCTGCTTGATGGCGGTATCCGGGTCCTTCAGGCCGTGGCCCGTGAGGGTACATACCACCTTGCTCCCCTCGGGGATCTTGCCGGACTGGATGTCACGGATGGCCCCGGCCAGCGAGGTCGCCGATGCGGGCTCGCAGAACACCCCCTCCCTCTCCGCCAGCAGTTTCTGGGCGGCGAGGATCACCTCATCGCTGCACTCATCGAACCAGCCATTGGAATCCTTCTGCACCACCCATGCCTTGTCCCAGCTCTGGGGGTGACCGATGCGAATGGCGGTCGCCACGGTCTCGGGGTTATCCACCATGGCGCCGCGCATGAAGGGCGCCGCACCGGCGGCCTGATACCCCACCATGCGGGGCAGGCTGTTGACGATGCCGTGCTCGTGATACTCACTGTAACCCATCCAGTGGGCGGTGATATTGCCGGCATTGCCCACCGGGATGCAGTGGAAGTCGGGGGCCGTGCCCAGCTCCTCCACGATCTCGAAGGCCGCCGTCTTCTGCCCCTGCAGGCGGTAGGGGTTGATGGAGTTGACGATGGTGACCGGGGCCTCCGTGGCCACCTCTTTCACCAGTCGCATGCCATCATCGAAATTGCCCTTGATCTGGATCACCACCGAGCCGTGCATCATCGCCTGGGCCAGCTTGCCCATGGCGATCTTGCCGTCCGGGATCAGCACGAAGGCGGTGATTCCGGCCCGGGCGGCATAGGCGGCCGCCGCAGCGGAGGTGTTGCCGGTGGAGGCGCAGATGATGGCCCGGCTGCCCTCTTCCACCGCTTTGGTCACCGCCATGGTCATGCCCCGGTCCTTGAACGAGCCGGTGGGGTTGAGCCCCTCGAACTTGACGTAGATGTCCACGTCCTTGCCGAGAGCCCGCGGGATGTTGTTCAGGCGGATGAGGGGCGTGTTGCCCTCGCCCAGGCTGATGATACGGGTGTCGTCATGGACCGGCAGGCGGTCGCGGTAACGGTCGATAAGGCCGGTATAGCGGGTACGGAACGGCATTGTTTTCCTCGATTGGCTCGTCGGCGCAAAGGCGCCGCCTGACAGTATCAGTCCAGATGCTCGACGCGAATGCGAGTCACGTCGCCGAAGAGGGCGTCCAGCTCGCGGATTTGCGCCATGGCCTGGTTCATGCGTTTTTCCTGAACGGTCCGGGTCAGCAGGATGATATAAACCAGACTTTCGCCGGCGGGCGGCTCCTTCTGGATGACCGCCTCGATGCTGATGTCCAGCTCGGCGAAGATGCGCGTCAAGTCGGCCAACACCCCGGGGCGGTCCACCACCTGCATGCGCAGATAGTACGCGGTTTCCACCTCCTCCATGGGCAGCAGCGTGGCGTTGCTGTCCAGGGCCTCCCCCTGGAAGCCGAGATGCGGTACCCAGCCGCCCGGTTCGCAGGACATCGACCGCACCACATCCATCACGTCGGCGACCACGGCCGAGGCGGTGGGATCGGCGCCGGCGCCGGCACCATAGTAGAGGGTCGGGCCCACCGCATCGCCCTTCACCACCACCGCGTTCATCACCCCGTCCACATTGGCGATGAGCCGCTTCTCCGGGATGAGGGTCGGGTGGACTCGCAGCTGAATACCGTTCAGGTCGCGCCGCGCCATGCCCAGGTGCTTGATCCGGTAGCCGAGCTGACCCGCGTAGGCCACGTCTTCACGGGTGATCTGGGTGATCCCCTCCGTGTAGACCTTCTCGAAGTTGAGCGGAATGCCGAAGGCGATGGAGGCGAGGATGGTCAGCTTGTGGGCCGCATCGATCCCCTCCACATCGAAGGTGGGGTCGGCCTCCGCATAGCCCAGGCGCTGCGCTTCGGCCAGCACGTCGGCGAAGTCGCGCCCCTTGTCCCGCATCTCCGTGAGAATGAAGTTGCCGGTGCCGTTGATGATCCCGGCCAGCCACTCCATCCGGTTGCCCGCCAGCCCCTCGCGCAAGGACTTGATGATGGGGATCCCACCGGCCACCGCCGCTTCGAAGGCGACCATGACCCCTTTCTTGCGCGCGGCGCCGAAGATCTCGTTCCCGTGCTTGGCGATAAGTGCCTTGTTGGCGGTGACCACGTGCTTGCCGTTGGCGATGGCACGCATCACTACCTCGCGGGCCAGCCCATCGCCGCCAATCAGTTCGACGACGATATCCACCTCGGGATTGTCCACCACCTCGACGGGATTGGTGGTGAGGGGAATATCCAACGTATCGCAGATACGGACCTTCGACAGGTCCCGAGCCGCAGCTTGCACGACCTCCACCGGCCGGCCAAGGCGCTGTTCGATGACCTCGGCGTTGCGCTTCAGCACGTTGACGGTGCCGCAACCCACGGTACCGAGACCTATCAAGCCTACTTTCACGGGTTTCATTGTTTGCCTTTCTCTACCTGGCTCATCTGTTTCTCGGCGGGATCATGCCACAGATCGCTTGCGATAGCCGCTGAGGAAGCGGGCGATTCGCTCCATCGCCTCGTTCAAGTCATCACTGTTGGGCAGGAACACGGCGCGGAAGTGATCCGTGTGCGGCCAGTTAAAGCCACTCCCCTGCACCACCAGTACCTTCTCCTCCAGCAACATCTCCAGAACGAAGGTCTGGTCGTTGACGATGGGGTACATCTTCGGGTCGAGCCGCGGGAAGAGGTACAGCGCGGCAGAGGGCTTGACACAACTGACGCCCGGCATGGCGGTCAACATCTCCCAGGCGAGATCCCGCTGCTTGCGCAGCCGCCCCCCTGGGGCCACCAGATCCTTGATGCTCTGGTATCCCCCCAACGCGGTCTGAATGGCGAATTGCCCCGGGACATTGGAGCAAAGCCGCATCGATGAGAGGATATTGAGCCCCTCGATATAGTCGGCGGCGTGCCGCTTCTCGCCGGAGACCACCATCCAGCCCGCCCGGTAGCCGCAGGCCCGGTAGTTTTTCGACAGACCGTTCAGGGTCACGAACAGCACATCGTCCGCCAGTGAGGCGATGGAGGTGTGTGTGAGGCCGTCGAAGACCATCTTGTCGTAGATCTCGTCGGCGAAGATGATGAGATGGTTCTGGCGCGCGATCTCGATGATGTCGCGCAACAGGTCGTCCGGGTAGAGCGCGCCGGTGGGGTTGTTCGGGTTGATGATGACGATGGCCCGGGTGTTGGGGGTGATCTTCGCCCGGATGTCCTCCAGATCAGGCAGCCAACCGGCCCCCTCGTCACAGATATAATGGCGTGCCGTACCTCCGCCCAGACTCACCGCAGCGGTCCACAGGGGATAGTCGGGGGCCGGGACCAGAACCTCGTCGCCGGTGTTGAGCAACGCCTGCATCGACATGACGATGAGCTCGGAGGCGCCGTTGCCCACATAGATATCCTCCAGCCCCACCCCGGAGATCCCCTTCTCCTGGGTGTAGTGCATGATCGCCTTGCGCGCGGCGAACAGCCCCTTGGAGTCCGAGTAACCCGATGAGGCGGGCAGGTTGCGGATCACGTCCTGCTGAATTTCCTCGGGGGCCTCGAAACCGAAGGGCGCCAGGTTGCCGATGTTCAGCTTGATGATGCGATGGCCGTCCTCTTCCATCTGCCGCGCCCGCTCGAGAACCGGCCCACGAATGTCGTAGCAGACGTTTGCCAGTTTGTTTGATTTCACTACAGGAGGGCGCATAGGGGTACCTTCAGTATCCAATGGCGGCTTTCGGGGTGTTTTCAACGGTGATGGTCCCCGCGGGAGATGCCGCGGACGGCCTCACGGGTGCGGTATTCGACACGGGCGATCGCGGGCCGGATACTGTCCCGTTGCCGCACCTCCACGAGTTTGTCTACCATTTGCTGCGGCATGGCGTGTTTGGGCCTCCCGAAGGCGACGAGCCCGTCGTCCCGCGCTCGCGCTTCCGTGTTCAGCTCGCTGACGGGGGCGAAGAGATGGCGGCGTAAGCACTTGATCCTGGGGAAGTCGTATTGCAAGGTCGGGTTCCAGTCTGATTCGGGACAATAGGCGACCGGGGCCGGTCAACCGGACACGAAAAGCGAAAACATTACTCAGGCCGACAAGCCCTGTCAATTTCCGCCTTGCGCTGGCAGGATAACCGCATACTTACCCCAAGGCGATGTAAGTCCTTGAAAGCAGGTCGACGGCCGCATGGACGCGGCCATCGAGCATACACGGATGTATTGGCAGCGCACCTGCATTCAAGGACTTACATCGCTCATAGCACCCCCGTGTCGTGGGTGTGCGTTCACCCTGTTGGCGCGGGTGCCTCTCCGGTTCTTGTCCGCAGCGGCCCGGCACCCCAACGGGGCGGAAGTGGAAGGGCGGAATCCGGCCTCAAAGAGGATGCAATGAAATTCAATCAAGACAGTCAGGGGAGCGCCTACTTCGTCCACGCCTACGGCCCGGGGGAAATCACCGTCGCGGGACCGGGTCTGCCCGGGGCAGATGGCAAGGTGGAACGGCAGGTGGAAATCCGCACCCGAAGTACGGTCATCTCCGCCAACCGAATGCTGGAGTGGGCACCGCAGAGCTATGACACATTGAAGGAGGAGGACTTCGAAGTCCTCGCCACGCTGGAGCCGGAACTGGTGGTCTTCGGAAGCGGCCAAACGCTCCGCTTTCCACCTCACGCACTTCTGAAGCGCTTGATTGCCCGCAGAATCGGCTTCGAAGTGATGGATACGGGGGCGGCCTGCCGCACCTACAACATTCTCGCCTCCGAGGGGCGGAACGTGGTCGCCGCCCTCCTGATGATCTAGCTGAACCGTGGTCTCCGGGGGCTTGATCTGACGTGAGCGTGGGCTTCAATTTCAGCTGAGCGTTCGCCCCCCCATTCTTCCGGGTATGCCCCGAGTGAACAACCTATAGAGAGATCACACCGAGAGCACCGAACAGGTAAACCGAAAGATCGCCAGTCGCAGCCAAGTTGCGCCGCAGGTGGCGGGGGCAACGATACCGAGGTAGGGTGGATAAGCGCAGCGCATCCACCCATTGCAGGGGATAAGCGCAGCGCATCCACCCATTCGACACCGCACGGTGGATGCGCTGCGCTTATCCACCCTACATGTTGGGCGCGTCGAATTTATCTGTTCGGTGCTCTGGGGCCTCACGGATCGCAAAACGGAGTCGCCAAAACACACGACGGCCGACACAGGGCCCCCCGTGCCGGCCGTCGTTGGTGCGGGTGATTCGGCTACAACGCCTCGCCCGAGTACCCCTGCCCCTCCATGATGTCGCGCAGGCGTTTGAGCGCCTCGATCTGGATCTGTCTGACCCGCTCGCGGGTCACACCGATCTGGTTGCCCACCTCTTCCAGGGTGCTGACGTCGTGACCGTGGAGGCCAAAGCGACGCTCCAGCACCTCCCTCTGCTTCTCGCTGAGCTGGGCAAGCCAAACGTCGATGTTCCCCCGCATGTCCGCATCCTGGAGGATGTCGGAGGGATCGGTGTTGTTCTCGTCCGGAATGGCATCCAGCAAGGATTTGTCCGCATCCCGACCCAGCGGCACATCCACGGAGGTGACGCGCTCGTTCAGGCCGAGCATGCGCTTGACATCCTCCACCGGCTTGTCGACCACCTCGGCGATCTCTTCGGGGGTGGGTTCATGATCCAGGTTCTGGGCCAGCTGGCGACTGGCACGCAGATAGACGTTGATTTCCTTGACCACATGGATGGGGAGGCGAATGGTGCGGGTCTGGTTCATGATGGCCCGCTCGATGGTCTGGCGGATCCACCAGGTGGCGTAGGTGGAGAAGCGAAACCCGCGTTCGGGGTCAAACTTCTCCACCGCGCGAATGAGGCCGAGATTACCCTCTTCGATAAGGTCCAGCAGGGCAAGGCCGCGATTGAGGTAACGGCGCGCGATCTTCACCACAAGGCGCAAGTTGCTTTCGATCATGCGCTTGCGGGCGCTCTCATCCCCCTTCTGGGCCTTGCGCGCGTAAAAGACCTCTTCTTCCGCGGTCAGCAGTGGCGAGAAGCCGATCTCGCTCAGGTACAGGCGGGTGGCATCCATCTGCCCCTCGGGGATCTCCCCAGGGGTGAAATTCCCGTCCCCTTCAAGCTCTTCGGCGTCCTCGAAATTCTCCTCATCGTCGGCTGCAAGGAACCCGTCCTCGGCATCTTCGAATTGTGGCGCCTCGGATTCGAGATGTCGCTTTGCCATAAACCTTCCTTAATCTTGTCTATCGGTCCGGTAAATAGTGCAGAGGATCGACCGGCTTGCCTTCTCGCCGAATCTGAAAATGAAGTATAGACCCCGATTTGCCACTCTGCCCGATCTCGGCAATTTTTTGCCCGCTCTGGACCCGATCCCCCTCCTTCACCAGCAGCCGCCGGTTGTAGCCGTAAGCACTAAGGAACAGATCATCGTGTTTGACGATGACGAGATTGCCATAGCCGATCAGTCCGTCCCCGCTGTAGACCACCTGGCCATCTGCGGCCGCCTTGACCGGTTCGCCCAACTTTCCGTCAATATCGATGCCTTTTTTTGCATTTTTCGCAGAAAAGCGGCTGACGACCCGTCCTCCATCCGTCGGCCAACGCCAATGGATGGCGGCAGCCACTGTCTTGGCTTTCTGCCCTTGGGTGGGCGGGGGCGTTTTTTCGGCCGGCGCTGGAACCGGCACGGCCGGGACCGGAGCTGGCCCGGCACGGACGACCGGAGCGGATGGGACAGGGGCCACTGGCGTGGGCTTCGGTGCCGAAGCAGACGCCGTCTCGGTGGGCACGTTCAGCCGGGCCGGTGCAGAGACAACGGGAGTCGGTGTCGCAGAGGGCGTTGCCCCTCCCGCAGAGGTCGGTGGCGATGTGCGGGCAGCCGGCGGTGGTGAGGGTCGGGGCCTTGGAGTGTGGAGAAAGGGGGGAATGATGGCGAGCTGCTGCCCAATGGAGATCACGTAGGGCGAGTCGATCCGGTTCCAGGCAGCCACCTCCCGGTAGTCGTAACCGTACTCCCAGGCGATGGAATAGAGGGTGTCTCCCGGCTTCACCGTGTAGATGACTATCGGGCTGCCGGCGGGCCGCATTTCACCGCAGCCGACGAGGAGCGCCACCAAACCCGCGACGGCGAGCCAGACTTTCCATCGACTAGCCCGCATCTCTCACCGCCCCCGGCCACCCGGGCCAATGAACCGGCGGCTGCGGTGGCGAGGTCGAGCGCCAGGGGGCCTAAGCATCGCCACCATTGAGCATCACGTAGACGGCCACGGCCGCCAGCACCGTGATCCACCCGATCCGGTCGATGTAGGTGCGCAGTGTCCTCTCCATGCGCGCGCCGCCCCAGACCATGAGTCCGGCCACCAAGTAAAACCGGCCTGCCCGCCCCACCAGGGAGGCCAGCAGAAAGGCCGGCAACGACATCGAGATGACGCCCGCCGCAATGGTGAACAGCTTGTACGGGATGGGTGAAAAGCCTGCCAGGAACACCGCCCAGAAACCCCAATCGTGGAACCACACGTGCACCCGCTGGTAGGCATCCCAATAGCCGGCGTCACGGATCAGCGGCTCGACCACGTCGATGAGAAAATAGCCGATGAGGTACCCGAACAGTCCGCCAAGGACCGACGCAAGGGTCGTGATGAAGGCGTAGCTCCAGGCCTTGTTGGGGTTCGCCAGCGCCATGGGCGCCAACATGACATCCGGCGGGATGGGGAAAAACGACGACTCGGCAAAGCTGAGGCCAGTCAGGTAACGCGGTGCGTGGCGGTGCGCCGACCACCGCATCACCCTCTCATAAAGTGCGGAAAACAACATGCCTCCTAAGCGGCACCCGTAACCATGGGCACGAATGTAACATTGTCGAGGATCTCCTCCTTGTAGGAATCCCCCCGACGCGTAATGGCCAGCAGCTGCTGGCCTGCGGTCCCCCCGACCGGAATAACCATGAGTCCCCCCTCGCCCAGCTGCTCAAGGAGCACCCGTGGGACTTCGGCCGGTGCGGCCGCCACCAGAATGGCATCGAAAGGGGCATGTTGCGGCCATCCCTGGTAGCCGTCGCCGTGCCTGAGGTAAACGTTTCTGATGTCGAGCTCCCGCAAGTGCTCCCTGGCCCGCTGATGCAGCACCCCGATGCGCTCGATGCTGTAGACACGCTCCACCACGCGGGCGAGCACTGCAGTCTGGTACCCACACCCCGTCCCCACCTCCAGGACCTTCCGCGGCGCAATCTGCAACAACGCCTCGGTCATGCGGGCGACCACATAGGGCTGGGAGATGGTCTGGCCGCTCCCGATGGGGAGAGCGGTCTCCTCATAGGCCCTGGAGGCCAGGGCTTCGTCTACGAAGATGTGGCGCGGCAGGCAGCGCATCACCTCCAAGACCCGTTCGTCCCGAATCCCCTTGGCGGCCAGTCGCTGAACGAGGCGCTCGCGGGTCCGCTGAGAGGTCATGCCGATGCCGCGATGCCCGGGCTTCATGCGTGCCCCGTTTCCTTCAGCCAGTCGGCAAGCCCGCCAATGGCACTGTGGCGGGTCAGGTCGATCTGGATGGGCGTGATGGACACACGCCGGTTAGCCACAGCATGGAAGTCGGTGCCCGGGCCGGCATCCTGCTCCGCGCCCGCCGGCCCGATCCAGTAGATGAGTCGACCGCGCGGGTCTTCGGTCTTGATCACGGGCTCCGACTTGTGGCGGTATCCCAGGCGGGTGGCCTCGAATCCCTGGAGCTCTTCCCACGGCACGTCCGGAACATTGACATTCAGGATGGTGTCCGGGGAGAGGGGCTCCGCGCACATCCTTTGCACCAGCGTCAAGGCGACCCTCGCGGCCGTGTCGTAGTGCCGGGGGCGGTGGCCCACCAGCGAGATTGCGACGGCAGGATACCCCAGGAAGCGTCCCTCCATCGCTGCGGCGACCGTGCCCGAGTAGATGACGTCGTCCCCGAGGTTTGCCCCGGCATTGATACCGGAGACCACCATGTCCGGCTCGAACTCCAGCAGCCCCGTGATCGCCAGGTGAACGCAGTCGGAGGGCGTGCCGTCCACCTTGATGATTCCGTCCTCCATGCGGGTGGCACGCAGGGGGTTGTCCAGAGTCAATGAATTGCTTGCGCCGCTGCGATCGCGCTCGGGGGCGACCACGGTGATGTCCGCGATCTCTGCAAGGTGACGATTGAGGCAGCGGATCCCCTCGGCCAGGTAGCCGTCGTCATTGCTGATAAGAATCTTCATGTTTCCGAAAGGTCAAGAATCACTAACCAAAGTACTATAACGCATTTGACCGGACAGCACCCACTGCACTCGCGTAAGTCCTTGGGGGGGTGTGCGTTTACCCTGTGCCGTGGCCGGGGCCGGAGAGGACGCGGGGCGGCGACATGGTACACTCGGGGCCAGTGAGCGAGCGCAACGTTGCAGTCATGAAGCGATATCCGCAAGTCCCTGATGAGGAGAAGGAGTTGTTCCGGCAGGCCGTGTCGGACGTCCGCCCCTTGCGTACCGACACCGTGCAAGCGCACCAGCCGCGCCCGGCACCCATCCCCTACAAGAGACTGGAGGATGAGTCCCGGGTGCTCGATGACCTCTTCAGCGATCCCCCTGATCCCTCTGAGGTGGAAACGGGCGAGGAGCTGTTCTTCTCCCGTAGCGGGCTCCAGCACGGCGTCATTCGCAAGTTGCGGCGCGGCCACTATGCCGTGGGGGCGGAGCTCGATTTGCACGGGATGACCGTGGTCGAGGCACGCGCGGCACTGACTGAATTCCTGCATACGGCGCAGTCACGGCAAATCCGGTGCGTTCGCATTGTGCACGGGAAGGGCAATGGCTCCATGAACCGCCTTCCGGTACTCAAGGGGAAGATCAATCACTGGCTGCGCCAGAGGGACGAAATTCTCGCTTTCAGCTCGGCCCGGCAGGTGGACGGAGGAACCGGCGCGGTTTACGTGCTCCTGCGACGCCCTCGTTGACCCTCAAGTATTCCCGACCAGCGGCCGATTAAAGGCCCCAGTTTTCCCGGTTTCCCAGTGTGACCTGGGTCACTGCTGGGCAGCGGTTCGAAGGAACACTCTTGCGTGAAAGCCTCTGCAATGCCCTAAGGAAGTGACGCCATGAAGAAGAATTACCCTGTGACCGGTGTCGAGGTCGACTACGGAGAGTCGGCCAACATCCTTTCTACCACCAACCTCAAGGGCGTCATTACCTACGTCAATGACGATTTCCTGCGCATCAGCGGGTTTGAGATTGACGAGCTGCTGGGCAAGAACCATAACGTGGTCCGCCACCCCGAGATGCCCCCCGGGGCGTTCGCTGACCTCTGGGCCACGGTGAAGTCGGGCCGCTCCTGGATGGGCATGGTCAAGAACCGCTGCAAGAATGGCGACCACTACTGGGTGGATGCGTTCGTCACCCCCATTCTTCAAGGGGGCAAGGTGGTCGAGTACCAATCGGTTCGCACCAAGCCCGACCGGGTCCATGTCGCCCGCGCAGAGCAGGCGTATGCACAGATGCGGGAGGGCCGTCTGCCCCTTGCGCTGAGACTGCCCCACATCTCCCTGCAAACCAAACTGACGGGGATGGGCGTTATCGCGGCCCTCCCCCCGCTGGCCCTGGCCGCCAACGCCGGGGCCTCCTGGAGCGGCCTCGGGCTGACACTGTTGGCCACTGTCGCCGTGGGGGCCGTCGGCACGGCGGCACTGCTGCATCCCATCAATCGGGCAGTGAGTTTTGCCAGGAGCGTGTTGGACAACCGGCTCGCGCAATACATCTACACCGGGGACATGAACGAGGCAGGGCAACTGCTGCTGGCCATGAAAATGCTGCGCTCCCAAATCGGGGCAGTGGTCGGTCGCATTTCCGACGCCTCCTTGACCCTCTCCTCCTCCGCCGAACAGCTGGCCGAAGCGGTGGAGATCAGCAATGTAGGCATTCGCCAGCAGCAGTCCGAGACCGATCAGGTGGCTACGGCCGTCACGGAGATGTCCGCCAGTGTTCAGGAGGTGGCCGGTAACGCCCAACGCACGGCCGATGCCGCTCGCATCGCCAATGATGAGGCCGATCGCGGGGGCGATGTCGTCGCGACCACCGAACACACCATCAAGGCCCTTGCCGCCGAGATTGAGAACGCCGCCGAGGTGATTCACCGGCTCGAGGCGGATGCGGACAACATCACGACCGTGCTGGATGTCATCAAGAGCATCGCGGAGCAGACCAATCTCCTGGCGCTCAACGCGGCCATCGAAGCGGCCCGGGCCGGTGAACAGGGGCGCGGCTTTGCCGTGGTCGCGGACGAGGTGAGGACGCTGGCGACACGCACCCAGGATTCCACCCGTGAAATCCAGGCCATGATCGAACAGCTCCAGGCCGCCGCCCGACAGGCGGTCGCCGCCATGAGCCAAAGCCGCGACAAGGCAACGGGAACCGTCGAGCAGGCGGTGCAGGCGGCCAAATCGCTGGGCGCCATCACTCAGTCGGTTGCGTCAATCAGTGACATGAGCCTGCAGATCGCCACAGCCGTGGAGGAGCAGAGCAGCGTCGCGGAGGAGATCACCCGCAACATCACCACCATTCGCCATCTGGCGGAATCCAGTGCCGAGGGCACGCGCCGCACCGAGGACTCCAGCACCTCCATGGCGGAGATGGCCAGCGACCTCCGGCAGCTGGTCGAGCAGTTCAAGCGGGATTGACAACGGACCCGTTTCGCCTCGCTCACCGTGCGGCTGCTCCCGTTAGCCGGTAATTTTCGCCACCGTTCGCAACGAGGGCGTCGAGGCGCCGCTATGACGGGGCGGCGGATGAGCTCCGGAATCCCGGGGGGCAATGCCTGTGATAGAGTGAGGAGAGAGTCTGCTCCCCAGATGAGCTGCGGGGTTGCGCCCGTTCAAGAAGAAGCTGCCCTTTCACCATGGACGCTGAACAACGCCGCTGGCACACACTCTCGCCCCATGAAGCCACTACAGCGCTGAGAAGCAATCCCGCTTCGGGACTCAGCGAAGCGGAGGCTGCCGCACGCCTTGAGCAGTTCGGGGCAAACAAGCTGGCCGAGACCCCGCCGCGCTCCAAATGGCTCAAGTTCCTGGACCAGTTCCGCAGCTTTTTGGTGATTGTGCTCATCTTCGCCGCTGGGCTGGCGTGGGCCGTCGGTGAGTTGAAGGATGCCATCGTGATCCTTGTGGTTGTCCTTCTCAACGCCACCCTCGGCTTCTACCAGGAGTACCGGGCCGAGCGGACGCTGGCGGCGCTGCGGGGCATGCTGACCGCCCGGGCGCGGGTGCGCCGCGACGGAAGAGTGAAGGAGGTCGAGGCGGCAACACTCGTGCCCGGCGACATCATCGTGCTGGAAGCGGGTGAACGGGTGCCGGCGGACGGGCGCCTGCTCGAGGCCCACAGTCTGGAAGTCCAGGAGGCGGCGCTCACCGGCGAATCACAACCGGTAGGCAAGAGCACCGCGCCGCTGCAGTCCGCCGATCTGCCGCTGGGGGACCAGGACAATTTGCTGTTCATGAACACCGTCGTCACCCGCGGCCGGGCCGAAATGGTCGTGACGACCACGGGCATGGCCACTGAAATGGGTCAACTCGCCCACCTGATCGCGGCCGCGCCCGAGGCGGAAACCCCGCTTCAGCGCCAGCTGGACGTCCTGGGAAAACGCCTGGCCGCCATCGCCGGCGCCGTGGTGGTGGTCATCCTGGCACTCGACTTCGCCCGCGGCGTTCCCTGGACCGATGCCGCCGTGACGGCGATCGCCCTGGCAGTCGCGGCGATCCCGGAAGGTCTGCCGGCCGTGGTGACGGTCACCCTGGCCATCGGGATGTGGCGCATGGCCAAGAACAGGGCCATTCTGAAGAAACTTGCCGCCGTGGAGACCCTGGGCTCGACCACGGTCATCTGCACCGACAAGACCGGCACACTGACCCTGAACCAGATGACCGCCCGGGCTGGCTGGTACGCCGGGCACCGCTTCGTCGCCAGCGGAGAGGGATACCAGCCGGAGGGGCACCTCTCCTTCGAAAGTGGCGCCGACCTTCTCCCGTTCCTCCTTCCCATGGCCCTTTGCACAGAGTCGCGGGTCCATCGAGGGGAGTTGGTCGGCGATCCCACCGAGGGGGCCCTTTATGTCCTGGCCCAGAAAGGGGGAGTCGATCCGGAGAGGGAGCAGAGACGGCGACCGCGCATCGCCGAGATCCCCTTCGATTCCGCTCACAAATTCATGGCCACCTTTCACCACGCCGGCGATGTGGTGGTTATGTTCATCAAGGGGGCTCCCGACATCTTGCTGGCCCACGCCTCGCAATGGCAGGGGGAGACCGGGACGCTTCCCCTGACCGAGGAGCTTCGCGCCGTGATCGCCTCGGAGAACGAGAGGTTGGGCAATCAGGCCCTGCGGGTGCTGGCCGTGGCCACCCGCTCCATTCCGGCCGGAGAGTTCGATCCCGACGGTGACCTGTGGGAGTGGGCAGAGGGATGGACCTTCCTCGGCCTCGCAGGCCTCATGGACCCGCCGCGCCCCGAGGCCGCGGCCGCCATCGCCCGCTGCAGGCAGGCCGGTATTCAGGTGAAGATGATCACCGGTGATCACAAGCTCACTGCGTCCGCTATCGGACGCGAACTGGGGCTCGAGGGTGAGGTTGTCGTCGGCGCGGAGCTCGAGCGAATGGGTGCGGAGGAGCTGGCTCGGCGCATCGACGGAATCGCAGTCTTTGCCCGTGTGGCGCCCCAGCACAAGGTCAAGATCGTCAGGGCGTTGCAGGCCGACGGGCATGTGGCGGCCATGACCGGCGATGGCGTGAACGACGCCCCCGCACTCAAGGCCGCCGACATCGGTGTGGCCATGGGGATCACCGGCACGGCGGTCACCAAGGAGGCCGCCACCCTGGTGCTCACCGACGACAACTTCGCCACCATCGTTCGGGCGGTGGAGGAAGGACGCGTGATCTACGACAACATCGTCAAGTTCGTGCGCTTCCAGCTCTCCACCAACATCGGCGCCATCCTGACAGTCCTGACCGCGACACTGACCGGCCTGCCGACCCCCTTCACCGCCATTCAACTGCTCTGGATCAACATCATCATGGATGGCCCGCCAGCCATGACGCTGGGGGTCGAGCCCGCGCGCCCGGGACTCATGCGCGACACTCCCCGTCGCCAGGGGACGCAGATCCTCTCCGGCGAACGGTTGCTGCGGCTGGTGCTGTACGGCGTGATCATGATGGTCGGAACCGTCACCATGTTCCGCTACGGACTCGCTCACGGCGAACTCCCCTATGCCGTCACCCTGGCCTTTACCACCTTCGTGCTGTTTCAGTTCTTCAACGTCTTCAATGCCCGCGCCGAGACAGGCACCACCTTCAACGTCAACTTCCTCAGGAACGGCAAGCTGTGGATGGCGATTACCGGGGTGGTTCTGCTCCAGGTGGTGGTCGTCCACTGGCCGCCGGCACAGGCGATCTTCAACACCGTCCCGTTGGCGGTTACCGACTGGCTTGCCGCAACGCTCGTAGCCTCCAGCGTGCTGCTGCTGGAGGAGGCGAGAAAACTGGTGCTGCGGATGCTCGGCAAGACGCAGCGGTGACAGGAGGCTCCGGTCTGGGCAAACAGGCAAATGTCTGCGGTCGAGACGCTTCCTCGGCAGTTCTGCCCCACTCATCCCGAGTGAAACGGTGCCGCAAGATCGGCCCACGTTGCGGGTCGTTTTCCAGCCAAGCGCCGGAGGGTGCGATGCTCCTCAAGAGCACCGAACAGAAAAATCCGATGCGCCAAGTACGTAGGGTGGATAAGCGCAGCGCATCCACCATTCACCGCCGCGACCTGGTGGATGCGCTGCGCTTATCCACCCTACGCCGGTTCGCGGCCCCGCCACTCACGGGGCTATCTGGCTGCGATTGGATTTTTGCCGTTCTGTTCGGTGCTCTACCTAGCGCATCGAGCAGATAAACGGAAAAATCGGCTCACTCCGTGCTGATGATCTCGCGGAGCACTGCCGTGGCGTAGCTCCCCGCCTGCAGGCGGAAAGAAAGGCGCAGCTGGTCTGCTTCGGGAAAGTCCCAGCCAAGGCCGCCCACCGGAAGGCGCAAGGGGCGACGCTCCATCTCCAGCCCAACCGTCTCCAAACCCTGCTCCCACATCTCACACCCGCCCAGGGCTTCACGCTCCAGGGCGGCAGCCTCCGCAACGGTCGGCAACGTGCCCCGTCCCCACAGAGGACCGCTGGGGTGGATTTCACCACGGGCCACCCGGTCGGCGGTTTCCGCGTCGATGGCCTCCGCAAGGAAGAATCCCCGCCGCCCGTCCAGTACGAAGATATCGCCCGCGACCGGCCGATCCCACAGCTCCCGCTCCACCCGCAGGGAGAGAACACGGTTGAAGAGATACGAGCGGGCGGCCGAGATGTACATGCCACGCTTGTGCCGATCCCGCTCCTTGAATTTGCCCGCAAACAGCGCCTCGGCCCGGGCAAGGTTGTTGCCCTCCCGTCCGAACCGCTGCTCGCCGAAATAGTTGGGCACGCCTCGAGCGGCGACCGCTTCCAGGCGCTGCGCGATGGCCTCCCGCTCGCCCTCCACCGCGCGCAACGCCAGCACGAACCGGTTACCCCGCAGGGCACCCCGCTTGAGCTTGCGCCGGTGGCGGGCCACCTGGAGGATCTCGATCTCGTCCGACTCCAGCTCCGACCACGCCGGTTCGGGCCGACCCGCCAGGTTGATGCTGAACCATTGGGTGGTAAGGGCATTGCGATCCTTCAGCCCGGCGAACCCCACATCCACAGGCTTGACACCCGCCAGTCGAGCCAGCTGCCGCCCCACCCACTCGGTGTTGGCGTTGCGCTTGCGCAGCTGCAACATGACGTGCTCGCCCTCCCCGTCAGGTTCAAAACCGAGGTCTTCCTCGACGATGAAGTCCTCCGGCAGGTGGCGCAACACGCCCCGCCCTACGGGTCCGCCATGGGCAAACGCCAACTGGTCAAATGCTTCGTTCTGCAAAGGATTGGTGCTCCGGAAAATTGAAGTCCACGCGGGTGAGGCTGCGCGCTGCCTGCCCACGGTCTGCTGCGCCGGAAGGCGCCCTGCGATCAATCCGAGATCAGCAGTGCCACGGCGTGGGTGGCAATCCCCTCGCGCCGCCCGGTGTAGCCCATCTGCTCAGTCGTGGTCGCCTTGACGTTGACCTGCCCCTCCGTCACGCCAAGATCCGCGGCGATATTGGTCCGCATCCCCGGGATATGCGGCGCCAGCTTGGGGGCCTGGGCGACGATGGTCAGATCCACGTTGCCGATCCGGTATCCGCGCTCCCCGAGCAACCCCACGACGTGACGCAGCAAGACCCGGCTGTCGATATCCTTGAAGTCGTTGCTGGTGTCAGGGAAATGCTTGCCGATGTCCCCCAGGGCCGCAGCGCCCAGCAGTGCGTCGCAGAGGGCATGGAGCACCACGTCGCCATCGGAATGGGCGGCCATCCCCAGGTCGTGGGGGATCGCCACCCCGCCGAGCACGAGGCGCCTGCCGGGGGCAAAACGGTGGGCATCGAAGCCGTGTCCGATTCTCATCTCCGCTCCTGTTGGGTCAAGTAGAGTTCGGCCAGGGGCAGGTCGGCCGGACGGGTGATCTTGATGTTGTCCCCGTGCCCCTCCACCATGAGGGGCCGCTGCCCCGCGTGTTCCATGGCGGAGGCCTCGTCCGTTACGAGATAGCCCTCCCGAAGGGCCGATTCGAGCGCCGTCTTCAGCGCCCCCAGGCGAAACATCTGCGGGGTCAGCGCCCGCCACAAGCCGCTGCGGTCCACCGTCTCGATCACCCCGCCTTCACCATCGGCGCGCTTGATGGTGTCACTGATGGGCAACCCCAGGAGGCCGCCGACAGGGTGGTTTGCCGCCTTCTCGATCAACAGATCGACGTCCTCCCTCCGAAGACAGGGCCGCGCTGCATCGTGGACCATGACCCAGTCGTCCGGCTGCGCAATGCCGGCCAGCACCGCGAGTCCGTTCAGCACCGAGTGGCAGCGCTCGCTCCCACCGGGAGCCACCCACAGGGGGGCCTTCAATGTGAGTCGGAGTTCCGGCCAATAGCCGTCATCGGCCCCGAGCACGACCACGAGGCCGGAAATGGCGGGGTGATTTGCCAGTTGGTCCAGGGTGTGCTCAATGACCGTGCGGCCGCCCAAGCGAAGGTACTGCTTGGGCACGTCCCCGCCCATGCGGCGTCCAACCCCCGCTGCGGGGACCACGGCCCAGTATCTCGGAAAGCTCATGTGAAGATTCGAAAGGTTCTGATAGGGCTAGTTCGAGCCGATTGAACGAGGGCGCCGCCCCCGGCCCGCAATTCTCCCCCAATTGTGTCCGGCCACAACTGCATGCCCGCAGGCTGGAAGGCGCCACGGCGAGGGCCACACCGCCCAGTCGCTACGACACTTCCGAGGTGCATCCGCTGGCATCGCTGCAGACGGCGGAGAGGTCGCGGGTACCGTTCGCGGGAAGGGCAATAGGGCAGGTCCGCTCTCAAGCGGAGGCCCGGCCAAGCGAGACTCAGACCGGTTCGGGAACAGCGCAGGGACGGCGCTCAATTCCCCACAACCTGGTAAAACGTCTCCCCCTCGCGAATCATCCCAAGTTCGGTACGGGCACGCTCTTCGATGGCGGCAAGCCCCTGTTTGAGGTCCCGCACCTCCGCTTCCAGCGCTTCGTTGCGCTCGGCAAGGGCTTCATTCTCCTGCCGCTGCGCCTCCACAGAGGTAGCCAGTTGCCGCACCTTGAACAAGCCGCCGTCGCCGAACCACAGTTTGTACTGAAGCAGCAGGAGGGTGATTACCAGGGCAATGTTCAGGGCTCGCATGGGGTACCCGGCGGCGCCATTGGCGCCGCCGGTCTCTTGCGTTACTCGCCTTTGAGGTTGTAGAAGGCGGTCCGGCCCGGGAAGCGAGCCTTCTCGCCCAGTGCCTCTTCGATGCGAAGCAGCCGATTGTACTTGGCGACCCGATCGGAGCGGGAGAGCGACCCCGTCTTGATCTGACCGGCCGAGGTGGCCACGGCCAGATCGGCAATGGTGGTGTCCTCGGTCTCGCCCGAACGGTGGGAGATCACCGCCGTGTAGCCGGCCTGCTTGGCCATGGCGATGGCCTCCAGGGTCTCGGTGAGCGTGCCGATCTGGTTGACCTTGATGAGAATGGAGTTGGCTACCCCTTTATCGATCCCTTCCTTGAGGATCTTGGTGTTGGTCACGAACAGATCATCACCCACCAGCTGCACCTTCTTGCCCAGACGGTCGGTGAGGATCTTCCAGCCCTCCCAGTCGCCTTCGGCCATGCCGTCCTCGATGCTGATGATGGGGTACTTATCGACCCACGCGGCCAGATAGTCGGCGAACTCTGCGGAGGTGAGGCTCTTGCCTTCTGATTCGAGGACGTATTTGCCCTCTTTGTAGAATTCGCTGCTGGCGGCATCCAGGGCGATGAAGATGTCCTCGCCTGCCTTGTAGCCGGCGTTGGCGATGGCCTCCAGGATCACCTCGATGGCCGACTCATTGGAAGGCAGGTTGGGGGCGAAGCCACCCTCGTCGCCAACCGCGGTGTTCAGGCCCCGCCCTTGCAGCACCTTCTTGAGCGCATGGAACACCTCGGCACCACAGCGGATCGCCTCGGCGATGCTCGGTGCGCCCACCGGCATGATCATGAATTCCTGCAGGTCCACATTATTGTCGGCGTGGGCCCCGCCGTTGATGATGTTCATCATCGGCACTGGCAGGGAGAAATCCTGCTCCGTGCCCAGATAGCGGTAAAGCGGCAGCTCATTGGCGTTGGCAACGGCCTTGGCGGTGGCCATGGAGACCGCCAGCAGGGCGTTGGCCCCGAGATTGCTCTTGTTCTCGGTGCCGTCGAGTTCCAGCATGAGGCGGTCGATGGCCTTCTGATCGGCGCCATCCTTCCCAATCAGCGCCTGGCGGATGGTGGTATTGACGTGCTCCACCGCCTTTTTGACGCCCTTGCCGAGATAGCGACCGGCATCGCCGTCGCGCAGCTCAATGGCCTCGCGGGAGCCGGTGGAAGCGCCGGAGGGCACAGCGGCCCGGCCGACGGTGCCCGAGGCGAGGATCACATCGGCCTCGACGGTGGGGTTGCCCCGGGAGTCGAGGATTTCGCGTGCACGCACGTCCGCAATTTGAGTTTTGGTTGCCGTCATCGAACTTCAGATCCCGTTGTTGGTTTGTCTTGTTTCCCGGTGACTACCCAGTCCCGTATGCGGGTCTCATCGCCACACAGCAGTCGGTGCGGATTCCTCCGCGGGACAGCCTGTCCCAAACCCCGACGCGGGTGAGCCCGCACCTGCAGGGACGATCTGAATAGTCGCTTTTCCCGAAGTAGGCCCCTTCCTTACAGAAGGGTGTTCTCGATGAAGCCGCGGGACTTCACCACCTGGTCGACCGCCATGAGGGTCTCCAGCAGTTCCTTGATCTGCCCGGTAGGCCACATGTTCGGCCCGTCACTGAGGGCCTGCTCGGGGTTTGGATGGGTCTCCATGAACAGTCCCGAGATCCCGGCGGCCACCGCCGCCCTTGCCAGGACCGGTACGAATTCGCGCTGCCCCCCGGAGCGACCTCCCAGACCGCCAGGTTGCTGCACCGAGTGGGTGGCGTCATAGACGACCGGACAGTCCGTGGCACGCATGACCGCCAGCCCCCGCATATCGGATATGAGGGTATTGTAGCCGAAGGAGACCCCCCGCTCGCAGACCATGATCTGCTCATTTCCCACCTCGCGGGCCTTCTGAACCACGTTGGTCATGTCCCAGGGAGCGAGGAACTGGCCCTTCTTGATGTTCACCGGCCGCCCCTGGCGGGCGACCGCCCGGATGAAATTGGTCTGCCGGCAGAGAAAGGCGGGCGTCTGGAGCACATCCACCACCGCCGCGACCTCATCCAGAGGCGTGTCTTCGTGAACATCCGTGAGCACCGCTACCTTCAGTTCATCCTTGACCCGCTGGAGGATGCGTAGCCCCTCCTCCAGCCCCGGCCCCCGGTAGCTGCCCACGGCGGTGCGATTGGCCTTGTCGAATGAGGCCTTGAAAATGAACGGAATCCCCAGTGCCCCGGTGATGTCCTGCAGCTGTGCGGCGGTCTCCAGCACCAGCGCCTCGCTCTCGATCACGCACGGCCCGGCAATGAGAAACAGGGGCCTGTCCAGCCCAACCTCAAACCCGCACAGTTGCATTGTCAGCCCCCTTCCCGCTGGCGCCGGGCGGCACTCACAAACCCGGTGAACAGTGGGTGCCCATCCCGGGGGGTGGAGGTGAACTCCGGGTGAAACTGACAGGCCACGAACCAGGGGTGGTCGTCCAGCTCGATGACCTCCACCAGCTCGCCATTGAGGGAGGTCCCGGTTACCCGCAGACCCGCCTCAGTCAAGGAGGTCAGATAGTTGTTGTTGAATTCATAACGATGGCGGTGCCGCTCGACGATCACGGCCTTTTCATAGAGCTCATGGACCCGGCTGCCCACCCTCAACCGGCACTCCTGGCCACCCAGGCGCATGGTGCCGCCCAGGTCGGATTCCTCACTACGCCGCTCCACCCGGCCATCCGCCGTCGTCCATTCGGTGATGAGCGCAATCACCGGATGGGGGGTGGCGTGGGTGAACTCGGTACTGTGGGCATTCTCCAGCCCGGCCACGTCGCGGGCAAACTCTATGACCGCAACCTGCATGCCCAGGCAGATGCCAAGGTAGGGGACCTTGTGCTCGCGGGCAAAGCGCACCGCCCGAATCTTGCCTTCGACGCCACGTTCGCCGAAGCCCCCGGGGACCAGAATGGCATCCATCCCGCTCAGGCAGCCAGTGCCGGACTTCTCGATATCCTCGGAGTCCACATAGACGATTTTCACTTTCGTCCGGGTCTTGATGCCCGCGTGGATCAGCGATTCGGAGAGCGATTTGTAGGACTCCGTCAAATCCACGTACTTGCCCACCATGGCGATGGTCACCTCGCCCGTGGGGTTCTCCAGCGCCTCGACCACCGCCTTCCACTCGGAAAGGTCCGCCTCGGGGACATCCAGCCGGAGCTTCTGCACCACGATCTCGTCCAGTTGCTGCTCGTGGAGCATCAGCGGGATCTTGTAGATGCTGCTGGCGTCGACGGCGGTGATGACCGCCCGCTCCTCCACGTTGGTGAAGAGGGCAATCTTGCGCCGCTCCTCATTGGGGACGGGTCGATCCGCGCGGCACAGCAGGACATCGGGCTGGATACCGATGGAGCGCAACTCCTTGACGGAGTGCTGGGTGGGTTTGGTCTTCAGCTCGCCGGCGGTGGGGATAAAGGGCAACAAGGTGAGGTGCATGAACAGCACGTTGTCGTGCCCCTGCTCCACCCCCATCTGGCGGATCGCTTCGAGGAACGGCAGCGACTCGATGTCACCCACCGTGCCGCCAATCTCCACCATGGCCACATCGGCGCCTTCCGCGCCTGCCACGATGCTGCGCTTGATCTCGTCAGTGATGTGGGGAATGACCTGGACGGTTCCCCCCAGGTAATCGCCGCGGCGCTCCTTCCGGATCACGTTCTCGTAGATGCGCCCGGTGGTGAAATTGTTGCGCTTGGTCATGGTGGTGCGAACGAAGCGCTCGTAGTGACCGAGATCGAGGTCGGTCTCGGCCCCGTCCTCGGTGACAAAAACCTCGCCATGCTGGAAGGGACTCATGGTGCCCGGATCGACGTTGATGTAGGGATCCAGCTTCAGCAGGGTGACTTTCAGGCCGCGGGCCTCAAGAATGGCCGCAAGGGAGGCGGAGGCGATGCCCTTCCCCAACGAAGAAACAACACCACCAGTAATAAAAACGTACTTAGTCATGGAGAACCAGGGATATTGGAAAGGGGGAACGATTCGGCGTGCGAACGCCGCTAATTGTCATGGTTTTGGCCTCGGTTTTCAATGCCGAACCGAAGCCATTCGAAGCACACTCCCTGCTCGCCCCGTTGGGCTGCAAACGGCTGACAGGTCCAAAGACCCGGTACCGACGCCAGCACCCCATCGATGTGAATCAGCGGGAAAAGCTGCCGCTCCCAAGGTGGGACAGCCACCTCCTGAAACAGTTTCTTGAGCGCATGGGTCTCGTGGCGCCCGGCCGGCCGGCACCGCTCCCCCCCTTGGCGGAAGCGGACCGTCACCGCCCTGCCCGTCAGGGCGGCCATGGCGACTCCCCGGCCACGCTCTGTCCGGGCGACCAGCTGCCCCAACCCCCCGGGCAGCACGAGAGGCCCCCCGAGCTCCCAGCTCACCTCGCCCGCCGGACGCTCCGGCAGCGGGGCCATGGCATGGAGCTCGTCCCGGTAGCGCCGGACTTCGGCGCCGCGCCACGCCACCAGCGGCGTGGCATCCGGACCGGCCTCGAGCACCTCGTCGACGATGCGGTTGAGGTGGACCGCATCGGGGGTCGGCAGCCCCCGCCCCCGCAACCAGCGACGCAGGACGTTGCGCCGGCGCGCCGGCGAAAGCCGCTTGAGCGCCGCCACTGAGGCCCGGCCTCCACCGCATTGGACGGATGGGAGGTCCTCGTCGGCCAACTCGTCGAGGAGGGTGGCCACCTCCCCAAAGCGTTCCGCGCTCCGAGCCAGGACCTCCTCTGCCGCGGGATAGCGGGTCAGCAGCCTCGGCAGAATCTCGTGGCGCAGAAAGTTGCGACGCAACGCGGTATCGAAGTTGCTCGGGTCATCAACCCACTCGATACCTTGCGCCTGGGCATAGGCATGCAGGCTCTCCCGCCGGAAGGGGAGCAGCGGGCGTGCCAGCCACCCCCGGCCGAAGCGGCGACAGGCAGGCATCCCCGCGAGCCCATGGGGGCCGGTGCCTCGAAGCAACTGGAGCAGGACCGTTTCGGCCTGATCACCCCGGTGGTGGGCGGTGAGTAACAACTCACCCGGTTCGAGCAGGCTGGCGAGGGCCTCGTAGCGGGCGCGCCGGGCTGCCGCTTCGGGCCCCTCCCCGCGCTCGGGCGAGGCATCGATCTTCAGCTCGTCGCAGGGAATGCCCAAGACGGCGCAGCGGGCGAGACACACTTGGGACCACTTGCCGGAGAGTGGGCTGAGGCCGTGGTCCACATGGACGGCCTGAATCGGCGCCGCCAGGCGCTCCCGCAGGAGCGCCATGGTGTGGAGGAGCACCGAAGAGTCCATGCCTCCGCTGAAGGCGACCCAGTAACGGCCGGCGGACGGCAGTGCCCCGATCTGCTGAAGGAGCGCCTCTGGCGAAAACGCCATTCCGAGGGTCCGTTACGCCTCGGTGTAGTTACCGAAGCTCATGAGCCTTTCGTAGCGCTGCTCCAGCAACTTGTCCAGGGGAATCGCCTCCAGATTCGAAAGTGTTTCGCTCAAGGCATCCTTGAGCGCGACGGCCATGGCCTCCGGATCGCGGTGCGCCCCGCCCAGCGGTTCCGGAATGACCCGATCTATGAGGTCCAGCTCCTTCAGCCGGCCGGAGGTGATCCCCAGCGCCTCGGCCGCATCGGAGGCCCGCTCGGCGCTCTTCCAGAGGATAGAGGCGCAGCCCTCGGGGGAGATGACCGAGTAGGTGCTGTACTGCAACATCATTACCCGATCACCCACGCCAACGGCCAGTGCCCCGCCGGAGCCGCCTTCGCCGATAACGGTGCAGACAATGGGGGTCTTCAGCTGGGACATCACAAAGAGGTTCCGGGCAATGGCCTCGCTTTGGCCGCGCTCCTCCGCACCCACGCCGGGGTAGGCGCCGGGTGTGTCGATGAAGGTGAGGATAGGCAGCTTGAACCGCTCGGCCATCTGCATGAGCCGCAGCGCCTTGCGGTAGCCCTCCGGCCGCGGCATACCGAAGTTACGAAGGACCTTCTCCCGGGTATCACGCCCCTTCTGGTGGCCGATGACCATGACGGGCTTGCCGTCCAGACGGGCAACGCCGCCCACGATGGAGGGGTCGTCGGCGTAGGCGCGGTCCCCGTGGAGTTCTTCGAAATCGGAGAACAGACGCGAGATGTAGTCCAGCGTGTAAGGGCGCAGTGGATGACGCGCCATCTGGGAAATCTGCCAGGGCGTCAGTGAGGCAAAGATGGACTCGGTCAGGCTCTTGCTCTTGGCCTGCAGCCGATGGATCTCCTCACTCAGGTTGATCTCTGCGTCGCTTCCGACGTAGCGAAGCTCCTCGATCTTCGCTTCCAATTCCGCAATCGGCTGCTCGAAATCCAGGAAGTTGAGGTTCATTGTGTTGATTCGTCTACTTTTTTCGCGGCGCCGAGCGCCATTTGGGCGGGGATTCTACTACCATCCGGGCGGCCCTGTACACTCGGCCACACCGTCGATTGCCGATTCCGCGTCGCAGGGCACATTTCAATCCTCCGGCGGTCCGCACCTTCGGGGCCGCCATTTGGGGCGAAGTGGCCAAAAAGGAAGATTTCCGAATATTCGAACATTCCCCACCACTTCCTAACACCAAGGAGCCGGAAATGGAGCCACTCTGCTGCTAATCTTTTTTCCTGACCGCAAAGGGAGGAGATTGCATGACTGCATTCCATGGCACCGGCGTCGGCTGCAAGCTTGCGGGCGCCTGGCTGATCATCACCTCGGCCATTTTGGTCTACGGGGAGACTGCCCCCCTGGTGCTGGAGCCCAATTTCACGGCAACCCTGCTCTGTCTGGGCGCCGGCATCATCCTGTTTTATGTGGGTTGCCTCTGCTGCACGCGTTCGCAGTCCAAGGCGGAAGACAGACTGTCGGGTTAAGGGGGTAATGAGGAAAAAGGGTGCGGCTCTTTTCCACCGCGGTCCGGGCTGGCCCGATTGTGCCCGATGTCCAGCCCGGAGTCCCAAAAGGAAAGCCCGATCCTGATAGGATCGGGCTCATCCCGATACTGCGAAGGGGTGGGTACCGTTACATGGAACCGGTATCCTCACCCATGCCGTCCGTCGGCTGCTGCTCCATGGTTGTGCCCGCATCCTCAGGCATCTCTTCGAAGGCAGCGAACTCCGACGAAATCTGGTCTTCCTGAACATCCAGGATCGCAAGGTCCTGATCCTTGGAAAGCTGCAGCCGCTCCCAGGGAACCAGATACTGTTCACCGCCGATACCAAGGGCTCCGCCCTTGGAGAGCACCACGTGGCTCACATTGCCATCCGGACTGATGAACACTTCACTGATGGTTCCCAGATCGTCGCCCTGGTTGTTCTGAACGTCGATACCGCTCAGGTCACTCGCCTTCCAGGCGTCCGAGATCGCTGCTTGCCCCATGGTCCCGGCGCTTGCCTCCGGGGAGGTCCCCATGGCGGACGAGTCTTCCGAACCATACTCGCCGGCCGCGAACAGGGGGCCGGCCAGAGCGAGGGAGAGTGCACCTGCAGAGACTGCCGTAACGATCGACTTATTCATACACCACCTCCTTGGTGAGCGGATAAAGCAAACTGACCGTGTGCATCGACACCTGCAGAACACGCTGATTGGTATAGGAACGTCACGCCCCCCTGTCAAGCCGGTCGGAGGCAGCACACCCGTCTCGCACGCTGCCCCCAAAGTGGCCACAGCACCGCATTTATACTGACGAAACAAACGACTATTGAAGCCGGGCACGCAGGGTCGTGACCTTCTCGCCCGCGATCCAGATTTCCCTCGACACAGAGAGCTCGACCACATCCCCCGGCGCTCGATCCAGCAGCGCGATTTGCACGTCTTCGGGCGTTCTGATGGATTGCCCATCGATCCCGACGATGCGATCGCCCTTCTGAAGACCCGCCACCTCTCCCGCGCTGCCTTCCGCAAAACCGTTCACCAACGCGCCAACGCCGCCTTCCTCCAGGATAATGCCGAGCATCCCCTTGGGCGGCAGCGTCACCTCACCTGGAAGCAGAAGGAAATCAGCCATGTCGGACGCCAGCCCCTCTTGGGGATCGTTGAGCACGATGGCGGAGGTCACGCCAACCCGCTTCTTGACGCGATCGGGGATCCCCATGCCGTAGACCAGGTGACCATTGCCCGCAAGTACGACCATATGACGCTCCGGGTGCTCCCGCAGGAACTCGGCAATGCGCTCTGCCATGCCTTCATCCCAAAGCAGCTGCGCATTGAGGAAGTTCTCGAAGGCGGCCTCCGAATCGCCGGCGTGGGGGTGGCGTTGATAGATGGCGGCA
Organism: Gammaproteobacteria bacterium; assembly: GCA_041690535.1. GTDB lineage: Bacteria > Pseudomonadota > Gammaproteobacteria > Thiohalomonadales > Thiohalomonadaceae > JAWLHA01. The sequence goes on along the minus strand of JAWLHA010000049.1, from coordinate 4,272 downwards.
AGGCGTTCACGGTAACGGGTATCGGCACCGTCCATTTGGGGCAATGCCGCACGCTCCTCCTCGCTCAGCCCCTGGAGGCCCTTTCGCGCCACCTTGCTGGTCAATGAACGGGGATAGTTCAAGGCGAGGATGGGGAGGCGGTTTGCACTGGCATATTGAAAAATGGGACGGTACAGTCGGTAGTCGAAGCCCCAGTGGGTGAAGTAGGCGGTGCGGCGCAACATCTCGCCCTCATCGATGCGCCCTTGCACGTAATCGTCCAGGGCGGGCTGCACCTGGCGTGGCAGGAACTCGATGGCCACCACCAGTTGGGGGTGAATCTCATGGAGACCGCGGATGACCTCCAGCTGGTTCAAGTGGTGGCTGTACTGATCGTGAGTTTCACCCACGAAGACCAGTTGGCGTTCAGCCAGCGCGGTTACGATTTGGGAAAGCCTCGGCAGTTGCCTGAGGTCAATCACCTGCGTCCTTGCAGAATTGCGCGCCAGGTCACCACTTGCCCACGCCGGCGCGAACGCCATTACGCAGGTCACCATTCCTATGACCACTGATTTTTTCATATACGACCTCTGGGGTAATTTCGATTAACTATACTACACGCGGATCATTCGGACCCGAGCCATGCGCCTACTGAATTCCCTGCTTATCGCCGTCCTCGCCGCCGCCCCGTTGGGTGCCACTGCCGAGCTCCCACCACCCGTAGACCACCGGCTGCATGTCAAGCTTCTCCCCGCAGAGGGGCGCCTCGAAGCCACGGACACCATTACCCTGCCGAAGGCGGCCCACCGCATCGTGTTCGATCTGCACGCCGGACTGGCACCGCGGGCCGAGCGCGGACAGCTGAGACTGCAGAGGCGCATCGAGGGTCCGCTCCCGCTGGAGCGCTACCTGCTCCAACTGCCTTCGGCACAGCGCACCTTCACGCTCCGTTATGGCGGACGCATTCGGCATGGCAGGCTGGGCGCGACCGAGGGCGTGGGGCTTCACCGTGAGTTCTCCGCGGGCTCCATCGATGCAGAGGGGGTCTATCTGAGCGGAAACACAGGCTGGTATCCCTCCCTGCCCGACCACCCGCGCCTAACATTCACGCTGGAGCTGGAGCTGCCGGCGGGCTGGCAGGGGGTGAGCCAGGGAACGCCTAACCAGGGCGATGTCCCACTTCGCTGGACCGAGACCCACCCGCAGGAGGAGATCTACCTGATCGCCAACCGATTCAGCAGCTACCGCCGCCCCGGTGAACATGGAGAGGCCTTGGTGTTTCTCCGCGGGGAGGACACTGCACTGGCCCACGCCTATCTGGATGCGACGGAGCGCTACCTGGGGCTGTTCAGCCGACTTCTCACCCCCTACCCCTACAGTAAGTTCGCGCTCGTCGAGAACACGTGGGAGACCGGCTACGGCATGCCCTCATTCACACTGCTTGGGCCACGTGTGATTCGGCTACCGTTCATCATCGACTCCTCCTACCCGCACGAGATCCTGCACAACTGGTGGGGCAATGGCGTCTACGTCGACTACGGGCGAGGCAACTGGAGCGAAGGGCTGACCGCCTACCTGGCCGATCACCTGATCAAGGAGCAGCGGGGCGAAGGGGCGGAATATCGCCGCGACAACCTGCAGAAGTACACTCGCTTCGCTGCCGAAGAGGCCGATTTCCCCCTTGCGCAGTTCCTGGCCCGCAACAGCACCGCCAGTCAGGCGGTCGGCTATGGCAAGGGGATGATGCTGTTCCATATGCTCAGGCTTGAGCTTGGGGATGAACGCTTTCTGGAGGGGCTGCGGTTCTTTTTCAACCAGCACCAATTCCGGCCTGCCGGTTTCCAGGAGATCCAGTCGGCCTTCGAAGAGGTCGCGCAGCGGCCCTTGGGTGCCCTCTTCAGCCAGTGGGTGGAGCGCGCCGGCGCGCCCGAATTGCGGGTCGAAGGGGTGGCCATCGAGGCCCGGGAAGGCGGCTACCGCCTGTCCGGTCAGTTGCGGCAGGTGCAAGGGGGGGAGGCATACCGGGTGGGGGTACCGGTGGCGGTCAGCCTCGAGGGTGGCGGCGTTCACGAGGCGACTCTCGCCATGGAGAACACCACGGCCCGCTTCGACATCCAACTCCCCGCCCGACCGGTTGCGGTGCAGGTGGATCCCCGCTTCGATGTGTTCAGAAAACTCGACCCGCGGGAGTTGCCCCTCTCCCTCGACGCCCTCTTCAGCCACCCCAGTGTCATCCTGGTAGTACCCGCCAACGCCCCCGCATCGCTGGCCAAACAGTACCGCGCCTTGGCCTCGGCCTGGGCACGGGGCAACGCCGGGGTCGAAATCAGGAGCGATGCCGAGCTGAAGAGCCTGCCGGACGGGGCGGCTGTCTGGCTGCTGGGGTGGGAAAACCGTTTCGCCGGGGAGCTGCTCAAATCCCTGGAGACCACGCCACCGCTGCAGCCCGCGCTCCAGGCAAGAAGGGACAGCATGGTGCTGGCTGGCGAGGGTCCCGGCGGTGCCCCCCTCGGCTGGCTCGCATCCAGCCACCCCGAGGCGATCCCCGCCCTCGCCCGCAAAGTGCCCCACTACGGCAAATACAGCTATCTGCTGTTCGAGGGCGCAGAGGCGAAAAATACCCTGAAGGGGCAGTGGCGGGTGTTCCACTCCCCGTTGATCATCCCACTCACCGGGGGCGCACCCTCTCCCTTGCCGCCGCGGCCTCCCCTCGCACGCCTCGGCGAACCGAACTGATGGGCCCTTGCTCCCGCCACGCGCCCGGCTACCACCACGCCTCCACCTGCGTGCCGATGCTCCAGCCCGAGGTGTCCTCCCCATAGGGGGCATCGCCGGGGCTGAGCCCGACGCGCCCCTTGAATGCATCGCTCCAGGTCGCCCAGGTGGCGAAGAGCCTCAGCACGGGACGGGCATAGTAGCCACGGGCCTTGGCCAGCTGCAGGGCAGTGGTCACCTTGTGCAGGGTCCCAGTGAGGTCCTGCACCTCATCGTCCACGTAATCGACCCCGTACTCCAGTGCCAGGTTGAGGTGGTCGGTCAGGTAATAGATGGGCCGAACCCCGGTGCTGTACCAGCGCAGGGTGTCGCCCCCCGCACCCGGTCGGCCGAAGTCCACCGAGCGAACAACTGTTCCCCACTGCATTGAAAAATCGGGGGCGGGCTCGATGAGGAGATTGTTGTTCACCTCCCAACTGGTGGCCCGCTCAAGGTCATAGCCCTGGTCCTCCCGGATGGGATTGGGGTTGAAGCACCCCTGGGGGATGGCCGCCCCTTGGCGGTAGGCCACCGCGAGCGTATTCACCCCGCCCAACACCTTGGCCCGGTCATACCACGCCCCGAGGGCAACCCCGTTGCGCACGGGAAAACCGAGCGCCGACTGCCCGGCCCTCTGCACCCCCTGCCCCCAGAAGGTCAGCTTGCCTTCGACCCCGAGGGGCAGATTGGCGTAGCGCAGGTCGGCGATGGTGCTGTTGAGGGTCCCGTCGCCCAACAGCGCTGGATCCAGCGGTTTCACGCCCGCATCCTCCACCCGAAACAGGGCCACCTTCAGCTCGGCCGGACCCATGCGAAGCCCCTCCACTCCACCGCCTGCTTGTGAGTTCTGCCCCGGATTGAGCCAGTAATAATTATTCAGGTGGATGCTCTTGCGGTCGTAGTAGCGCCGCCCCACCCAGGCACGTGCGCCGGACGCGAGGAACCCGTCAAAGGTGAGATACGCCTGCGCCACGTGGTCGACCCCGAGCTGGCCGCTTTCGCCGAAGGGGGCGAAACCGTCCAGCATGAACAGGGCCGAGATCGATTGCCCGGCCGTTGCCGTGTCGGGGGGCTGGTAGCGGTAGTCGAGCGCAAGCTCGAGGTTGGTGTTGGCCTCATTGCCCAGCCGGTAACGCGCGGGCGCGCCCGGGGCCTGAAAATCGGCCTGGGTGGCTCCCCCCTGACTGACGCCCAGACCGGTGCGGATATACCCGTGGAACTCGAGCCGATGGGGCGCCTCTACCCCGGTCGGGGCTGCAAGGACTTGACCAACGGCCACCAAAGCACAAGCGAGGCATCCTTTCACACCGCCGTGCATTACCCATCGACGGTCCATACCTCACCCGCTGTTGCGAGTCTGTGGAGGAGTCAGCTTACGCCTGCGGCCCCCGCCTGTCGAATCTGGGGCTACGCAGGGCAGGGTAAACGCATACTTACGTCAAGGCCGTGCTGTGAGCGATGTAAGTCCTTGAAAGCAGGTGCGCTGTAAATACATCCCTGTACGCGCGACGGCCGCGTCCATGCGGCCGACGACCAGCT
>JAWLHA010000048.1:0-34689 GCA_041690535.1 Gammaproteobacteria bacterium | reverse complement strand
CTGGATTCCCGCCCTTCGCGGGAATGACGGATGGGGGTGAGTAGTTACTTTTTTCTTTGGTAACTACTCGCCCCCCGACTGCCTCCCGCTTATGCAAATAGTAAGATTCGGAAGCAGACTCAACGCACCCGATCCTCGCTACTTGTACTGTTCGTCATTCCCGCGAAGGCGGGAATCCATGAGGCACCCAGCCCAATGCCCTTGGCCCTCTGAAGTCCAGCACTGGATTCCCGCCCTTCGCGGGAATGACGGATGGGGGTGAGTAGTTACTTTTTTCTTTGGTAACTACTCGCCCCCCGACTGCCTCCCGCTTATGCAAATTAAGATGCGGTAGCAGGCTCACCGCACTCGATCCTCGCTACTTGTACAGTTCGTCATTCCCGCGAAGGCGGGAATCCATGAGGCACCCAGCCCAATGCCCTTGGCCCTCTGAAGTCCAGCACTGGATTCCCGCCTTCGCGGGAATGACGGATGGGGGTGAGTAGTTACCTTTTTTCTTTTTTCCTTTTTGCAGTGTGCGCGTGCAAACCGTACAAGCAACGGCCTTCACCCCCCTCGCCGAGGCGCCAGGATTCGCCGGTCTCCGCCGCATTTTCCCCTGGCACGTCTCCTGCAGTTGCTGATCCCGACGATGTGGAGTCCTGCCCTCGGCAGGGTCAACGGGCTGACTGGGTGACTGCGAATGGCGAAGACGATTCTCATCACAGGTGGAGCGGGATTCATCGGTTCGCATCTGGCCGATGCGCTGTTGCGACGGGGCTACAGGGTGAGGGTGCTGGATAGCCTGGAGCCGCAGGTGCACGGCCCGGGTCGACAACGGCCGGACTATCTCGATCCGGAGGTGGAGCTGCAGGTGGGCGATGTGCAGGACGCCGACGCCGTGCGCAAGGCGCTCCATGGGGTGGAGGGGGTGTTTCACCTTGCCGCCCGGGTGGGGGTGGGCCAGAGCATGTACGCCATCAGCGACTACGTGGATGCGAACGTGGGCGGCACCGCCGTGCTGCTGCAGGCGCTGCTGGACCGGCCCGTGGCGCGCCTGGTGGTGGCCTCCAGCATGAGCGTCTACGGCGAGGGGCTCTACCGGGGCCCCCACGGGCTGGTGCACGATGCCGCCCGCAGCGACAGCCGCCTGAGAAACGGCCAGTGGGAGGTTTTCACTGACGACGGGGCGCGGCTCGAGCCCCTGCCGACCCCCGAGGGAAAGTCCCCCTCCCTCGCCTCCATCTACGCCCTCTCCAAGCACGATCAGGAGCGGATGTGTCTCATGTTCGGCCGCGCCTACAAGGTCCCCACGGTGGCGCTGCGCTTCTTCAACGTCTACGGCGAGCGCCAGGCCCTCTCCAATCCCTATACCGGCGTCCTGGCCATTTTCGCCTCCAAGCTGCTCAACAACACTGCGCCGATGATCTACGAGGACGGACTGCAGCGGCGAGATTTCATCAGCGTGCATGACATCACCCAGGCCTGTGTGCTGGCACTGGAACACCCCGCCGCGGCCGACCAGGTCTTCAACGTCGGCAGCGGCCGGGTGGTCACCATCCGGGAGATCGCCGAGAAGATGGCCGCCACCCTCAACCTCGACATCGCCCCGGTGATCAGCGGCAAGTACCGCATGGGCGACATTCGCAACTGCTTTGCCGACATCTCCCTCGCCCGGGAACGCCTGGGATTCGAGCCCCAGGTGACCCTCGAGACGGGCATGGCGCGTCTGGCCGAGTGGCTGGCGGGACAGGAGGCCGAGGACCGTACCCTGCAGGCGAACAAGGAGCTGGATCTGCGAGGATTGACTCTATGAGCCGCCAGACGGATGGAAGGGCCCCCAACCGGATCGAGGCGGAGGCCGGCAAGCCCGTCGGCTTGGTGGAGTGGCTACGGCCCGGCGAACAGGAGCGCGTGGAGCGCCTCCTTCGGGATTTGGCGCTGCTGCGCATCGATCGGCTGCGCACCGCCGTCTCCTGGGCCGACTGCCATACCCGGGAGGGGCGCAAGTGGTACAAATGGCTGCTGCCGAGACTGGCCAAAGAGGTGGAACTGCTCCCTTGCCTCGCCTTCACCCCCCCGGCCCTCGGGCGCGCCCCCAGCACCGCCTCCCCGCCCCGCGACCCCCGCGACTACGGCGCCTTCGTGGCGGACATCATCGAGGAACACGGCGATCATTTCCAATGGGTGGAGCTGTGGAATGAGCCCAATAACCTCAGCGACTGGGACTGGCGGCTGGACCCGGGCTGGAGCATCTTTGCCGAAATGGTGGGCAGCGCGGCCCACAGGGCCCGGCGCCTGGGCAAACGGACCCTGCTGGCCGGCATGGCCCCTTGGGACCCCAACTGGCTGGCGCAGATGTGTGAGCGGGGCGTGCTGGACCATATCGACGCGGTGGGGCTGCACGGCTTTCCCGGCACCTGGGAGTTCGACGGACTCCCCTGGGCGACCAAGCTGATGGCGGTGCGCACGGTGCTGGGGCGCCACGGTTGCCATCCCGAGGTGTGGATCACCGAGACGGGATTCTCCACCTGGTCCCACGACGATCGCAGTCACCTGCAGGCATTCATGGATGCGCTGGAGGCGCCGGCCGATCGGGTCTACTGGTACGGCGCCCACGACCTCGACCCCGACCACCCCACCAAGGACGGGCTGCACAGCGACGAGCGGCGCTCCCACATGGGGCTGCGCAAGGCGGACGGCACCCCCAAGCTGCTTCACCGCCTGCTGGGGCAGGGGGGGCTGGCGGCCGTGGCCGACATGCTCAAGTCGCTGGAGCGTCGCCCCGTGCGCCGCAAGGGCGCACCGGTGACGCTGATCACCGGTGGTGCCGGATTCATCGGCACCAATCTGGCTGACCGACTGCTGTGCGAAGGCGAGCCGGTGCTGGTGCTGGACAACCTCTCGCGCCCGGGCACCGAGCAGAATCTGCGCTGGCTGATGGGGCGCCACCCCAAGGGGCTGGAGTTCCGCCTCGCGGACATTCGCAACCGGCATGCCCTTCGGGAGGCGGTCGCCCGGGCGGGCCGCGTCTACCACTTCGCCGCCCAGGTGGCGGTGACCACCAGCCTCGCCAACCCGGTGGACGATTACGAGGTGAACAGCCGCGGCACCCTCAATCTGCTTGAGGAGATCCGCCGCCGCGATGCCCCGCCCTCGCTGGTCTTCACCTCAACCAACAAGGTCTACGGCGGGCTGGAGAATGTGCCCCTGCGGGAGACCCCCCTCACCTATGAGCCGGCCGACAGCACCACCCGGGCCCAGGGGATCAGTGAGCTGCGGGGACTGGAGTTCCGCAGCCCCTACGGCTGCTCCAAGGGCACCTCCGACCAGTACGTGCTTGACTACGCCCACACCTTCGAGGTGCCCACGGCGGTGTTCCGCATGAGCTGCATCTACGGCCCCCGGCAGTTCGGCACCGAGGACCAGGGGTGGGTGGCCCACTTCCTCAAGCAGGCCCTGTTGGGCAGGCCCATCACCATCTACGGGGATGGCCGCCAAGTGCGCGACGTGCTGTTCGTGGACGATCTGGTGGAGGCGCTGCTCATGGCCCAGGCGCGCATGAGCCAGCTCGCCGGCCAGGCCTTCAACATCGGCGGCGGCCCGGCCAACACCCTGAGCCTGCGGCAGCTGCTGGCGATGATCGAAAAGCTCCAGGGTGCCGCGCCCGAGGTGCAGTTCCAGCAGTGGCGTACCAGCGACCAGCGCTACTACGTCTCCGACACCCGCCGGTTCAGTGACCTGACCGGCTGGCGCCCCGCCGTGGATACCGAAAACGGCGTGGCCCGCCTCTACGCCTGGCTGGCCCGCCAGTACGGCACCGAATCCGATGACGCGACCGGGAGGATGGCCCTATGAGATTCGCCCTGGTAAACCCCCACTGGACCTTCGAAGGAAGCATCTACTTCGGCTGCCGCGAGCCGCACCTGCCGCTGGAGTACGGCTATGCCAAGGCGCTCCTGGAGGCGCGGGGCCATGAGGTACTGCTGCTCGATGCCACCCTGTTTCCCACCGGCCTGGACGGCATTCGCGCCCGCCTGGCGGAGTTCAGGCCCGACCTCACCGTAGTCACCTCCGCCCCCAGCTACCTCTTCTGGCGCTGCCCCCCTCCGGAGCTGCGGGTCCCGCGCCAGACCATCGCCGCACTGCGGGAGGTGGCCGGGACGGTGGTCCTGGTGGGCCCCCACGGCTCGACCACCCCGGCGGCGGCCCTGCGCAAGAGCGGGGCGGACGTGGTGGTGCTCGGCGAGTGCGAGGAGGTCCTGCCCCGTCTTGCCCGCGAGGGGCTGAAGACCACGGGCATCGCCTACCGCCGCGGCGCGGAGGTGGTGGTCCAGGGGGGGCCCCAGGCGGCGGACATGGCGGCCCTGCCGGCGTTGCACTGGCCCCGTGAATTCCTCCACCCCCACCACCACCATCGCTTCGACGAGCCGCGGAAGGGGCTGGGGGCCGAGCTGGAGGCCTCCCGCGGCTGCCCCTACAGCTGTACCTTCTGTGCCAAGGAGAACTACCGCGATCGCTACCGCCGGCGGCCGTTGGAGAAGGTGGTGAAAGAGCTGGACGATCTCATCGCCAAGGGGGCCGGCTACGTCTACTTCGTGGACGAGATTTTCCTCCCCGATCGCAAGCTGCTGGAGGCCCTCCGGGAGAGGGAGATCCGCTTCGGCGTGCAGACCCGCATCGACCTGTGGAAACCCGAGATGCTCGAGCTGATGGGCGAGGCCGGATGCGTCTCCATCGAGGCGGGGGTGGAGAGCATCTCCGAGCTGGGGCGAATGTTGCTCAACAAGAACTGCCGCATGGGTGCCGAGCAGTTGAAGGAGCGGTTGGTTCACGCTCGGCGCAGCGTCCCGTTCGTGCAGGCCACCCTGCTCGACTCCCAGGTGGATGACAGCGACGCGGTGACCCGTTGGCGCCAGGAGCTCATCACCGAAGGGGTGTGGGCCAACGAGCCGGTCCCCCTCTTCCCCTACCCCGGCTCGTCCAGCTACACGGCCTTGTGGGGCCCACCGGACGACCACGCGTGGGAGCGGGCCCACGAACACTACCTCTCGCTGTTCGACCGCTTCAGCGACATCCAGGAGGAGCACCCTCTGCCGCTGCCCCAGCTGGAAATTCTCCCCACCCCCGGCAAGGGCGGGTAATCCCATGCGACTCGTCCTCTTCTACCATTCGCTGCGGTCCGACTGGAACCACGGCAACGCCCACTTCCTGCGGGGGGTCGTCACCGAGCTGCGGTCCCGCGGCCATGAGGTGGCGGTGTACGAGCCGGAGCAGGCCTGGAGCCTGGTCAACCTGCTGGAGGAGCCCGGCGGCCCGGCTTCCCTGGAGAAATTCCGGCGCGTCTATCCTGGGCTGGAGAGCCACGCCTACCGGTTGGCAGAGCTGGATCTGGACCGGGTTCTCGAGGGGGCGGATCTGGTCATCATCCACGAATGGAGTGACCACGAACTGGTCGCCCGGGTGGGACGCCACCGGGCCGGGCACAATGGCTACCGGCTGCTGTTCCACGACACCCACCACCGCTCCCTCACCGAGCGCCAGAGCATCGCCGCCTACGATCTCTCGCACTACGACGGGGTGCTCGCCTTTGGCGAGGTCATCCGCGACCTCTACCTGGCCAAGGGGTGGATACAGCGGGCCTGGACCTGGCACGAGGCGGCGGACACCCGCGTGTTCCGCCCCCTCGACGGCCACACCCGTGACTGGGGCGATCTGGTTTGGGTGGGCAACTGGGGTGACGAAGAGCGCACTTCCGAGCTGTTCGAGTTCGTCTTCGATCCCATTCTGGAGCTGAAGCTCAAGGGGCGTGTCTATGGGGTGCGCTACCCCCGCGAAGCGAGGGAGGCGCTGGAGTACCGGGGGATCGAGTACGCCGGATGGCTGCCCAACTTTGAGGTCCCCGAAGTCTTCAGTCGCTTCCGCTGCACCGTGCATGTCCCCCGGCGGCCTTACGTGGAGGCCTTGCCTGGCATTCCCACCATCCGCCCCTTCGAGGCGCTGGCCTGCGGCATCCCGCTCATCTGCGCCCCGTGGGAGGATATCGAGGGGTTGTTCCGGCCCGGCCGCGACTACCTTGTCGCCCGCAACGGCCGGGAGGTGAAACGGCAGATCCGCGACCTGCTCAATGACCCGGAGATGGCCGCCGAGCTGGCCCTGAGCGGCCACGAGACCATCCTCAAACGCCACACCTGCGCCCACCGGGTGGATGAGCTGCTGGCCATCTGCCGCCAGCTGGGTCTGCCGTCGGTGTATCACAACTGAAGGACACGCTACCCATGAGACTCGACATCGCCTTTTTCGGCTCCAGCCTGGTTTCCGCCTACTGGAACGGCGCGGCCACCTACTACCGAGGGCTCCTCAAGGCGCTGGCCCGGCGGGGCCACCGCATCACCTTCTACGAGCCCGACGCCTACGAGCGCCAACAGCACCGCGACATGCCGGACCCCGATTGGGCCAGGGTGGTGGTCTATCCCGGTGATGACGACGCCGCTGCTCTGCGCATGCTGGAGCAGGCCAGCGGCGCCGATGTGGTGGTCAAGGCCAGCGGCATCGGCGTGTACGACGCCCTGCTCGAGAGGGCCGTGCCCGCGACGGTGCGTCCCGGCACCCTGGCCATTTACTGGGATGTGGATGCGCCGGCCACACTGCAACGCCTGAATGAGGACCGGAACGATCCGTTGCGGGCCACTTTGCCCGAGTACGACTTCGTGCTCACCTACGGGGGCGGAGACCCGGTGGTGGCGGCCTTCGAGCGGCTGGGGGCGCGCCGCTGCGTCCCGATCTACAACGCCCTGGACCCCGACACCCACTACCCCGTTTCGGCTGAGGGGCGTTTTCACGCCAGCCTCGGTTTCCTCGGCAACCGCCTGCCCGATCGGGAACGGCGCGTGGAATCGTTCTTTCTCCGTGCCGCCGAGTGCCTGCCGCACGAGAGCTTTCTGCTCGGCGGCAACGGCTGGCACGACAAGCCGATGCCCGAAAACGTGAAATATGTGGGCCACGTCTACACTGCCGATCACAACGCCTTCAACTGCAGCACCCGCGCGGTACTCAACATCAGTCGCGACAGCATGGCGCACAACGGCTTCTCGCCCGCCACCCGGGTCTTCGAGGCCGCCGGCGCCGGGGCCTGCATCATCACCGATGCCTGGGAGGGGATCGATGTCTTCTTCGAGCCCGACAGCGAGATCCTGGTGGCGAGGGACGGTGACGAGGTGATCGGCCACCTCCTTGCCCTGAGCCCGAAGCGGGCCCGCAGCCTCGGTGAGTGTGCACGCCTTCGCGTCCTCGCCCACCACACCTACGACCAGCGCGCCGCCCAGGTGGAAGGGGTCCTTACAGGCGCCCACAGGGCGGTGTTGAGCGGCACCTGAGTCGCACAGGTCACCCGAGCACCGAACAATAATGTAGGGTGGATAAGCGCAGCGCATCCACCGGGTCCGAATGGTGGATGCGCTGCGCTTATCCACCCTACATCTCTGCGCACCGGTAACCGCTAAGGAAGCTGGGCTAGCCTTGGGGGTGTAAACCATGTCGACACTCGCTGAGTGGAGGTATGTCATGGAACGCAAACAGCAATGGCAGGACTGGGTGGATTCGCCTGTTCGGTGCTCCAGAGTGAACAACCTATAGAGAGATCACATTAGCGGAATCGGGGCCACAGGAAAATTGCGGCGGGGGTCAATACAGGCAGTTGGGGATGGAACCTTGTAGCCCGGATGGAGCGCCAGCGGAATCCGGGGCATGCCAAGGCCAAGACTGCAGCAAACACCTCCCTGTGTGCTCGACGGGCGCGTCCATAACCGTCCGGGGCACAGCCTGCGCCACCGACGGGTCGGCGGTCCGCACGCTCGCCACATCACTGACGGCAGTCAGCGTAACGCTACGAAGAGGGACCCACGATGGCGGAACGAATAATGACCGGACAAGCCGGGCCCGCAAGATGCCTGGATGCCAGAGCAACTCTACGGTGACTCGCCCGCCGGTCTGTTTGGCTACACCCGCATGCTCGGCGGCTACGCCGGGGGGCAGGCGGAGTACCTTCGGGTGCCTTTCGCCGACACGGGCTCGATCAAGATCCCCGATGTCGGCCTGGACGATGAGCAAGTGCTGTTCCTGTCGGACATCCTCCCCACCGGTTACCAGGCGGCGGAGGCCTGCGGGATCGCGCCGGGCGATGTGGTCGCGGTGTGGGGGGCGGGCCCTGTGGGACAGTTCGCCATGCAGAGCGCGCTGATGCTCGGTGCCGAGCGGGTGATCGCCATCGACAGCCTTCCCGATCGGCTGGCCATGGCGAAGGAGCATGGCGACGGCGGCATAGAGATCCTCAACCGCAATGAGCACAAGGGAGCACAAGGTATCGGAGACCCTCAAGGAGATGACGGGGGGACGCGGTCCCGACGCCTGTATCGACGCAGTGGGAATGGAGGCCCACGGACACGGTATTACAGCGCAGTACGACAAACTCAAGCAATCGCTCATGCTCGAGACCGACCGGGCCACGGTGCTGCGGGAAGCCATCTACACCTGTGGCAAAGGGGGAACGGTCTCCATCCCGGGCGTCTACGGCGGGGTGATCGACAAGTTCCCCATGGGAGCGGCCTTTGCAAAGGGACTGACCTTCAAGATGGGCCAGACCCACGTGCCGCGCTATATGCCGATGCTCCTCGAGCGAATCGAACACAGAGACATCGATCCCACCTTCGTGATCAGCCACCGCCTGAAGCTGGAGGATGCGCCGGGCGCTATGCGATGTTTCGCGACAAGCAGGCGGGGTGCATCAAGATAACCCTGGAGCCTTGACCTTCATCGGGCCCGGCGGGGCGTAATGCCCCGCCGCAGGTTTCGAGCCACGGGCCCAATCACTTCTCCGCCCTTGCGGCCTCCTGCAGGTACCTTCGATAGCGTTGTGCGCCGCGATACACTATCGCGGCTCCGCCGAGCGCCGCGGGTAGGCGCAACCGTGTCCTGCGTTTGAGCCCAAGCAGAATGAGCGCCGTCCCGCCAATGAGCTGGAGCACACCGCCAGTCCCGCTTTCAGGCCGTCCCCGACCGGGTTCGCCAAACGGATCGTTTGCCATACAGCCTCCTGGTCAACCTCAGGTGAACTCTTGCCACAAGGGACGCGACTCTCCCGCCTCGAACGCCCGCAAGCAGTGTTCCAGTTCGCTGATCTGCTCGGCAGACAACCCGTCGCTCCGGCACTTCTCTACGAACAGCCGCGCCTGCTCTATTTCACTCTGGAGAAAGGTTCGTTGCTCCTCAGCGCCGTCCATCTGGTAAGTGACCGATAGCTGCAGGCGCATTGGCGGGTTATCTGCCAAATCCTCGCCGACGTAACACTTTCTGAGTGTGAAGCGGGCTTCCCGACCCATCTCCGTTACCTCTTCGACGACCCCCTCGCTAGAACAATTAGCAGTCCAAGGCACGGGAGACAGCAGGGGTCGCAAAACTTTTCGACGCTGCTTCCATGGCGGACTAATATCGTCGCAGGGGACGTGTCGGGGTATCCCCCACCATCAGTGCAGAGGGTCGCACTTGCGGGGCACGGACGCTCCGCCCCCGAGCCGAGCCTGTGGTGGCTCGATTCGGGGAACCGCGCAAGGCTCACGGGCCGGGCGCGGCGGTTGGAGAAGGGCACGGATGCCCTTCTCCAACTCCCTTCCAAACTGCAAGGAGGCAGCGACATGGCACTGGACATCATCAAGGAGAAAGGCGTTCCCATCGGCGACCAGAAATTCACCTGGAAAGAGATGGTCCGCCCCCTTTCAGCAAGCTGGATGATGATGCCTTCACGCGGGTCCGGGTGATTCTGATGAACGGGATCGAGTCCGAGGCGATCCGCTTCCAGCACGCCTGTGCGCGCATGAACAAGGACCTGCGCGAATCCCTGGCCAAAATTCGCCTCCGCTACCCGCAAGGAGTATGCGGGCGAAGCACCGTCCATCGGCTCGGCCCCCGCGCCAAGCTCTCTCAAGGGGGCGATCAAGACCGGAATGCAGGCGCTCAAGGGGAAGGACCCCATCATCTTCCTGGATAAGCTGGGCGAGAACCTGGCGTTCGAACGCACCGGGACGCGGCTGTATGAGGGGCTGCTGGACAAGTTCGATGCCGAGGGCAGCTGGGCCGGCGGCCCTTCGCGGGACGAACTGATCCATTTTCACCATGAAGAACTCGCCCACTTTCAAATGCTGCGCAACGCCATGGTGGACCTCGGGGGCGACCCCACCTCCGTTACGCCTTCGGCCGATGTGGCCGGGGTGACCAGTGAAGGCGTACTGAAGGTGGTCACCGATCCCCGCACCTCGCTGTCAGAGAGTCTCGATGCGCTGCGCGCATCCACCCTACGCAAGCTGCAGGCCTGCAGCTTTTACACGCCTTGTTGAAAATTCTTCTGCCCTTGCCCCCGATATCTCGCGCCGAAGCAGTGACTCCACACCCGTCCGGCTATGATTCCAGGGTGGCACGGATGATGCTGCTGCCTGCCAACAATTCCACTAAGGATGACCATTGAACCGCAAGGGCACGCGCATCCTGATGACGGCAGACACCGTGGGCGGTGTCTGGCACTACGCCCTGACCCTGGCCTCTGCGCTTGGCGAGGCGGAAGTGGTACTTGCGACCATGGGCGGCCGCCTCTCACGGACCCAGCGCCAACAGGTGCGGGGCATGCGGGTAGAGGTGGAAGAGAGCCGCTACCGGCTCGAATGGATGCAGGACCCCTGGGCCGATGTGCAACGTGCGGGGGAATGGCTGTTGGGGCTGGAGGCGCGGCACCGGCCGGAGCTGATCCACCTGAACAGTTATGCCCACGGCGCCCTTCCCTGGCGCGCGCCGGTGGTGGTGGTTGGACACTCCTGCGTGCTGTCGTGGTGGCAGGCGGTGCACCGACAGCGGGCCCCTGCAGCCTATCGCAATTATGAAAAAAAGATTCGGGCAGGTCTCCACGCCGCCGACCTGGTGGTGGCACCCTCCCACTTCATGATGGGCCAGTTGCATCGGCTCTATGGCCCCCTCCGGACCACCCAGGTGATCCACAACGGCACCTGCGGAGGCTTCAGACCGGCCCCCAAGCAGGAGTTTGTCCTCACCGTGGGAAGGCTGTGGGACAAGGCCAAGAACGTGCACACCGTGGCGGCTGCGGCAGCGGGAATTCGATGGCCGGTGCACGTGGTGGGCGAGGCGCATCATCCCGATGGGGGGCAGGTGGATCTGGAACAGGTGCGCTGTCATGGCCAGCTTGCCCCGGACCTCCTCGTGGGGCTTTTCGCGAAGGCGGGAATTTACGCCTTTCCCGCCTATTACGAGCCCTTCGGCCTCTCCGTTCTGGAGGCGGCGCAGTCCGGCTGTCCGTTGGTGCTGGGGGACATCCCGAGCTTTCGGGAGTTGTGGGACGGCGCGGCGACCTTTGTGCCGCCAGACGACAGCACAGCGCTCGCCGGCACCATCAATGCCCTCATCGACCGCCCCAGGCGGCGTAGCAGACTTGCTGAGGCGGCCTGTGGACGGGCCGCGGCCTTCAAGGCCGAAGCAATGGCCAGGGCTTACTGGGGCGCTTACCGGCGCCTTCTGGACCGGCCCGCCGCCCGCCTCGCACCCTGAGATAACCCGCGGGAGTTGCCACCCATGTCGGAACCGATGGACATCGTCATTGTAGGGCTCACCATCACCTCCTCCTGGGGGAACGGACACGCCACCACCTACCGCGCGTTGGTGCGTGAACTCTGCGAACAGGGGCACCGCGTCCTGTTTCTCGAGCGGGACAAACCCTGGTACAGGGAGAACCGCGATTTGCTCACGCCCCCATGGGGCCGGACCGAGCTGTACGAGAGTCTCGAAGAACTACGGGATACCTATGGAGCAAACCTCCGCCAGGCCGACGCGGTGATCCTGGGCTCCTACGTCCCCGAGGGTGCACTGGCCGCCCAATGGGTGCTGGGGGAGGCGCGGGGGGTGCGGGCCTTCTACGACATCGACACACCGGTCACCCTTGCCAACCTGGCGCGGGGCGGCACCGATTACCTCACGGCAGCGCAGATCGGGCAGTACGACCTCTACCTCTCCTTCACCGGCGGGCCCACCCTGGAACTGATCGAGCGGCGCTACGGATCGCCCTGCGCACGGCCGCTCTACTGTTCAGTGGATCCCTCCGCCTATTACCCCGAGCCCACGGAGCGCCTGTGGGACCTGGGCTATCTCGGTACCTACGCCGAGGATCGGCAACCGGTGCTCGAATCCCTGCTCAACACACCCGCCCGGGCCTGTCCCGAGAGACGCTTCATCGTTGCCGGGCCCATGTACCCGTCGGGGATCGAGTGGGCCGAAAACGTTGACCGCATCGACCACCTTCCGCCCAGCGAGCACCGCAGCTTCTACAACAGGCAGCGCTTCACCCTGAATGCCACCCGAGCGGAAATGGTGCGCCTGGGGTATTCGCCAAGCGTACGGCTGTTCGAAGCGGCCGCCTGTGGAACGCCAATCATCAGCGATCCATGGGAGGGATTGGATTCGGTCTTCACCCCTGGCGAGGAAATTCTGGTGGCGCGTTCGCCCGAGGAGTGTCTTGGCCACCTCCGGGACATGAGCGATACGGCGCGCCAGGCGGTCGGCGAGCGCGGCAGGCAGCGGGTGCTTGCGGAGCATACCGCCACCCACCGCGCCGCCGAGCTCATCGCACATCTGCAGGAGGCCGCACGATTGCGGCGCTCGGCGGGCACGGCGGCACTCTGAATCGCTGCCATGCTCAGCCAGTTCAGGACCCCTCCTCCCCGCGGCCGGTGTCGATGACGAGATCGTTCTCCACCCACACCGCGCCGCCCTCGAAGGCATTCTCCGCCGCGGCTTGCCGCGCAGCCCATGAACTCACCGTCCCGCGCAGGTAGGCGACGCCATCGTGCACCTCGACCCCGACCCGTTGGCCGTCCACCAATGGACTCCAGAAAAGTTGGTTTTCGATGTCCTGCCGGATCTCGGCGTCAGACCGCGCCGTGGTTGGGGGCTCGTATTTGTACCAGTCGTAATCGAACAGGGCATACTCGTCCACATAGGGATCAAACCCCGGGGGCCCACTCTCGTCGAGGACACTCAACATGTTTTGCACACTGCGGATCCCTCGCACGCTGGCGGCGATCCTGTGGGCCTCCGCTTTCTCGAACGAGGAGCTCACGATGCCGGTGAGGAAGGCAATCCCCTCCGCCACCACCACATGAATGTCATAGGGTTCGAGATAGGGGCTTCGGTCAATCGCCGCTTCCAGCGCCTGCTCGAGGCGCGCCTGGGTGATCTCCTCCCGGGGCTCGACCTTCAAGCGATTGTCCACCGCAACCACTCCCAACGTGGTTCGGGCGCCACTGCCGGCGGCCAATTTCGCGTCCACAGTCGCCACCTCCCCCCGGAGCACCACCACCCCTTCGGCGACCTCCACCTGAAGGCCTTCGGCATCCACACGCGGGTCAGCCCGCAGTACAGCCAACACCGCCTGCCGCAGCTCGGCATCACGCTGCCCCGGAGGGCTGTCATGGCGCACGCCACCATTTGCCACGGCCGGATCGACCTCCAGGGCGGCAACATCCACCTCCTCGACGCCCGGGATCCCGGCACTCTTCATGGCCCGGCGCTTCTCCGCCGCACTGCCCACCACCCCCGAGAGCGTCACCCGATGGCCTTCCGCCTGCACCTCAATCTGGCTGTCATCGACCAGGGCATCCCAACGCAGCGCCGAGCCGACCCGGGATTCGATCTCCGCTTCCGAAAGCTGCTCGTCGAAATCGAAGCCCATACGGTTTCTCACCCCGCGCACGCCGCGTACGCTCTTGGCCACACGGAGGGCCGCCTGCATTTCGAGCCACGCCCCAACGGTACCGGTCAGCGTGACGATGCCGTCCTCCGCCTCAACGTCAATATCGCTTGCCTCCACCGCGGGGTGGGCATCCAGCGCCGCGGCGATATCCTGGTGGAGCGCACGATCGCTGCGAGGCTCCGACGGGCGCACTTCGATGTAATTGACCACCGCACGGACCCCTTTCACCGCCTCGGCAAGTTCCGTGGCCCTGTCCCTGGCGAGGAGGTTGCTCACGGTACCCTGCAACCGAACAATGCCGCCGTCGGTCTCCACCTCGATGTGGTCCAGCGCAACGGCGGGGTCCGCCCCAATCTCGGCCACCACCGCATCGGTAATCGCCCGATCGGAACGCTCCCGCCGCTCCCCGCTCGGAGGTAGCGGCGGCGCCTCGACGCTCTCGCCCGCGAGATCGGTCGAAGTGGGCGGCTGCGCACCGGCGCTCCAGGGCAGCAGCCCCACCAGCACTGCGGAGCAAAGCGCTTTCGCAATCATCCCCGTCTCCTCGAGGGCACCCCTCATGTGGCGAAAACCGCAGATCCCCCTTATTTAGCCCATGTACCTGCCGTGGCAAGGAAGCGGGACCTATCGCACACCATCGATAGCACTACCAGCGATCGGCCTTGAGGAACTTGCACACCGTTCCATGAGGGTAATAATTTTCATAAGCGAAATACTCAATTTCTGCTCAGGCTTCACAGCAGGAGGTGCGCCATGCAGCAGGAATCACGGATTCATGTCTCGGCGACCGACTTTCTGTTCGAGTTCGAGATCAAGGGAAGGAGCATCGGCCGGGCGTATGCGTCGATCGCAGCCACCGACGCCAACCAGGCAAAGGCGCGGCTGACGCCCCTTTTTCCGGGATGCGAGCTCATCCCCCTGCAATCAGGGGAGATCCCCCGCGCCTGAGAAGAGTCGGAAGACGCCGGGCGGCGCTGCCGCCTGAGCGGCGGGACCTGACCACGCCTCTCCCAGGCAATGCCGCCCATAAGCGGCAGGGGCGCCCGACGCCCGTCCGCCTCCTCGGTGTAACAGAAGGCCCACCGTCAACTTCGTAGAGAAAAACACTTGCCCCTGTTGGTGAGATTGCGCGCGGCGAAACCGCCTGCACATCGCAGTGATGTGAAAGCGGCGGTCCCTCGCCGGTAACCCGCGAGGTCTCGGGGCCCAGGTAAGAAATGCGGTAACTACTCGCTCTCCGACTGCTTCCCGCTTATGGAATTAGGATGCGGTCGCAGGTTCACCGCACTCAATCCTCGCTACTTGTACTGTTCGTCATTCCCGCGAAGGCGGGAATCCATAAGGCGCCCAGCCCAATACGCTTGGCCCTCTGAAGTCCAGCACTGGATTCCCGCCCCCCGATTAAAGCTCTCGGGGGCAGGCTTCGCGGGAATGACGGATGCGGGTGAGTAGTTACGAAATGCGAGATAACATGCACTATGGTTCATAAGGATGTGCCGTTCTTCTGAAGAGGTTGGCGTGAGTAATCAAAAACCTCCCCAAACCCGGGGGATCTTTTTCTGGCTGACAAGTGGCGCGCTGTTGCTCGCCCTCGTTGTGGTGATGCTCGGGGCCTACGTTCGGCTTTCGGATGCCGGGCTCGGCTGCCCGGACTGGCCGGGCTGTTACGGAAAGGTGGTCGTCCCCGCCTCCACCGAACTCTACCCGGAGCGCCCCCTCGAGCATGCCAAGGCGTGGAAGGAGATGGTGCACCGCTACGGGGCCGGCGGCCTCGGGCTTCTTATCCTCTTGCTCTTTGTCCTCGCGCGCCGCCAGGGCTCGACCCGTTCCATGCGGCGCCTCAGCGGTGCGCTGCTGCTCCTTGTGATCTTCCAGGCGCTGCTCGGCATGTGGACGGTGACCCTCAAGCTCCAACCCATGGTGGTAACCGCCCACCTGTTGGGTGGGTTCGCCACCACCGCCCTCCTGTTCTGGATGTGGCTGGGACAGAGGCCCCGCATCTCGCCCATCACCTCGCCCGGCGTGAGCCGCCTCGCCAGGATCACCCTCATCGTTGCCGCCTGCCAAGTCGCCCTCGGCGGCTGGACCAGCGCCAACTATGCAGCCCCGTTTTGCCCCGATTTTCCACAGTGCCAGGGGCGTTGGTGGCCGGAGATGGACTTCGGGGCCGCGCTGCAACCGGAGCTTCCCCCGACCGCTCAGGATTTCGAGGGCGGCACCTTGCATGCCGCGGCACGCACCGCGATTCATGTGACCCACCGGCTTGGCGCGCTCCTGACCGCCCTGCTCGCCGCCCTGCTGGCCCTGCGCCTGCTGAAAGCGGGGGGCAGTTATCGCCGTGCCGGTGCCTGGGTCGCCCTGACCGTGACCGCCCAATTCATCATCGGCGTTGCAAACGTCCTGCTGCAATTCCCCCTGCTCCTCGCCGTGGCCCACAACGGTGGCGCGGCGCTGCTGATGCTCGCCCTCCTCTACGCCGTGCACCTCGTCCCTTCACAGGTGCCGTCCCGGCAACCACTTCTGCCAAATCCCGGACCTGCGTAGGGCAACCGCCTGCCCATCATGCGGAGGGGAAGGCCCGCCTGGCGGCTCTCCCCGACTCCGACAGCGGGCTACTTGGGCGCCCCGCGCAGGACACCGGCTGCCCGGGGCAGACACGGACGATGGCGCCATCCCCCGCTACCGCGAGGCGCAGCGCGCTCGCCGGACCACTGAGGCATCTCCTTATCCCCTTACGCTTCCTTCCCCCGCCGTCTCCGCGCTATCATCAAGCCGTTTCAGGCGGCCGATGCGCCCGGGACCCGCCCCAAACACCACCCGCCCCACAAGCAGGACGAACTGCGCCGCATCATCATCGGTCAGCGCATCCAGTCCCTGCGGGTCTGGGTGGATGAAGCATCGCGCCGAAGGATCGCGGATCTCCGCAGAGTGGCCGAGGAACGGGGCCACGCATGACACTATCCCTGGAAAGGAATCCGAGAGGTATGCACATGGATGTTATCAAACCGCTCCGCCCCGGCCAGCCGGGCACCAAGCGTCTACAGCGCCGCTTCGGCGACCGCCTTCTTATTGTCCGATACCGCCACGACGCAGAGAGTGATCGCCGGTTCACCACCGTGGAACTCATCATCGATGAAGGCCCCAGGGCGACCCGCACGCCGCAGGAGCGGCGCCTCTTTCCCCGCCCCAATCAGCGGGTGCACGTGCGGATTGCTTACGACGAAACCGCGCTGCGCGCGACGGTGAAGGCCGCCGGAGGTACCTGGGACACCACGCGCCGCGCCTGGATCGTCCCGTATGCCGTTGCCGCCGACCTCGGCCTCACCGACCGGATTCTCGGGGATGCGCCGGATGTCGATTAATGGAAGTATTCAGCATGTCCAATAATGGAAATTTGTGGCAGTCTGGCGGAAGTTATGGCCCGATACCGGAATGTTCCGGTTAATGGATGGTCGGTCTAATCAACTGTTAAGCGCTCTGGTGAGAGGAGAATATGAACGCACAGAACACTTTGTACATTGCTGCACCGCTTTTCTCTGCGAAGTTGCAGAAGTTCGACGGGGACGCTTCCTTTCCGCCGATAAAGAAGATCGGGATTACTACTGACCATCCGGAGCGAAGGGAGCGTGAATTGTTGGGCACCGTGAGCCCAGTCAAGATATCGATCATCAGGGCCTGGACTGGCCTTGATGCGACGGCGGTAGAGCAGATGCTTCACACGATCCTGGATAACTCGCGCCTCGATGGCGAGTACTTTTGGGATGGAAACGAGACCTTAGTTGACGCTGTCTCTGATTTTGTTCGTGTCTATCATCCAGATGCACAAGAGATAGAAGTTGCAGACGATCAAGATGTGAAAGCGGCCGAAGACGCACAGAACACGAAGAGCTCTCAGCGAATCTATACAGAAGTTGTGCCGTACCTAGAAGAGCTAAACATAGACCACCATGTCACAAAGAACGAACGTGCGGTTAGGTTCGGCATTGGGGACTACCGATTGGCATTAAGTACTAGAACCGGTGGGCGGTACACGCTAACCATATGGTCGAAAACGAAGTCAACTGAAGATGCCATTAAAGATTTCCCTGGTGCCCAGGAGTTATCGGCAAATGGTTCTGATGATAGTACCCGAAGGGCCAGAATTCCTATGGCGAAGTTGGAATTTGTGATCGATGCAATAAAGGCGTATGAACGTGAATCGACCGCTTAACACGTCGCTCCAGTGACGTCAGGCCGCGATGCGGCCTTCCACGGCTGAGCTTGGCGTTATCGCGCCGAGCAAAGCTCGGCGTATCTTGCGGGGTGAAAGTCCCCGTCGGGTAAGGACTAGCCAACCACCCGTATCGAGTCTTGGACCTGTGGCGGAGTGTGGAATCACGAACAAAGCAGGTTAAGCGTGGACAGAGAATCCTGTAGGCCGTAGGGGTGGTCGCGCACCCTGAAGTGCTGGCACAGCTTCGGAAAGCTCAATCCGGATGCCGAGGGTTTTAACGTGCACCGAAGGCAACACAGAAGCACCCGCCTTGGCGAGGGTGTGGAGATCCGGCGGAGTCCTCAGGCCGTGGCATGCAGGAAGAGATACGTCGTAGAACTCGGGAAGCCCCGATGGGCTCCTGGCATGGGAAGGCCGTAGCCAGGTGGGTCACCGCGAGGTGGCTAGATGCTGTTGGGGTGTCTTATCGGTAATTAAGGGGTCGGTGACAAATGCGAATTGTTTGGATTACCGTTTGTCACCGACCCCTTTTCCGCCACCGACCCCTTTTCCGCCCCTAACCAAGACTCCGCTTCAGAAGGCCTTTGTTTGTGCGTAGTATACGGGAAGTGAGCGGCTGAGTCGGCTGGCCCCGGCTTACGAAGGGCTTGAGCCGTATGCGGGGAAACTCGCACGTACGGTTCTTAGGGGGGAACGGGCCGTAAGGCCCTGACCTACCCGGTGCTCTGGAGAAAAGATGAATAACACAATCCTGTTTTGCATCGCAGTGTTGGCTCTGTCGGGCTGTGGCGATAGCGTAAACCAACAATCCACTACAGCCTCGTCGGGGGGCACGGCTAGTGCTGGCGCTGATTCAAAGTACACAGGCGCTGTCTACACGCTAGTGACAGACGACAAAAACATTGAACGGTATCGAGCGTTGGCTGGTATGGTCGGTTTCGATATTGGAAGAACCTACTCATACACCGATTATGCCAAAGTAAAGTCGGAAAACGAGCTTGGCACGGCCGGCAACTACGACTTCCTGTTATTTTCAACTGGCGGCAATGCTTGGGATTATGAAGCGGAACAGCGCTTCAATCAGCAGGGGTGCGGCTGGGAAATGGTCTATTACAAGAACCATGATCTCACGCTCCTTCACGAAGTCTGTCATTCACCAGATCGATCAGCATCATTTGTTCGCATCTTAAAAGCCAGTAAGGGTCGCAATGAACGCCTTTACGCCGAGTAGTGTGGCTAACCATCGGCTCCAGGCGACCCGCAAAAGCGGCGCGGGTTTTGGCGTACTTTCAAGCAGTGGCTGGGCCGCTTTTGCGGTCGCCTGCGCCGCGCGTTGGGCGGCAAGGAGGAGCGTGCTGTGATTGATAGGGAGTCAAGAAATTGCCTTGCGGAGGCGCTTCGTCAGTATGTTTCGGGGCGCATCACGAACGACGATCTGGACGAAGTGGATGTAGATTGGCGTGATAGGGGGGCCGTTGCTGTAAAGGAGATGGCGTGGCAACTCTATGATGACCTCCGGACCCATTATGTGGAGGGTGACCTGGGTCGCGGTTCCGCGGGGCGGAAGGAAATAGCACGATGGGTCGCCTTTTTGCATTCAAACCAAGAGTATCTGTGGCCTGAATACTCGTTCATCCAAATCGTGAATTGGCCTGTGAATCTGCTCACCTTCGGTTGGTGGGAACGGATGAAGAAAAAGCGATGGGAGCAGTTCCTCGAAGCTGGAGATTTCGACGTTTGGCCGTTCTGTGCCAGAGAAGAGCTGGAAGCGGTTCTGTCCCGCCCGCGGCTTCTTTCCAGCAGTGGCGCCCAACAAGGCGCTACAGCCGACGCAAAAAGCCGCGCGGATGAGCGCTAGCGTTGGACGAAGCCGCTCCAGCCGAAGTCAGGCCGCGATGGGGCCTTCCTCGGCTGTAATAGGCGTTAGTCGTCTCAACAAGGGGGAGAAATGAATCGCGGAATAAAGTTGGTCCATCTTGGCGGTCTAGTAATTTTTCTGGGGAGCATTCTCACTTTCATAGTCATCTCTGCCCTTATCGAAGATGCCAGCCTGGAGAACATCGCCTTTGGGCGAAAAATCATTAGCACCGGCACCAACGTCCTCACACTTTCCGGCATGTGGTTACTTGCCATTACCGGCGCTTGGATGGGCTACAAACGTTATGGTTTGAAACAGAGATTTTTCCAGCTCAAGCTACTGCTCATCATGCTGGTCGTTATTAACGCACATTTCTTCGTTGTGCCCGCCGTAACCTCGGCAACAGAAATAGCTGTTCTTTCTCTTGCACAAGGCCAACTCCTTCCAGAGTACAAGGCCGCGTATATGCAGGAGTCAATCTTTGGGGCAGTAAACGTTTTGCTTACAATAGCAGCGGCAGTGATTGGGGTATGGAAAGTTGGTGCTAAATCCACAAACGATTAAAGAATAAGGCAGTGACGCAGCACGCAAGGAGCTAGCCGTGAGTCCATTTTGCCCCAGACGCCATCCACTGCCTGCCTCTCAGAAACCATTTCCCTATTGATACAGTGTGCCAACTGGATGAGCGGCTTGGTTCAACAGGCATTTGTCTGCCATGCTGCGCACAGCAGATAAATGCTTCGATGTTATGCAAAGTAGGTGAGACACAGATCCATGGACGAACAAATGAGACACTACGAAAACAAGCTCGCCTTTGAGACAGATTCTTGGGACTTGAAGGTTGCCTTGGAGTCTGGGGAGAACGTAATCGTCATCGATTCCCGTTCACCGGAGGCGTATCAGAAAGAGCACATCCCGGGGGCAATCAATATTCCCCATAGAACGATGAACGAGGAAACAACTGCAAGTCTTGATCGAACGGCGCTGGTTGTCACCTACTGCGATGGAATCGGTTGCAACGCCTCAACCAAGGGCGCCCTGAATATGACAAGGATCGGTTTTCGAGTCAAAGAGCTCATCGGCGGTCTGGATTGGTGGAAAAGGGATGGACATGAGACGGAGGGCTCGGGGTCTAGTGGGAAGGCGGCAGGCTGTGGCTGCGACTAAACGTCGCATAAGACTGCGCGCCATCCGATGTCAGGTTGCGTTGCGCCCTTCCTTGGCAGAGCTTGGCATCAGGACATCCCTGTCCTCGAAAACGCGGGCGACACGATCTGGTCTACCGCTGTGGGAGTAACCCACTGTCCTTTCTGTGGTCAGCGACTTGCTGCGGGCGAAGAGGAGCGTCTGACCGCGCCAGAGGGAATTCGTTCACGCGGGCCACAGTGGGTGGCACATCAAATCCAGTGAGATTCCATGGCAGAAGACATAAGGATTTGCTGCAGCCAACGCCGAGAAGTTAAGGTTCTTTTGGTAACTACTCACACCCGTCCGTCATTCCCGCGAAGGCGGGAATCCAGTGCTGGACTTCAGAGGCCAAGGGTATTGGGCTGGGTGCCTTATGGATTCCCGCCTTCGCGGGAATGACGAACAGGACAAGGAGCGAGGATCGAGTGCGGTGAGTCTGCTTCCTAATCTTACTATTTGCATAAGCGGGAGGCAGTCGGGGGGCGAGTAGTTACTTCTTTTGTACGCTTGGCCGCAGACGGGGCGAGAGAGCCCTTCGGCAACATTAAAACACAATCTCGGGACGTGACAACAATGCATACAATACTCGGCGCCAACGGCGTGATTGCCCAAGAGCTATCCCGGGCGCTGGCTCCCACTTCTCCTGCCATCCGACAGGTAAGCCGGAATCCTCGCCGGGTTAATCCGAACGATGAGGTCGTTTCCGCCGACCTGTTGGATGCCAAGGCCACGGCCAGCGCGGTTTCGGGGAGCGAAGTTGTTTATCTCGTGGCAGGCCTGAAGTACAACGCATCTGTCTGGCAGGAGCAATGGCCACGTGTGATGCGCAATGTAATTGATGCCTGCAAGCGGCATGGCGCTCGCCTCGTCTTCTTCGATAACGTCTATGCGTATGGACGAGTAGACGGCGCAATGACGGAGACAACACCGTATAACCCGATCAGCAAGAAGGGCGAAGTCCGGGCAAAGATTGCATCGATGCTGCTCGACGAAATGGGTAACGGCAATCTGGAGGCAATGATCGTGCGTTCGGCGGATTTCTACGGGCCTGGAGCGGTGAACAGCTTGCCTCATGCGTTGGTGTTCGAGCGCATCAAGGCCGGGAAAGCGCCGCGATGGATAGGCAATCCCCATGCGATTCACACCTTCACCTTCACACCGGATGCGGGCCGTGCAGTGGCTGTGCTTGGGCGTTCGAAAGAGGCGTTTGGCCAGACCTGGCACCTGCCGACCACCAACGAGCTATTGACTGGAGCGGCCTTCGTCCGCCTGGCGTGTGAACTGGCCGAACAGCCTTACAAACTGTGGGTAGCGCCGCGCTGGATGATAAGAATAATGGGTATTTTCGTGCCCGTGCTTCGGGAAAACGAAGAGATGATGTATCAGTTGGACTTCGACTATCGTTTTGACAGCAGCAAGATCGAATCCGCATTCGGCCTGAAAGCAACGCCATACCGGCTGGGCATTAGTGAGTCACTGAACTGGAAAGCTCACCCTAATGGATAGCTGCCGGCTCAACAGCACGCCCCGGGGGACGCTCGCGAGCGGCGCGCGCTGCGTGCTGCCCACCATGCGGGTCCGCACTAGAGCATTTCCAGCAACTGCTGCTCTGACAAGACCGTGATCCCCAACTCCTCCGCTTTGGCCAGCTTCGATCCGGCGCTCTCCCCCGCCACCACATAGTCGGTTTTCTTCGACACGCTCCCGGCGACCTTGGCACCGGCGGCCAGGAGGCGGGCCTTGGCCTCGTCGCGAGTGAGGGTAGCGAGGGTACCGGTGAGGACGAAGGTCTTGCCGGCCAGGGGTTGCTCTTCGACCGGGGCCGGCTCCACGTCGGGCCAGTGGACCCCCAGGTGGCGCAGCTTGTCGATCACCGCCCGGTTGTGGGGTTCGCCAAAGAAGGCGTGGATGCTCTGGGCGACCACCGGACCTACATCGGGCACCTGCTGCAACTCTTCCTCGCTCGCCTGCATGAGGTTTTCCAGCTTGCCGAAGTGGGCCGCCAGGGTCTGGGCGGTGGCCTCGCCCACCTCGCGGATCCCCAGGGCATGGAGGAAACGGGCCAGGATGGTGGACTTGCTCTTGTCCAGCGCCGCCTTGAGGTTCGCGGCGGATTTGGCAGCCATGCGCTCCAGGCCGGCGATCTCCTCTTCGGTGAGGGTGTAGAGGTCGGCAACGTCCTTCACGAGACCACGTTCCACCAGCTGGTCCACCAGCTTGTCTCCCAACCCGTCGATGTCCATGGCGCGGCGGGCGGCGAAGTGCTTGATGGCCTCCTTGCGCTGGGCGGGGCAAACCAGCCCGCCGGTACAGCGGGTGGCGGCCTCGCCCTCCAGCCGGACCACCTCGGAGCCGCAGGCGGGGCAGCGATCCGGCATGTGGAAGCGCCTGGCGTCAGCAGGGCGGCGGGACGGCACCACCCCCACCACCTGGGGGATGACGTCACCGGCCCGGCGCACGATGACCGTGTCGCCGATGCGGATATCCTTGCGCTCGATCTCGTCCTGGTTGTGCAGCGTCACGTTAGTGACGGTCACTCCGCCGACGAACACCGGTTCGAGCCGGGCCACTGGGGTGAGGGTGCCGGTGCGCCCCACCTGAACGTCAATGTCGAGGAGAGTGGTGATCTCCTCCTGGGCGGGGAACTTGTGGGCGATGGCCCAGCGCGGCGCCCGCGCCACGTAGCCGAGCCGATTCTGCTGATCGAAGCGATCCACCTTGTAGACCACCCCGTCGATCTCGTAGGGCAGCGCATCGCGCTTTTCGCCCAGGGTCCGATAGTAGGCGAGACACCCCTCCACCCCCTCCACCCGGCGCTGTTCCGGGCAGCCCCGCAGCCCCCACGCCTTCAGCTGGTCGATGACAGCGCTGTGGCTGTCGGGGATGGTCCCCCCCTCCACCTTGCCCACGCCATAGCAGAACATCATGAGCGGCCGCGTGGCGGTGATGCGGGGGTCAAGCTGGCGCAGGCTGCCGGCGGCGGCGTTGCGGGGGTTGGCGAAGGCCTTCTGCCCCTCCGCCTCCTGCCGCTGGTTCAGCCGCTCAAACCCCTGCTTGGGCATGTAGACCTCCCCGCGCACCTCCAGCAGGGCCGGGTAGCCGCTGCCGAGCAGGTGCAGGGGTACCGAGGGGATGGTGCGCACGTTTTGGGTGACATCCTCCCCGGTGGTGCCGTCGCCCCGGGTGGCGGCGCGAATGAGCACCCCATCGCGATAGAGCAGACTGATGGCCAGGCCGTCCACCTTCGGCTCGGCACTGTAGGTCACCGTGGCCTCCCCCAGCTCGGCGCGTATGCGCCGATCGAAATCCTCAAACTCCTCATCGCTGAAGACGTTGCCGAGGGAGAGCATGGGCAGCTCGTGGCGCACCTCCGCGAAGGCCTTCTGCGGCTCGGCCCCCACCCGCTGGGTGGGCGAGTCGGGGGTCACCAGCTGCGGATACTGCGCTTCCAGCGCCTGCAGCTCGTTGAACAGGCGGTCGTACTCGGCATCGGGGATCTCCGGGTTATCGAGCACGTAGTAGAGGTAGTTGTGGTGGCGGATCTGGTCGCGCAGTTCGGCGGCGCGGCGGACCACATCGGCGGGAGGGGCAACGTTCATCGTGGTACTCATGTCTCGTTCGGATCAGATCCCTTGAGCTGCGGTGGCGCTTGCCCCCCTGCGCAGCCGCTCCGTTTTCCCTTCATCGAGGGGTTGGCGTGCGGCATCACACACCTCCCCGCCAAGTGCGTCGGCCAAACGATGGGCCGCAGCAAGCAGCCGGTCGACCACCTCGGTGCGCTCCTCGGCATGGTTCACTTGGGCGAAAAGTGCCAGGCCGGGGGTCTGCAGGATGGCCATGGCGGCGGGATCGAACGTGCCCGGCTCCACCACGTTCGCAACGCTGTACAGGGGCTCCAAACCGCTCGCCCCTGCGCCGTAGCAGTGAAAAATGTCCATGCGTCCGTGCCGTGCCCCCAGGGCTTCGAGCTGCGCCAGTATCGCCTCCCCGTTGAAGGGGCCGCGGGTTGTCATCACCGTGACAGCCACCACCTCCGGCTCCCGCGCCGGGATTGCCGCGTCACCCTTGAGCGGTTCGTCGGGGAGTTCGAGGGGCGCTTCATCCCTGGCACGCAGACCGGAGACGGCATCGAGCTGCTCCTCCCCCACCGGCGCATCGCGATCGGCGCTGAACGGCTCCAGGTCGGCCTCGGCTCTTACCGCGGATCCCGGAATGTGCACCGCCTCTTCCAGAACCGGGAGCTCGCTTTCGCGGCGGCTGCCCCGGTTCCTGCCAACAAGATAGATGGCCACCAGGACCGCAAGGCCGATGAGCACCAGGATGAGACGCAGATCGTCCACGGAACTCCCCTTTACTAAATCGCGGCCAGCTCGATCGCCTCGTCCACGTCCACCGCCACGATGCGGGAGACGCCCGGCTCGTGCATGGTGACGCCGGTGAGGGTCGAGGCCAGCTCCATGGTGGCCTTGTTGTGGGTGATGAAGATGAACTGTACCCGCTCGGACATCTCCCGCACCAGGTTGCAGAAGCGGCCCACGTTGGCCTCATCCAAGGGGGCGTCCACCTCGTCGAGCATGCAGAACGGCGAGGGGTTGAGTTCGAAAATGGCGAACACCAGCGCCACGGCGGTGAGCGCCTTCTCCCCGCCGGAGAGCAGGTGGATGGTGCTGTTGCGCTTGCCGGGGGGGCGGGCCATGACAGTCACCCCGGTATCCAGCAGGTCTTCGCCGGTGAGCTCCAGGTAGGCGTGGCCACCGCCGAACAGGCGGGGGAACTTCTCCTGCAGCCCCTTGTTGACCTTGTCGAAGGTCTCCTTGAAGCGGGTGCGGGTCTCCCGGTCAATCTTGCGGATGGCATTCTCCAGGGTCTCCAGCGCCTCAGTGAGGTCCACGTGCTGGGCATCCAGGTAGGTCTTGCGCTCGGACTGCTGGGCGTATTCGTCGATGGCGGCCAGGTTGATGGGACCGAGCCGCTGGATGCGCTGGCCGATCTCCTCCTGCCGCTGCTCCCACGTGCGTGCCTCCGCCTCCACCGGCAGATCGGCAAGGAGCACCTGGACCTCGAAGCCGGCATCGACGATCTGCTCCTGCAGGGTCTGGCGGCGCACCTTCAACTCCTGCCAGCTCATGCGCAACCGCTCGAGGGCGCTGCGCACCTCCTGGGCGGACCGCTCGGCCTTGGCCCGCTCGATGTCCAGCTGACGGAGGTCGTGGTCGATGTTCTCCACCCGGCGTCTGGCCTCGGCGAGACGCTCCTCCACCTCCATGCGCCGCATGAGGAAACCTTCGAGCTCATCGCTCATGCGCGTCAGCGGCTCATCCCCCTCCG
Source organism: Gammaproteobacteria bacterium (assembly GCA_041690535.1). GTDB lineage: Bacteria > Pseudomonadota > Gammaproteobacteria > Thiohalomonadales > Thiohalomonadaceae > JAWLHA01. The sequence continues at coordinate 8,322 of JAWLHA010000048.1, read as the reverse complement.
AGAGCGACATGATCAGCTCCTCCCGCCGTTCTGCCAGCTGAATGAGCTGCTGCTCCATGCGCCCAAGCCCCTGCTCGGTACCCTCCAGCTCGGTGCGCATGGTCTGGATGCGCAGGGCAATGGCGTGGGCCTGTTCCCGCTTGCCGCGCGCCCCCTGCTTCGCTTGCTCGAGCCGCTCCCGCAGCTCATCGCGACGCAGGGAGAGTTCCTCCCGCTGCCCGGCAAGCTCTTCCATCATGCCAAGGGCCTCGTGCAGCCGCCCCCGGGCGGTGGCCACCTCGGCCTCCGCCGTGGCCATGTGCTGCTCCAGCTCCTCGAGCTCACCCTGCAGCTGCTCGCGCCGCTTGCCGATCTGTTCGAGGCGGGTCTGCTTGCCGGTGAGTTGCGAACGCAGCTCACCGTGGCGGCGGTGGGCCTCATTGAATTGCTGTTGGCTGGCCTCACGCTCCTCCTCCAGCAGCCGTTGTCCCTGCCGCCCCTCTTCCACCCGGGCCTGTACCTCCTCCGCCTCCGCCTCCAGCAGTTCAATCTCGCGGGCGAGCTCCTTCAGCTCCTGCTCGCGCTGCAGCACGCCCGCCTTCTCGTCGGCATCCCGAGCCACACGCAGCCAGTTGGGACCAACCCACACTCCGTCACGGGTGATCACCGACTCGTGAGGGGCCAGCCGGGCCCGCATCGCCAGCGCCTGCTCCAGGGTCTCGGCAGTGTAAATGCCCGCAAGCAGATTCTCCAGGGCCCATTGGGAACGCACCTTCCCCAACAGGCGCTCCCCGCCGGCATCGGCGGTCGCACGGGCAGTGGTCTCGAACAAGGCAAGCGAACCGTGCTTCAGGTTGCCCAGGGCGCCGAGGATCGGATCGATGCCGTCCACGCAAACCGCTTCCAGGTGCACACCGAGGGCGCACTCCACGGCCCGCTCCCAGCCGCTCTCCACCTCGATGCCCTGGGCCAGGCGCACCGCCCCCTCCAGCCCCTGCTGAGCGAGCCACGCCTTGACTGCGCCGCCAGCCTTGCCAAGAGCAGCCTGCTGCAGTGCCTCCAGGGAGGCATGACGGCCGCGCGCGCTCTGCAGGCGGGTGCGCACCTGATCCAGGAACTGGGCGTCCTGATGGCTGCGCTCCCGCTGCAGGGTGATCTGCTCCAGGGCCGAGGCCAGCTGCTCCTGCAACGCGGCCGAGCGCAGCTCGGACTCCGCCAGCTCTTCCCCGAGCAGGGCTACGTCGGTCTCCAGGTTATCCGTGGAGAGGTTTTGCAGCTCCTGTTCGATGCGCTGCATGCGCTGCTGCAGTTGCGCCCCCTGCTGCTCCAGCTGCTGAATACGCGCCCGCTCCACCTGGGCGGTCTGGGAGGGCTCGGCGGCACGCTGGTTGAACTCCTCCCACTGGAGCTGCCACTCGTGCATGGCCTGCTCGGCCTCCGCCAAGGCGGCCTGGGTCAGCTCCGACTCCTCGGACAGCCCCGCATACTCGGGCTCCTGCGCCTCCAGGCCGGCCCGCAGCTCCTCAATCTTGCGCCGGTCGGCCTCCAGATGCTCCTGCGCCTCATTCCACCCCTTCTCCACCTGGGCGAGGTCGCGCTGCTGGTGCTGGCGGCGGTCCTTGACGTGGTGAATGGACTGCTCCAGCCGGGCGATGTCCGCGCCGATGCCGTAGAACTCGCCCTGGACGGTGTTGAAGGTCTCGGTGGCCTCCACGTGCTCTTCGCGCTTGCGCTCGATCTCCGCCTCGGCGGCGCGCTGGCGGGCGATCTGCGCCTCCAGCCCGGTCTCCTGCTCGTGGATGCGCCCCTCCTGCAGCTGGGCCTCTTCATGGAGGGCCTTCCAGCGCAAGGCCTGGAGTTGCCCCTTGACCACCCGCTCCTCCTGCTTCAATTCCTTGTAGCGCTCGGCGGTGCGGGCCTGGCGCTGGAGATGGGCGAGCTGCTTGTCCAGCTCCTCGCGCAGGTCGTTGAGGCGGTCGAGGTTATCGCGGGTGTGCCGCATGCGGGTTTCGGTCTCGCGGCGGCGCTCCTTGTACTTGGAGATCCCGGCCGCCTCCTCCAGGAAGGTGCGCAGCTCTTCGGGACGCGCCTCGATGATGCGGGAGATGGTCCCCTGCTCGATGATGGCGTAGCTGCGCGGCCCCAGGCCAGTGCCGAGAAAGATGTCGGTAATGTCGCGCCGGCGGCAGCGGGTACCATTGAGGAAGTAGGAGGATTGGCCGTCCCGCGAGACCACGCGCTTGATGGAGATCTCGTTGTACTGGGCGTACTGGCCGGTCACCGCGCCATCGGAGTTGTCGAAGATCATCTCCACCGAGGCCTGCCCCACCGGCTTGCGCGAGGTGGAGCCGTTGAACACCACGTCCGCCATGGAGTCGCCGCGCAGGTTCTTGGCGGAGCTCTCGCCCATGACCCAGCGCACGGCATCGATGGTGTTGGACTTGCCGCAGCCGTTCGGACCGACGATGCCGGTCAGATTGGTCGGGAACGGAATCGTCGTGGGGTCGACAAAGGATTTGAAACCGGCGAGCTTGATCTTGCTTAGCCGCATAGCTGAATGACGCTTGATCTCATTTATTAGAACGCTCTTCGGCGCGCTCGGCTTTTCGGCTACAATTTCGGGCCGTCAAAGCTACCACGAAAGATACATCAATGCCTAGCAAGCCCAGCAAGGAACTTGAGACCTTCGAAAACCCGATGCCGGCCCGGGATTATACCATTCACATCGACATCCCGGAGTTCACCTGCCTCTGCCCCAAGACCGGGCAGCCGGACTTCGCCACCATCACCCTGGATTACGTCCCCGACCAGAAGTGCATCGAGCTGAAGGCCCTGAAGATGTACATCTGGTCCTTCCGTGAAGAGGGCGCCTTTCACGAGGCGGTGACCAACCGCATGCTGGACGACTTCGTTGCCGCCTGCCAGCCGCGCTTTATGCGGGTGACCGGCAAATTCAACGTGCGCGGCGGCATCTATACCACGGTGGTGGCCGAGCACCGCGCCCCCGACTGGCAGCCGCCCATTCCCGTTTCCCTGCCGTAATATCGGTTAGGAGATGGACCTCTTCATTGGCGTCGACCTCGGCACCTCCGGGTGCCGGGCCTGCGCGATCGATGCCGCGGGCGAGGTGCGGGCGGAAGCGGCCGCGCCACTGCCCCCGCCGGAGCGGGAGGGGGTTGCGGTGCAGCAGGCCCCCGGCCTGTGGTGGGAGGGGTTCGAAGCGGTCATGGAGGCGCTGCTCGCCCGCGTCCCGCCCCGCTCCATACGCGCCCTGGCGGTGGACGGCACCTCCGGCACCGTCTTTCTGGCCGACCCGGAGGGGCACCCCCTCACCCCCGCCCTGATGTACAACGATGGCCGCGCCGTCGTTCAGGCGGCGCGGATCGCGGCGGTGGCCCCACGGGAGAGCGCCGCCCACGGCACCGCCTCCGGCCTTGCCAAACTGCTTTGGCTCCTGGAGGGGGGCGCCACGGTGGGTCGCGTCCATACCCAGGCGGACTGGATCGCCGGGCGGCTGACCGGCCGCTACGACCTCTGCGACGTCAACAACGCCCTGAAACTCGGTTATGAGCCGGAGCAGGACCGCTGGCCCCCCTGGCTACGGCAGTTGGGCATCGCCCCGGAGCTTCTCCCCAACGTGGTGCCCGCCGGGGCACCGTGGGCACCGCTCCGCGAGGCGCTGGCCCGGCGGTGGGGATTGGAAGGGGTTCGGGTGCGCGCCGGCACCACCGACAGCACCGCGGCCATCATCGCCACCGGCGCCAGCCAGGTGGGGGAGGCGGTCACCTCCCTCGGCTCGACCCTGGTGGCGAAGGTGATCGCCACGCGGCCGGTGTTCGCCCCCGAATTCGGTATCTACAGCCAGCCCTATGGAGGGCACTGGCTGGTGGGCGGGGGCTCCAACAGTGGCGGGGCGGTCCTGCGACAGTTCTTCACCGATGCGCAGATGGACGCCCTGGCTCTCCAGCTGGACCCTGAGACCCCGACGGGGCTCGATTACTACCCCCTGTCGGCCCCCGGGGAACGCTTCCCCGTCAACGACCCGGCCCTGGCGCCCAGGCTCACCCCCCGCCCGGCCAGCGACGCGCTGTTCTTTCAGGGTCTGCTGGAGGGGATGGCCAGGATCGAGCGGCAAGCCTATGAACGGCTCCAAGCCGTGGGTGCCCCCTACCCCACGCGGGTGGTGAGCGCCGGCGGCGGGGCCCGCAATGAACCCTGGCGTCGCATCCGGGAGAGGGCCCTGGGGGTCCCGGTGGTGCGGGCCGAACATGCCGAGGCGGCCTACGGCACGGCACTTCTTGCTGCGCAAGAATAGATTCGAGGTATCAGGGGCCAGATGCGAGATGCGAGGATGCGAGGCAGGGTGAACGCATACTCACCCAAGAGCGACGTAAGTCCTTGAAAGCAGGTCGTCGAGCGTACATGGATGTATTTACAGCGTACCTGCTTTCAAGGACTTACGTCGCTCACAGCACGGCCGTGACGTTAGTATGCGTTCACCCTGGGATGCGAGGAGTGGTGTGCGTCTCCGCGCACGAGTATGGTTGAGTGTCCCCCCTCGTACCTGCAGTAACCCAAGGAGATACCGTTGAATTCTGTACCCGCTGGCGGAGCGACACCGCCCCCCCTCGAATCTCGTATTGCGGCCCCCGTTTCTGCCCTTGCCGGGGCCGGTTACCTGCTGCGCGGCTTCGGAATGCTCAACAGGCCGGGGCTGCGTCGCTTCGTCTTCGTCCCCCTCGCCATCAATGTGGGCCTGTTCGCCCTGTTGCTGTGGGCACTGGCGGGCCAGTTCGGCGGGTTGGTCGACCGCTTGATCCCGGACCTGCCGGAGTGGCTGGCCTGGCTCAGCTGGCTTTTGTGGCTTCTGTTCGGCCTGGCGGCGGCCATCCTGGTGTTCTTCACCTTCTCCATCGTGGCCAATCTGATCGGCGCACCCTTCAACGGGGTATTGGCCGAGGCGGTGGAGCGTCAGCTGACCGGCGGTGGGCCCCCGGAGGCCGGCTTGGCGGATGCGCTCAAGCAGGCCCCGGCCGTCGTCCTGGACGAGATTCGCAAGCTGGGCTATTTCGTGGTCAGAGCAATTCCCCTGCTCCTGCTCTTTCTCATCCCGGGCGTCAATCTGTTCGCTCCCCTATTGTGGGCGCTGTTCAGCGCCTGGATGATGGCGGTGGAGTATGCCGATTACCCCATGGGCAACCACGGCCTGCAAGGGAAGGAACAGCGCCGGCGACTCGGTGAGAAGCGCCTGCTCGCTCTCGGTTTCGGCGGTGCCACGCTCCTGGCTACCATGATCCCCCTGGTGAACTTCCTCGTCATGCCGGCGGCGGTGGCCGGTGCCACCGCCATGTGGGTGGAGCGTTACCGCAAGTGACCCGATTCAGGGGCGATCCCATTCGCTGAGGTCGCGCCCGATCAGCGCCTCCAGGCGCCGGTTGTGCGACCGGTAGAGCTCCTCTGCCAACCAGGCGCGGGTCACGGCGCTCAGCGGGCTGCCCGGTCCCGGCAACTTGCGAGGCCTTCCACTCGCCCCACCCAACCGCCTGGCGAGGTTGCGCAGAACATTGCGCCCCGACCGTAGCCGCCGGTCGGCCGTGGCGCACACGGTTTCATTCAGAAAGGGTGAGCGGAAGGAGGGGTTCACGCCGATGAAGCGGTAGATCCTCTCCAGAAACTGCGCCGGCTCCCGCTTCAGATCGTCATAGAGCAGGACCAATAGGTTTTCCCGCGGAAACAGCTCCAGGTAACGCGTCAGCTGTTCATCATAGAAGCCCTCCTCCAGCAGGAGGGGCTTTTGGCGCAATCGCTCCTCACAGCCAAGCCGGGCCTCGTCGCGGTGCGCGGCCCCCATGCTCAGGCAGCGCGAATGGAGGCGCTCCACAGGATTGCGCAGAGAGGCAATCAGACGGATGTGCGGCAGGTGCGCCCTGATCCGCCCCGGCACCGGAACCGAGCCGAGGTAGGCCGGCGTGGCCTCCCCGACCGCTTTCTCTCCCCTCCAGCCCTTGAACCTACGGGCATAACGGGGAAGGCTGCCGTCATAGTACCGGTCGAAGTAGTGAAGCGCCTGTCGTCGGGGGATGAAGACCTCGGGGTGAGCACTGAGGTTTTTCGCGATCCAGCTCGTCCCGGCGCGCGGCGCCCCGATCACCAGGAAGTTGGGCAGCATGGGAGCTCCTCACCTGATCCTGCAGAGGCAGTATAGTCTGAGCGACGCTCAAAGAGCGCCCACCCTACCGTCGGCGCAGGAAGGCTCCGATGCGGGCGACCCCCTCTTCCAGGTCCGACATTGAGGTGGTGTAGGCAAAGCGCAGGTGGCGCTCGGGGGCGTTGTGGCCAAAGTCGTGGCCCGGGGTTACGGCGACCCCGGCCTCCTCCAGCAGGGCCGAGGCGAGGTCTGCGCTCTCCATCCCCAGGCCACTGCATCCGGCGTAGATGTAAAACGCCCCCTCGGGAGTGACCGGAATGGAGAAGCCCAGCTCACGCAGCCGCGGCAGGAGATAGTCGCGGCGCCGCTGAAACTCCGCCCGGCGCGCCTCCAGGATGGCGAGGGTTTCGGGCCTGAACGCCGCCAGGGCGGCGTACTGCGCGGGGGTGGAGGGGGCGATGAAGAGATTCTGGGCCAGCTTCTCCACCGGGCGGCGGTAATCGCGAGGCACGACCAACCACCCCAGGCGCCAGCCGGTCATGCAGAAGTACTTGGAGAAGCTGTTGATGACGAGGACATCTTCGCTGAGGGCCAGGGCCGTGGGCACCTCGGTGCCGTAGACCAGTCCCTGGTAAATCTCATCCACGACGAGCTGCCCGCCCCGCTGCGCCACCGCCCGGCTGATGGCCTCCAGCTCGGTTTTCTTCACGACGGTCCCGGTGGGATTGGCCGGGCTTGCCAACAGCGTGGCAACCGTCCTCTCGCCCCAGTGGCGAGCCACCAGTTCGGCGTTCAGCTGGTAGCCGGTCTCCGGCCCCACCGGAACGGCGCGTGCGCTCGCCTCGACGAAGCGGGCAAAGTGGCGGTTGCAGGGATAACCCGGATCGGCCACCAGCACCTCTTCCCCCGCATCCAACAACACGCCAAGGGCCAACAGCAGGGCCCCGGAGGCTCCGGGGGTGACAATGATCCGGTCGGCCTCCACGGTGACGCCATGGTGCCGGCGGTAGTGGTCGGCAATCGCCTCGCGCAGGGCGGGAAGGCCCAGGGCCGGGGTGTATTGGGTGCGGCCTTCGCGCAGGGCCTGCTGGGCCGCCTCCATGACCGGTTCGGGGGTGGGAAAGTCCGGCTCACCGATCTCCATGTGGACGATGGAGCGGCCCGCCGCCTCCAGCTGGCGGGCACGGGCCAGCAGCTCCATCACCTGGAACGGCTCGATCTCCGCAGCACGGCGCGCGAGGTGCACCATCGGTCGGCTCAGGCGCCGTGCAGCTGCTGCACCAGTTCCATGTTCAGGTAACGGCTCTCCCCCGCATCTCCTTCGAGAACGGTGAAGGGGCGGTCAGGTTCACCCCAGTGATTGAGAACGACGGCGGCGCCGCTGAAGTCCTCCTCCACGGTGTAGCTGCTCACCGCCACGATGGTCTTGAGCCCGGCCCCCAGGGAGGCGCGGATGCCGTTCTGAGAGTCCTCAAAGGCGACGCACTGTTCGGGCCGCAACCCCATCTTGTCCATCGCGTACTCGTAAATATCCGGTGCGGGCTTCTTCGCGGGCACAACATCCCCTGCGGCAATCACCTCGAACCAGGACATGGCATCGGGAGCCAGGGCGTGGGTAAGCAGCGCCTCCACGTTGGCGGGGGTGGTGGTGGTGGCCACGGCCAGGCGCATCCCCTCGGCCCGGGCTTCCTCAATGAGGCGCTTCACCCCCGGACGCAGCGGGATGTGGCCCTCGGCGAGCAGCTCCGTGAAAAATCGTGTCTTGGCGGCATGCAGCCCAGCCACGAAGCCGTCGAGATCCTCCGGTTCTTCGAACCTGGTATTGAAGCGCTCCAGGTAATAGCGGATCCGCTCCTTACCGCCCGTCACCGCCAGGAGTTCCCCGTACAGCGCTTCGGACCACTCCCAATCCAGCCCCGCCTCGGCAAAGGCCCGGTTGAAAGCGACCCGGTGGCCGTCCTTTTCGGTGTCGGCCAGGGTGCCGTCCACATCAAACAACAGTGCAACAAGTCGACTCATGGTTATAATTGACTTCTACATTTGCCCGGGCCGATCTTACCCAAGAGCTTGGGCCGATGCACCTGACCGCTGAACTGCAGGGTAAACGCATACTTACCCAGAGCGATGTAAGTCCTTGAAAGCAGGTCGACGGCCGCATGGATTGGTGCAAGGACGCACTTATGCCGCGGGAGGGC
>JAWLHA010000047.1:0-36417 GCA_041690535.1 Gammaproteobacteria bacterium | reverse complement strand
TGCGCCGATGATAGTGTGGCAGCTGCCATGCGAAAGTAGGTCACCGCCAGGCTCCAATCCCAAAAGCCCCCACTGCTTCGGTAGTGGGGGCTTTTTTTTGCGTCCAGGAATGCGCGGGGACGACTGCGAAGGCGTGCTGGGGTAAGCTTAACCCCAGTTTTCCAAGGCCCGCGGCTGTCGGGCTGTTGGTAGAGCTCAGGGACCCGCGAGTGTTTGGGGACGCGGAAGGAACACCATGTCACGGGCTAAGCGCGAGTGCATTTGTACGATTCCGGTCGACTACTCGGCACTTTAGGCATTTGATGGCGAATGGCGGACGGGCTAGGCCGGAGGATAGGCGCGTGAAAGGCTATGAGCGGATCCTGGTAGCGGTTGACTTTGAGTGCTGTGCCGAGCTGATCTGCCATCGCGCGGCTGAGTTGGCGGCGCGTTATGGCGCCCATGTGATCCTTCTCCATGTGGTGGAGCCGATGGTCATGGATTCCGCCTATGACATGTTGCCCGTGATCTCTCCTGCACTCGACGAGGAACTGGTTGCCCGGGCACGGGCGCAGCTGGGCCGCCTCGCTGAACACTCTGGACTTGCGCACCAGGCGCAAATGGTGGTCACTGGGGCCACAAAAGCAGAAATCCTGCGCACCGCAGCGGAACTGCCCGCCGACTTGCTGGTTGTCGGCAGCCACTGGCGTCACGGGATCGGGCGATTACTCGGTTCGACTGCGAGTGGCGTTGTTCAAGGGGCTTCCTGTGATGTGTTGACTGTGCACTTGGGGGACGCGTCGTGAATGACAATCGGGGCCCACATGCCTTGCCTGCGTCACTGAGACGTTTGCTGCCCCTCATCGCCGACGGACGTTTTCATTCTGGTGAGGAGATTGGGCGTGCCCTTGGTATTACCCGCGGCGCGGTGTGGAAGGCTATACGTTCCCTCGAGGAGCTCGGGCTGCAGGTGGCGGCCGTCCGGGGAAAGGGCTACCGGTTATCGCGGCCGATGGAGTTGCTCGCGGCCGACGAGATTATCGCGGGGCTCTCAGAGCATGGCGCGCATCTGTTGTCCCAACTGCATCTCTTCGATAGAGTCGATTCCACGAACAGATATCTGATGCGCCGAGCGGCCGAAGGTGGGCCATCAGGATCGGTGTGCATTGCGGAATGGCAGACTGCGGGCCGTGGGCGCCGGGGACGGGAGTGGATCTCCCCGTTCGGCGCGAATATCTACCTCTCCCTGCTTTGGCGGTTTCCTCAAGGGCCTGCCGGTTTGGGCGCTCTCAGTCTCGCCATCGGAGTCGCCGTTGGTAGAGCGTTGGCACACTTGGGGCTGGCGGACGTTGGGATCAAGTGGCCCAATGATATTGTTCACGAAGGACGAAAACTCGCAGGCATTCTGGTCGAAGTGGGCGGGGAGGCCAACGGTCCAAGTTTCGCCGTCATTGGGGTGGGGCTGAATGTTCAAATGTCGACTCGGGCCTCCTCGGAGATTGGGCAGCCCTGGGTGGACCTGGTTACCTTGGGTGTAGAGCCCGGACGTAACCAAGTCTGCTCGACTCTAGTGGGTTCGTTGCTTACCGCAACCGCCGAGTATTCAAGGGCTGGGCTCCGAGTGTTTCGAGATGAGTGGCTGCAGCGTGATGCTTTCGCCGGGCGGGAGGTAAGGATTCTGTTCCCCAATGAAACGGTCAAAGGAATTGCGCGGGGTATTGATGGAGAGGGATGCCTTCTGGTGGAGACCGGGGGGAAGCTCAGGCGCATCTCGTCGGGGGAAGTCTCGCTACGGCCAGGGGACACGTGATGAAACTGCTTGTTGTCGATTGCGGTAATACACGTATCAAGTGGAAGTTGCTGCAAGGGGCATTGCCGGCATGGGAGGGGACGGTATTGACGGCCGCCAGCCACCACCTGAGCCTCAAGTGGGAGAAAATCCCTTCTCCAGACCTCATCATCATCTCCAATGTTGCTGGGCCGATCGTTGCTGATGAGTTGACGCGTGCCAGCGAAGCGCTGTGGGGCGTGGCTCCGCGATTTGTGAAGGCCGTGTCCGAGGAAGGGGGGGTGTCCAATGGGTATGCTCGACCCGAGACGATGGGTGTGGATCGTTGGGCCGCTTTGGTTGGCGCCCGGGCAATGAACTCTGGTCCCCTTTGCGTGGTCGATTGTGGGACAGCGATCACCATCGACGCACTGGATGCAGAGGGGACCCACCTGGGGGGAATGATCATCCCTGGACTGGAGTTAATGGCCGAGGCTCTTCTGAAAGGGACGCAGGGCGTCCGGACAGAACGGCGCGGGGTGGTAAGTGGTTGGTGGGGAAATGAGACTCAGACGGCCGTAGAGTTTGGCACAACCCGTGCCGCGGCCAGCCTCATCTCCGCAGCGACCATGACCCTCACACTGAACTCAGGCGCTGAGGGGACCTGTATCCTCACGGGGGGGAATGCCTCCGATCTCAACGAACTCATTACCGTGAAGACCATTGAGGCACCCTCACTGGTATTGCAGGGCCTTGCCTTGATTGCCGCTGCCCGAGGATGGACGGGATGAGGGTTTTCGTCTTTTTACTGCTGATCTCCAACGTGCTCTTGTGGAGCTGGTACCGGTACCGTGCTCCGGCAATTGCGCCTTCACAAGCGGCTACGCCCTCAATGGGGGAAATGCGGCTCCTCTCCGAGATCGATCCAGCCGGGCTCGACGCGTTGGCGGCACTCACGGATGAGCCTCCACCGGCCTCCCCCCCTGGACCCCCTGCCAGGGGCGAAAACTCCGAGGGGAGGGTAATCGAACCGAAGCCGGCTACGCCCGAACCGCCGAATTCACCCCAGTGCGTGGTTGCCACAGGCGTGGACGCGGTGGGGGCTCTGCAGGCACTTGCCGCGAAGTGGGCCGCACAGGGGCACCGCGTGATGGCGCAGGGGGAAGTCCAGGCGACCCGGGAGCAATTTTGGGTCATGTTGCCCCCGTTCCGCACCAGCACCGAGGCTCACGAAGTGGCCGCGAGGCTCCGCGGAAGGGCGGTGAAGGACTACTATGTCGTCCGCGAAGGGGAATCCCGAAATGCCATCTCCCTTGGGGTGTTCTCTACCCGCGAAGCCGCGGAACGGCGTCAGGCAGAGATCGCCGGACTACGAATCAATGGTTTGAAGCCACGTATCCAGATCCTTGAGCGCCCAGCCACAAAACAGTGGCTGAAGGTCCGGCCCGGGGAGGGGCTGAATCCCCCGACTCTTCCGCCTGGCACAGAGACTCTGATTCTCTCGGAGGGGCCGTGCGATTGATGAATACCGGGCTATACTCTTCAATTGCTAAAGTCGGCGCCTTTCTCTAGAATACCGCGCCTATTGCGCTGGCGTAGCTCAGTTGGTAGAGCAGCTGATTTGTAATCAGCCGGTCGGGGGTTCAAGTCCCTTCGCCAGCTCCAAGTCGAGCATCAGCCCGCAAAAAGTTACGCCATGGGGTTGACAATCGACGAGCTCGCCACCAAAATAGCGGGCTTACGTTCGAGGAGGGGTTCCCGAGCGGCCAAAGGGGGCAGACTGTAAATCTGCTGGCTCAGCCTTCGAAGGTTCGAATCCTTCCCCCTCCACCATTTTCGGCAGATGGTCGAGTGCTTCGTAAAAGGATGTGCGGGTGTAGTTCAATGGTAGAACCTCAGCCTTCCAAGCTGATGACGTGGGTTCGATTCCCATCACCCGCTCCAGCAAGAGAAGGCGCGGAATAGGGTGTCCATTGGACGGCTCCGGAGCGCAAGCTCGCAGCGGGCCTTCTTGTCTCAGTTGTTTGTTAGTCGCCCAGGTAGCTCAGTCGGTAGAGCACATCCTTGGTAAGGATGAGGTCGGCGGTTCAAATCCGCTCCTGGGCTCCAGTTTCGCTTCTAGTTTAGTTACGTGTTTCGCAGCGTTCTAGTCGGGAGGAGCTGTTCCGATGTCCAAGGAAAAATTCGAGCGTAAAAAACCGCACGTTAACGTGGGCACCATCGGTCACGTTGACCACGGCAAGACCACTCTGACCGCAGCTCTGACCGTTTGTCAGGCGAAGAAGTTCGGTGGCGAAACCCGCGCTTACGACCAGATCGACAGCGCCCCCGAAGAGAAGGCGCGCGGTATCACCATCGCGACCGCTCACGTGGAATACGAGTCCGACGTGCGCCACTACGCGCATGTGGACTGCCCCGGTCACGCCGACTACGTGAAAAACATGATCACTGGTGCCGCTCAGATGGACGGCGCCATCCTGGTGGTTTCCGCGGCCGACGGCCCGATGCCCCAGACCCGGGAGCACATCCTGCTGGCCCGTCAGGTGGGCGTGCCCTACATCGTGGTCTACCTGAACAAGGCCGACATGGTCGACGACCCCGAGCTGCTGGAACTGGTCGAAATGGAAGTGCGCGAGCTGCTGGACAGCTACGACTTCCCCGGTGACGACACCCCTGTCATCGTCGGCTCCGCGCTGAAGGCGTTGGAAGGCGACGAGTCCGACATCGGCATGCCGTCCATCGACAAGCTGGTCGCGGCCATGGACAGCTACATTCCCGAGCCCGAGCGCGCCATCGACGGGGCGTTCCTGATGCCCATCGAAGACGTGTTCTCCATCTCCGGCCGCGGTACTGTGGTGACCGGTCGTATCGAGCGCGGTATCGTCAAGGTTGGCGACACCGTTGAAATCGTCGGCATCAAAGCCACCACCTCCACGACCGTGACCGGTGTGGAGATGTTCCGCAAGCTGCTCGACCAAGGGCAGGCTGGCGACAACGTCGGCGTACTGCTGCGCGGCACCAAGCGTGACGATGTGGAGCGTGGTCAGGTACTGGCAAAGCCCGGTTCCATCAACCCGCACACCAAGTTCGAAGCCGAAGTTTACGTCCTGTCCAAGGAAGAAGGCGGCCGTCACACCCCGTTCTTCAACGGCTACCGCCCGCAGTTCTACTTCCGGACGACTGACGTGACCGGTTCCATCGACCTGCCCGAGGGCGTGGAGATGGTGATGCCCGGTGACAACATCAATGTGAAGGTGAGCCTGATCGCCCCCATCGCCATGGAAGATGGTCTGCGTTTCGCCATCCGCGAGGGTGGTCGCACCGTGGGCGCCGGCGTAGTGGCGAGGGTAATCGAGTAAGACGACAGTTGCGAAATTCTGGGGCCGAGGTGCAAGAGGGGGTGTCTAGTGAACTCCCTCTTGCCTCGAGTCTCGCAACTCGCAACTGTTTTTTCAACAGGCCAGTAGCTCAATTGGCAGAGCGGCGGTCTCCAAAACCGCAGGTTGGGGGTTCGATTCCCTCCTGGCCTGCCATTTCCCGTTTGTCGAAGTCGACAACACGATAGCAGGCTGAAATGGCGGACAAAATCAAGTTGGTTATTGCGGCTCTGATCACCGGACTCGGGATCGGAGTTTTCTACTATTTGGGCGAACAACCCTTAATCGTTCGCGTCCTCGCTTTGCTTGCAATGATCGCGGTTGCGGTGACTGTTGCATGGCGGACAGAGGCCGGTGGCAGCGTGGTCGGTTTCGGCCGAGGCGCACTGACCGAGATCCGGAAGGTCGTCTGGCCAACGCGTCGCGAAACCGTGCAGACCACATTGGTGGTTTTTGCGATGGTCGTTGTCGTGGGCATCATTCTGTGGCTGTTCGATTGGATGCTTGCAGGCGGTGTGCGGATTTTGACCGGGCAAGGGAGCTGAGGCGTATGGCATTGCGGTGGTATGTTGTTCATGCCTATTCCGGCTTTGAAAACCAGGTCAAGCGCTCCCTTGAGGATCGCGTAAAACGCGCGGGCCTGGAAGAGAAGTTCGGGCAAATTCTGGTCCCGACGGAAGAAGTCATCGAGATGCGCGAAGGCCAGAAACGGAAGAGCGACCGCAAGTTCTTCCCAGGCTACGTGCTCGTACAGATGGAAATGGACGATGAGACGTGGCATCTCGTGAGAGATGTGCCGCGGGTCATGGGTTTCATTGGGGGCACCAGCGACCGGCCTGCGCCGATCACCGAAAGGGAAGCGCAGGCGATCCTGGACCGGGTACAGCAGGGGGCCGAGAAACCTCGGCCGAAAGTGCTGTTCGAGCCAGGTGAAGTCGTGCGCATTACCGACGGGCCCTTCAATGATTTCAACGGGGTCGTGGAAGAAGTCGATTACGAGAAGAGCCGTTTGCGCGTGGCGGTTCTCATCTTCGGGCGATCCACGCCGGTCGAGTTGGAATTCGGGCAAGTCGAAAAGGGTTAATCACTTGGTTGGGGCGCCGCGTCACAGGTTGCCTGTGGCACGGACGCCCTGTCCGCGTTTGTTAAGGGGAGCCGAAAGGCGTTTGCACCCACTGGAGTGAACCATGGCAAAGAAAATTCAGGCCTACATCAAATTGCAGGTGAAGGCAGGGCAGGCCAACCCTAGTCCGCCGGTCGGCCCCGCACTGGGCCAACACGGTGTGAACATCATGGAGTTCTGCAAGGCGTTCAACGCCCAGACGCAGAAACTTGAGCCCGGGTTGCCCACGCCAGTCGTCATCACGGTCTACAGCGATCGAAGCTTCACCTTCATCACGAAGACCCCGCCGGCATCGATCCTGCTCAAGAAGGCCGCCGGCATCCAGAGCGGCTCCGCCGTGCCCAACCGCGACAAGGTGGGCAAGGTTAACCGTGGCCAGTTGGAAGAGATCGCCCAGGCTAAAATGCCCGATCTCACCGCATCTGACCTGGATGCTGCCGTGCGTACCATCGCGGGCAGCGCGCGTAGCATGGGCATTGAGGTAGAAGGGGTCTAAGCGATGGCAAAACTGACCAAGAAAGCCAAAGCAATCCGCGAGAAGTGCCAGCCTGGTGCGGTCTATGGCGTCGACGACGCCCTGAACCTGCTGAAGGAAATGCCCCGGGCCAAATTTGTCGAGTCGGTGGACGTCGCGGTTAATCTCGGGGTCGATCCCCGCAAGTCCGATCAGGTGGTCCGCGGCGCGACCGTACTGCCTAATGGCACTGGCAAGACCGTGCGCGTTGCCGTGTTCGCGCAGGGCGCAAACGCCGACGGAGCCAAAGAGGCTGGCGCGGACATCGTGGGCATGGAGGATCTCGCCGATTCCATCAAGGCGGGCAACCTGGACTTCGACGTCGTGATTGCCAGCCCCGACGCGATGCGCGTTGTGGGCCAGCTCGGGCAAATCCTCGGTCCCCGCGGCCTCATGCCGAACCCCAAGGTCGGAACCGTCACCCCCGATGTTGCCGGCGCCGTGCGCAATGCCAAGGCCGGTCAGGTGCGCTACCGTACCGACAAGGCCGGCATCATTCACTGCTCCATCGGCAAGGTCGATTTTGAAAACACGGCGCTCGTGGAGAACCTCCAGGCGCTGCTGACCGACCTGCAGAAGGCGAAACCAAGCAGTGCCAAAGGGGTCTACATGCAGAAGGTTACCGTCTCCACGACCATGGGTCCTGGGGTGGCGGTAGAGCTCACATCGTTGAGCTTCTGAGATTCCGGGGTGAGATGAATGTCTCACCCCGGTACGGCCGCCGGCTTCGGTCGGTGCCGTCGAAGACCGCAGGTGCGCGTTAGCTTAAACGCTTTATCGGGCCTGCGCAGACGGTGAACCCGAAACAGTTTTTTTCTGTTGTGGGCCACCGTTGGGCGGTCAGCCGCCCATTGGGTTGTATGTCGGCGCAAGCTCAGACATACACAACGTCAACACGAGATGAGGTGATTTCGCGTGGCTCTCAATCTTGAACAGAAGAAGACCATCGTTGCCGAAGTCGCCGAAATCGCTGCGAGTGCGTACTCAGCGGTCGCCGCAGAGTACAACGGGCTCTCTTCCAACCAGATGAACGCGCTCCGGGCCAAGGCTCGGGAGCAGGGCGTTTACCTGCGTATTGTGAAGAACACCCTGGCTCGCCGTGCGGTCGAAGGTACCTCTTTCGAGTGCATGCAGGAAGGCCTCGTTGGTCCGCTGGTTCTGGCGTTCTCCCTGGAGGACCCCGGTGCCGCAGCCAGAGTACTTCAAGATTTCGTCAAAGGGAATGAAAAGCTTCAGGTCAAAGTGGTGTCCATCGGCGGCAAGCTGCTGGGTCCCGGCGATCTGGACCGGCTCGCGAAGATGCCCACCAAGGATCAGGCAATTGCCCTGCTCATGGGTGTCATGAAAGCCCCGGTCGAGAAGTTTGTTCGTACTCTGGCGGAACCGCATGCCAAGTTGGTCCGTACCGTCGCCGCCGTACGCGACGCAAAGGAGCAGGCTGCCTGAATCTTGGGCGCAGGCTTCGAGCCAGCAGTGATTTTGGTTTAAGCGTAACTAATTTTTGGAGCATCGCTACCATGGCCGTATCTAAAGAAGACATCCTGGACACTATCGCCAACATGACCGTGATGGAAGTGGTCGAGTTGATCGAGGCGATGGAAGAGAAGTTTGGCGTTTCCGCCGCTGCAGCTGTCGCAGCAGCGCCTGTCGCCGCCGCTGCAGCCCCCGCTGCAGAAGAGAAGACCGAATTCGACGTGGTGATGACCAGCTTTGGTGAAAACAAGGTCGGCGTCATCAAGGTGGTTCGCGCCATCACCGGCCTGGGCCTGAAAGAGGCCAAGGAATTGGTTGAAGGCGTTCCTTCCACGGTGAAGGAAGGTGCCAGCAAGGACGAAGCCGAAAGCATCAAGAAGCAGCTTGAAGAAGCCGGCGCAAAAGTCGACGTCAAGTAAGCTTCCAACCTATGCCCAAACAGGTCAGGCCCGGCCTGACACCTGCACAGGAGAAGCAGGCATTGTTCGGCCAGGGAGGGCCGGGGCGGTTGAAAATCCGGGCTGGTGGCGCGATGGCCACCGGCCTTTTTCCGCTGGAACCCAGACTGTCGAAGCCGGTTCCCGACAACGCCCGCGAGACGGGAAGGTCCGTTGGCCACGGTCGGTATGTACCTACTGAACAAGCTGAGGAACTCTGATGGCCTACTCGTTTACAGAGAAAAAACGCATTCGTAAGGATTTCGGCAAACGGGCCAGCATCCTTGAAGTGCCCTACCTGTTGTCCATTCAGCTCGATTCCTATCGGAACTTCCTGCAGGCCGACCGGCCCGTGGCGGAGCGGATGGAGCAGGGGCTGCACGCCGCGTTTAAATCGGTCTTCCCGATTGTCAGCTATTCGGGCAATGCCGCGCTCGAGTACGTCAGCTATCGCCTCGGGACGCCTGTGTTCGACGTGCAGGAGTGTCAGTTGCGGGGGCTTACCTATGCCGCCCCGCTGCGTGTAAAGCTGCGCCTGGTGATCTACGACAAAGAGTCGGCCACCAAGGCGGTCAAAGATATTCGCGAACAAGAAGTCTACATGGGCGAACTGCCCCTGATGACGGATAACGGTACCTTCGTTATCAATGGAACGGAGCGCGTGATCGTCTCACAGCTGCACCGTTCGCCGGGCGTGTTCTTCGAACACGACAAGGGCAAGACCCACTCCTCCGGCAAACTCCTCTTCTCTGCGCGGGTGATCCCCTACCGCGGCTCCTGGTTGGACTTTGAGTTCGATCCCAAGGACTGTGTGTTTGTGCGTATCGACCGGCGCCGAAAGCTGCCTGCGACCATCATGTTGCGCGGGCTTGGCTACTCCACTGAGGAGATTCTCGACACCTTCTTCGAAAAGGATCATTACACCTTCACCGACACCGGCGCGAAGCTCAAGCTCGTTCCCGAGCGTCTGCGGGGCGAACTGGCGACGGTGGACATCGTTGTCGATGGGAATGTGCTGGTGGAAAAAGACCGCCGCATCACCGCTCGGCATATCCGCGAGATGCAGAAGGCCGGGTTGGAAAGTCTCGACGTCCCCGAGGACTACCTCATTGGGGAGGTTCTGGCCCATGACATCGTTGATGAGGAGAGCGGCGAGCTGCTGGCTCAGGCCAATGATGAAATTACCGCAGATCTGATCGGCAAGTTGCGTGAAGGAGGCGTCAAGGAGCTCTCGACGATCTTCACCAATGACCTCGATCAGGGGCCTTACATTTCCAACACGTTGCGGATTGATCCCACCACCAGCGCGCTCGAAGCCTTGGTGGAGATCTACCGCATGATGCGTCCTGGTGAGCCGCCCACGCGGGAGGCAGCGGAAAACCTGTTCCACAACCTGTTCTTCACCGAAGAGCGTTACGACCTCTCCAACGTGGGACGGATGAAGTTCAATCGTCGGGTGGGTCGCAAGGAGGTCACCGGCCCCGGCGTCCTGTATGACGGAAAATTCTTTGGTGCTCTGGCGGAGAAGGACGCGTTCGCCCACTCGCTGGTCGAGCAACTGGGGACGCAGTCGGACGTTCTCGATGTCCTGAAGGTGCTGGTGGACATCCGCAATGGCAATGGCCAAGTGGACGACATTGACCACCTGGGCAACCGGCGCGTGCGCTCCGTGGGCGAAATGGCGGAAAACCAATTCCGGGTCGGGCTGGTGCGCGTCGAACGCGCCGTCAAGGAGCGCCTCTCCCTGGCGGAGTCCGAAAACCTGATGCCTCAGGAGTTGATCAACGCCAAGCCCGTTTCGGCGGCAATCAAGGAGTTCTTTGGCTCCAGCCAGCTTTCGCAATTCATGGATCAGAACAACCCCCTGTCCGAGGTGACCCATAAGCGGCGTATCTCCGCATTGGGGCCCGGCGGTCTGACCCGTGAGCGAGCCGGATTTGAAGTCCGCGACGTACACCCGACCCACTATGGGCGCGTCTGCCCCATCGAGACGCCTGAAGGGCCAAACATCGGGCTTATCAACTCGTTGGCCGTTTATGCCCGCTGTAACCCCTACGGGTTTCTCGAAACCCCATATCGGCGGGTTGCTGATGGGCAGGTCACGGACGAAATCGTCTATCTTTCGGCCATCGATGAGGCGGAGTATGTGATCGCCCAGGCGAACGCTCGTCTCGACGATGACGGACGGTTCGCGGATGAGTTGGTTTCCTGCCGTCATATGAATGAATTCACACTGTCGCCCCAGGACAAGATCAACCTCATGGATATCTCCCCGAGGCAGATCGTGTCCGTGGCAGCGTCGCTCATTCCGTTCCTTGAACATGACGATGCCAACCGCGCTCTGATGGGTTCGAACATGCAGCGCCAAGCGGTCCCGTGCCTGCGTGCCGACAAGCCGCTGGTGGGTACCGGCATGGAGCGGGCGGTGGCCATCGATTCGGGTACGACCGTGGTTGCGAAGCGGGGCGGTGTGGTCGACTCCGTGGACGCCTCGCGTGTGGTGGTTCGCGTCAATGACGAGGAGACCGAGGCGGGCGAACCGGGTGTGGACATCTACAACCTGATCAAGTACACCCGTTCCAACCAGAACACCTGCATCAATCAGCGTCCCCTGGTCAACCCGGGTGATGTGATTGCACGGGGCGACGTGTTGGCGGACGGCTCTTCGACCGATAAGGGTGAGCTGGCCCTGGGTCAGAACATGCTCGTCGCGTTCATGCCCTGGAACGGCTACAACTTCGAGGACTCCATCCTCATCTCTGAGCGCGTGGTGCAGGAGGACCGCTACACCACCATTCACATCGAGGAACTGACCTGCGTCGCCCGGGACACCAAGCTTGGTCCCGAGGAGATCACGGCGGATATCCCGAACGTCGGTGAAGCCGCGCTGGCCAAGCTGGATGAGGCCGGTATCGTCTACATCGGTGCCGAGGTGAAGGCCGGGGATATTCTGGTTGGCAAGGTCACCCCCAAGGGCGAGACGCAGCTCACTCCCGAAGAGAAACTGCTACGCGCCATCTTCGGTGAGAAGGCCTCAGACGTGAAGGATACCTCGCTGCGCGTCCCCTCCGGGATGAACGGTACGGTCATCGATGTTCAGGTCTTCACCCGTGATGGGCTGGAGAAGGACTCCCGTGCCAAATCCATCGAAGAGATGGAGCTTGAGCGCGTTCGGAAGGACCTGCGCGACCAGCAGCGCATCATGGAAGACGACGCCTACGCCCGTGTGGAGCGGATGCTCATTGGCAAGGTGGCCTCCGGCGGTCCCAACAAGCTGAAGTCCGGTGACAAGATCACCAAGGGTTACCTGACCGACCTGCCGCGGGAGAAGTGGTACGAAATTCGCCTGAAGGACGACGATGCCAACGCCCAGCTGGAAGCCATTGCCGATCAGCTCAAGCAGATGCGCAAGGACTTCGAAGAGCAGTACGAGGACAAGCGCAAGAAACTGACCCAGGGGGATGACCTCGCCCCGGGCGTGCTGAAGATGGTGAAGGTCTACCTGGCGGTGAAGCGTCGTATTCAGCCGGGTGACAAGATGGCCGGGCGCCACGGTAACAAGGGTGTGATTTCCATGATCGTCCCCGTGGAGGACATGCCTCACTCGGAAGACGGCCGACCGGTGGACATCGTTCTCAACCCGCTGGGCGTACCCTCCCGAATGAATGTCGGGCAGGTGCTCGAGACTCACCTCGGTTGGGCTGCCAAGGGACTTGGTCACAAGATCGGCCAGATGCTTGAGGCCAAGGCCAAGGTGGAGGAACTGCGGGGCTTCCTGGAACAGGTTTACAACACCAGTGGCAAGAAGGAAGACCTCGGTTCGCTCGCCGACAACGAGATCATCGAACTGGCGTCCAACCTGCGGGGTGGTGTGCCGATGGCCACGCCGGTCTTCGACGGGGTGGACGAGGAGGAATTGAAAGCGATGCTGCGGCTCGCCGATCTCCCTGAATCGGGCCAGACCGTTCTGTACGACGGGCGTACCGGTCGCGCGTTCGACCGCCCGGTGACGGTGGGTTACATGTACATGCTCAAGCTCAACCACTTGGTCGATGACAAGATGCATGCCCGCTCCACCGGACCGTACAGTCTGGTCACCCAGCAGCCGCTCGGCGGTAAGGCCCAGTTTGGTGGTCAGCGCTTCGGTGAGATGGAAGTGTGGGCCCTTGAGGCCTACGGCGCCGCGTACACTCTGCAGGAAATGTTGACCGTCAAGTCCGACGACGTGAATGGCCGCACCAAGATGTACAAGAACATCGTGGATGGCGACCACCGTATGGAGGCCGGCATGCCCGAGTCCTTCAACGTGCTTATCAAGGAAATCCGGGCCCTCGGTATCGATATCGAGCTGGAACACGAGTAAGCACGGGCACGCGGCATCTGACGGACAATTCGAGGAGAAATTGAGGTGAAAGACCTACTTAAGCTTCTGAAGCAGCAAGGTCCCATCGAAGACTTCGATGCCATCCGGATCGGTCTGGCTTCGCCAGACAAGATCCGGTCGTGGTCCTATGGCGAAGTGAAGAAGCCCGAAACCATCAACTACCGCACCTTCAAGCCGGAGCGGGACGGTCTGTTCTGCGCCAAGATCTTCGGCCCCGTGAAGGACTACGAGTGCCTTTGCGGCAAGTACAAGCGGCTGAAGCATCGTGGGGTCATCTGCGAGAAGTGCGGCGTCGAGGTCACGCTCGCCAAGGTGCGTCGTGAGCGCATGGGGCACATCGAGCTGGCCAGCCCGGTGGCGCACATTTGGTTCCTGAAGAGCCTCCCCTCCCGCATGGGGTTGCTGCTTGACATGACCCTGCGCGACATCGAACGCGTGCTCTACTTCGAAGCGTTTGTCGTGGTCGAGCCGGGCATGACCCAGCTCGAGCGGGGGCAGCTGCTCTCCGATGAGAGCTACCTGGACGCCATCGAGGAATACGGCGATGAGTTCGACGCCCGCATGGGTGCCGAGGCGGTGCTGGAACTGTTGCGGACCATGGACCTCAATCGCGAGGCCGCCCAGATCCGCGAGGAGATCCCGCAGACCAACTCCGAGACCAAGCTCAAGAAGCTGACCAAGCGGCTGAAGCTCATCGAGGCGTTCATCGAGTCCGGGAACCGTCCGGAGTGGATGGTGATGACCGTGCTGCCGGTGCTTCCGCCGGAACTGCGGCCGCTCGTCCCGTTGGAAGGGGGGCGCTTCGCCACCTCCGATCTGAACGATCTCTACCGGCGGGTCATCAACCGTAACAACCGTCTGAAACGGCTGCTGGATCTCAATGCGCCGGATATCATCGTGCGTAACGAAAAGCGCATGCTGCAGGAGGCGGTGGACGCCCTGATGGACAACGGCCGCCGCGGCCGTGCCATCACCGGTTCCAACAAGCGTCCGCTGAAGTCCCTGGCCGACATGATCAAGGGCAAGCAGGGCCGCTTCCGTCAGAACCTGCTCGGCAAGCGCGTGGACTACTCGGGCCGTTCGGTTATCGTGGTCGGTCCCACGCTCAAGCTGCACCAGTGCGGGCTGCCGAAGAAGATGGCCTTGGAGCTGTTCAAGCCCTTCATCTTCTCCAAGCTGGAGCGTCGCGGTCTGGCGACCACCATCAAGGCCGCCAAGAAGATGGTCGAGCGCGAAGGGCCGGAGGTGTGGGATATCCTCGAGGAGGTCATCCGCGAACACCCGGTGCTGCTCAACCGTGCCCCGACCCTGCACCGTCTCGGTATCCAGGCCTTCGAGCCGGTCTTGATCGAAGGTAAGGCCATCCAGCTGCACCCGCTGGTGTGCGCCGCGTTCAATGCCGACTTCGACGGGGACCAGATGGCGGTGCACGTGCCGCTGTCGCTGGAAGCCCAGCTCGAGGCACGCGCGTTGATGATGTCCACCAACAACATCCTCTCGCCCGCCAACGGTGAACCCATCATCGTGCCGTCCCAGGACGTGGTGCTCGGTCTGTACTACATGACCCGCGAACGTGTCGATGCCAAGGGCACCGGCATGCTGTTCGCTGATACTGACGAAGCGCGTCGCGCCTATGAAAGCGGCGCTGCCGAGTTGCACGCACGCATCAAGGTGCGACTGCGGGAGGTTGAAGTCACCGAGGAAGGGGCGCGCATCGAGAAGGTCAGCGTCAAGGACACGACTCTCGGCCGTGCGCTGTTGTACGACATCGTGCCCGAGGGCATGCCCTTCGCGCTGGTCGACCGGCCGCTGGTAAAGAAGGCCATCTCCCAGCTCATCAACCACTGCTATCGTCGGTTGGGGCTGAAGGCAACGGTCATCTTCGCCGACCAGCTGATGTATACCGGTTTCCGCCACGCGACGACGGCGGGGGTCTCCTTCGGCGCCGACGATATGGTCATCCCCGAAGAGAAGGCCGCGATCCTCTCGCGCGCCGACGAAGAGGTGAAGGAGATCGAGCGGCAGTACATCTCCGGTCTGGTCACCAACGGGGAGCGCTACAACAAGGTGGTGGACATCTGGTCGCATACCAATGACCAGGTGGCCAAGGCCATGATGGAGAAGCTCGGCTCCGAAGAGGTGAGAGACAGCGAAGGCAACATGGTCAAGCAGCCGTCGTTCAACTCCGTCTTCATGATGGCCGACTCCGGGGCCCGCGGTAGTGCCGCCCAGATCCGCCAGCTGGCCGGGATGCGCGGCCTGATGGCCAAGCCGGACGGCTCCATCATCGAGACCCCCATCACGGCGAACTTCCGTGAAGGGCTGAACGTCATGGAGTACTTCATCTCCACCCACGGTGCTCGTAAGGGTCTCGCGGATACGGCGCTCAAGACCGCCAACTCCGGTTACCTGACCCGGCGTCTGGTGGATGTGGCCCAGGATCTGGTCGTCACCGAGGAGGACTGCGGCACCGCTCACGGCATCACCATGCAGTCGCTTATCGAAGGCGGCGATGTGGTCGAACCCCTGCGCGAGCGGGTACTTGGTCGCGTGACCGCCGAAGATGTCATGGAGCCCGGGACCGACGAGGTCGCCATTCCGCGGGGCACCCTGTTGGACGAAGCCCTGGTTGAGCGACTCGAAGAGATGTCCATCGACCACCTCAAGGTGCGCTCGCCCATCACCTGTGAGACCCGTTACGGGGTTTGTTCGTCCTGTTACGGTCGCGACCTGGCGCGCGGTCATCAGGTGAACGTGGGCGAGGCTGTGGGTGTCATCGCAGCGCAGTCTATCGGCGAGCCGGGCACCCAGCTGACCATGCGCACGTTCCACATCGGTGGTGCGGCCTCCCGGTCGGCGGCGGTGAACAACATCCAGATCAAGAGCAAGGGCACAGTCCGGCTGCACAACATCAAGATCGTCGACCATGCGGACGGACACAAGGTCGCCGTGTCCCGCTCGGGGGAAATCACGATCATCGACGAATCCGGGCGCGAGCGTGAGCGGTACAAGGTGCCTTATGGCGCCCGCATCGATATTTCCGATGCCGATGCCGTACAGCCCGGTCAGATCCTGGCCAACTGGGACCCGCACACCCATCCGGTGGTGACGGAAATTGCAGGCTTTGTCAAGCTGTTCGACTTTGAGGACGGGATCACCGTCCACAAACAGACCGACGAAATCACCGGGCTGTCGAGCATGGTGATCATCGAGCCGAAACAGCGCAGCTCCGCCGGGAAGGACAAGCGGCCCATGGTCAAGCTCGTCGATGGTGAGGGCAAGGACCTCAACATCCCGGGTACCGATATCCCCGCCAACTACTTCCTGCCAGCCGGCGCCGTGGTCACGGTGCAAGATGGTGCGGAGGTCGGTGTGGGGGACGTCCTGGCACGTATTCCGCAGGAGTCCTCGAAGACCCGCGACATCACGGGCGGTCTGCCCCGCGTGGCGGACCTGTTCGAGGCGCGGAAGCCCAAGGAGCCGTCCATCCTGGCTGAGGTCACCGGCACCGTATCGTTCGGTAAGGAGACCAAGGGCAAGCAGCGATTGGTCATCACGCCCACCGAGGGCGACGCCCATGAGGAGCTTATTCCCAAGTGGCGCCACGTCACCGTGTTCGAGGGCGAACACGTGGAGGGGGGCGAGGTGATCGTCGAGGGCGAACCGAATCCGCACGACATTTTGCGGCTACTCGGCGTGGAAGAGCTGGCGCGATACATCGTCAATGAGGTTCAGGACGTGTACCGCCTCCAGGGCGTGAAGATCAACGACAAGCACATCGAGGTGATCATCCGCCAGATGCTGCGCAAGGTTGACATCAAGAGTGCCGGGGACACCAAGTTCCTCCAGGGCGAGCAGGTGGAGTATGCGCGACTTCTGGAGGAGAACGAGCAGGTCATGCAGGACGGCAAGATGCCTGCCAGTGGCGAGCGGCTCCTGCTGGGTATCACCAAGGCATCCCTGGCCACCGAGTCGTTCATCTCCGCGGCCTCCTTCCAGGAGACCACCCGCGTCCTCACCGACGCGGCCGTCACCGGCAAGATGGACGAGCTGCGCGGCTTGAAGGAAAACGTCATTGTCGGCCGATTGATCCCGGCCGGAACCGGGCTGGCCTATCACTCCGAGCGGCATCGCAAGCGTCGTGCCCTGGAGGAGCAGGTCCCCATGGAGGTCCCGGTGACGGTGACCGAAGCCGGAAGCGAGGAGTAAGTCAACCCCCTCCATCTCCCCAGGCGGGACCCAGCCTTGACAGGGCTGGTGCACCCGCCTAGAATTCCGCTTCTTTTAAGACAGGCCGGCGAGGGAGACCGGCCTGTCGTTTATTATTGTGTTGGAGCAAACACGAATGGCAACGATTAACCAGCTCGTACGCAAGCCGCGGGTGCGCAAGGTCGAGAAGAGCAAGGTGCCCGCGCTCGAAGGTTGCCCGCAAAAGCGGGGGGTCTGCACCCGCGTGTACACCACCACGCCGAAGAAGCCGAACTCGGCGCTGCGTAAAGTGGCGCGTGTGCGCCTGACCAACGGTTTTGAAGTCACCAGCTACATCGGTGGTGAGGGGCATAACCTCCAGGAACACTCCGTGGTACTCATCCGCGGCGGCCGTGTAAAGGACCTTCCGGGTGTGCGCTACCACACCGTGCGCGGTTCATTGGATACCGCCGGGGTGAAAGACCGTCGTCAGGCCCGTTCCAAGTACGGCGCCAAGCGGCCGAAGTCCTGACGCGAAATCGAGCCCGGCATCACTGCGGGAATGTTTAAGTCTTTTAGTAGGTAGATAGCAATGGCGAGAAGAAGAGTTGCTGCCAAGCGGGAAGTGCTGCCCGATCCGAAGTTCGGGAGCCAAGTGCTGTCGAAGTTCATGAACGTCGTGATGCTGAGCGGCAAGAAAGCGGTCGCAGAGCGCATCGTGTACGGGGCACTGGATCAGTTGGCCACCCGTTCCAAAGGCGAGCCGCTGGAGGTCTTTGAAAAGGCCCTCGGCAATATTCGTCCGATGGTGGAAGTGAAGTCCCGCCGCGTCGGTGGCGCAACCTATCAGGTGCCCATCGAAGTGCGGGGCGACCGTGGCGTAGCGCTGGCGATGCGCTGGCTGGTGGATGCCGCACGCAAGCGTGGGGAAAAGTCGATGGGTCAGCGCCTGGCCGGCGAAATCATGGATGCCTTCGAGCACCGTGGCTCCGCCGTGAAGAAGCGCGAAGACACCCATCGCATGGCCGAAGCCAACAAGGCCTTCGCCCACTACCGCTGGTAACAGCTGACGAGGTAATTCAACGTGGCACGCAAAACACCCATCGAACGTTACCGCAACGTCGGTATCATGGCCCACATCGACGCGGGCAAAACGACAACGACCGAGCGCATTCTGTTCTACACTGGCGTGTCCCACAAAATGGGCGAAGTGCACGACGGTGCGGCGACGATGGACTGGATGGAGCAGGAGCAGGAGCGAGGGATCACCATCACCTCCGCGGCGACCACCTGCTTCTGGAGCGGGATGGACAAGCAGTTCCCCGAGCACCGCGTCAACATCATTGATACCCCCGGCCACGTTGATTTCACCATCGAAGTGGAACGCTCGCTGCGCGTCCTCGACGGCGCCTGTGCAGTGTTCTGCGCGGTTGGGGGCGTGGAACCCCAATCCGAGACCGTCTGGCGGCAGGCCAACAAATACGGAGTTCCCCGTATTGCGTTCGTCAACAAGATGGACCGTGCCGGTGCCAACTTCTTGCGTGTCGTGGAGCAAATCCGGACCCGGCTCGGGGCGAACCCGGTGCCCGTCGTCATTCCCATCGGCGCCGAGGAAAACTTCCAGGGCGTGGTCGACCTCATTCGCATGAAGGCCATCTTCTGGAATGAAGCCGATAACGGCATGACCTACGACGCCAAGGATATTCCGTCGGAGATGCAGGACCTTTGCGAGGAGTGGCGCGAGAAGCTGGTCGAGGCCGCCGCCGAAGCATCCGAAGAGCTCATGGAGAAGTACCTTGAAGGTGGTGAGCTGACCGACGAGGAGATCAAGCAGGGGTTGCGTACCCGTACGCTGAACGGGGAGGTCATCCCGGCGCTTTGTGGTTCTGCCTTCAAGAACAAGGGCGTGCAGCGCATGCTCGACGCCATGGTCGAGTTCCTGCCGTCGCCCACCGACGTGCCTGCGATCAAGGGCACGCTCGACGATGCCGCCGAGACCGAGGCCGAGCGTCACTCCAGCGACGACGAGCCTTTTGCCGCCCTGGCCTTCAAGATCGCCACCGATCCCTTCGTCGGTACGCTGACGTTCTTCCGCGTCTATTCCGGCGTTCTGAACTCCGGCGACACCGTGTACAACCCGGTGAAGTCCAAGCGGGAGCGCATTGGCCGAATCCTGCAGATGCACGCCAACAGCCGCGAAGAGATCAAAGAGGTGCGCGCCGGTGACATCGCCGCGGCGGTGGGCCTGAAGGATGTCGGCACCGGGGACACCCTGTGCGACATGAACAAGGTCATCACCCTGGAGCGCATGGAGTTCCCCGAGCCGGTGATCTCGGTGGCCATCGAGCCAAAGACCAAGGTCGACCAGGAGAAGATGGGGATCGCGCTGTCGAAGCTGGCCCAGGAAGACCCCTCTTTCCGGGTCCACACCGACGAGGAGACCGGGCAAACGATCATCTCCGGAATGGGCGAGCTCCATCTCGAGATCATCGTCGACCGCATGAAGCGTGAATTCAAGGTTGAAGCAAACGTCGGTGCACCACAGGTTGCCTACCGCGAGACCATCCGCAAGACGGTGGAAGTCGAAGGCAAGTTCGTCCGTCAGTCCGGCGGACGTGGTCAGTACGGCCACGTCTGGCTGCGACTGGAGCCGCGGGAGCGCGGGGAAGGCTACGAATTCGTTAACGGTATCGTTGGCGGTGTGGTGCCGAGAGAGTACATTCCGGCGGTCGACAAGGGGATTCAGGAGCAGACCGAGAACGGCGTTCTGGCAGGCTTCCCGGTGGTGGACGTGAAGGTCACCCTGTTCGACGGCTCCTACCACGACGTGGACTCTTCGGAAATGGCGTTCAAGATCGCCGGTTCCATGGGTTTCAAGAAGGGGGCCCTGGAGGCCAATCCCGCTCTGCTCGAACCGGTGATGAAGGTCGAGGTCGTCACCCCCGAAGATTACATGGGGGATGTTATGGGCGACCTGAACCGCAGGCGTGGATTGGTACAGGGCATGGACGATGGGGTTTCCGGAAAGATCATCCGGGCCGAGGTTCCGCTCTCAGAGATGTTCGGCTATGCGACCGACCTGCGTTCCGCAACGCAGGGGCGTGCCAGCTACTCCATGGAATTCTCCAAGTACGTGGAGGCTCCGGCCAGCGTCGCCGAAGCGGTGATCAAGAAAGCATCGTAACGGTTAATCAGATACGAGGTATACGACAGTGGCTAAGGAAAAGTTTGAGCGTAAAAAACCGCATGTTAACGTGGGCACCATCGGTCACGTTGACCACGGCAAGACCACTCTGACCGCGGCGCTGACCGTTTGTCAGGCGAAGAAGTTCGGTGGTGAAACCCGCGCTTACGACCAGATCGACAGCGCCCCCGAAGAGAAGGCGCGCGGTATCACCATCGCGACCGCCCACGTGGAATACGAGTCCGACACGCGCCACTACGCGCACGTGGACTGCCCCGGCCACGCCGACTACGTGAAAAACATGATCACCGGTGCCGCGCAGATGGACGGCGCCATCCTGGTGGTTTCCGCGGCCGACGGCCCGATGCCCCAGACCCGGGAGCACATCCTGCTGGCCCGTCAGGTGGGCGTGCCCTACATCGTGGTCTACCTGAACAAGGCCGACATGGTCGACGACCCCGAGCTGCTGGAACTGGTCGAAATGGAAGTGCGCGAGCTGCTGGACAGCTACGACTTCCCCGGTGACGACACCCCTGTCATCGTCGGCTCCGCGCTGAAGGCGTTGGAAGGCGACGAGTCCGACATCGGCATGCCGTCCATCGACAAGCTGGTCGCGGCCATGGACAGCTACATTCCCGAGCCCGAGCGTGCCATCGACGGGGCGTTCCTGATGCCCATCGAAGACGTGTTCTCCATCTCCGGCCGCGGTACTGTGGTGACCGGTCGTATCGAGCGCGGCATCGTGAAGGTGGGTGACACCGTCGAAATCGTCGGTATCCGCACCACCACCACCACCACCGTGACCGGTGTGGAAATGTTCCGCAAACTGCTCGACCAGGGGCAGGCCGGTGACAACGTCGGTGTGCTGCTGCGCGGCACCAAGCGTGACGACGTGGAGCGTGGCCAGGTGCTGGCGAAGCCCGGCTCCATCAACCCACACACCAAGTTCGAAGCCGAAGTGTACGTTCTGTCCAAGGAAGAAGGTGGGCGTCATACCCCGTTCTTCAACGGGTATCGTCCCCAGTTCTACTTCCGCACCACGGACGTGACCGGCTCCATCGACCTGCCCGAGGGCGTGGAGATGGTGATGCCTGGCGACAACATCAACGTAAAGGTGAGCCTGATCGCCCCCATCGCCATGGAAGATGGTCTGCGTTTCGCCATCCGCGAGGGTGGTCGCACCGTCGGCGCCGGCGTGGTGGCGAAGGTCATCGAGTAAGACCGCAGGTACGAGGGGAAAGATACGGGATACGAGGGATAGGCGGAGAGCGCCACCCTTTCGTATCTCGTCCCTCGAATCTCGTATCTCACCCAAGACACAAGGGGGAAATTCGGATATAATGCCGCGTTTCTCCCTTGTGTCTTTCCACTTGTAGTTTTGTATCTGCTGGGTTGGGACAATGGCAAACCAGAAAATTCGTATCCGCCTCAAGGCGTTCGACCATCGGCTGATTGATCAATCGGCCAAGGAAATCGTGGATACGGCAAAGCGGACCGGTGCGCAGGTAAAAGGCCCGATCCCTCTGCCGACGAAAAAGGAACGTTTTACCGTGCTGATTTCGCCGCATGTCAACAAGGATGCGCGGGACCAGTACGAACTCCGTACCCATAAGCGGCTGATGGACATCATCGACCCAACGGACAAGACCGTTGACGCTTTGATGAAACTCGACCTTGCCGCTGGTGTGGACGTTCAGATCAAGTTGACCTGAACCGTTTTCCGTAGAACCTACAACGCCGGTCAATCGCAATCGGCGTGGTGTGGAGTATAACAATGGCTATCGGTGTTATTGGACGTAAGGCAGGAATGACCCGCATCTTCACCGAAGATGGGGCCTCCATTCCCGTCACCGTCATCGAAGTAGAACCGAATCGCATCACTCAGGTGAAGGGCCTTGATTCCGACGGCTATCGTGCCGTTCAGGTCACGGTCGGATCCCGTCGAGCGACTCGGGTGACCAAATCCATGGCAGGCCACTTTGCCAAAGCCGGTATCGAAGCGGGACGCACGCTGTGCGAATTCCGCCTGGACGACGGTGAAGGTGACGAGCTGGCTGCCGGCGGTGAGATCAAAGTGGACATGTTCGAGGCAGGCCAGAAGGTGGACGTCAGCGGGACGACCATCGGTAAGGGCTTCGCCGGCGTCATCAAGCGCCACCACTTCGCCACTCAGGATGCCACTCACGGCAACTCCCTGTCTCACCGTGCCCCCGGTTCCATCGGGCAGAACCAGACTCCGGGTCGTGTGTTTAAAGGCAAGCGCATGGCCGGCCAAATGGGTAATGTGCGCCGCACCGCGCAGACGCTTGAAGTTGTGCGCGTGGATGCCGATCGCAATCTGCTGCTGGTCAAAGGCGCAATTCCCGGGCCGAAGGGCGGCGATGTCGTCGTTCGTCCTGCGGTGAAGGCCAAGGCTTGAGGAGTAGAACGATGGAACTCAATGTACTAACAGCGGCCGGTGCATCCTCCGGTAACACCATCCAGCTTTCCGATGCCAACTTCGGCCGGGAATTCAACGAGACCCTGGTTCACCAGGTGGTGACGGCTTACCTTGCCGCGGCTCGCGCCGGGACCAAGGGGCAGAAGAGCCGCTCCGACGTCAGCGGGGGCGGGCAGAAGCCGTTCCGCCAGAAGGGGACCGGTCGGGCCCGTGCCGGCACCATCCGCAGTCCGCTGTGGCGTGGGGGCGGCAAAACCTTCGCGGCAGTCAACCGGGATTTCAGCCAGAAGGTGAACAAGAAGATGTATCGCGGCGCCATGCGCGCGATCCTCTCCGAGCTGGTTCGCCAGGATCGCCTGGCGATCGTTGACAACTTCGAAGTCGATGCGCCGAAGACCAAGCAGTTGGCGGAAAAGCTCAAAGGCCTTGGGATGGAAAACGTCCTGATCGTCGCTGACAAGGTCGAGGACAATCTGTTCCTCTCCGCCCGTAACCTGCCCTTTGTCGACGTCGTTGCCGCCTACCGGGTCGATCCTGTGAGTCTCATCCGCTTCGAAAAGGTGTTGATGACTGCCGCAGCAGTCAAGGAACTCGAGGAGATGTTGGCATGAATCAGGAACGTTTGATGAAGGTCTTGCTGGCGCCACACGTCTCTGAGAAGAGCACCTCGGTCGCCGAAGTGAGCAATCAGTACGTGTTTCGTGTTGTCGGCGATGCGACCAAGCCTGAAATCAAGCAGGCCGTTGAGTTGATGTTCAGCGTCGAGGTCGGCGCCGTGCAGGTCGCCAACATGAAAGGCAAGCAAAAACGATTTGGCGCGCGGCAAGGCCGCCGTTCGGATTGGAAAAAGGCGTATGTCACCCTCAAGGCAGGTCAGGAAATCGACTTTGCGGGTGGCGCGGAATAAGAGTGAAGGAAGCCGAAGATGCCTGTAGCAAAACTTAAACCGACGTCTGCCGGCCGCCGCTTCGTTGTCAAGGTGGTGAATCCCGATCTTCATAAGGGCGAGCCGCATTGGCCCCTCGTGGAGAAGCAGACCAGGAACGGCGGTCGTAACAATCTTGGTCGCATCACGACCCGTCATCAGGGTGGTGGTCACAAGCAGCACTACCGTCTGATCGACTTCAAGCGTGACAAGGACGGCGTGCCCGGCCTTGTTGAGCGTCTGGAATACGATCCGAACCGCAGCGCGAATATTGCGCTTATCAAGTATGCCGATGGCGAGCGTCGTTACATCATCGCCGCCCGGGGTCTTGCCGCCGGTGATGCTGTCGCATCTGGACTGGACGTTGCCATCAAGCCGGGCAACTGCCTGCGCCTGCGCAACATCCCCGTGGGCACCACGGTCCACTGCATCGAGCTCAAGCCCGGCAAGGGCGCCCAGCTCGCACGCAGCGCCGGTGCATCGGCCCAGTTGGTCGCACGGGAAGGCAAGTACGCGACGCTGCGGCTTCGCTCCGGTGAGATGCGCAAGGTTCTGGTCGAATGCCGCGCCACGGTGGGTGAAGTTGGTAACTCCGAGCACAGCCTGCGCAAGTTGGGCAAGGCCGGTGCCACCCGGTGGAAAGGCAAGCGGCCGACGGTCCGCGGTGTTGCAATGAACCCGGTCGACCATCCGCATGGTGGTGGTGAAGGTCGTACCTCCGGTGGCCGTCATCCTGTCACCCCTTGGGGTGTGCCGACGAAGGGTCACAAGACCCGCAAGAACAAACGGACTGACGCCATGATTGTGCGTCGGCGTAAACAGAAGTAAGAGGGCAGAGTAATGCCGCGCTCAGTTAAGAAAGGTCCATTCGTCGACCACCACTTGGCGAAGAAGGTTGAAGAGGCTGCCGGCGGGACCAAGCGTCCCATCAAGACCTGGTCTCGCCGCTCGATGATCATGCCCGAGATGATTGGGCTGACCCTTGCCGTCCACAACGGCCGCCAACATGTTCCTGTGCTCGTTTCCGAGAACATGGTAGGTCACAAGCTGGGTGAGTTCGCGCCGACCCGCACCTTCAAGGGGCACGCGGCCGACAAGAAGGCGAAGAGGTAGTCCGAATGGAAACAGCAGCTAAATTGAGGTTCGCCCGGATTTCGCCGCAAAAGTGCCGCCTGGTCGCGGATCAGATCCGCGGTCTGCCGGTGGAGCGGGCGTTGCAGGTCCTCGCTTTCAGCCCGAAGAAGGGCGCTGAAATCGTGAAGAAGGTGCTCGAGTCCGCCATCGCGAATGCCGAGCACAATGATGGTGCCGACGTTGATGAGTTGAAGGTGTCCCGGATCTTCATCGATCAGGGGCCGTCCCTCAAGCGCGTGCACGCGCGCGCCAAGGGCCGGGCCAATCGGATCATGAAGCGGACCAGCCACATCACCGTCGCGGTGTCGGACAAGTAAAGCGAGGCAGTCATGGGACAAAAAGTTCATCCAACTGGGATCCGCTTGGGTATTACCAAGGACTGGACCTCCAAGTGGTATGCCGACAGCAAGAATTTTGCCGGCTTCCTGCACACCGACCTGAAGGTCCGTGAGTTTCTGCAGAAGAAACTGGCGCAGGCTTCGGTCAGCCGCGTGCAGATTGAGCGTCCGGCACGCAACGCCCGTATCACCATTCACAGTGCCCGTCCGGGCCTGGTGATTGGCAAGAAGGGCGAGGACATCGAGCGGTTGCGCAATGAAGTTTCCTCGATGATGGGCGTGCCGGTGCACATCAACATCGAGGAAGTGCGCAAGCCCGAACTGGATGCCACCCTCGTGGCTCAGAGCATCGCACAGCAGCTGGAGCGACGTGTGATGTTCCGCCGGGCCATGAAACGAGCGGTCACCAACTCCATTCGCTTGGGCGCGCAGGGCGTTAAGGTCAACGTCGCCGGCCGTCTGAATGGGGCGGAAATCGCTCGTACCGAGTGGTATCGGGAGGGGCGGGTGCCCCTGCACACGCTGCGTGCCGATATCGATTACGGTTTCGCCGAGGCCAACACCACCTACGGGGTGATTGGCATCAAGGTTTGGATCTTCAAAGGTGAGATCCTGGATCGGGGCGAAACGGTCGCTGCAGAAGCCGAGAAAGCGGCAGCGAAATAATTGGAGTAGAACACTATGCTTCAGCCGAAACGTACAAAGTTCCGCAAGCAGCATAAAGGCCGCAACCGTGGCCTGGCCAACACCGGCAACAAGGTGAGCTTCGGCGAGTTCGGTCTCAAGGCTCTGGAAAGGGGCCGGATCACTGCCCGGCAAATCGAAGCCGCTCGGCGGGCCATGACTCGCCACGTAAAGCGTGGTGGCAAGATCTGGATTCGGATCTTCCCCGACAAGCCGATCACCCAGAAGCCTCTCGAAGTACGTCAGGGTAAAGGTAAGGGTAACGTTGAGTACTGGGTCGCCCAGATCCAGCCCGGCCGGATGCTGTACGAAATGGAGGGCGTGTCCGAAGAGATCGCCCGCGAAGCCTTTCGCCTGGCTGCGGCCAAACTGCCGCTCAAGACGACTTTCGTGACCCGGACGGTGCTGTGATGAAACCCAGCGAATTGCGTGAAAAGAATGTGGATGAGCTCAAGCAGGAGCTGCTTGGACTTCTTCGGGAACAGTTCAATCTTCGGATGCAGAAGGGCACCGGGCAGTTGTCCCAGCCGCATCGGGTGAAGACTGTTCGGCGCGAGATCGCGCGTTTGAAGACCATTTTGAACCAGAAGGTGGGATCATGAGCGAAGAAGCCAAGACCGCACGCAGTCTGACCGGGCGGGTAATCAGCGATAAGATGGACAAGTCCATCACCGTGCTGGTGGAACGCAAGGTTCGTCATCCTATCTACGGCAAGTACGTTCGCCGTTCCACGAAGTTGCATGTGCATGACGAAGCGAACGAGTGCCGCGAAGGCGATCTCGTGTCCATCGTTGAAGGTCGGCCGATTTCCAAGACCAAGTCCTGGCGGCTCGACAAGATTCTTGAGCGGGCCAGCTGATACGGCCTAAATACACGGATTTTCCCGTGGTGCCCGGAACCCAACCGGAAAGGCTTGGGCTGGGCGCCCATTGATGATATCATTGCGCCCCTTTGACGGGCGCCACGGGTGACCGGGATAGTTTCTGCGGAGAGACTGCCATGATTCAGATGCAGACCAAACTGGAAGTTGCCGATAACAGCGGCGCTCGGGTGGTTCAGTGCATTAAGGTACTGGGCGGATCGCATCGGCGGTACGCAAACGTTGGGGATATCATTAAGGTTAGCGTTAAAGAAGCGATTCCCCGCGGTAAGGTGAAAAAAGGCGACGTGTACAACGCCGTTGTCGTGCGCACCAAAAAGGGTGTGCGGCGTCCGGACGGCTCCTTGATTCGTTTCGATGGGAACGCTGCGGTTATCCTCAATAACCAACTCCAACCCATCGGAACCCGCATCTTCGGCCCAGTGACCCGTGAACTGCGTACTGAGCGGTTCATGAAGATTATTTCGCTGGCACCCGAGGTGCTTTGAGGCAGAGAGAGTCCGAAAATGCGTAAGTTGAGAAAAGGTGACGAGATAATCGTTATCGCCGGGAAGGATAAGGGCAAACGCGGCTCGATTCTCCGTGTCGGTAAAGACGACCGCGTCGTCGTCGAAGGCGTCAATCTGGTGAAAAAGCACCAGAAACCCAACCCCGTATTGGGTCAGCCCGGCGGGATTGTGGAGAAGGAGATGCCCCTGCACGTGTCCAACGTGGCGATCTACAACCCTGCCACCTCCAAGGCCGACCGCGTCGGCATCAGGGTACTGGAGGATGGTCGGAAGGTGCGCTTCTTCAAATCGAATAGCGAAGTCATTGACGCTTAAGAGCGGGAACAGCGATGGCCAGACTGCAACAATACTATCGCGACACCGTGGTAGGCCAGCTTAAGGAAGACTTGGGCTGCGTCAGTATCATGGAAGTGCCGCGAATCACCAAGATCACGGTGAACATGGGGGTCGGTGAGGCCGCTGCCGACAAAAAGATTCTTGACCACGCCATGGCGGATCTCGCCAAGGTCACCGGGCAAAAGCCCGTAATGACCCGCGCGCGCAAGTCGGTCGCCGGGTTTAAAATCCGGGAGGGGTGGCCGATCGGCTGTAAGGTCACGCTTCGTGGTGCTCGCATGTACGAGTTCCTCGATCGGCTGGTCTCCATCGCCATCCCTCGTATTCGCGACTTCCGTGGCTTGAACGCCAAGTCGTTCGACGGTCGCGGGAACTACAGCATGGGCGTGCGTGAGCAGATCATCTTCCCCGAGATCGATTACGACAAGATCGATGCACTGCGGGGTATGGATATCACGATCAGCACCACGGCACGCAGTGACGAAGAAGGGCGCGCCCTGTTGCGGGCCTTCAACTTCCCGTTCCGGGGCTAAGGGGCTTGCGATGGCAAAGATTTCGATGGTGAACCGGGAGATCAAGCGCGAGAAATTGGCGAAGAAGCACGCCGCCAAGCGCGATGAACTTCGGGCAATCATGAAGGACGTGAACAAGAGCTTCGAAGAGAAACTCGAGGCTCAGGTAGCGCTGCAGAAGCTTCCCCGCGACTCCAGTCCCGCACGGCAACGCAACCGTTGCAACCTGACGGGGCGGCCGCACGGGTACTACCGCAAGTTTGGCCTTTCGCGCAACAAATTGCGTGAGGCTACGATGCGCGGTGATATTCCTGGCCTGCGTAAGGCCAGTTGGTAAAACGAAGAGAAAAAGAGACAAGGGACGAGAATCAAGGTGGGGGGCGCACCGCCCCGGCTCGCTTGTCTCTTTTTCCTTGTAGCTTGTATCTGTTTCCGGAGAGTTAAACCGCATGAGCATGACTGATCCTATTGCAGATATGCTGACTCGTATCCGCAATGGCCTGAGCTCGTCCAAAGCATCGGTCAGCATGCCTTCTTCCAATGTGAAGAAAGCAATCGCTGAAGTGCTGAAGCACGAGGGATACATTGGCAACTACTCTGTAGAGGATATCGATGGCAAGCCGGTGCTCCAGGTAGAATTGAAGTACTACCAAGGCAAGCCCGTCATCGAGTCCATTGAGCGTGTCAGCCGCCCCGGCCGACGCATCTACAAGGGCAAAACCGAACTGCCGAAAGTAATGGGCGGCTTGGGTATTGCAATCGTCTCCACTTCCGCTGGCGTCATGACTGATCGCGCGGCACGCAAGGCTGGGCACGGCGGCGAAGTGCTGTGCTTTGTCTCCTAAAGGTGGTGTGCCATGGCTAGAGTGTTGAAACCGATTGAAATCCCCACTGGGGTTACCATCGACGTCCAGGGTCAGTCCCTGGCGGTGAAGGGTTCCAAGGGAACCGACGCGATCGAGGTTCACCCGACGGTCGAGATTCACCAGGAAGACAGCAATGTGCGTTTCGCACCCCGTGGCGGTGACGCTGGGGCGCTGGCTCTGGTGGGTACGACTCGTGCACTGGTCAATAACATGCTGACCGGCGTGAGCCAGGGCTTCCAGAAGAAGCTCGACCTGGTAGGCGTTGGCTATCGTGCCCAGGCTCAAGGCAAGGTCCTGAACCTGACCCTTGGCTATTCGCACCCAATTAGCTACGAGGCGCCTGAGGGCATCACCATCGAAACACCCAGCCAGACCGAAATTCTGGTCAAGGGTGTAAACAAGCAGACGGTGGGCCAAGTGGCGGCGGATATTCGCGCGTTCCGTGCTCCCGAGCCTTACAAGGGCAAAGGGGTGAAGTATTCGGACGAGCGGATCATCCGTAAAGAGGCTAAGAAGAAGTAGGGTTTAGGCCGATGAGCGATAAAAAGGTAGTAAGACTCCGTCGGGCAAAGCGTACCCGGGCAAAGATTCGTGAGCTCGGTGCTTTCCGGCTGTGCATCAACCGCACGCCCCGACACATTTATGCCCAGATCATTGCCCCGAATGGCTCGGAGGTGATTGCAGCGGCCTCTACCGTTCAGGCCGAGGTCAAGACGGGCGTCAAGTACACCGGCAATATCGAAGCGGCGGCTGCCGTAGGTAAGGCGATTGCCGAAAAGGCGAAGGCGGCCGGTGTGACGAAGGTGGCCTTTGATCGGTCCGGGTTCAAGTATCATGGTCGCGTCAAGGCGCTGGCCGATTCTGCCCGGGAAAATGGTCTGGAATTCTAAAGGTTGAAACATGGCGGGATTTGACTCAGCACCCAATGACGGCTTGATGGAGAAGCTGATCGCCGTCAACCGTGTGGCCAAAGTGGTCAAAGGCGGTCGTCAGTTCGGGTTCACCGCGCTGACCGTAGTCGGTGATGGTAAGGGAAAGGTTGGCTTTGGCACCGGCAAGGCGCGTGAAGTGCCGGTCGCGATCTCCAAAGCCATGGAGAGTGCGCGTAAGAACATGGCCAAAGTGGCCCTGACCGACAACGGGACCCTGCAGTATCCGGTTGTGGCCGAGCACGGCGCCGCCAAGGTGTACATGCAGCCGGCATCGGAAGGTACCGGGGTCATCGCCGGTGGCGCAATGCGTGCGGTTCTCGAGGTTGCCGGAGTTCACAACGTCCTGGCCAAGTGCATCGGTTCGAGCAACCCCATCAATGTGGTGCGCGCGACCATGAATGCGCTGGGCATGATGAACTCTCCGGAACAGGTGGCAGCCAAACGCGGTAAGAGCGTTAAGGAAATCATGGAGTAAGCCATGGCGGAGAACACGAAGCTGAAAGTGACGCTTGTTCGCAGCGTCAATGGGCGTCTGCCGGCACACAAGGCATGCGTGGCCGGCTTGGGCCTGCGTCGCATGCACCACACGGTGGAGGTGGAGAACACCCCCGCAGTGCGCGGCATGATCAATAAAGTCTCTTACATGGTCAAAGTGGAAGAGGTCTGAGATGCGACTGAATACTTTGAGCCCCGCTGAGGGCGCCAAGCAAACTCGGAAACGGCTGGGGCGGGGCATTGGCTCGGGTCTCGGCAAGACCGGCGGTCGCGGCCATAAAGGGCAGCACTCTCGGTCCGGCGGTTTCCACAAGGTCGGTTTCGAAGGCGGTCAGATGCCACTGCAGCGCCGGTTGCCCAAGGTGGGATTCACCTCCCGCGTCGGGCGCACCGTTGCCGAAGTGCGGCTGAGTGAGCTGGCGAAGATCGAAGGCGAAACGGTCGACCTGCTCGCGCTCAAGGCGGCGAACGTGGTCGCGCAAAACATCAAGCGTGCCCGCGTGATTGCGTCCGGCACGATCGAGAAGGCTGTTACGGTACGTGGCGTTCACGTCACGAAAGGTGCCAAGGCGGCCATTGAAGCAGCTGGCGGAAAAGTCGAGGCGTAAGTGGGCGCATCACGGTCTGCAATGGCCGGCATGCTTGCCGGCGGCAAGCTTACGGAACTGAAGCAGCGTCTCCTGTTTGTCCTGGGGGCGCTGCTGGTGTTTCGTATTGGGGCTCATATCCCGGTTCCGGGCATCGACCCGGTCGCGTTGGCGCGACTGTTCGAACAGCAGCGGGGCACCATCCTGGACATGTTCAACATGTTCTCGGGGGGGGCGCTGGAGCGGTTCTCGGTGTTCGCGCTGGGCATCATGCCGTACATCTCTGCGTCCATCATTGTTCAGCTGTTGACCAAGGTCACCCCTCGGTTGGAGCAGTTGAGCAAGGAGGGGGCTGCAGGGCGGCGTAAGATCACCCAGTACACCCGGTATGGGACCTTGCTGCTGGCAACCTTCCAGGCGATTGGCGTAGCCGTGATGCTGGAATCCCAAATTGCGCCCGGTAATCTACCGGTCGTCATCGATCCGGGAATGCTGTTCCGGGTCACGACCGTGGTTACGCTCGTCACCGGAACGCTGTTTCTAATGTGGCTTGGGGAGCAGGTCACGGAGCGGGGGATTGGCAATGGTATTTCGCTCATCATCTTCGCCGGCATCGTCGCGGGACTACCCCAGGCAATTGGGGGAACCCTCGAGTTGGCGCGTACTGGTGAGCTCAATGCAGCGTTGATTCTGTTGCTCTTCCTCCTGGCTGTTGCGGTCACTGCCTTCGTGGTCTATGTGGAACGGGGGCAGCGTCGGATCACCGTGAACTATGCCCGACGTCAACAGGGGCGGAAAATGTATGCCGCGCAAGCGACACATTTGCCACTCAAGGTCAACATGGCCGGGGTGATCCCACCCATTTTTGCATCGAGCATCATCCTCTTCCCGGCCACGCTGGCAGGTTGGTTTGGCAGCTCGGGTGCTGATGGCTGGTTTGAGCGGACGTTGCAGGACATTTCCACCGGGCTGTCGCCGGGTCAGCCGCTGTACGTCATTTTGTATGCGGCTGCGATCATTTTCTTCTGTTTCTTCTATACAGCTTTGATGTTCGATCCGAAGGACACGGCGGAGAACCTGAAGAAATCCGGGGCGTTCATTCCGGGGATTCGCCCCGGCGAACAAACGGCCAAGTACATTGACGGGATCCTGGGGCGACTCACCCTTGCAGGCGCGGTCTATATCACCGCAGTCTGCCTGTTACCCGAGTTCCTGATCCTGACTTGGAACGTACCGTTCTACTTCGGCGGCACATCTCTCCTTATCATCGTTGTGGTGGTAATGGATTTCATGGCCCAGATGCAGGCGCATTTGATGTCCCATCAGTATGAAGGCCTGATGAAGAAGGCGCATCTGAAGGGTTACGGCCGGCCTGGCCTGAGCTGATAACAGGTTTCCAAGATTCAAACGGGGTACTCCGATGAAAGTTCGTGCATCTGTGAAGAAAATTTGCCGGAACTGCAAAATCATTCGCCGCAATGGCAGCGTGCGGGTGATCTGCTCCTCTGACGCCCGTCACAAACAGCGTCAGGGTTAAGGCGGCTGGTCAACCCCCGTTAAAGGGGGTTGACGCTAATACGGCTAGTAGCTAAAATTTATTGTTTATTGGCGCGCAGTGCGCGCCAGTTCCGTTTTTAGGTTAGGGAGTGGCTCAATGGCCCGTATTGCAGGCATCAACATCCCAGTTCAGAAGCATGCCGTTATTGCGCTTACGGCGATTTACGGCGTCGGGCGCTCGACGGCCAAGGAGATCTGCGCGGCCGCCGGCGTAGCTCCCGACGCCAAAATCAAAGATCTTGGCGAGAACGAGATCGAAGCGCTCCGCGCCGAGGTAGGCAAGGTGACCGTCGAGGGTGACCTTCGTCGGGAAATCTCCATGAACATCAAGCGTCTGATGGACTTGGGTTGCTACCGCGGGTTGCGGCACCGGCGTGGTTTGCCCGTTCGGGGTCAGCGCACGCGTACCAACGCGCGCACCCGTAAGGGTCCTCGTCGCCCCATCAAGAAATAATCGTTCCGCGCGGTCCCGTCTTGATCGGTGCCGGCTAAGCGTTCGGGAAATAAGACATGGCAAAAGCGAGTACTCGCATTCGGAAGAAGGTAAAGAAGAACGTCGTCGATGGAATCGCGCACGTTCATGCCTCTTTCAACAATACAATCGTCACCATCACCGACCGGCAGGGTAATGCACTTTGCTGGGCGACCTCTGGTGGTTCCGGTTTCCGGGGCTCTCGGAAGAGCACGCCTTTCGCTGCGCAGGTGGCGGCGGAACGCGCCGGCACGACGGCTCAGGAATTCGGCATGAAGAACATGGAAGTCTGGGTCAAGGGTCCGGGGCCGGGGCGTGAGTCCGCGGTTCGCGCCCTTAACAATCTGGGCTTCAAGATTACGAACATTACTGACGTGACCCCGATTCCCCATAACGGGTGCCGTCCGCCGAAGAAACGTCGGGTCTAAGGGAGGCTCTTCAATTGGCTAAGTACATCGGTCCCAAGTGCCGTCAATGTCGGCGTGAAGGCGAAAAGCTCTTCCTGAAAGGGGAAAAATGCTACAGCAGCAAATGCCCCATCGAGAACCGCCCGTTCGCACCCGGGCAGCATGGGCAGCGCCGTACCCGTCTTTCCGACTATGCGCGGCAGCTCCGTGAAAAGCAGAAGCTGCGTCGCGTTTACGGCATCCTGGAGCATCAGTTCCGGCTCTACTACCAGGAAGCGGATCGGCTTCGGGGCTCCACCGGCGAGAACCTGCTGCAGCTTCTGGAATCGCGCCTCGATAACGTGGTTTATCGGCTCGGCTTTGGCGTTTCCCGTACCGAAGCGCGGCAGCTCGTGCGCCACAACGGGGTGACCGTCAACGGCAAGAGGGTGAACATCCCCTCCTACCAGGTGCGTCCCGGCGATGTGGTCGGTCTGACGGACAAGTCCAAAAACCAGTTGCGTGTGAAGGCGTCCTTTGAAATGGCGCAACAACGCGGTTTCGCGGAGTGGTTGGACGTGGACGCAACCAAGATGGAAGGCGTCTTTAAAGCCAAGCCCGAGCGAAGCGAACTGCCTGCGGAGATCCAGGAGCAGCTCGTCGTGGAACTGTACTCCAAGTAACCCACTGGGGCTTGGCGGTAATCAGGACTTACACGACAGCGGACACTGCACGGGATCGAATTAGAGGGGACTGTTCATGCAGGGCTCTGTACCAGAACTGCTTAAGCCGCGGCTGGTCGATGTTCAGAAGATCAGCGATACCTGCGCGAAGGTGACTCTCGAGCCGCTGGAGCGCGGCTTTGGTCACACGCTTGGGAATGCGTTGCGGCGCATCTTGCTGTCCTCCATGGTGGGCAGCGCAATCGTTGAAGCGCAGATCGACGGTGTACTCCACGAGTACACCACGTTGGAAGGGGTTCAGGAAGATATCAT
This sequence comes from Gammaproteobacteria bacterium, assembly GCA_041690535.1. Classification (GTDB taxonomy): domain Bacteria; phylum Pseudomonadota; class Gammaproteobacteria; order Thiohalomonadales; family Thiohalomonadaceae; genus JAWLHA01. The sequence goes on along the minus strand of JAWLHA010000047.1, from coordinate 1,942 downwards.
CGAGATTCTCCTGAACCTCAAAGGCGTTGCGATCCGCATGACCAACCGTGCCGAAGCTACCCTCACCCTCAATAAGAAGGGTCCGGGGGTCGTTACGGCCGGGGATATCGCGCTTGACCACGACGTCGAGGTGATCAATCCCGACCACGTCATCGCACACCTGACCAAGGCGGGTGAGCTGAACATGACCCTCAAGCTTGCTCAGGGGCGTGGGTATCAGCCGACCAGCAGTCGGCAGAGCGGTGAGGAAGATTCGCGGCCCATCGGGCACCTGCAGCTGGACGCTTCGTTCAGTCCGGTGAAGCGCGTTGCCTACGTTGTGGAAAGCGCCCGCGTGGAACAGCGCACCGACCTGGACCGGCTGGTCATCGAACTCGAGACCAACGGCACCCTGGAGCCCGATGAAGCGGTTCGCCGTGCAGCGACCATTCTGCAGGATCAGCTCTCCGCCTTCGTTGAGTTGAAGGGCAAGGAGAAGGTGGCGCCGGAACAGCGGGAGCCGGAAATCGATCCGCTCCTCCTCCGGCCCGTGGACGATCTGGAGCTGACCGTCCGCTCGGCAAATTGCTTGAAGGCTGAAAACATCTACTACATCGGTGATCTGATTCAACGCACCGAGGTTGAGTTGTTGAAGACGCCCAATCTCGGTAAGAAGTCGCTCACCGAGATTAAGGATGTGCTCGCATCTCGCGGCCTGTCGCTTGGCATGCGCCTGGAGAATTGGCCGCCGGCCGGGCTCCGGAAGCAGGATGACAAGGCGAGCGCCTGATTAGTAGAACGTTAACTGAAGATTTAAGGAAACGGCAATGCGTCATCGTAAATCCGGGCGGCAACTGAACCGCACCAGCAGCCATCGCGAAGCGATGTTCCGGAACATGGCCTCCTCGCTGCTCCGGCACGAAGTCATCAAGACCACGCTGCCGAAGGCCAAAGAACTGCGTCGGGTCGCCGAGCCGCTGATCACCATGGCGAAGGAAGACAACGTTGCCAAGCGTCGCTTGGCCTTCTCCCGGCTGCGGGACAAAGACGTGGTCGCCAAGCTTTTCAACGAGCTCGGTCCCCGCTACGAGAGTCGGCCCGGCGGTTACCTGCGCATTTTGAAGTGCGGCTTCCGGGCCGGCGACAATGCGCCCATGGCCATCGTTGAGCTCGTCGACCGCCCCGTGGTCGAAGAAGGAGCTGAAGCCGCCGCTGAGTGATCCAGCGGATGACTCAGTAAAAAGCCGGGCTCTGCCCGGCTTTTTCGTTCGGGCTCAAAGATTTTCCCCTCTCAGGCACAGCGTATGGGGTTTGGCCCGCTCGGTGTTCCCCGCTAGATCACCGAATAGATCGATCCGACGCGCCAAGTACGTAGGGTGGATAGGCGCAGCGCATCCACCACTTACGGTCGCGATCCGTTGGAAGGTCCCCTATCCACCCACGCCCGCGCGGTGCCCTCGCCAGTTTCCGGACAAGGGGGTTGTGCTCGGCGGCCGCGGCCTGATGGCTGCCCTGAGCTTACCCACGCTACATCGGATCGGTGCTGTTGGCGAGTTGCGGTTAGCGGGTCGTCGCGTTGGAATTTGGGGATGCGCCCACCTAGAGCACCGAACAGGTAAACCGAAAGATCGCCAATCGCAGCCAAGTTGCGCCGCAGGTGGTGGGGGCAGCGAACCGAGGTAGGGTGGATAAGCGCAGCGCATCCACCAGTTCGACGCCGCACGGTGGATGCGCTGCGCTTATCCACCCTACATGTTGGGCGCGTCGGATTTATCTGTTCGGTGCTCTAGGATCCCCTGGGCCGAATAGCCTCTACCGAAACCAGCCACTAGAGCACCGAACAGGTACCGGAAGATCGCCAATTGCAGCCAAGTTGCGCCGCAGGTGGCGGGGGCAGCGAACCGAGGTAGGGTGGATAAGCGCAGCGCATCCACCATCCATGCGGCGGCAACCCAGTGCAGGC
>JAWLHA010000046.1:0-36832 GCA_041690535.1 Gammaproteobacteria bacterium | reverse complement strand
CCTCCCGCGGCATAAGTGCGTCCTTGCACCAATCCATGCGGCCGACGACCTGCTTTCAAGGACTTACGTCGCTCTTGGGTGAGTATGCGTTCACCCCGCCGGCTCATCTGCCGGCAACGCTCACACGCCCAGCATGACCCCGCACAGCAGTGCCAGCGCTTCGATCACCTCCACCAGCGCCCCCGCTGTGTCACCGGTGGTCCCCTCCAGCGTGGACAGCAACCAGGCACGCCAGAGAAACAGCGCGCCGGCGAGCGCGCCCAACATGAGCAGGGCGTTGGATACCCCCACCAGCAACAGGACCACGACGGCGCTCAACATCACCACCCTCCCCGCCTGCTGGCGGGGGAGGTGCGATGCCATCGCCTCCCCCAACCCGCCCCGCCGGACGTAGGGAGTGGAGAGGAACAGCAGCGGAACGGCAGCGCGCCCGAGCATTGGCGCGAGCAGGAGCGGCGCCCATGAAGCGCTGCGCAACAGTGCGGCAATCGCGGCGAACTTCAGCAGCAATACAAGCACCACGGCGGCCACCCCCAGCGGCCCGGAACAGGGATCCTTCATGATCCGCAAGGTACGCTCCCGATCCCCCCGTCCGCCAACCCACGCATCGGCCGTATCAGCCAGTCCATCCAGGTGCAGCCCTCCCGAGATGGCCACCCAAATGACGAGGACGACCGCCGCCACGACCAGGGGATCCGCCGGAGCGAAGAGCTTCGCCGCCCCCAGCAGCAGCCCCCCCAGCAGCAATCCCACCAGTGGATAGTAGAGCAGGGAACGTCCCAACTCCTCCGGCCCGATGTGCGCGGGTGAACGCACCGGAAACCGGGTGAGGAACTGCAGGGCAAGGCGAAAGGCGACGGGCATGGGGGCGGTGATTAGTTGCTAGTTGACAAGTGCTAGTGGCTATTGGCCAGGGAACCGCCTGATTTAATTCCGCTTTCGCAGCTCCTGCCCCCCGAACTAAGGCCTTCGAGGGCAGGCTTCGGTGGGGGCCCAGAGAAATCAAGGCACTGGATGCCCGCCTTCGCGGGCATGATGAACTACCTCGCGGGCATGATGAACTAATCAGCCTCCGCGGCATGACGAATCAATCAGCGCGTCCCTAGCCACTCGCCACTAGAGCACCGAACAGATAAATCCGACGCGCCCAACATGTAGGGTGGATAAGCGCAGCGCATCCACCGTGCGGCGTCGAATTGGTGGATGCGCTGCGCTTATCCACCCTACCCCGGTTCGCTGCCCCCGCCACCTGCGGCACGCTGCGATTGGCGATCTTTCGGTTTACCTGTTCGGTGCTCTAGTCACTAGCAACTGAGCCCCCCATGATAGACCAGCCGCGGCAACGCCTCGGCCCCCTCTCCGTCCACCTGGATGCGGGTGATGGCGGCATTGCCCACCTGGATGCGGAACATGCGATCGAGCGGCATGTCGAGCACGTGGCGCACGATCATGCGGATCACACCGGCGTGGCCGACCACCAGGAGGTGCTGGCCCGCATACTGCTCCAGGAGATCGTCCCAGGCAGCGATGACCCGATCCCGAAAGGCGGTGAGGGTTTCCGCCTGCGGGGGCGTGTTGTTGAGGGGATCGCTCCAGAAACGCATGAGGATGTCCGGCTCCTCGGCCATCAACTCCTCCGCGGTCCGGCCCTCCCACGCCCCGAAACCAATCTCCTTCAGGCGCGCATCGAGCCGCAGCGACCGACCGTGCCGCGCCGCCACTTCGCCGGCGAAGGCGGCACAGCGGATGAGGGGCGAGCTGATGATCGCGTCCCAAGGACAGCGATCACCCACGGCCTCCCGCATCTGGCGCCACCCCTTTTCACTAAGGGGATCGTCCGTCTGGCCCCGATACCTTTTCCCCCCCACGGGCTCTCCATGGCGGATCAGATCGATGGTGGTGGTAGTGTACTCGGCAGTCTTCGACATTGATCGAACCAATTGTCGGTTGGCGCACTCAAGGAATCAGCCCGCGTCGGGCGCCGGCCTTTTCATGATGAGCGGCAGTCCTGCGGCCACAAAAACCACCCGTTCACAGGCTTGGGCCACCGCTTGATTGAGCCACCCGGCCTCATCACGAAAGCGGCGGGCCAGCGGGTTGGCCGGGACGATCCCGAGACCCACCTCATTGCTGACCAGCAGGATCTCCCCAGGCAGCGTGGGCAGCGTGGCGAGCAGCGCTTCGCGCTCGGCGACCAGGCGTTCATCGCCCGCGCCCAGCAGATTGGACAACCACAGGGTCAGACAATCGACCACCACGCAGCGGTCCTCCGCTGCCGCCTGCCGCAATGCTGCGGCCAGTGCCAGGGGCTCTTCGATGGTCCGCCACTCCGGGGGGCGGCGGGCGCAGTGGTGGGCGATGCGCTCGGCCATCTCGGCATCGCCGCATTCGGCCGTCGCAATATAGAAGACCCTCCGCCCCGAGGCGATCGCCCGCTGCTCCGCATACCCGCTCTTCCCGGAACGGGCACCTCCGAGAATGAGTTCCTTCATAGGAGAGCGAAGGACCGAGGGGGGCAGGAGGGGATCACCCACCCCAGCCGGCCAAGGTGAGCAGCGCCAGCACCACCAGCCACGCGGCCACGGCGCGACGCACCAGATCAAGGGCGGCGCGAACCTCTTGAGAGGGCGTTTCGATGGTTTCGTCCAGCCCGAGTGCCCCGAGGCCTGTTGCCGTGAGCACCCCACGGTTCAGATCCAGATGGCGCCCGGCCTGAACGCGCCAACGCTGTACCGCATCGACAAAGCTGCCGGCAACCGCATAGCCGAGGGCCGTAAGGCGGATGGGCAACCAGGCGAGCAGGTAGTGAATGGCGTCGGCGGCGGCCCAGAAGCCACTCCCTCCCTTTCGCTCCCGCCCGCGCAGCAACACGGCAAGGCGGTAGAGGATCGCCCCCATGGGCCCGAGCAGGACAAACCAGAAGATCACCCCGAGCAGCCGCTCGTGGGCCTCCACCAGAACCTCCTCGGCGATGCGCCGCCCCAACGCCTCGCTGCTGTCCGGGACGCCCGCACGCAGGAGATCTTCGGCGTGATGACAGGCCGACTCGTGGTCACCGCGCTCATAGGCGTCGAGGAAGGCTTCCGTCTCCGCCTCCAGATCCCGCGGCCCGATGCTGTAGAGCAACATGGCCAGGGCGAAGAGGAAAGCCGCAAAGCCCCAGAAATCACGCAGCGCGTCGAAAAGCCAGCCCGTGGCCAGGGCCGGAAGCAGCAGCGCCAGCAGCGCAGCAGAGGCGTCCCAGCCCGAGGATCCCGAGGGCAGGCGCCGACGCAGCCAGTCGGCGAAGCGGTAAAACCAGTCGAAGCGACGGAACTCCTCGAGCGAACCGAGGAAGCGCTCCATGAAGAGGCCGATGAGGATGGTGATTAGCGACATGGGGCGGTAGTTTCCGGTCTGCGCGGGGAAGTTTCAAGTCGTGCGGTCCAGCAGGGTGAACGCATACTTACGTCACGGCCGTGCTGTGAGCGATGTAACTCCTTGGGTAACGATGCGTTTACCCGGCGCGGCTCACGTGGTGGTGGCGCCGTCGAGGGCGGCCAACAGGCGTTGCCAATCGAATGCGGGACCGGGATCGGTTTTGCGTCCGGGGGCCACGTCCGAGTGACCGGCCAAGGCTGCGGGAGTCAGGCCCGGGTAGGTGGCCCACAGTGCCTTGATGACCTCGGCCAGCGCGCGGTACTGCGCCGGGGTGTAAGGGGTCTCATCGCTCCCCTCCAACTCGATGCCGATGGCGAAATCATTGCAGCGCTCGCGTCCCCCCCAGCAGGAGATCCCGGCGTGCCAGGCGCGACGGTGGAACGGCACATACTGCACCGGCGCTCCGTCGCGCCGGATCAGCAGGTGGGCCGAGACCCGCAACGAGTGGATCTGGCGAAAATAGGGGTGGGCGTCGGGGTCAAGAGAGTTGGTGAAGAGGTGATCGATCCACGGCCCGCCGAACTCCCCGGGCGGCAGGCTGATGCCGTGGATCACGATGAGCTCGATGGCGGTCCCCTCGGGACGTTCGTCGCAGTTGGGCGAAGGCAGCTGGCGCGCCCCCTCCAGCAAACCGGTGGCGGGGTCCACACGCGTGATCATGGGGCCGATACTCTGCAATGGGCTCTCAACGCACCGAAACGGGTCCGAGGGTGGCTAACCATATCACATGCACGGGCCCGCGGGTGCGGCGCAGGAGATTTACCCCTCGACTTGCTGCGGCTTTTCTCTTCGGGCATTTGTCTTTAATCTTGGCCGATGGACTACTTGACCGAATTGACCGGCCGCATTTCCGGCCTGCTCTGGGGCAATGCCCTGACCTTGGTGCTCCTGCTCGGGGTGGGCATCTACCTGACCCTGCGGTTTCGCTTCGTGCAGCTGCGCGGTTTCCGCCACGCCGTGGAACTGGTGGGCGGCAAATACAATCGTCCTGCCGATGTCGGCGAGGTCTCCCACTTCCAGGCGCTCTCCACCGCCCTTTCGGCGACCGTGGGCACCGGCAACATTGCGGGGGTGGCCACCGCCATCTCCCTCGGCGGCCCGGGCGCCCTGTTCTGGATGTGGGTGACCGCCTTCGTGGGCATGGGCACCAAGTTCGCCGAATGCACCCTGGCGCTGAAGTTCCGCGAGGTGGGGGCGGACGGGCGCATCGCCGGGGGGCCCATGTACACCCTCCTCCACGGGTTGCACATGAAGCGCACGGCGGTGATGTTCGCCAGCTTCGCCCTCATCGCCTCCTTCGGCATCGGCAACATGGTGCAGGCCAACTCCGTGGTGGACGGGCTGGCCTTCATCTGGCCCGAGCTGCGCACGGCAGGGTGGATGGTCGGAGGGGGCCTGGCCATGCTGGTGGGACTGGTGATCCTCGGCGGGGTGCAGCGCATTGCCAAGGTGGCCAGCACCATCGTGCCCTTTATGGCCATGCTCTACGTCTCCGCCGCGCTCATCGTCCTGTTCAACCACCTGGACGCGATCCCCGCCGCCTTCGCCACCATCCTCAATCACGCGCTGAACCCCTGGGCCGCGGGCGGCGCCCTGGTGGGGGAGGCGATCCGTTGGGGGGTGGCCCGCGGGCTCTTCTCCAACGAAGCGGGGCTCGGCTCCTCCCCCATTGCCCATGCGGCGGCGCGCACCGGCGAGCCGGTGCGGGAGGGGTTGGTGGCCATGATGGAGCCGTTCGTGGACACCTTGGTGATCTGCACCATGACCGGGCTGGTGATCGTCATCACCGGCGCCCACCTGAGCCGCCCCGACGATGCGGTGGGAGCCGCGCTCACGGCCTACGCCTTCAGCCAGACCCTCGGCAGCGGCGGTGCCTATGTGGTCGGCACCGGGCTGACCCTGTTCGCCTTCTCCACCATCATCGCCTGGTCCTACTACGGCGACCGCTGCGCCCACTTCCTCTTCGGCGAGCGGGCAGTGATGCCCTACCGTGTCATCTATACGGTGCTGGTGGTGTTTGGCGCCGCCGTCCCCCTGCAACTGGTGTGGAACATCGCCGATATCACCAACCTGCTCATGGCCCTGCCCAACCTGTTGGCCCTCGTGCTGCTGGCGGGCGTGGTCAGCCGCGCCAAGGACGACTACTTCCAGCGCCTGCGCCCCACCGCGGAAACACGCGCGGATACTGCCACCTAGAGCACCGAACAGGTAAACGGAAAGATCGCCAATCGCAGCCATTGCGCCGCAGGTGGCGGGGGCAGCGAACCGAGGTGGATAAGCGCAGCGCATCCACCAACTCAACGCCGCACGGTGGATGCGCTGCGCTTATCCACCCTACATGTTGGGCGCATCGGATTTATCTGTTCGGTGCTCTAGGATCTCACCCCCTATCTACGTAGCCCGGATTGGGCGACGAGGCGGGCGGGCCTGGTGCAGGTTCACCTTCGGGCGAACGCTCTTCCCCTTTTTGCGCCTGAAGGCCGCCTTCCTCCCCCTTACGGCGGAATCATAAGCGTCATCTAATATGCTGATTTAATTGCATATACACGCTCCCTCAACTCGCCCCGCCAAATCAAAATTCCTTATTGACCCATAAACCTACCTTGTGACGCAGATCACACTTCGGCGCCCCTGCCAGTGGCAAGTTACACGGGCCAGGACGCAGTCCGGGAGCCATCAACGACAGGAGAGGACGGAGGTCGACATGCCAAGGCCCTAAACAAACAGAAACGGAGAAGCCAAATGAAGATCCCTCGCTCTGGAATCTTTTCCATCGCATTGGTGACAGCGGGCATTCTCGCCGCCTGCGGAGGAGGAGGAGGCTCAGGCGGTGGGGAGACCATCGTCGGTCTGCAGATGCCCACGAAGCTCAGCGTCGTCACCGCTCAGTCTGACGACACCCCACGGGTAAGCGGCTTGCGCATGGATTACGGCGCCATCGCCGGTGCCCTCGCCAGCAACACCACACTCGGTGCATTCCCCGCCGATGCGGACTACAACACGGATCCGTCGAATACGTGGGTCTACGACCCTTCCATCCAGTCCCTGAGCATCGTCAACGAAATCCTCTGCATGATGGACCAGACCAAGGCCACCGAGATGGTCAACCAGGGTGCCTACGTGGCCTTGGTGAACGAGGAGAAGTGCATGGAGGGCCAGAACCAGTCCCAGGCGAGTTCCGGCGGAGCGCAATCCACCAGCGGCTCGGCCCAAACCACCAGCTACAAGCGGTGGGTGATCGAATCGGAGCGGTCAAGCAATGGGGCGCCCCAGGAGGTGCGGATCTGGATCCCTGGCGAGGCAAATGCCGACCACCCCATGGATGGCCAGAACATGGTGGTGGAGGTGACCGTCGATGAAGGGGTCAGCGCCCAGAGACCCTTCGGCAGCTTCGTCCTGAACTTCAAGGGGGTGGTTGACGGCGCCTTGATTGACCCCCAACTGTCCGGTCAGGAAGTGACCACCATGAGGGGAACCCTCAAGACCGTGGCGCGGGATGACGGCAAACCGCAGTTCCAGTTCATCGATCAGGCCGGCGCGGCCATGGGCGGCCAGTACGCCAGCCTCGACTTCTCCATGGTGGAGAAGAGCAACGTCATCCTGGATGACGCCTCCGGCAGCGCCGGCGTGGCGCGCACCTACTTCGAGGAGAGCTGGCCCGGCGAAGGCGAGAGGAAGGGCGGGTTCAACGTGGCCTTCAACGAGAACCTCTTCCTGCGTGGAGAGGATACCAACGGCGACGACTCCATAGACCACCAGGCCTGCACCTCCCGCAACGACTTCACCCGGCAGACCTGGCGCTACAACCTCTACCACCTGGCCGGCGGGACCTTCAACGGCCGCACCGTTACTGCCGGGGAGCGGGTGAAACTCAATTCGGGCTTCCCCTTCGAGTACACCGACGGGGCAGGCACACACTACGGCCACATCGGCTACTGGGGGATTTGGACCGAAGACAACCTCCCCCTCACCCAGCTCGCCAACAAGTCCATCCGCAAACAGACCTTCGGCGATGGGGGTACCGCGGAGAGCTACCGGGTCAACGTCTCCAGCGGCAAGCTGTGGAAGCGCAGCCGTGTTGCTTCCAGTTACGCGCGAATGGTGGGGGTGGAACTGAACTGGTGGGGTGACCCCGACGATGCCGGGCCGCTGCCCCAGGGTGACTACCGCGCGACGGTCGTGGACACCGGAGCGAGCTACGCCTTGAAGGTGACCGGCACCCTGACCTGGACCGAGGGGGGCTCCCGGGTGGAGGCCATCGACCCCGTGGACATCACCCCCGCCAGCGAGTGGGAGCAGCAGTGGCTCTACTCCGACATGCTGGGCGGCAGCGTGGTGTTCCGGCCCCTGACCGCCGACGACCAGGTGGTCTTCTTCAAGGAGGAGGTCCTCTCCCCCGGAGAGTCGGTGCCCACCACCCTGTGGTGCTACGAGCGCTGCCTCAAGGGCGGTCTCGGCACCGCAATCACCCCCTCGAGCGAAGAGGAGATGTACCACATCCAGTGGAACGACGGGCAGCAACCGCCGGTAACCTACACGGTGGAGAGCAGCAACGGCGCACTCACCTTGAATGACCATGAGGGACGGGCTGTCGTCATCCCGGACGGTCTGGATCTGAGCGGCTTCGGCAACTGGTACCAGTGGGGCGCCCAGACCGGCGAGATGGTGACTCAGGCGGTTGCTGAGCCCTGGCAGGTCTATGATGCCGAGGTCACCTATCGCTGGGAGACCGGACCCAACGCCTGGAACCGGCAAGTGAGCGTGACCAACGCCTCTAGTCAGGTGGTCAACTTCGACAAGCCGCTGCAGTTCGCCTACGAATACGCGGAGGGCGACGACCCCAATGGCGACCGCTTCGCCGCCGGCACCCCCTTCCGCCTCGAGTACGGCGGCCCCGGCCAGTTGTGGGGCTTCCCCTTCGAGAAGGAGGACCCCACCTGCGACGAAGCCACCGGCCACTGCCGCTGGATCTCCAGGCTCACCCTGAAGCGTGGCGTGCAACTGGGCGATTACGTGGTCCGCCCCGTGGAGAGTGAACAGACGATGGTGGAACAGGCCGATACCAGCAGCTGCGCGGCCGCCGGTCTCAGCGTGACCAGCTTCAGCCTCGCACTGCCCGGAGCGGTCGATGCGCAGGTGACCCTCACCTGGGCGGAGCGGCCGGAGGTCACCACGGCGCCCGCGGTGATCGAGGGTGAACTTCAATAGGGCCAGGGAAGCGCTGTAACCTTACCCCGCCCACAAGGGCGGGGATTTTTTTTGTCCCCGCCGGAAGGGGTAGAATCGGCGTTTTCGCCAACATGAAGAGGAAACGCGATGAGCGAGATGCGGATCACCGATTCCGGACTGAAGTACGAGGACCTGGTCGAGGGTAACGGCGATGCGGCCCGCCCGGGCCAAGCCGCCAAGGTCCACTACACCGGCTGGCTGACCAACGGAAACAAGTTCGACTCGAGCAAGGACCGGGGCACCCCCTTCAGTTTTCGCCTCGGCGCGGGTGAGGTGATCCGCGGCTGGGACGAAGGGGTCACCGGAATGAAGGTGGGCGGCACCCGAAAGCTCACCATCCCGCCGAACCTCGGTTACGGTGCCCGCGGCGCCGGCGGCGTCATTCCCCCCAATGCCACGCTGATCTTCGAGGTGGAGCTGCTCGAACTGGGCTAGGCAAGGATCCCCACGGGAAGAGGAGAGGCCCCCCTCTCCTCTTGAGGGTCTCGGGATCGCATCACGCCGCAGGGTAAACGCATACTTACCAGAGAGTGATGTAAGTCCTTGAAAGCAGGTCGTCGGCCGCATGGATGGGTGCAAGGACGCACTTATGCCGCGGGAGGGCAGGATGCCCGAAACGGCCGCGGCCGTCGAGCGTACATGGATGGAAGATGATTGCTCCTGCATAATCTTCACTCCCGACATCCATGTCGGTCGTATTCACAGCGCACCTGCTTTCAAGGACTTACATCGCTCACAGCACGGCCGTGACGTTAGTATGCGTTTACCCTGATCACGCCGCTCCGCCTTCGGCCTTTCTTCCACCGGGTGTACAATGGCGCGGCCCGCATCATCACCAGCGAGAGACGACCCATGACATCCGCGCAACTCCCCCTCGAAGAGATCCGCGATCAGGTACGCCAGGCCCTGCAGGAGGACGTGGGGGCGGGGGACATCACGGCCGCGCTCATCCCCGAGGGGGCCCTGGCCGAGGCCCGCGTGATCAGTCGCGAACGGGCGGTGCTTTGCGGGCGGGCCTGGCTCGAGCAGAGTTTTGCCTTGCTGGACAACCGCATTCGCGTGGAGTGGCAGCTTGAGGAGGGGCAGACGGTCGAACCCAATCAGCTGATCTGCACGCTCCACGGCCCCGCGCGGGCCCTGCTCACAGGCGAGCGCACGGCCCTCAACTTCCTGCAGACCCTCTCGGCCACCGCCACCGCGACGCGCCGCTACGTGGATGCGGTCGCCGGGACCGGCGTGGCCATCCTCGACACCCGCAAAACCATTCCCGGGCTGCGCCGCGCCCAGAAGTACGCCGTGGTATGCGGCGGTGGCCGCAACCACCGTCTGGGGCTCTACGACGGCGTGCTCATCAAGGAAAACCATATCGAAGCGGCAGGCTCCATTACGGTGGCGGTCAGCCAGGCCCGCAGCCGGGCACCCGCCCACATCCCGGTGGAGGTCGAAGTGGAGGATCTCGATCAGGTGGCCGAGGCGCTGGCCGCGGGGGCGGATATCCTGTTGCTGGACAACATGGGCCTGGAGATGCTGCGGGAGGCAGTGAGCCTCACCGCGGGTCGGGCCAAGCTGGAGGCGTCGGGCGGCATCGACCTGAGCACGATTCGCCCCATCGCCGAGACCGGTGTCGACTACATCTCGGTGGGCGGGTTGACCAAGAATCTCGCCGCCGTCGATCTGTCGATGCGCTTCTACCCGATTTCCTGAGCCGCGCGCACCGCGCCGGCAGCACACCAGGGCCGCGCGAAGCAGCATGGCTGGCGCCCCGGGGCAAATCCGTTAAGATGGCGGGGTTGTGCCGCCTCCACCCGGCGCGCTAACCCGTCGGGGAGTGTTGCCTGTCACTTGGCGAGGCGGCACGCAACTTCCGGGCAATCTGACGAGCGATGCGGCCGCTGAACAGAAAAAAGAGCCAAGCGGGGGTCACCCTCACCCTCCTGCTGTCGGGGGTGGTGTACGCGCTGCTGGCCTCCGGTGCCCTCGACCGACTGGAGTGGATCACCTACGACTACCGGATGCAGTTGCATCGCCAGGAGAAGCGGCTCCACCCGGACTTGGCGGTGGTTCTCATCGATGAGGCATCACTCCAGACCCTCAACCCGCTGGTGGGGCGCTACCCCTGGCCCCGCTCGGTCTACGCCGACCTGCTGGAATTCCTCGCCGAGGGTGGTGCCAGGGCGGTGGTGTTCGATATCCTCTTCACCGAAAACGAGGGCGATCGAGGGACGCTGCACCCGAGCGACGCCCAACTCATCGCGACCAGCGGACGCACCGGCATCGCCTACCACGCCGCACAGGTCCTCAAGGACGAACCCACGGAGGACAACAGGCACTCACTCCATCGCCCCCTGCCGGTGAGCTTTACCGGGCGGCACGCCCTGCCCCACCACCAGGGGTTCCCCGATCGCGGCAACAACAGCTTTCGCCTGCCGCTGGATGGCTTGCACCAGGCCAGCCAGGGGGTGGGCGTGGTCGGTATGGATGCGGATGCCGACGGCATCTACCGACGGGTACCGCTGTTCTTTCCCTACCAGGGCCACCTGCTGCCGGCACTCTCGATAGCGCCCCTGCTTGATCGCAGCGAGCGGATCTCCCGCACAGCCAACAAAGTCCGGCTGGAGCGCCACGCGATCCCGCTCGATGCGGACGGGCGCTTTCTCGTCAACATGGTGGGGCGGTTCGAGCCCTACTCCCTCGGCGGTATTTTCGCCTCCATCGCCGCCCTGCGGGCCGGCGAGGTGGAACGGATGCTCGTCTACCCGGACGAATTCGAGGGAAAGATCGTCTTCGTAGGGGCCAGCGCGGTGGGCCTTGAAGACATCAAGACCACCCCCCTCTCCCCTCTCACCCCCGGCGTCTACATCCACGCCTCGGCAAGCAGCAACGTTCTGGATCAGGAGTTTCTCCAGCCGGTGGGACTTGCCGCCACCATGGTGGTGGTCACCCTCTTCATCGCCCTCACCGCAGGCGGCATCCTCGCCTTCTCGCGCTTCTACCTGCAACTGGCCGCTCCCCTGGGGCTGGCCCTCGCCTTCGCGGCCTACACCTTCTGGCAGTTCGGGGTGGGGCGCGTGTTGCACGCCACCGGGCCGCTGGTGGCCATCGGCCTGGCCTGGTTCTCCACCTTCGCCTATGTCGCCTTCACCGAAGGGAAGGACAAGCGGCGGGTCCGCACGATGCTCTCCCAATACGTCTCGCCCGCCATGCTCACGACCGTACTGGACCGCTACGAGGATCACCTGAAGGCGGAGATCGGCACCAAGGAGCACCTCTCCATCCTCTTCTCCGATGTCCGCGGCTTCACGGCCATCTCCGAACGTCTCCCCGCGGAGCACGTGGTGGACCTGCTGAACACCCACTTCTCGGTCATGACCGACATCATCTTCAGATACGAGGGGACCCTGGACAAGTTCATCGGCGACGCCATCATGGCCTTCTGGGGGGCGCCCATCCGCATCGGCGATCACGCGGATCGCTCGGTGCAGGCCGCCATCGAAATGACCCGGGGCATCGCCGAGGTGAACCGACGGTTGGAGGCGAAGGGTTACCCTGCTATCAAGATCGGCATCGGCATCAACAGCGGTGAGGTCATTCTGGGCAACATCGGCTCGGAGAAGAAGCTCGACTATACGGTCATCGGCGATAACGTCAACCTCGCCTCCCGGCTGGAGGGACTGACCAAGCAGTATGGTTGTCCGGTCATCATCTCCGAGTTCACCCATCAGGAACTGACCCAACCCATCCCTTGCGCCACGGTGGATCTGGTGCGGGTCAAGGGCAAACAGGTGCCTATCCGCATTTACTGGCCTCTGGCCCTGCCCGGCGATCCGCCGGAGAGCGTGGAGGAGGCAACCCGACTGGCCGCGTTGATCGAACGGGCCTTCGCCCTCTACATGGCGCAGCGCTGGGGCGAGGCGATGGCGCTGTATGCCCAGCTTCCGCCCGTGCGTCTGAGAGAGGTCTTCCTGGAACGCTGTGAAAACTACCGAGTCGCGCCCCCGCCTGGCGATTGGGATGGCGTATTTACACTGACAACCAAATAGGACTATCTTGGACGCCCCGGAGGTGCACCATGCGACCCATTCTGATCGCCTTTTTACTGGCCGTCCCGCTGGCGGGGAGTGCGGCTGACACGCTCTTCGTGCAGAGCATCAAAGCGAAGATCGTCGCGGAACCCCGCTTTGGGGCAGCCGTCATTGCCGAGGTCGAAAGGGGAGAGGAACTCACCGCCCTGGAAGAGCAAGGCCGCTGGTACCGCGTCGGTCTGGGTGGCCAGCAGGGTTGGGTTTCCAGGTTTGTCCTGGCCGATCACCCGCCGCTCGACAGGGTCACGGTGCTGCAGGGGAACGAGGAGGAGCAACTGCAGGGCAATGCCCGCCGACGGGCCTCCACCGTCACCACCGCCGGCGCCGCTCGAGGGCTCACTGCCGACGAACGGCGCCGCGCCGACGACAAGGGCGCCAACTACTATGCGCTGCAACGCCTCGAAAAACTCGAGCTGACGCCGGAGGAGATCGAGGCGTTCGCCGCGCAGGGGCTCAAGCGATGAGAAAAACGGTCTTGTGCGCACTCACCGGTACCCTTCTGTTCGGTGCGACCTCAACCTCGGCCCTTGCCGATTTTCGTGAACGGGTCAGCGCCACGGCACTGACCACCACCGATGCCCTCATTGCGGATGTGAAGGCAGAGATCGAATTCGGGCGCGAAGTGGCCGCCCGCATCTTGGGCAAGTACCCACTGAGCAAGGACGATGCGCTGCTGCGCTACGTCAGTCTGGTAGGCGGCAGCGTGGCGCGCCACAGCGGGCGAACCGAGCTCGCCTACCGCTTCGGCGTGCTCGAAACGGACGATCTCAACGCCTACGCCGCCCCAGGTGGTTACATCTTCATTACGCGCGGGGCATTGGCACTCATGGAAGATGAGGCCGAACTCGCCGCCGTGCTGGCCCATGAGATCGCCCATGTGACACAGAAGCACATCGTCAAGGAGCTCGACATCAAGGGGATGCAGAAGAGCCCCGAGGCGGGGATCACCCATCTGCTGGGCGGCACCGGTGACCCGTTGCGGATCGCCTTCGCCCAGGCGGTGGACAAGGCCATCGACCTGCTCTTCTCGTCCGGCTACAAGCGGCAGGATGAATTCGAGGCCGATCGGGTCGGCACTCTGCTCGCGGCCCAGAGCGGCTACGACCCGCTGGCGCTGCAGCGTTACCTGGAGCGGGTGAGCCGGATCAAGGGCAGACAATCCGCCATTCTGACCCACACCCACCCTCCGTTCGCCAACCGGCTCGCCGCATTGCGAACATTGAGCGACGAGGAGGGGCTGAACGCCATCTCCGCACAGAATCTGAAATCACGCTTCGTTCAGCACACGAGGCCCTGAAATGTCGAGCCATCACATGAAACGCCTGCTCTTCCCCCTTGGCGCACTGTTGGGTGCGGCTTTTAGCGGCACCGCCTTTGGAGATGAACTGCACTATAACAACATCCTCATTGGTGAGCGCGCCACCGGCATGGGTGGGGCCTACACGGCGGTCTCCGATGACCCTTCGGGGTTGTTCTACAACCCGGCCGGCATCGTCTATGCCGGGCGCAAGAACATCTCCGCCAGCGTGAACGCCTTTCACCGCACCTCGACCGTCTACAAAAACGCCCTTCGGGGCGGCGACTGGGTGCGCGAGTCCTCGGCCCTGCTGCCAAACTTCTTCGGCTTCGTCCAGCCGCTGGGCTCCGGCACCATCGGTTTTTCCTACGCGGTCACCGACTCCATCCTCGAGGATCAGGACTCCCGCTTTTCGTTCAGCGGGACCGAACCGAACGACCTGGAGGAGTTCGTCATCAACGTCAACAACCAGGACACCACCACGAAGATCGGTCCCTCCTATGCGCTGGAGCTGAGCGACCGTTTTTCGCTCGGTGCCACCCTCTACCTGCACATGCGCAACCAGCAGCTGATCAACAATCAGTGGGTCCGCCAGCGCGATGGGGAGTTCCAGTGGGTCAACGCCTATCTGGAGACCGAGGAGATCGGACTGGAGCCCATCATTGGGTTTATGTGGAGCCCGGCAGACCAATGGTCCTTCGGCCTGAGCGTGCGCAAGCCCCTGCTCCTCTCTTCGGAGACCCAGTTTCAGAATACCTGCATCACCAACATCACGGATCCCGGCATCACCCTCGATGCCCAGTGTCAGTCCCAGGCCGGCAACGTCGATCCCAACGATCCGCGGGACCCGAGCCTCATCAGCGGCAGCGCAGAACGCGATCTGCCGTTTAACACCCGGATCGGTGTGGCCTACTTTCCGTCGAACCGCTTGCTGATCTCCGGTGACTTCTCCTATTACACCGCCACCGACGCCACCGCCTTCGCGAACGGCCGCGAGGCGACCTGGGACGTTGCGGTCGGCGCCGAATACTACCTCTCCGACCAGTGGGCCCTGCGCGGGGGGGTGTTCACCAACAACGCCAACACGCCCGAGATCTCCAGGGATCGGGTGAACCAGGACGATCACGTGAACCTGGTCGGGTTCAGCCTCAGTGCGAGCCGCTTTACGCGCAGTTCGTCCATCACCGGCGGAGTGAGTTACAGCCAGGGCAGTGGCGAAGCCCAGGTGATCGGCGGCGTGGCCAACGTTCAGAAGGTAGAAATGAACACCTTCACCGCCTTCCTCTCGACCTCGTACAACTACTGAACAGGGTTGCGAACCAAGCAGGACCTGCTTGGTCCGGGCTAGGGACACCGGCAGGGAAGCGGCATCTGGCCGCGGCCCTGGCGCAGCATCCCGCCCAGCTCGGAGAATGGCTGCGGTGCCCCAAAGCAGAAGCCCTGCATGATGTGGCACCCCATGGCGCAGAGGCGCGCCCGCTGCGGCTCGGACTCCACCCCCTTCGCCACGGCCACAAGGCCAAGCGCCTTGGCCAGTTGAAGCACCGCAGCCACCACGGCCGCCTCGGTCTCGTCGCTGGCGATCTCGCGGATCAGCACGCGATGGAGCTTCAGGGCCTTCAACGGCAAGCGCTTGAGATCGCAAATGGGGAGCGCGCCCGTGCCGTAATCATCCATGGCGATCCCCACGCCGGCTTCCCGCAGCAGGTGAGTTGTCTTGAGCGTCCGGGAGAAGTCCTCCGCCAGCAGCGCTTCATCGACATCCAGGGTCAGGCGGGAGGGGGGCACGGTCGACGCCCCCACGGCATCGGTGAGGCTTCGGGCCAATCCGTCCCAGGCGAACTGCCGCCGTGAGAGGTTGATGGCCACGTCGAAACCCGACACCCCTTCGGCGTCCCACTGCTGAAGATCGGCGACCACCCTGTTCACCACCCAGCTGCCGATGGGGATGATCAGGCCACTCTCCTCCGCAAGGGGCAGGAAATCCGCCGGCGCCATCAGCCCCAACTGGGGATGGCGCCAGCGCAGCAGCGCCTCCAGCGAGACCACGCGCCCGCTGTCCGATTCGATCAGCGGCTGGTAGTGCAACACCAGCTGATCCTGCTCCAGCGCGTCGCGCAGGGCCATCTCCATGGCCAGGTGTTGCAGCGTGTGGCTGTTCAGCGCCGGAGAGTAGAGCCGGTAGCCGTTCCGGCCGGCGCTCTTGGCCTGGTACATGGCTGCGTCGGCGTTCTGCACCAGCGTCTCGATGGAGTCACCGTCATCGGGATAGAAGCTGATGCCCACACTGGCCGTCACCGTCAGCGCCCGCCCCTCCAACTGGATGGGCTCCTTCATCGCCTCGATGATGCGGCGGGCCGTCCCCACCGCATCATCGGCGCTGCCGATATCCGCCAGGAGCAGAACGAATTCATCGCCCCCCAGGCGCGCCACGGTATCGTCCTCGCGCACCGCCTCCCGAAGCCGCTTGGCGATCTCCTGCAGCAGCACATCGCCAGTGATATGGCCATAGCTGTCGTTGATCTCCTTGAACCGGTCCAGGTCCACGAACACCACGGCGGTCCGGTTGCGGTGGCGGTGGGCATGGGCCATGGCCACCGCCAGGCGATCGCTGAACAACCGACGGTTGGGCAGACCGGTGAGGGGATCGTAGTAGGCCATTCTGCGGATCTGCTCCTCATTGGCCTTCAGCGCGGTGATGTCGCTGAACAGCGCCGCGTAGTGGGTCACCTCCCCCGACTCGTCGGTATCGGTAATGGCCGCGATGGTGAGCAACTCCGGAAAGATTTCGCCGTTCTTGCGGCGGTTCCAGATCTCCCCCTGCCACTCCCCCTCTGCGCTGAGCCGCGCCCACAAGGCATGATAGAACTCCGGGCCGTGACGGCCTGAACTGAGGAGTCCCGGACTGCGGCCGACCACCTCTCCGGAACTGTAACCGGTGAGCCGGGTGAAGGCGGGATTGACCGACTGGATGATGCCATGGCTGTCGGTGATCATGATCCCTTCGGGTGAACACTCGATGATGCGCTCCGCCAGGCGCAGGCTCCGCCGCGAGACGGTGAGCGCTTCATCCCGCGCCTGCAGGGCCGTGCGCAACTCCTGCAGGTAGGCGAACTCCATGCCGAAGAGGATGTCCGTGAAGCCGATGAGCCCCAACAGCTCGCCCTCGGCCCCGGTGACCGCCACATGACGCACGCGGCTGCTCAGAAGGAGATTTCTGGCTCGGTAGAGGCTACTTTCGGCCGGGATGGCGATGAGCGGCCGGCTGGCCAGCGGTCCCACCGGCGCGTTCCCTTGCCGGGAGGCTACCAGCCGGACCACGTCCCGCTCGGTCAGGATGCCGTGCTCGCCGGTGCCGTACTCGACCACAACCGCATCGGTGGGGTACTCCCGCATCTTGCGGGCGACCTCGGCGATGCCCAGACCTTCCTCCACCACCAGGGGCAGGCGGCGCACCACCGAACGGGTCTTGCGCAGTCGCAGGTAGTGCTCGATCCCCTGGTTCACCACCACATCGGTCTGGGAGACGATGCCGCAGCGCTCACCATGCCCATCCACCACCAGATAGTGGCGCACCCCCTCCTCCTGAAACCGGACCGCCAGCTCGTGCAGGGAGCAGTCTGCAGAGACGCTCCTCACCGGAGAGCTCATCACCTCGCCAACCGCCCGGCCGAAGGCCGCAGGGTCGGAGAAGTCCACGGCCAGCGCATCCCGTTCGGTCCAGATACCCACGGCCACGTCGCCTTCCACGACGAGTACCGAGCTGCACTGCCGCTCCGCCATGAGCTCCGCTGCGCGATGGAGGGGCGCGTCGGGGGAACACTCAAGAAGTTCGGCACGCAGGACATTCTCGACCGGAACGTCGTGATGCCAGAAGGCGTTTGGCAGCGGCAACTCCTCAAAGAACTCGTCCGCTGCCGGCGTGTCGGTGGTGTGATCCATGGGCTCGACCCGGTTTCGTTGGGCATTTACGGTGCATGCTTGCCGCTTCTCGCCGGCCAGTCAACAGTTGGCAAGGTAAACGCATACTAACGTCACGGCCGTGCTGTGAGCGATGTAAGTCCTTGAAAGCAGGTGCACTGTGAATACGACCGACATGGATGCCGGGAGTAAAGATTATGCAGGAGCAATCATCTTCCATCCCTGTACGCTCGACGGCCGCGGCCGCTTCGGGCATCCCTGCCCTCCCGCGGATGCGTCCTTGCACCAATCCGCGGCCGTCGACCTGCTTTCAAGGACTTACATCGCTCTTGGGTAAGTATGCGTTTACCCTGGCAACAGCGGCAACAACCGTAAGCGCTCATCCTACAGACCAATGGGATTTTTTCCGATTGTCTCGGGAGCCGATTGCCGCGAAAATCCCCTTCGATACGTATGGATTCTGTGCAAGGGAGATCGCCATGGAGAGAGTGGTTGTGCTTGCAGCGGCGCTCATGGCCGTATTCACCTATTTCGGCTGCAAGACCATTGAGGAGTACCCGAAGTGCGCGCGAGAAGGGAGCGCGTGGAGCTGCGTGGCCAATTCGGTGCACTCACCAAGGGAAGTGGTCACCGTGGGCCGCTGACGCGGCCTCAGGGCGCGGGTTGAGGCGCAGGGACCAGAAGTGAGGGTCGACGGGCGGGGATCACTGCCCCACCCGTCCAGTGTAGAGCCTGCCGTATTCCAGGTAGAGTTGCCGCACCACAGCCTCGCCATGGGTGCGCTCCAAGCGACGCAGGGTGAAGTGGGCGTGGGCAAGCGCCTGAAAGTGCTTCAGGAAGAGGGTGTTCACGGCCGCACCCGCCGCAGCACCGAGCAGCGGAACGGCTTGGGCCGCCACTTTCTGGGCCACGGCAGCCCCGTAGCGATGGGCTATGGCCGTCAACAGCCCGGCCAAGGCCGGCGAGGCGGCCGACAGGCCGTGGCGCAGCAGATCCAGTTTCACCTTGCGCAGGTGGTGGGTGAGGGCGATGCGAAGGCCGTAGTATCCCCCCGTCACCCCCGCCTCCCCAGTCCCCCCGGACCGTTGACCCAGAGCGAGCACCTCCAGGCAGGCGAGCTGGGTCATCGGCTCACCGGGATCTTCCCCCTCCTCCCGGGCAATGGCGGCGATGGAGCGCAGCATCAGGGTGGTGGTCACCGGAAGCTCGGCCGCCAGGGTCGCCCACCCGCCCAGCCCGCCCAGCGCCCCGGAACAGGCCGAGAGCAGTAGGTCACTCCCGCCTCCCGCGGGGCGCGCACCAACCCCCTTTGCCGACCAGCGCATGGCCTTGATCAACGCCGCTTCGGTCGCTTCCTGAACAACGGCCTCCCAACGGGCCGGAAGCAACTGCGCGGCCCGCTCCAGGGGCGCGCCGGTCAGTGCCGTCAACCGATCCACGAGCCCGGGATGCTCCAGACGCCGGTACGCGGCCCGGAGGGCGACGATGTCCTCGCCACTGATTGGCTGGTCAGTTTCCATTGAAACTCCTCGATTGTGACTGTCGGACCGAACAGGCGAACAGGGCGCCTGTTCGGATGGACTTGAAACCTGGCGTCATTTTCCTGCGCGTCCCCCAAATCCCATCGCTGAGATGCTTACGTTGACTCTGCACCCGAACGGGATCAATCCCCGGGTGAGCGCATGAGCGCGCAAGCGGCTCCGAGAGACATCCCTGGACGCTCGTGGCCGGCTTCAAGGACTTACGCCGCTCCCGAACGAAACGACTCTCTCCTTGGAGCAATGCAACGAAGGGCATTGCCGCGACAAACTTATTAGAACACGCCGGGCCGCTGCCGACTGCAGATGGCGTACGGCAAGCACGAACGCAAGCCCGGTGCGTTGCCTAAGTAACCGGGACCTCGCTCCACGCCCTCTTCTGGGGGCGCACCGTCTCGCCCGGTAGGCCCTCGGGCACTTCACCGGGACGATGCGGCGCACGCTCCCTATAGTTATTCAAATCGGGTGCGGCTCTATTCCACCTCGGTCTCTGTTGTGCCCGTGAGCAGTAGGGTGGATAAGCGCAGCGCATCCACCAGTTCGATGCCGTACGGTGGATGCGCTGCGCTTATCCACCCTACTGAGGTGTGTCGCATCTCCGTTGCGGTCATCGGAAAAGAGCCGCACCTGTTCAAACGGGCACCACCCCCTGGGGCTGCCTTTTCAGAATACCGACAGAGGAGAGTTCGCGTGGAGAAGATCGTCGTGGTAGGTGCCGGGCGCGTCGGCGATGCGGCAGCCCTACTCATTGCCCAGCACCAACTCTGCCGCGAGCTGGTCCTGGTAGACCGAAACGGGGAGCGCGCCCGCGGCTGCGCCCTGGACATCCAAGCTGCGGGCCCGCTGCTCGGGTTTGACGTGAGGTTGAGCGGCGGCTCGACACCGGAACTGCTTCGCGGCGCCGACCTGGTCATCATCACCGCCGGCGCGGCGCGCAAGCTGGGGATGGCGCGCACCGACTTGTTACGCACCAACCTCGACATCATCGACGGGATCGTCGACGACGTCCTGCGCCACGCCCCGGACGCCTTGCTGCTGATGGTGACCAACCCGGTGGATGTGTTGACATACCGCGCCTGGCAGCGCACCGGGTGGGAGCGGCGGCGCGTGTTCGGACAGGCGGGGATCCTCGA
Organism: Gammaproteobacteria bacterium; assembly: GCA_041690535.1. GTDB lineage: Bacteria > Pseudomonadota > Gammaproteobacteria > Thiohalomonadales > Thiohalomonadaceae > JAWLHA01. Next base: position 16,212 of record JAWLHA010000046.1, on the reverse strand, counting down.
CTCCGCACGATTTGCCGCCCTCATCGCCACCACCGCCGGCTGTTCGGCACGGGATGTGAGCGCCATGGTCATCGGCGGTCACGGCGACTTCATGGTGGCGCTCACCCGCCATAGCTGCATCCGCGGCGTTCCCCTCGCCCACCTCCTCGATGCGGCCGCCATCGAGCGGCTGGTGGAGCGGACCCGCCACGGCGGCGCCGAGGTCCTCACCCTGCGGGGCAACAGCAGCGCCTATGATGCCCCGGGGGCCGCCATCTGCACCATGGTCGAGAGCATTGCCCACGATCGCCACCGGCTGCTGCCGATGGTTTCGGTGCTGCAGGGGGAATACGGATTCGACTCCATCGCCATGGGGGTTCCGGCACAGCTGGGTGCGGGGGGAATGGAGCGGGTGGTGGAACTCACCCTGGAGCCCGGGGAGCGGTTAGCCCTCGAGCGCTCCGCCGCCGCCATCGCCAGCACACTGCGGACCCTGAAGAGAGACGGGACAGAGCAGACAGCGCCTCGCCCCACCGATGCGCCGCTCCAACCCGGCCCCAGGCCCGCTTTCGACAGCTGATCCGCCGCTGGGGAAGCGCTTAATTCGACATGCCCGCGAAGGCGGGCATCCAGGGCGGCGGAGCCCAGAAAGATCAAGCCCAGAAAGCGGATTTGAACAGAGAGATCACAGTTAGCGAATCAGGCGAATGTCCAGGTCCAAACCCAACGCGATCCAGGCCCGATCGGCTGTCAGCACCGGCAAATCCCGCTCCAATGCCAATGCCAAGCACGCACGATCCGCGAAAGAGAGTCCGAATGAGCGGCAGGGCACATAGAGCTCGGCGGCAATTGCCGATTGGGCGAGGGTAAAAGGCATCACCTGAAACCCCAACTTGTCGAGCTGCGCACGCGCCTCCCGGCAGTCAGCACCTCCGCGTACTAAGCGGCTCAGCGTCTCGGAATGGTTGACGGCGGATACAACGGCCGAGGGAAGGGCCGCTAGGACCACCTCGGCGCCCGCCTCTCCCAGCAGCAAGGCAAGCAGCGCCGAGGCATCCAGCGCGACGCCTTTCACGGCCTCTGCGGCCTGTCTCGAGCCGCCTCTTCCGCGGCCGCCTCGCGCCGGCGCTCGGCAATGAAGTCATCCACTCCGCCCAGTGCGGCCCGCATGGGCAGCCTCGCCACCCATGCCTGTACCTCCTGCACCCGCGCCGCGAACTCCTGCTCGGTGGGGCTTTCCTCCTGCAATGCGCGGTGCAGGATCGCCCGCGCCTCCGCCTCCATGCTGACACCATGCCGGGCGGCGCGCAGGCGCAGGGCCTTATGGTCTTCATCGGGTAGACTGCGAATGCTCAATGTCGCCATACCGCCACCTCACCTGCCTCCCACGGTTGTTGCTGGCAGTCTAGGCAATGCCGGCATTGACGGCAACCAAAGCGCGCGACCCCGCAGGGGAACCGCATCCTTACCCGAGAGCTATGTAACTCCTTGAAAGCAGGTCATCGACCGCATGGATGGATGCAAGGATGCACTGATGCCGCAATAACCCTATTGTTTGCAGTACGATCTTGCCCTGGATACGGGGCGCTTCTCGGGCGGGGCGATGAACAGCGGGATACAGAACGCAAAAAGGCCCGCTGAGCGGGCCTTTTTGCGATTCAATGGTGCCGGAGAAGAGACTCGAACTCCCGACCCACGCATTACGAATGCGTTGCTCTACCAACTGAGCTACTCCGGCGAAGGGAAGTGCGGCAGTATACTGGATCCTTTCCGCCCCCGACAAGATGATTTCAGGCGGTCGCCGAGGGCCGAATACGAATAATGACATCCACCCCCACGGCGATCATCCCGTCGGGCAGTTTCGGCAATCCGCACAGGTTCAACTCCTCTGCGGAGATGTCGGAAAGCGTCCCGTCCTCCACGTTGTAGAGGTGGTGGTGGGGGGAGGTGTTGGAGTCGTAGAAAACCTTGGTGGGGTCGACGATCACCTCGCGAACCAACCCCTTTTGCGCAAACAGATTCAGGGTGTTATAGACAGTCGCCTTGGAGACCACCGGACCGTCGCGGTTGACCATCTCCAGGATCTGTTCGGCCGAAAGGTGCTGTGGACGGGCGAACAGCAGCCCTGCAATCTGGAGCCGCTGTTGGGTCGGGGCGATGCCCGTCCCCTGCAGGAGTCCCATAACGTGTTGTTTACCAAAACATTCTTTTTCGATCGTGCACGCCATAGGCCGAGTATAGTCGAAGGGAATCGGCGAAGTCTATGAGTTGTGGGCCAACCTCGGGCGATAGGGCAGCGGGTCGACCACGGGCGATCGGCCAAGGACGAGATCCGCCAACAACCGGCAGGAGGCAAGCCCCATGACCACGCCATTTCGAAAATGGCCGGCATTGACGAAGAGCCCCTGGACATCGGGAAGGGCGCCGATGAACGGCACCCCCTCCGGCGACCCCGGGCGCAAGCCTGCCCAATGCCTCTCCAGGGGGTAGTGGATAAGCTCCGGGACCAGCTGCGCCGCGGCCGCACGCAGTTCCTCCAGTGCGGAAGGGGTGGTCTCCTTGTCGAACCCCGCCCGTTCCATGGTGCTCCCGACCAACACCCTCCCATCCCGCCGCGGGATCACGTAGTGGCCGTCCTTCAGGATGATGCGATTCACCACGCCGGGTTGCGCACGGAACAAAATCATCTGACCCCTTACCGGTTCGATAGGCGGGGCCACGCCACTTGGCGCCAGAATCTGCCCACTCCAGGCGCCCCCCGCCACGGTGACGCGGGTCGCGGCAAAATCCCCCATGGCCGTGCTGACCCCTGTGACATGCCCATTCCGGGTCAAGATCTCGCTCACGGCGCACTGCTCGATGATTTCGACACCCAGGGACTCCACCGACGCCCTGATGGCCGCCAGTAGGCGCGGGTTGCGGGCGTGAGCCATGCCGGGCATCCAGACCCCCTCGCCGAGGCCCCGGCCCAGGTTCGGCTCCAGGCTGCCGGTTGCCTGCTCGTCCGCCAGCTCGATGTCATAGCCGAAGCGAAATGCCCACGCCACGGCGGCCTGCCTCTCTTCGGGGGAGACCCCCAGCATGAGCAGTCCGTTGGGCGTCCATTCGGGATCGATGCCGGTGGAGCTCGCCAGCTCCTCCAGAAGGGCCGGGTAGTGCGCCTGACTCCAGCGGGCCAGCTCGGTGACGGGATCGGGATAGCGCCATGGAAAGAGGGGCGACAGGATGCCCCCGCCCGCCCAGGAGGACTCGCGGCCCGTCTGGCCGCGCTCGAGCAGACGGACGCAAACGCCCTCGAGGGCCAGCTCACGGGCCGTAAGCAAGCCCATGAGCCCCCCGCCAATGATAAGGTGTGGTTCACTGTTCATAGCCATGGCGCCGGTCAGATAAGGTCTTTTGGATAATACTACATCCCGAGGGGCCATCGCCCCGCTTGCCGAGGACCTGCTTTCAAGGACTTACATCCTCACAGCACGGCCGTGACGTTAGGGAAACGCTGATTAATTCGTCATGCCCGCGAATGCCTTAATCGGGGGCAAGAGCCGGGGCAGCGCGTTTCCATAGTATCGATCCCGGAAACCCGCCGGCTCACCAGTATTCGTCCACCCGGCCCCTCTCGACCGCTCATCCAATCCACTCTGCCGCTCGTCGGGGCGGGGCTAGTCCCCCTTGCGGGCGCGTCCTAACATCAAATCAGGTTATCGGAGGAATAGGAACCCATGCGGCGTCAAAACGGTTTTTCCCTGCTCGAGTTGCTGATTGCCCTGGCCGTGTTTGCCATTATGGCGAGCATCGCGTATCCCTCCTACGTCAATTACGCCAAAAAAGGCAAACGCTCCGCGGCACAGCAGCTCATGCTGGAGGCGGCCAACCTTCAGGAGCAGTTTCTGCTCGACAACCGTGCCTATACCACCGTCCTGGGGAGTGGCGGGCTCAACCTGACAGTCCCCTCCACCGTGAGCAAGTATTACAACGTCACGCTCAGCAGTGGCGCAACGCCCCCGACCTTCACCGTCACGGCGACCCCCAAGGCCGGCACACAGATGGCCGGGGAGAGCACCCTCACCATCAACCACCTCGGGGTGAAAGAACCCTCCGGTGACTGGTGATGAAGACCCGGCGCACGACACTGTCCGGATTCTCCCTCGTCGAGCTTGCGGTCACACTCGCCGTGGCCGCGGTACTGGTGAGCCTGGCGGCACCGAACCTCGATGGATTCATCACCAACCAGCGGGTGCGGACCGCCGCCTACGACCTCATGGGAAGCATCCAATACGCCCGCAGCGAGGCGGTCAAACGTCGGGACGATGCAACGGTCAAGCCTGCGGGCAGCGGTTGGGCGGACGGCTGGATCGTCACCGACGACGCGGCCGAAACCCACGCCAACTGCCTGGCCAACGGCAGTGATCCCAACTGCCTGCGCCTTCAGATGGCCCTCTCGGGTGTGGCCATCAGCGGGGCGAACACCATCAGTTTCCTGCCGAGCGGACGGGCCAGTGCCGCGGCCACCCTGACCATTTGCGATTCGGCCTCCAGCGCCAAGGTCGACAAGCGGGTGATCACGCTGTCGCTGAGCGGCCGTCCCAACCTCAGCCTCAGTGGTAAGTGCAATGAATAGTCGTCTGCAACGCGGCCTCACCATGATCGAAGTGCTGGTGGCTCTGATCATCATCACCGTCGGCCTGCTGGGGCTGGCGAACCTTCAGGGCAAGGCACAAAAAGCGGAACTCGAAGCCTATCAGCGGGCCCAGGCCCTCATCCTCCTGCAGGACATCGTCAGCCGCATCAAGTCGAACCGCCAGGCGGCAGGCTGCTATGCCATCACCGACGCCGCGAACGGCGCCCCTGCACTGGGTACGGGCAACGGAGTCACCTATGCCTGTGCCGCGTTTGGCACCACGGAAAGCCGCCTGGTCGCCGATGCGGACATGGCCGCCTGGGACAACCTGCTCAAAGGCGCCGCAGAGACCTCCGGAGGCAGCAACGTCGGGGCCATGATCGGGGCCCGGGGGTGCGTCAGTTTCGATGGGGCCACGCAGATCTACACCGCCTCGGTCGCCTGGCAAGGACTCTCGGACACGGTGGCCCCGGGCAACCGGTGCGGCCAGAACGCTTATGGTGCCGAAACCAAGCGCCGCGTGGTGAGCCAGACGTTCAGAATCGCGGTCCTGAACTGAGCCAATGAGGATGCCTACCTCCATGCGCAATACGATGCCCCGCAAGCCAACAGGCTTCTCCCTGGTCGAGCTGATGGTGGCCATGACCATCGGCCTCCTGCTCCTGCTGGGGTTGGTCTCGGTGGTCTCCAACAGCAGCACCATGTATGGCGAGCTCAACAAGACCGCCCAGCAGGTGGAGGGCGGACGCTATGCCATCGAGATCCTGAAGGAGGACATTCAGCACGCCGGCTTCTACGGCCCTTTCTACGACCCGAATGCGGCCATCCCCGGGACGCTTCCCGACCCTTGCGCAACAGCGATCGCCACCCTCAGCGCCAGCACGGTGCTGCCGGTCCAGGGCTACAACAACCACACTTCCGGGTTGTCCAGCTGCATCAGCGATGCAGACCATCTGGACGGCACCGACATCCTGGTGATTCGGCGGGTCCAGACAACGCCGACACCGGCCGCCAGCCTGGTGGCCCAGGACGTCTACCTGCAGGCCGACGGCGGGACCCCCACTGGAGGCGCCCGCATCTTCGGCACCGGTGGGACGACCTTCGATCGCACGTGGTACCAGTGGAATGGCGCGACCCAGACGACCGTCACCGCCCCCATTTACAAGTACGTGGTTCACATCTATTTCGTCAGCCCCTGCAGTATCCCCACGGGCGCCAACTGTGCATCGGGCTCCGATAACGGCAGCCCGATCCCGACCCTCAAACGCCTCGAACTGGTGGTCAGTGGGGGGGCGCTGGGTTGGACCACGGTCCCGCTGGTCGAGGGGGTGGAAAACCTGCAGATCGACTACGGCCTCGATACCGACGGCGACGGGACCGTCGACGGCGCTTACACGGCGGCCCCGGCCAACACCACGGCGTGGTCGAACGTGGTGAGCATGCGGCTGAATCTCCTGGTCCGGAACATCGAACCGTCCGCCGGCTACACCGATGCGAAGACTTATAACCTCGGCCTCCACGGTACGGTCACCCCGGGGGGACACTACCGGCGGCGGGTTTACAGCTCGGTGGTGCAGGCAGTCAACGTGATTGGTCGGAGGCAGTAATGGGACACGTACATCACCGCGGCAGCGTGCTGCTGGTCAGTCTGTTTCTGCTCATCGTGCTGACGGTCCTGGCGATCTCCGCCATCAACACCAGCACCACCGGACTGCGCATCACCGGCAACATGCAGTCGCAACACTTCGCCGACGCAGCCGTCCAGCAGGCGATGGACAACCTGTTGAGTAATTCCAACAACTTCAACTTCCCGACGGTGATGAACCCCACCGTCAACGGCTTGACGGTGACACTCACCCGCCCCGAGTGCCGACGCACGCAGGCGGCCGGGGGGTACAGCCGCAAGATGAGCTCCAACACCGTGGCGATGCCGCAGGATACGGAGTGGCAGGTCACCGGTACCGCCACGGACACGCTCACCGGAGCCCAGGCGAGCGTCACCCAGGGGGTACGGATTCGCCTTACCGCAGGTAATTGCAATGGCATTTGAGGACAAGGTCATGAACAGGCAACTCGCACTGGCTGCGGCGCTGGTGATCGGCGCCGTGGTCGCCCCGGCGCAGGCCGAGGATATCGATCTCTTCCTGAGCGCCGCCGCCAGCAGCGGCAAACCGAACGTGCTCTTTGCGCTGGACAACTCGGCCAACTGGGGCGCGACCCTCTACAAGGAGGGTAAGACCAATGTCACCAAGAAAACGGTTATCCACAGCGCCCTCCACAGCGTCCTCACCAGTGATGAATTCAGGGATGAGGTGCGTGTCGGGATCATGGTTTTCGCCCACGGCAACAGCCCAAAGGGGGGCAAGGTGCTGCGCAGGGTGAGGACTCTGGATTGGTGGAACCAGTACATTCTGGCGTCCAAGATATATGATGGAGACGGGAATGAGCTGCTGCCGGGGACCAACAACGCCCCCTACGGCCTGATGATGAACGAGGCCTACCGCTACTATGCCGGCCTCACCCCCCGCTCGGGCACTCAAGACGGCAATCATGATGCGTATGCCATTGACGACGGCAAGTACATCAGCCCGACCGTCGCCGACGGCTGCGCCAAGAACTTCGTCATCGTCATCGGCAACGGGGGGCCGGACAGCGGCGAGAACAATGACGCCCAGTCGGTGCTGACCGCTCTGGGCGGCAAGCTCTCCTCTGACCCCATCAGCCTGACCCCGAATAACCAGGAGTCGAACTGGGGCGACGAGTTCGCCCGCTTCATGCGGGGCAAGGACATCGTGGCGAGCAAGGCGGACACCCAGAACATCGTCACCTACGTCATCGACGTGTTCGACCCCGCCGCAATCAAGAACAGCGTGGACGAGTCCGAGCGCGCCTTCCTGCGCAGCATCGCCAACCAGGGTGGCGGCCGCTACTTCACGGCCAAGAACACCGACGAGCTGATCGAGGCCATCAAGGAGATCATGGACGAGGTGCTGGCGGTCAACAGCGTGTTTGCCTCCACCACCCTCCCGGTGAGCGTGAACGTGCGGGGTACCAACCTGAACCAGGTCTATATGGGGGTATTCAGGCCCGACGGCAACAAGCTGCCGCGCTGGATGGGAAATCTGAAGCTGTACCAGCTGAAGTACGACGACGGCACCGACACCCTCTACCTTGCCGACAAGAACGGCATTCGCGCCGAGAGTGGGGTCACGGGATTTATCACAAGCACGGCAACCAGTTACTGGACCACGGACTCCAGTTTCTGGAGCTACCACACCGACTACACGGCATCGGATAGCCCCGATGGCGAGATCGTGGAGAAGGGGGGCGCCGCCCAACAGCTTCGGGAGGCCAACACCCGCAACCTCTACACCTGCACCACGGGATGCGCAGGCGGCAGTGCCCTGTCCGGGTTTTCGTTTGCCACCACCAACAACAACATCACCTTTACGGGCGTCGACGATGCGACAACGCGGGCCAAGATCATCAACTGGGTCCGGGGCATCGACAACAAGGAGGATGAGGACGGGGACGGCTCCTACACGGACCAGCGGGCCTCCATTCACGGCGATGTCCTCCACTCCCGCCCGGCGGTGATCAATTACAACCGCAACACCCCCCAGGACGAGAACGACATCATCGCCTTCTACGGCGCCAATGACGGCATCTTCCACGCGATCTACGGCGGGAAGGATGGGGAGTCCAATGACGGCAATGAGGTTTGGGGGTTCATCCCCCCGGAGTTCTTCGACAAGCTCGTGCGGCTGTATGACAACGATGTGGCCATCAGCGCCGCCGCCCCGAAGCCTTACTTCGCCGACGGCAACATCGGGGTCTACCAGAAGGATACCAATAACGACGGCGTGCTGAAGAAGAGCGACGGTGACATCGTTCGGCTCTACATCAGCATGCGGCGGGGGGGACGGCTCATTTACGCCCTGGACGTCAGCGATCCCGAGGCGCCCGAGATGCTGTGGAAAAAAAGCAGCGCCGATACCGGTTTTGGCGAGCTGGGGCAGACCTGGTCCGAGCCCACGGTCACCAGGGTGACGATTGGCGAGACCAGCAAGGATGTGCTCATCTTCGGCGGTGGGTACGATTCGGCGGCCAACGACACGGACAACGACGCGAGCGCCACCATGGGGCGGGCCATCTTCATGGTGGACGCGAGCGACGGCAGCCTCATCTGGCAGGCGGCCGCCTCGCCGTCAGACGCGGCCACATACAAGACCACGGTCTCCGGGATGACCTACAGCATTCCCTCCAATGTCGCCCTTCTGGACACCGACAACGATGGCAATGCCGATCGCATCTATGTGGGGGACACCGGGGGCAACGTCTGGCGGGCGGACATCGGCGACACGACCCCGAGCAACTGGACCGTGAAGAAGCTGGCCGCGGTGGGGGGAACCGGCAGCGATGCGCGGAAATTCCTCTACCCACCCGATGTGGTGTGGAATGCCGCCGGCAATTTCGATGCGATCCTCATCGGTTCGGGGGATCGTGAGCACCCGGCCAAGACCAGCGTGACCAACCGCTTCTACATGTTCAAGGATACGGGCCCGTCCGACAGCTGGCCCCTCGTGGAGAGCAATCTCTACGACGCGACCGACAACCTCATCCAGCAGGGCACGGAGGAGGAGCAGGCCGCTGCCGCCACCGCGCTGGCCAGCAAGAGCGGCTGGTACATCACCCTGCGCCCAGGGGAGAAGGTCGTCAGCAGCGCGGTGTCGCTCGGGGGGAACACCTTCTTCAATACCCACCAGCCCGCCCCCACCAGCGGCGACACCTGCTCCACGGGGCTGGGGATCGCCCGCCACTACGTGGTCTACTACGCCGATGCTCGGGCGGTGCTCGATTTTGACAGCGTTAACGGGTTGACCAAGGAGGACCGGGACGATGAGCGGCCGGGAACCTTCCCCCCCGACCCGGTGCCGCTGGTTGTGGAGATCGACGGCAAGAAGCGCCTGGGGCAGTGTTCGGGCACCCGCTGTATCTCCAATCCGGACCCGCTGTTCGAGCGGCGCTATCGGACCCACTGGAGCAAGCAGATCGACTGAGGGGGCGCAGTGGCAAGTTGACGAAAGCGGGAGGGGAAACCCTCCCGCTTTTTCTGTTTCCGCCGAGGGAGAACTCCGTCCAGGAAAGCGCGGTCTAATTCGTCGACCCTGATCGGCAACGGGCCACGAAGATGAAACGCTTCCCTGGGTTCACGCTATTGGAGCTGATGATAGCCATCGCGGTCATCGGCATCCTCGCATCCATTGCCTACCCCTCCTATCGGGGCTACCTCACGCGGGCACACCGTTCGGCGGCCCAGCAGTACATGCTCGAGCTCGCCAATCTGCAGGAACAGTTCCTGCTCGATGCCCGTGCCTACGCGACCCTCGGCGGGCTGAACACCACGCTGCCCGACGACGTGGCCAACTTCTACCAGGTCGCGATCACCGTCAACAATGCCGCGACACCGCCCAGCTTCCTCATTACCGCCACCCCGAAAGCGGGCACCGTCCAGGCGGGGGACAGCACCCTGACGCTCAACAGCTCAGGCCAGAAAGCGCCTGCGGACAAGTGGTAGTCACCCCATGCGCGCACGCGGGTTCACCCTTATCGAGCTGATGATCACCCTGGCGCTTGGTGCGGTCCTGATCATGGCGGCGGCCCCCAGCTTCACCGCCTACATCGCCAATCAGCGGGTGAAGAGCGGTGCTCTGGAACTCTACACCTCACTGCTCTATGCCCGCAGTGAGGCCATCAAGCGCAACGGGCCCGTCTACCTGGTTCCCGGGGCGCAGTGGCACGAGGGGTGGGCGGTGACCTCCGTCGCGGGCAAGAGCTATGCCGAGTGTCTCGCCGATGCCAGCGGTTGTCTCAAGATTCAGGGGGCGCTGCCCTCGGTGGCCATCAGCAGCGGCTCCGGAGCCCTCACCTTTGAACGCACCGGACGGGTGACCGCCTCCAGCAGTCCCACCTTCTCCCTGTGCGACGCGGCAGGAAGCCCCACCGTTCACAAACGTATCGTCAGCCTCGATCTGACCGGTCAGGCCCTCATCCGCCACGCGGGGAGCTGCCCGTGAACGCCCCCCACCCCCGGGCGGGGTTCAGCCTGATCGAGGTCCTGGTGGCGCTCATCGTGGTGGCCGTCGGACTGCTCGGACTGGCCGCCCTTCAGTCGAAGGCCCAGCGCGCGGAGCTCGAGTCCTATCAGCGCGCCCAGGCGCTCATTCTCCTCCAGGACATGGCCGGCAGGATCAACACCAACCGCAGCGCCGCGCGCTGCTACGCGGTCAGCAGCAATGCCGATGGCAACTACGACGGGGACATGCTCGGCAGCGCCAACACCACGGTCTACACCTGCGGTGGGGCCTTCGGGACCACCGACACGAGCAATCTCGCCGACGCCGACCTGGCCCATTGGGATGCGCTGCTGCGCGGCACCTCGGAGACGTTGGGCAGCGAAAGCGTGGGGGCAATGATCGGAGCCAGGGGCTGCATCGTCTACAGTCCGGTCACTGACGAATTCACAGTTTCCGTGGTGTGGCAAGGACTCACCGACACCCTCGCGCCAACCGACCCCTGCGGTGCGGGGCTCTACGGCGAGGAGACCAAACGGCGAGTGGTGAGCACCACCTTTCGCATCGGCGATCTGAACTGATCACGGCCATGAACAGACGCTTATCCAGGCCCACCTACCGATCCGCGCACGGGCTGTCCCTGGTGGAGCTGATGGTCGCGGTGACCATCGGCCTGCTGCTTCTGGCCGGCCTGACTTCGCTCGTGATGAACACCAGCCGCAGCTTCGGGGAACTCACCAAGACCAGCCGGCAGCTTGAAAGTGGCCGCTACGCCCTTCAGCTCCTCAAGGAGGAGGTGGAGCACGCAGGATTCTTTGGCGAATTGGCGACGCTCGATCCGCCCCCTTCTCTGCCGGACCCCTGCGACATCACCCCGGCCACGCTCAGCAGCAGCATATTGGTGCCAATCCAGGGGTACGATGCACCAACTGGAACCGTCCTGAGCTGTCTCACGGATGCAAACCATCTGGACGGCACGGACATTCTGGTGCTGCGCCGGGCGGCCACGGCCCCGACCCCACCGGCATCCCTCGACGCCAATGATGTCTACATTCAGACCACCAATGCCCAGGCGGTCATCGACACCGGCGCCAACGCCACCTCCTTCACCCTGATGAAGAAAGATGCCGCAACCCCGGCGGACATCCGCAAGCTGCGAGCGGATATCTATTTCATCAGCCCCTGCAACACCCCCTCGAGCGGCTCCACCTGTGACGCCAATGCCGATGGGGGCCGCCCCATTCCGACGCTGAAGCGGCTGTCGCTGGTTTCGACCGGTTCGGGTCCGGCCTTGGTGACCCAGCCATTGGCAGAGGGCATCGAGGAGCTGCAGGTGGAATACGGCATCGATCGCGAGAACGCCGCCGCCTCGGTGCAGTTCAACGGCATTCCCAACGAGTCCACGTCGGGGGCAGGCGACGCCTACGTGACCGCACCGGGCACCCTGAACGACTGGGTCAATGTGGTCGCGATCCGTCTCTACCTGCTGGCCCGCCATCCCGAGCCGACCGACGGCTATACCGACACCAAGAGCTACGACCTGGGCCTGGGCGGCACCACGGCCGCCCCCAACGACAGCTATAAGCGCCGCCTCTTCACCATCCTCGTGCGTGCCGTCAATCCAAGCAGCCGCAAGGAGCAGCCCTCATGAAACAGCAGTGCGGCAGTGTTCTCCTGGTGAGTCTGCTCATGATGGTGGTGCTCACCTTGCTGGCGGTGACGGCCATCAACACCTCCAATGTCAATCTGCGCATCGTCGGTAACATGCAGGCCCAGCAGGAGGTCGAGGCCATTGTGCTGCGAGCCATCGAGGAGGTGGTGAGTGACATCTCCTACTTCAACGTCCCGGCCACCACCCCGACCCTGGTGGTGAACGGCAGGGACGTGACCCTCGCCGAGCGTGTTTGCCTGCGCGCCACCCCGGCAACGGGCTATTCCGCCGTCTGGGGGCTCGCCCCACAGAACACGGTCTGGGAGATCGAGGCCGCCAGCACCGATGCGGTTACCGGTGCCCAGGCGACCATCCACCAGGGGGTCCAGATCCTGCTGACCGCCGGCGGCTGTCCCTGACACGAACGAGGAGGCGCATACCATGCGGAGATCATCCCTGCTGTTCGCACTCGTGGTCCTGCTCCTGAGCGGCGGGCAGGCGCGGGCGGACGACACCGACCTGTTTCTGGCCAATCCCGGGGTCACGTCGGCCCTGCCCAATGTGCTGCTGATCTTCGATAACTCCGCCAACTGGAGCTCCGAGATCGGGGGGGTCAAGAAGTATGAGATGGAACACAACGCCCTCTACCGCCTCCTCACCCAGCCGGAGTTCAGGGGCAAGCTCCGCATCGGGATGATGGGCTTTGCCCATGGCAACAGCCCCAAGGGCGGCAAGGTGCTTTCAGCCGTGCAGGAGCTCACGGCCGAGCACCAGGAGGCGCTGAAGTACATGCTGTACACCAACGGCGTCATCGAGCTCGGGGCCGAGGCGCTCGACAAGGCCAACAACGCCCCCTATGCGCTGGCCCTCAACGAGGCCTATCTCTACATCGGCGGCAAGGCCCCCGCCTCGGGGACCCAGGACGGCGATCACGACCCCGCGGCCATCGGCGACGGCGGCAACTACTTCAGCCCGATGTTCGACAACCACTGCGGCAAGAACTACATCATCGTGGTCGGCAACGGCAGCCCCGACAATGGGGAGAACAACGATGCGGAGGCGGTGCTTACGGCGCTGGGCGGACGCCTGCCGGGCGACCCCATCCGGCTCGACGAAGATCAGTATCAGTCCAACTGGGCCGATGAGTTTTCCCGCTTCATCGCCAGCACCGATGTGGTGCCGGAATCCATTGAAGAGGGTGACCAGAACGTCGTCACCTACGTGGTCGACGTCTACAACCCCAATGACAACAAGGCCAACACCAAGTCGTTCAAGGGGGCCCGCGCGTTCCTCAAGAGCATCGCCCAGCAGGGCAAGGGGCGCTACTTCACCGCCTCCAGCGCCGATGAGATCCTGGCGGCGTTCACCAGCATCTTCGACGAAGTCCAGGCCGTCAACAGCGTCTTCGCCTCCACCACCCTCCCCGTGAGCGTCAACGTGCGGGGCACCAACCTCAATCAGGTCTACATGGGGGTGTTCCGCCCCGATCCGCAACACCTGCCCCGCTGGTTCGGCAATTTGAAGCTGTACCAGCTGGCGGTGGAGTCCGGCACCGGGAACGTCTATCTGGCGGACAAGAACGGCCTCTCGGCCCAGAGCCCCATCACCGGGTTCATCGTGAGCAACGCGGTGAGCTTCTGGACCACCGCCTCGACCTTCTGGGACAGCAGCCCACGGGGTATGCCAGAGACCGGCTCGGACTCCCCGGATGGTGAGGTCGTGGAGAAGGGGGCGGCCGCACAAAAACTGCGGGAGGATTATCCCACCCGCAATCTTTACACCTGCACGGGCGGCTGCACCGCCGGCAGCCTGCTGTCGCTCACCCCCTTCGCAGACGGGAACGCCGGCATCACGCAGGCGGCCCTGGGGGCCGCCGATGCCGCCGAGCGCAGCGCGATCATCGAGTGGATCATCGGGGAGAACAACAGCGTCGACGGCATCGACTTTGCGACCGCAACCGACGTGCGCCCCTCGGTCCATGGCGATGTCCTCCACTCCCGCCCGGCGGTGATCAACTATAACCGGGACGGAACCGACAACGACATCGTGGCCTATTACGGGGCCAACGATGGCGTGTTCCATGCGGTCAAGGGCGGCAAGGGCGACGCCGACGGGTATGAGCTGTGGGGCTTCATTCCGCAGGAGCACTTCGGGCAGTTGAAGCGGTTGCGTGACAATACGGTCATCGACCTGTTCAACCCGAAGCCCTACTTCGTGGATGGAACCATCGGCGTCTACCAGCAAGATGCCAATGGTGACGGCAAGCTCAAGCATGCCGATGGCGACAAGGTCTACCTCTACATGAGCATGCGCCGGGGGGGGCGCATTCTCTATGCCCTGGATGTGAGCGACCCCGACAACCCAAAATTCCTCTGGAAGGTGGACCAGAACACCGCCGGGTTTGCCGAACTGGGCCAGAGCTGGTCCGAGCCGAAGGTGGCCAAGATCAACCTGAATGGGACGGCGACGCCCGTGCTCATTTTCGGGGCCGGATACGACCCCACCGCCGACGACAAGCGCGCCTCCATGTACTTCTCCGAGGCCGATCGACTCGCCGCCTACACCATGGGGCGAGGGTTGTTGGTGCTGAACGCCGGCAGCGGTGAAATCATCTGGCAGGCGGGCCATAACCCGCCGTCCGGCACCTGGGTCCGGTTGGCAGTCAGCGGCATGGATTACAGCCTGCCGTCGGATGTGACGATCCTGAACCGGGATGGGGACCTGGACGGTTACGCGGATCGCATGTATGTGGGCGATACCGGGGGTAATCTGTGGCGCATCGACATCGGTGATCCGAACCCCGACAACTGGGTGGTGCGGAAGCTGGCCCAACTGGGCGGCGCCGGCAGCGATGCCCGGAAGTTTCTCTATCCGCCCGATGTGGTCTATGCAGGGGGCTACGATGCCCTCCTGCTCGGCTCGGGGAACCGGGAGGACCCCTTCGACGACAGCGTCACCAACCGATTCTACATGCTCAAGGACAGCAGTAACTTCGCGGCCTGGCCAATCACCGAGGGCGATCTGTACGACGCCACGGCCAACCTGATCCAAGTGGGTACCTCGACGGAGCAGGCGGCGGCACAGACCGCGCTGCAGGCAGCCAGCGGCTGGTACATTACCCTGAACAGCGGGGAGAAGGTGGTCGGCAGTGCCGTCACCCTGGGGGGCAGCACCTTTTTCAACACCAACCAGCCGGTGCTCGACCCCAACAGCTGCAACAGCACCCTGGGAATTGCACGCGGTTACGTGGTCAGCTACAAGAACGCCACCGCCACCGATGAACAGGATGGCACCTCGGGCCTCAGCACCGCCGACCGGGTCAGCATCATCCCCGGCGGCGGCTATCCGCCCTCCCCGGTGCCGGTCATCGTGGAGATCGGCGGCAAGAAGTACCAAGCGGTGATCTCCGGCACCGACGTGAAGGTCCCGCCGAGCATTCAGCTTGAAACCCGGCAACGGGTCTTCTGGTACAAGGAGATTGATTGACTGGTCGTTGGTCGTTGGTCGTTGGTCGTTGGTCGTTGGTCGTTGGTCGTTGGTCATTGGTCGGTGGTCGGTGGTCGGTGGTCGTTGGTCGTTGGTCGTTAGTGGTTGGTCGTTAGTGGTTGGTCGTTAGTGGTTGGTCGTTAGTGGTTTGGTCGTTAGTGGTTGGTGATTGGTCGTTAGTGGTTGGTGGTTGGTCGTTAGTTGTTAGTTGTTAGTTGTTAGTTGTTAGTTGTTAGTTGTTAGTGAGCCTGCCCGCTCAGCGATTAACAGCCAACAACCGACAACCGGCAAACCGGTAACTAGATACTAGAGCACCGAACAGATAAATCCGACGCGCCCAACATGTAGGGTGGATAAGCGCAGCGCATCCACCGTGCGGCGTCGAATTGGTGGATGCGCTGCGC
>JAWLHA010000045.1:0-39061 GCA_041690535.1 Gammaproteobacteria bacterium | reverse complement strand
GGTCGTCGGCCGCATGGACGCGGCCGTCGAGCGTACATGGATGTATTTACAGCGTGCCTGCTTTCAAGGACTTACGTCGCTCACAGCACGGCCGTGACGCTAGCATGCGTTCACCCTGCTGCGGGGGTGAGTTTGGCGGCAGAAGGCGTATACTCGGAGCCTTCGCAGAGCCAGGGAAACGCTGATCAAATCCGCTTTCATCGCTCCCGCCCCCGATTAAGGCAATTCGAGGGCAGGCTTCGGCGGGAGCCCAGAAAAATCACGGCACTAGATGCCCCCCGACTGAAGCTCTCGGGGGCAGGCTTCGCGGGCATGACGAAGTAATCAGCGTTTCCCTGGTGTCCATGCAGGCAGTGATTCCGCACTCCCCTGGAAGCAGGTGGAGGGGTTGCGGGATAGCACGGGATCCCGAGCGTGGAAATGCCGCACCGAATTTTCTCTCGATGTGATGATCGCAGGCGCTCTGCGGTGCGCAGGCTAGTTGCCGGACCGCACCGAGTCGGGGTGGGGCACCCCTCCGTTTTGGAGGATGGCCGAAGCCTCTGCATTCGCGGGCCAACCCGGATTTCGGAACCCATGCTGAGGTGACTCGGAGGCGATCGATGGGGAACAGCCGCGACCCCAATGTGACGGTCCTGCAGCAGCTCGCAAAGCTGCAGGAGACCGAGCACCTGTGGCAGGTGGCCTTCGATGCCGTGCAGGACCCCCTCTTCATCCACGATATCCACTACCGCATCACCCGTGCCAACCGGGCCTTCTTACTGGCCGTCGGCTTGCCCCCGGAGGAAGTGGTGGGACGCCCCTACTGGGAGCTGCTGCCCCGGGGGAACGGGCCCCTGTCCACTTGCATGGCTTCCATGGAGCAGGGTGGGGCGGCGGCCTCCCCCGACGAACTGGAGGTTATTGGCGAGCGCTTCTTCGTCTCGCGGAACTACCCCATTTTCGATGCCGCGGGGCGGCCCACCGGTGGCGTGCATGTGTTGGCCGATGTCACGGCCTTCCGCAGGCAGGAGTGGGAGCTGCGGCTGTTAAACGAGGCGGTGCGCCAGGTGGCGGAAGTGGTGATTATCACCGACCCCTCGCAACGGATCCTCTACGTCAATCCCGCGGCCCAGCGACTGTTCGGCTACGCGCCGGAACGGCTCGTCGGCAAGCCGGTTTCCGACTACTGGTCGGGAGGCGTCGAGTTCGAGAGCGAACGCATTTGTGAAGCCTTGCAGCGGGAGGGCGTCTGGAGTGGCGAGACGGTTCGCCGGGCTTCGGATGGCAGCGAGGTGCCGGTGCACCTGAACGTCATGTTGCTCCGGGACGCAGGCGGCCGGATCCTCGGCCACCTGGGAACTCTGCTGGACCTGCGACCGATCAAGGAGGCCCGGCAAGCGCTGGAGAGAGAGCGGCACGATTTGCGGGAACGGATCAAGGAGCTGGATTGTCTGCACGCCGTTGCGGCCCTCGCAGCCACTCACCCGCCGCTCGCCCTCGAGGTGCTGTTCGAGCAGGCCGTCCGGCTCCTGCCACCGGCGTGGCAGTACCCCGAGGTGGCCGTCGCCCGCTTGTGTTTTTCCGATATCTCCAGGGAGAGCCCCGGCTATCGTGACGGAGGGATTTGCCAGCGGGCCGATATCGTCGTTGGCGAGCGCGAGGAGGGGTTTCTGGAAGTCTGCTATCTGGAGCCGCGCCCACCTGCAGACGAGGGCCCCTTCCTCACGGAAGAGCGCGAGTTGCTCGGTTCGGTCGCCCGGCGGCTCGGGTCATTTGTGCAGATGCATCGTACGCGGCTGGAGTTGCAGACCTCCGAGGCGAATTATCGCGCCCTGTTCGAGTCGGCCGCCGACGGGATCATCCTGGCCGACGCCGAAACCGGCTTCATCGTGGAGGCGAATCCGGCCGCTTCGGACTTGACCGGCTGGCCGGCGGAGACACTGGCAGGGCTGCATTTCACCGCCATCCACCCCCCCGAGAAGGCAGCCGAATACCAGGAGATTTTTCGCCGGAGCCACGGGCGCGCCGAGTTGGTCCTGCGCCGTCGCGACGGCACGGAGCGAGCGGTGGAGGTCACCGCCACCGAGGGAACGCACAGTGGTCGGCGGGTGCTCGTTGGGAGCTTCCGCGACATTACCGAGCGAGTGCGGGGGGCCGCGGCGCTTGCCGCCAGCAAGGAGCGGTTCGAGCTGGTGGTTGCCGCCGCCGGGGAGGGGATTTGGGAGTGGGACATGATCAGGGATGAAATCTGGTACTCCTTGCGCGTGCGCGAGCTGCTTGGGTTCGAGGAGGGCGAACTCGAACCGAGGATCGAAACCGTGTGGCAGCTCCTTCACCCGGACGAGCTCGAGCGCACCCAGGCCGTTCTCCTCGGGCACCTGGAGCGGGGCGAGCGGCTCGAGGCCGAATGTCGCCTCCGGACCAAGTCAGCCGGTTACCGCTGGTTCCGGCTGCGGGGGCTGTCGGTCCGGGATGGCGCGGGCACTCCCTTGCGCATTGCCGGCTCCATCGCCGATGTCACCTCTCGGCACCAGGCCGAGCAGGCGCTGGCGGAGAGCGAGCGGAGGCTGCGCACCATTGTCGAATCCGATTCCGACGGCATCCTGGTGGTGGACGGGGAGGGTGTCATCCGCTATGCCAATCCGGCCGCGGAGCGGCTTTTCGGCCGCACCACACGCGAGCTGGAGGGCATGCCGCTGGGTTCCCCCATGGTTGCGGCAGGCAGCGTCGATGAGCTGGAACTGGTGCGCCCGCAGGGAGAGCTGATCATCGCCGAAGTGCGGGTTGCGGAGCTGCAGTGGCAGGGAGAGAACTCCTCCCTGGTGTTTCTTCACGACATCACCCAGCGAAGACACGATGAAGATCGGCTGCGGCGACTCAATCGGACCTATCGACTGCAGAGCGAGTGCAGCGCCGCCCTGGTTACGGCCAAGGGGGAATCGGAGCTGTTCGAGCGGTTTTGCCATGCGCTGGTGGAACTTGGCGGATACGGGTTTGCCTGTGTAGGCCTTCTCGATCATGAGCAGCGGGTGCAGCCTGCAGCCGCTGCGGGCGGCGCTGAGTTCTGCGGCGGGCAGGCCAGCGGCGGCCCCAGCCCGGCCGCTGCGGCAACGGGCGAGCCACAGGTGGTGCAGGAGATCGCGGGAGAGCCCGAGACCGAATGGAAGCGCGAGGCACTGAGGCGAGGATTCGGGTCGGCCATGGCCGTGCCACTGCACGGCGATGGCCTGTTACTCGGGGCGCTGACCGTCTATGCGGAGAAGAGCGGAGCCTTCGATCGCGAGGACCACACCCTGCTGACAGAGCTCGCCAGCGACCTCTCCTTCGGCATACGGTCGCTGCGCACCAGTCTGGCGCGGGCCGAGGCGGAAGCCACCGTTCAGATCCGCAACCGAGCCATCGAGGCGAGCCGCAACGGCATCGTCATTGCCGACGCCACCCAGCCCGGCTACCCGCTGGTCTACGTCAATCCTGCATTCACGGCCATCACCGGTTACGAACGTGGAGAGGTGCTTGGTCGCTCGCCGTCCATCCTCCATGGCGAGGATCGGGCCCAGCCCGAGCTGCAGAAGCTGGCCGCAGCGCTGCGGCGGCGGCAGGATGGGGCCGCACTGCTGCGCAACTACCGCAAGGACGGTACGCCGTTTTGGAATGACCTTCACGTCGCCCCGGTCAGGGACTGCAACGGCAAGGTGAGCCACTACGTGGGCATTCTCAATGACGTCACCGCGCACAAACGCCACGAAGAGCTGTTGGAGTTTCAGGCCCACCACGACGAGCTGACGGGCCTGCCCAACCGCAATCTGATGCAGGATCGACTCAATCAGGCACTCTCCCACGCACGCCGGTACCGGCGGACGGTGGGGGTGCTGTTCCTCGATCTGGACCAGTTCAAGGTGATCAACGACGGGCTGGGGCACGAGACCGGTGACGAGCTGCTGGTGACCGTCGCCGGGCGGTTGCGGGCCTGTATTCGGGAGGGCGATACGGTGGCCCGCTACGGAGGGGATGAGTTTGTGATCCTCTTCCCCGAGGTGGACTCCGAAGACGATCTCTCCCGGGTGGGGCGCCGGATCCTGGACGCGGTGTCGGCACCGATGACCGTCGGGGCCCAGGAGCTGCAAATCACCACCAGCATCGGTGCGAGTCTCTTCCCCCGCGATGGCAGCGACACGACGCTGCTGCTGCGCAATGCGGACGCGGCCATGTACCGCGCCAAGGAGTCGGGCCGCAACAACATGCAGTTCTACACCGCCGAGCTGAACGTGAGGATGATGCAGCGGCTGGTGATGAGTGGGCAATTGCGCCAGGCCCTGGAGCGCGAGGAGCTGCGTGTTCATTTCCAACCCCAGGTGGATGTCCGAAACGGCCGGCTGTGTGGCCTGGAGGCGCTGGTGCGTTGGGAGCATCCGGAGTTCGGCCTGGTCCCGCCCGGTCAGTTTATTCCCTTGGCGGAGGAGACCGGCACCATCGTCCCCATTGGCGAGTGGGTGCTGGAGGAGGCCTGCAGGCAAGTGGCCCGCTGGCACGCGGCGGGACTGCCCAAGGTGCCCGTGGCCGTGAACGTCTCGGCCAGGCAGCTGGAGCAGGGTGACTTTCCCGCCACCGTCGCGGCGGTGCTGGAGCGCACGGCGCTTGATGCGAAATGGCTGGAACTGGAGCTGACGGAGAGTACCCTGATGCAGCGTCCGGAGGAGATGGCGGCGCAACTCACGTGGCTGAAGAAGCTGGGCCTGATGCTCTCCATCGACGACTTCGGCACCGGCTATTCGAGCCTGGCCCAATTGCGGCGATTTCCCTTCGACAAGATCAAGATCGATCGCACCTTCGTGAAGGACATCACCAGCGATCCCAATGCCGCCAGCATCGCCCTCACCATTATCAGCATGGCCAACAGCATGCGCCTGCGGGTGATCGCCGAGGGGGTGGAGAACGAACCCCAGCTTCAGTTTCTGCGCAGGCACGGCTGTCACGAGATCCAGGGTTTCTACTTCAGCCGCCCGCTGCCTTCGGATGAGGCGGAAAAGATGCTGGAAGCGAATCGTCATCTGCGCCTCCGGGAGGAGGCGGTGGCGCCGCCGACCCTTCTGCTGGTGGATGACGAGCGCAACATTACCCGCGCCCTTCAGCGGGTCCTGCGCCGGGAGGGTTACCGCATTCTGGTGACCAACTCGCCCCTGGAGGCCTTCGATCTGCTGGCCAGCCACCAGGTGCAGGTGATCGTCTCGGACCAGCGCATGCCCGGGATGACCGGGACCGACTTCCTCAGCCGTGTCAAGGAGATCTATCCTGACGTGGTGCGCATGGTGCTCAGTGGCTACACCGATTTGCGGGTGGTGACCGAAGCGGTCAACCGTGGCGCCATCTACAAGTTCCTCACCAAGCCTTGGGATGATGACCAGCTGCGCCGGCAAATCGACGAGGGGTTTGCCGAGTACGAAAGGCAGAGGGCGCGGCGGGCGTCGTGACGGGCGCACGCAGGGGTGGCGGCGGTCGAGCGGCCGTTCCCCGACCCACCGATCCCGCGGCATGAGGGTACCGCGCCGCGGCGGGCCTACGAATGCAAGTGGGCGCGGGCCTCCTCATAGCTGCAGCTGCCCTGTTCGGCCCGTTCGAACAGGGGCCTGAACGTCTCCAGCTCGGACAGCGTGCCCGGGCTCTCATGGTGCACGGTGTAGCCCTCGGCGTCCTTCCAGTAAAGGTCGACCACCGGCCGCACCAGGGCCCCGGAACCGTCCTCCTCCTCAAAGGTGCAAACCACCCGGACGCTCAAGGTTTCAGAAAGAGGCGCATCCATGACACCGTCTCCGTCATCCCTCTCATCCCAAGGGTAGACCCCCACACCCCCTCCGCAGCGCCCGAGGAGACGCCGCCTTCCTTGCTCTTGTAACTACTCGCCCCTGAAACCGTCATTCCCGCGAAGGCGGGAATCCAGAAAAGTGACAAGTGAACGAGTGGTGTTCTCCACTTGCGCAGGGAGGATCAAACAGTCTTACCTTCTCAGCCTTGACCAGACTGGATTCCCGCCTTCGCGGGAGTGACAGGGGGCGAGTAGTTACTTGCTCTTTCGAAATGTTGGGATATGTTCTCAGAGACGAGTTGGGAATTATTTCCCATCTTTGGAGCTGGGAGCGGCTTTTTTTCGAAACGGGAGGCAAGTCCATGAAGGCTTTCAAGCTGGGCGCCGCCGCAGCGGCGGTGGTGGGTGTCCTCGGACTGACCGGTTGCGGCGGCGGTGACTCGGGGGCGGCCGGCGGTACCTCAGGGGAACGCATCAGCAGTGGCATCATCACCGGGTTCGGCAGTGTGTACGTGAACGGGATCAAGTACGAGACCGATGGCGCCTCCATCTCCCTGGATGGGAGGAGCGTTGCGGAGGCGGAGCTGGGGGTCGGCATGGTGGTGACCCTGCAGGGAACGGTCAACGCCGACGGGACCACCGGTCGGGCGGTGTCCATCCGCTATGTCGACGAGCTGGAAGGGACGGTGCTCTCCAATGCCATCCCGGAGGGGGCCACCAGCGGGAGCCTCGTGGTAATGGGACAGACGGTTCACGTGGGGAGCGAGACCGTCTTCGAGAGCAAGAACAGCGCGGCGGCGTCGATCGATCAGGTGGCGCCGGGTCACTGGGTGGAGGTGAGCGGCCACACGCTGGGTAACGGCGAGATCGCGGCCACCCGGCTGGAGGTGAAGGCGCCCGGCCAGGTGGGCGAGATGGAGGTCAAGGGGCTCGTCGCCGACCTCGACTCCACGGCACAAACCTTCAGATTGGGAAGCCTCCGGGTCGACTACGACAATGCGATCGTCGAGGTGCCTGCTGGGATTCTCTCCGAGGGTCTGTTCGTGGAGGTGAAGTCATCGACACCTCCGCAACCCGATGGCGACGGCGGCTATCTTCTGGCGGCGACCAAGGTGGAGCTGGAGGGGGACGGCCGCAGGGGCGTGTGGGGCGGGGCGGGGGAGGATGTTGAACTGCTGGGGGTGATCAGCGATGTCACCGCCATGCCGGATTCCTTTGTTCTGAATGGGCAGCGGATCCTGGCCGGCTCGGCCCTCTTCAAGGATGGGGCGAGCGCCGCCACCCTGCGTGCGGGTGATCGGGTCAAGGTGGAAGGGCGCTTCAATGCCGAAGGCGACCTGGTGGCCGAGAAGGTGGAGGGGCGTCAGGGGAGTGTGGGCGAGATTGAGTTCGAGGCGCCGCTGGAGGCGGTCGGTACCGGGAGCGTCACCCTTCTGGGGCGGACCATCGGCGTCACCGCCACCACCCTGTTTCGGGACCGACGCGATGAGGAGCGTCGCTTCAACCTCAGCGATCTCATCCCCGGCGATTTTCTGGAGGTCAAGGCCCACCGAAGTGGGGACGGCGAGACCCTGGTGGCCGCCCGCCTGGAGCGGACGAGAGCGGACGACCGGGTGAAGGTGGAAGGTCGGGTGACCGTCGTGGACGCCCAGACCATCACCGTGGAGGGGGTGAGTTTCGCCGGCTCGGCCGCTCAGCTGAGCGGTTGGGCCGTTGGGGATCGGGTGGAGGTGAAGGCCAGGCTCAACGGTACCGCCGCCCTGACCATCGACGAGATCGAAAGCGGCTCATGAGGGCAGAAGGGCGGCCTGCGGGCCGCCCTTCCTTTTTCATCATTCAAAACCCACGGCTCCTGACGCGGCCCAGGGGTCAGTACGGCCACTTCCAGTTGCGGATCTCCGGCATGTCCTGGCCGTATTTACGGATGTACTCCTTGTGCTCCACCAGTTTGCCGCGCATCGTCTGCTTGGTATAGGCGGCGGAGCTGCCCAGTGAGGAGACGCGGTCGATCACGTCCATGACCAAGTGGTAGCGGTCCATATCGTTCATCGCCACCATGTCGAACGGCGTGGAGGTGGTGCCCTCCTCCTTGTAGCCGCGCACGTGCAGGTTGGGGTGGTTGGTGCGCCGGTAGGTGAGGCGGTGGATCAGCCAGGGGTAGCCGTGGTAGGCGAAAATGACCGGCTTGTCCTTGGTGAAGATGGTATCGAAGTCCTTGTCCGATAGCCCATGGGGGTGCTCACTGGGCGGCTGCAGCGCCATGAGATCCACCACGTTGACCACTCGCACCTTCAGATCCGGGAACTCCCTGCGCAGGATGTCCACCGCGCCCAGGGTCTCCAGGGTGGGCACGTCGCCGGCGCAGGCCAGCACCACATCCGGTTCGCCGCCGTGATCATTGCTGGCCCACTCGAAGATGCCGATGCCCATCTCGCAATGCTTGATGGCCGCGTCCATGTCCAGGTACTGGGGTTCAGGCTGCTTGCCCGCGACGATCACGTTGATGAAGTGGCGGCTGCGCAGACAGCGATCGGCCACCCACAGCAGGGTATTGGCGTCGGGGGGCAGGTAGACACGGATGATGTCCGCCTTCTTGTTCATCACGTGGTCAATGAAGCCGGGGTCCTGGTGGGAGAAGCCGTTGTGGTCCTGGCGCCAGACGTGGGAGGTGAGCAGGTAGGTGAGCGAGGCGAGCGGCCGGCGCCAGGGAATGTGGCGGGTGACCTTCAGCCATTTGGCATGCTGGTTCACCATGGAGTCTACGATGTGGATGAAGGCTTCGTAGCAGGAGAAGAAGCCGTGCCGCCCGGTGAGCAGATACCCCTCCAGCCACCCCTGACAGGTGTGCTCGGAGAGGATCTCCATCACCCGCCCCTCGGGGGAGAGGTTTTCATCCTCGGGGATGGTCGGTTCCATCCAGGTCCGGTCGGTCACTTCGAACAGGGCGTCCAGCCGGTTGGAACTGGTCTCGTCCGGCCCCACCACGCGGAAGTTGTGGGGATTGGCGCGCATCACATCGCGCAGGTACTCCCCCAGTACCCGGGTCGACTCTCTCTCGAAGCTCCCGGGGTGCTCCACGTCCACCGCATAGTGACGAAAGTCCGGCAGGCGCAGGTCTTTCAGGACCACCCCCCCATTGGCATGGGGGTTGGCGGACATGCGCCACTCCCCCGTGGGGGCGAGGGCCGCCAGCTCCGCACGCAGGTGCCCGGTTTCATTGAAAAGCTCTTCCGGCTTGTAGCTCCTCATCCACTGCTCGAGCGCCTGCACGTGCGCCGGCTGCTCGGCCAGCTTGGCCAGGGGCACCTGGTGGGAGCGCCAGAAATCCTCGGTTTTCTTGCCGTCAATGCTCTCGGGGCCGGTCCAGCCCTTGGGTGAGCGCAGGATGATCATTGGCCAGCGCGGCCGCCCGCTGCGCCCGCCGGTGCGGAACTCGCGCTGAATCTCGGCAATTTCGTCCAGCGCCGCGTCGAGGGTGCCCGCCATGTGCTGGTGCATCGGTTCGTACTCGCGACCTTCGACGAAATAGGGGCGGTAGCCGTAGCCCACGAAGAGGTCTTCCAGCTCATCGCGGGGCATGCGCCCGAAGAGGGTCGGGCTGGCGATCTTGTAGCCGTTGAGGTGCAGGATGGGCAGCACCGCGCCGTTGGTCACCGGATTGAGGAATTTGGTGGAGTGCCAGCTGGCGGCCAGCGGCCCGGTCTCCGCCTCGCCGTCCCCCACCACGCAGGCGGCAATGAGATCGCGGTTGTCGAACACCGCCCCGAAGGCGTGGGAGAGGGCATAGCCGAGCTCACCCCCTTCATGAATGGAACCGGGGGTCTCCGGGGCCACGTGACTGGGGATCCCCCCGGGGAATGAGAACTGCTTGAACAACCGCTGCATGCCCCCCTCATCCCGGGAGATGTCGGGATAGATCTCGCTGTAGGTCCCCTCCAGGTAGGCGTTGGCCACCAGCCCCGGCCCACCGTGGCCCGGCCCGGTGATGTAAAGCATCGATAGCTGGCGCGCCTTGATCACCCGGTTCAGGTGGACGTAGATGAAATTCAGCCCGGGCGTGGTCCCCCAATGGCCCAGCAGCCGGGGTTTGATGTGGTCGATGGAGAGGGGCTTGCGCAGCAAGGGGTTATCCATCAGGTAGATTTGGCCGACCGAGAGGTAGTTGGCTGCCCGCCAGTAGGCGTGCATGCGCTGCAGCTCGTCGGGAGTGAGGGGCGTGTGGTCCACCGTGACTGCGCGCGCGATGTCGTTCATGACGCTCTCCCTGGCAATTTCGGTGGCCACTCCGCCGTCGGTCACGCGATGGGCGGTCGATGCCGGGCCTGCGGCCACCTGAGTTGTCCCCGGTTCTCGACAAAGGATAGTTGGCCTGCCGCCCTCTCCCCCGATGCCGGTCCGCCCGTGATGAGAGTTGCTGCTTTTGGTAGAGTGTCCCCCATCGAACGACAAGAGAGAGAACCTTCATGTCCGAACTGGCCGTCGCTTCCCGCGCCGCCGTGATCCGGCGCATCTTTGTTTGGGATCTCCCCGTACGCCTCTTCCATTGGGCGCTGGTGGCGCTCATGGTGGTGCTCTATGTCACCGCCGAGGTGATGGACGATGCCATCGAGACCCACGCCCTGGCCGGGTATGGGGTGCTGACGCTGGTGCTGTTCCGTCTGGCGTGGGGCTTCGTAGGGGGGGCGCATGCCCGCTTCGGTGACTTCCTGCGCGGACCGGGGGCCGGATGGCGCTATCTCCGGGCGCTGCTCGGGCCGGGGGAGAGCTTCGTGGCAGGGCACAACCCGCTGGGCGGCTGGATGGTGGTCGCGCTCCTCCTGGCGTTGCTGGGGCAGGCCGCTCTGGGACTGTTCAGCAATGACGACATCCTTTTCGACGGACCTTTGCGCCACCTGGTGAGCAAGGAGACCAGCGATCTCCTGACCGGTCTGCACGAGCAGCTGTTCGCGGTGCTGCTGTCACTGGTCTGCATTCATGTCGCCGCCGTGGCGTTCCACAAGATCGTCAAGGGCGAGAATTTAACGCCTGCGATGTTCACCGGCTACAAGGAGGTGCCTGAAGGTGTGGAGCTCAAGGAGGGGCGAAGGGCGAGCGGATTGCTTGCGGCCGTGGTATTTGCCGCGTGTGCCGCCCTGGTTTACCTGCTCGTGGCGTGAGCGGTCAAAAGGGGCAGGCGGCGCCTGCCCCGAAAGGGAGTTACTTGTTCTTGAAGTCGTCGTGGCAGGCCTTGCAGGTCTTGGCCGCGGCGCCGAACTGGGGCTTGATGGCCCCCAGGTCACCGCTTTTGGCCGCCACCGCCAGCTTGTCGGCCAGCTCCTGGAACTTCTTCATCTTGGCGTCGAATTCGGCGCGCTTCTCCCACACCTCGGGTTTGGCCTTGGTGTCGCCCATGTCGGAGCCGTCGATGAAGCCATCGTCAGACATCTTGGCTAAAACAGCGAAGTTTTCGGCGAACTTGGCGAAGGCGGCTGCATCGAAGGGGCGTTCACCCTTGACCATGGCGCCCATGGGGCCGAAGTTCCCTTTCACCATGGTGAAGGCGGCTTGACGGTACTTGATGGCATCTTCGTACTGGTCGGCCACAGCGGAGCCGGCCAGGCCAAACGCCAGAACACCTGCGAGTGCAACAGTCAACTTTTTCATTTTCCCTCCACGTTTCAAATGCGGGCGGCTGTGAACACCGCCCCAGAAAAAAACGGCGCCTAAGTGTAACAACCGCGCCGAGCTGCCCGCCAGCTTAGGGAATCGAGAGGTTGAGGACTGTGACTAAGTCACCCAGGGCAGCGGCCCCGCGCTGGCCCGCAGGGCCGTTCGGCCGCGAAACGGGGTGGGTCTTCAGGCCGGGTCCACGGATCTCAGCCACGCGCCGGTGAACAGCAGGCCCGCAATCAGGTAAACCATCCCGCTGGGTACCCACATGATGAGGCCGGCCAGCTGCTGATCCTCCAGTGCGGTGAGCCCCAGCGGGGAGGGGTGGTGCCGGTAAGTGGGGTAGAGGGGGGCGGAGGCGAAGGTGATGAGGGCCCCCAGCATACCGGAGTGCACCAGGGTGGCCAGCGACCAGAAGGCGCCGGCGCCGTGGCCGAAGGCGCGGTCGCGGCGGTGGATCAGGCTGTGCCAGAACAGCAGGGCGGTGGCGAGGAAGCTGGCGTGCTCCAGAAGATGCAGCCCCTCGTGGGCGAGCGCCGCCTCGTAGGGGCCGGGAGCGTGCCAGAGCCAGAGGGCAAGGCCGTGCAGGGCGAAGGCGGTGAACGGACGGGTGAGGGGCGCGGCGTGGATGAACACGGCCCGGCGCAGGGGCCGGGGGGCGCCGCGAAGCAGCGGTGCCAGCGGGGTCCCCAGGGCCAGCAGCGGCGCGGCCACGGCGATGAGCAGCATGTGTTGGACCATGTGACCGCTGAAGCTCACCGCCGCGAGCGCCTCCACCGGACCGTTGAGGGCCAGCAGCAGGGTGAGCAGGCCGACGCCGAAGCAGAGGGCCTGCCAGGGGCGCACGCCCCTGCCGCAACCGCGCTCCCGCCAGAGTCGCCGGATGCGCCAACCGTAGAGCGCCCCTGTCAGCAGCAGTGAGGCCACCACCCACCCTTCGAAAGGCCAGAGATCAAACTGCGCCGGTGCGCTGTGTGCGATGGCGTGGTGTGGCACGGCAAGGCCCGCGCAGAGGACAGCACGGGGGGTGGCCGTTGGCACCGGCCTCGCCGACACACACTCCGTATCGATATCGCCCGTTCTCAGCCTTCGGCCGCAGGAGCGGGGTGCCACTTCCTCGATGCACCCGTGCTGCGCCGCGATGCCCAGGTGACCGTCTTTTCTCGTCACGGGAAGGCTCACTGTGGGCGATCAGGACGTCGCGTCCTGACGCCTGTCGAGCAGGGCGACGGTCGACCGATAACAGCCTTCCAGCTGCTCCTTCTCCCAAGCCATGGACAGCGCGCTCATGCCCTCCTCGCGCAGCCTCTCCACATGCCGGCGGAGAGTGTCGCGATCCGACTGCCGCTGCGCATTGCGGCCGACTTCGCCTGCCATCTCCACCAGTCGAATCAACACGTGTCCCTCCTGCCGGCTGTGGCGCCGCAGGGCATCGAACGCAGCATCGGCGGTCACCTCGAATCCGGGCACGGGGGCGATCACTCGCAGCCGTCCCGCCCGGTCGAATCGGTGTCCCGAGGGGATGTGCCGACCGGTGAGCCGATCCAGGGCCGCGGCCAGCCAATCGATGCACATGAGTGCGGTCATGGGATCGTTGATGCCCGGAGAGAGGGCGCGTACCGCGATCTGGGTCAGCTGCAGGACGGCAAACTCGGGATCCTGGGTGGCGGTACGCTCCTCGCCGACCAGGAAGAAGTCGCGCAACTTGCCGTCAATCTCTTCCCGGTTCACCTCATGGGCGCCCCACACCTTTGCAAGTGGTGCCCCCTGGGTCAGAAAGTCGCCGGGTCTGACGCTCACCTTCATCACCAGATCGTGGTTTTCCAGGAAGGCCATGAGCCGGTCCGATTCCACCGCCTGCAGGTAACCGACTCGCGGAGCGGCAAGCTCCCACGCCTCCGATTCGAACGCCTCGGGCAGATGGTCCCTGCCGTCCGCCTGCTCCGCCTCCAGCCCGAGCGCCTCGGGGAAGATCCACTCGATCGCCTCGAGCAGCTCGGTGCCGACCTGCGCCGTGAGATGGTCTCCTTGCATGGCCCGGGTCAGGCGGTGAATGAACAGGATGAAGGCGGCCAGACTGATCACTGCCAGGACCAGACTGAAGCTCACCGAAAGCGTGGGTACTTCGCCGCCGCCGTCCGTACTGCCGAGATTTCCGAGCACCACCAGACAGTACACGAACGTCCCGACGAAGACCCCCAGCACCGTCTGATTCACCTGGTCGCGCCGATAGTTCACGAGGATGAGCGACCCGTACTGGGAGGCGGCGAGAGAGAGGGCGACCACGGTGATGGAGAAGGCGACCCCGGCCACGGTGATGATGGCCGTGGCGATGGTGGAGAGCACCTCCCGCGCCCCCTCCGCCCCGCCTCTCCACAGATACACCCGTTCGCCGACTTCAAGGCCGGCATCAACAACCATGAGCGCAATGGCCAGGCCGATTCCGGCCAGCGTGAACAGGGCCGGAATGAACCACAGGCTCCCGCGCAGCAACTCCCATGCGTTGGTGATGCGATCCCGCATCGGCCTCTCCTCTGGTTGGCATGTCTCCCATCGGCACGAAAAAGGAGGTGAATGAGGCGACTCACTGCCTCTCGCGCCAGGCGACCGCTTGCCCTTCGGCATCGAACAGCGCCGCGCCAGTCAGCCCGGTGGGGCGGTCGTGGCCGAAGGTGAGCGGCGGGATGGCCCCGGTGTCGAACCCCGTGATTCCGTTCAGTGCGGCCACCAGCCGATCACGGGTGAGGGTCCGTCCCGCCCGCTCCAGCCCCTCTTGCAGAAGCCGTGCCCCGGCATAGGCGCCGAGCAGCAGGACGGTGTGGCGGGGGGGACTGCCGTCGGCCGTGCCGAGGGCGATGAGGCGCTCAAGCGCCTCGGGGGCGTCGGGCGGCGGCCAGGGGGCTGCGGTGTGTACCGGCGGGTTGCCGGGCGGGGGGGGGCCCGAGAGCAGGGCCAGGGTGCGGATCCGCCCCGGCCAACGGCGTGCCGCGGCCTCGGCGCGCACTGTCGCCAGTTGGGCGCCTGGACCCAGGAAGAACAGCTCATCGACCCCTGCGGCCTCCAGCGCCACCAGCAGAGGTTTCGCCTCGAGGCTCCCCGGCGCGAAGGTCTGCGTCAGGCGCAGCGCCACTGCACTGCGGATCCCCTCGGCCGCGGCCTCGGCCAGTGGTTCGCGGGCATACACCAGGCCCCGGCGTCCCCCCGTGCCTTCCGCCGCCGCGTCCTGCGCCAGGATTTCGCCTTGATCGCGCAGGCTCGCCTGCAGGTAGAAGGTCTGCGGCGCGGCCTGTTCGGGCGCCGGGAGCAGGGTCAGGGGGCCCAGGGAGGGCAGGTTGCTGCCCGGGGCGGCGTTGGGGGTAAGGCTCGCCACCAGGCAGAAGACCCCGTCGCTTGCCGGAGCCGGTTCGCCCGGGGTGTAGAAGATCGGCTCGATATGGACCTGGCGACCGTAGATCCCCCCGCGCCGGTTCACCTCTTGAAAATGGCTTCGAAGCAGGGCGAGCACCTCGGTCCCGGCGGCTGACAGTGGCCCGCTGGCGGGTTGGATCGTGCCCACCCGAATCCCGTTGGGGGTGACTCCCGGGATTGGGCGATCATCCAGACCGCGCAGGTAATCGACCAGCGCCCGGAGGTCCTCCGGCCCCAGGCGATACCGCGGCATGGCGGGGTGAAGTGGGCGGCCCGTTGGGTCCTCGCCCTGGAGGATGGCACGGGCGAGCGCCGTATCGTCATAGTGGGGACGCCCACCGGCGGCAAGGCTCACCGGATCGATGGCCGGCACCCGTACGCCCCCCTCGTTTCCCCCTTGCCCCCGTTCGCCGTGACACCCTGCGCAGGGCACACGCTCGGCGGGGAGCTCCAGTCCACTGGCCGCGAGGGAGGCGCTGATCGGTGCAGCGCCGAGGCCCCGGGTGTAGATACGCTCTCCGATTGACTCGGTGGAAAAGGTGGGAAAAGCCGCGATGAGCAGCAGCAAAAGCGAAAGATGCGAGAGGCGAGATGCGAGAGGCGAGTAGATGAGTTCGCTGCCCGCACGGCTCTCTTTCACCGTCAAGCCGCGAGCGCAGCGAACACCTCCCCTCGTCCCTCGCATCTCGTCCCTCGTCCCTGTTGTTGAGGGGCGGCATTGCGCCGCCCCCGATGGCCTCAGCGGATCTGCACCGGCTGGGCGAGCAGCATCCCGCCGTTACTGGAGCGGAAGCTCACTGTTGCAGTGGCGTCCGGCCCGATGGCGGCATTGAGCAGGTTGAGGCTCCACTGGCCGGTGGAGCTCACCGGCGCGGTGCCGAGCACCGGCCCGTCGAGGGTCGGTCCCACGAACACCGTGATGGTGGCGCTGGTGTCACGGCTGGAGGTGTCGCCCGAGACGCTCCACACATGCCGCCCGAGGGTGAAGGTGTAGGTGGCACTGCGGAATCCCAGCACATCCACATCGCCCGCCGGCTGCACCGTGATGATGAAGCTCTGGCTGTCGGTGAGGCCCTCGGCATCGCTCACCTGCACCGTCACCGGTTGGTCGCCCTCCTGGCCGGCGGTCGGGGTCCAGGTGATGAGGCCGGTGGCGGCGTTGATGGCCAGGCCGGCGGGGGCGGTGGTGAGGCTGAAGGTGAGGGTGTCACCGACGTCGGGGTCGGTGGCGGTCACCTGATAGCTGTAGGGCTGGTCCACCGTGGCCGTGGTCACCGGGATGGAGGTGATGGTGGGGGGCTGGTTCACCGCCGCGGCCGGCTGCACCGTGACGATGAAGCTCTGGCTGTCGGTGAGGCCCTCGGCATCGCTCACCTGCACGGTCACCGCCTGGTCGCCCTCCTGGCCGACGGTCGGGGTCCAGCTGATGAGGCCGGTGGCGGCGTTGATGGCCATGCCGGCGGGGGCGGTGGTGAGGCTGAAGGTGAGGGTGTCACCGGCGTCGGGGTCGGTGGCGGTCACCTGATAGCTGTAGGGCTGGTCCACCGTGGCCGTGGTCACCGGGATGGAGGTGATGGTGGGGGGCTGGTTCACCGCTGCGGCCGGCTGCACCGTGATGATGAAGCTTTGGCTGTCGGTGAGGCCCTCGGCATCGCTCACCTGCACGGTCACCGGTTGGTTGCCCTCCTGGCCGACGGTCGGGGTCCAGCTGATGAGGCCGGTGGCGGCGTTGATGGCCATGCCGGCGGGGGCGGTGGTGAGGCTGAAGGTGAGGGTGTCACCGGCGTCGGGGTCGGTGGCGGTCACCTGATAGCTGTAGGGTTGACCCACCGTGGCCGTGGTCACCGGGACGGAGGTGATGGTGGGGGGCTGGTTGAGCGGGGCGGAACCGATAATGCGCACCGGCTCGGTGTCAAAGCCCCCCGCGCTGGAGGTGACGGTGATGAACCCGGGGGGGACTGCCACGTTCGATGCCACCAGCACGCCCGCCTGCAACTCGCCATGCACTCCCGCAGTGAGGGTCGGCGGTGAGGCCTCGTCGCTGGAGTGCGCCTCCACCGTGAGCACGCCGGTGGCGGTGTCGTAATCGGCCCGGGTGATGGTCACCACATCGGTGAGAAGGCTGAGGAGGGTGGTATCGGCGTTGTCGGGCGGATTGGAGGCGGTCACCTCCACCACGGCCGGCAGAATCCCGGAGTTCTCCAGGGGCACGGTCACCCAGAAGAGCCCGTTTCCATCCCCCTGCATGGGAATGGGGCCTGCGGGAAGGTTGGGGCCGCCCTCCAGGGTTACGGTGGCGGTGTTGGTGGAGCGGGCGAAGACGTCCACCTGCCCGGGATTGACCCGCGCATAGGTGCTTCGGCTGACCGACAACGGCGTGCCCGTCAGCCCGTCGAACAGCTTGCCCATCACGATGAACTGATCGGTCTGCACCACGTTGCTGCCGGCCCCGTCGAGGTCGATGGGGGTGACGCCGTCCAGCGCCGTGGCTTCGATGCGGAAAAAGTTGGTGCCGCAGGGACTGCCGGCGATGGTATGCGCGATGGAGGCATCACCGATGTATCCGGGCGGCGGTGCAGGCTCGGTGTTGTCCCAGGTCAAAAACGGGCCGACGCGCCCCTGATGGACGCTGTCGGCGGCGAACTCGATGTCGTAGCTCGTCCGGATCCGGGGCCGCTCCCCTTCTCCCAGCAGGAAAGACTCCTGCCCAAAGGGGTGGGTGACGGTGTAAATCCCCGGCTCTACCCCATCCATGCGAATCCGTAGCCGGGTGAAGGGGAACTGGTCCCCGTCGACGGGCACCTCCAGGTTGAAGGCGGCCTCGGCAGCCATGATGAGCCGGGCATCGAAGCCGCTGGGCGTGGCGATCCCCGCCTCGGCGGCCCACCAGAAGCCCTCGGCGCCGAAGCCGATCTGGACCGAGAAGGGGTTGTCGGGATCGACCGGGTCGAAGAAGCACATGGGCTCATCGAGGCAGATGGAGAGCGCCAGCCCCTGGGCGTCCTGAACATACTCGGGAAAACCGTTCTGGGGATTGATTGGCCCGATGTTGAGCGGCGTGGCGCCGTCCAGGGGACAGGCCGCGTAGGCGACGGGGGCGCTGGCCAAGAGGAACGCGCTGGCCAGGACCCCGTTTCGTAGTCTTGCACGTCGATGACTCACGGTTGCTTCTCCTTGTTTCATTCCACTTGCGCTCGGCCCTTGATGGTCGGGTGGCCGTCACTCCCGGGCATTGCCATTGGCAATCCGTCTCAGTTCGCCTTCCAGTTGATCCGCGGTGGCAAATCCGAACACCTTGCTCCAACTGCCCTGCGCCACGTCGCCCATGAGGAACAGCGTGGAGTGGGCCTCCACCTCGGGGGGCAGCTGGCCGAGGCGCGCGACCACCGTCTCCACGGCCCCCTTCTCCCCGGTGAGCAACAGCCATTCCGGTCGGGGGCCGAACTGCTCGGCGTAGGTCTGCAGACGCGCCGGGGTGTCGTGTTCCGGGTCAATGCTGATGGAGACCAAACGAAGGTTGGGGATGGTCCCACTCACCCGGGCGGCCAGCTCGGCCAGCTTCTGGGTGGTCGTGGGGCAGACGTGTTCGCAGCGGGTGTAGATGAAGTTGATCACCACCAGGCGCTCCTTCAGCACGTCGGTGTAGAAGCGCACCGACTCGCCCCGCTGCGTCATCAGGGGGGTGTCGGTGAAGTAGGCCCGGGTGGCCTCTTCCCGTCCCGTGTTCTTGGCCTGGGCAGGGGCGAACAGGAGGCAGAGCAGCAGAGCAAGCGGAAGCCGTCTCACGGGTGCTTCTCCGCCGGTGCAGCCGTGGTGAGACGCTTCTGAGCCCCCAGCTCGTCCAGTCGGGCGATCAGCTTCTCGGGGGCCGGAAAGCCGTAGAAACGGGTCCAGCCACCCACTGCGCCGTCGCCCACCAGGGTCATGGCGGCGTGGTCGGCGGGGGAGGCGGCGTAGGCCCCCAGCCCGAGCAGCACCTGGTCCACATTGCCCTTGTCGCCGGTGAGGAAGAGCCAGCCCGGGCGGGCGTGAAAACGATCTGCATAGGCCTGGAGCCGGGCCGGGGTATCGACGTTGGGGTCGATGCTGATGGAGATCAGCAGCACGTCCCGGCCGAGGCGTTCGCCCAGCTGCGCCTGCATCTGCTCGAAGACGGTGGAGAGGAGCGGGCAGACAGCGGTGCAGCTGGTGTAGATGAAATTGATGGCCACCAGGCGGTCGCGCACCAGGTCGCTTTGGAGCCGCACCGGCTGCCCCCGATGGTCCACCAGGGGGAGATCGTACAGCCGGACATCGCGGGAGGGGGCCGTCACCGCCGGCGCCGCCATGGGGTGGTGCATCCCGTGGTGGTGGTCGTGCATCGCCTCCATTTCCCCAGCCCATGCCCCGGAGGCGCACGCCATCAGGGCTGCACCGGCCATCGACGGAAAGTTGGCACAGAGACGAAGGGGGCCAGGCGAAAGGTGCTCTCTCCTGGCGCCCTTGCGGTTTTGAGAAACAGAGGCGGTTTTCGGCTTCATTGTTGCTCCTGCGACTGTTGCGGTCGTTCGTTCACAAAGGCGAAGGCGTGGCGCAGGTCACCCAGCCGGATCCCGGCAGAGGGGGCCTCGACGAGCACGTGGTAGCGCCCGGCCTCGGGAAAGGTGACCACCGCCTCATAGATGCCCTCCGTCAGGGAGCGGGCGGGGGCACGCGCCGACCAGTGGGCGTCGAGGCGGAAGGTGGTGATCGCCACGGCCCCCTCCCGGGGCAACGCCAGCGGTTGGTCGCCCCGGGTCAGGCGGAAGCGAAGCCGGGCGGGCGTGCCCGGCGCGAAGTGCCGGTCGGCAAAGAGGCTCTCGAAGCCCGGCGGACCCGAACGGACGACGTGGGGGGCGCCGGGACCGGGCTGGACCGTGATCTCGAAGCAGGTCGCCACCCGGGGGCTCGGAAGGTAGAACGGTACGTCATAGGTCCCCGGTTCATCGAGGCGGATGAGGGTCTCGTAGCGGCCGCTGGAGGAGGCCTCCCTGAGGCTGCGGTCGTGGATGAGGATGCCCAGGGGCGGGGTGGTGTAGGTCTTGAAGGCGTTCATGGGGGCCGCCATGCCCTCCATGTAGAAGTAGATCTTCCGGTCCGCCGGGTTGGCGATGAGCGCGCCGCCCGCACCCTCTGGGAGGGGGGCAAGCGAACTTGCCCCCGGGAGCGCTGCGGCCCCGGGGGCCACGGCCCCGGTGGGGACGGCGAGGGCGGGGGTGCTGCCGTTGCCCAGCAGGCCCGAGAGCTGGACCACCGTGACCTCGGGCGTATCGGTGCTGCGCACGTAGGCGAAGGCGGGGGTGAAGGCGATCTGGTCCGGCGCCTTGCCGGTGGCCAGCTTCGCCGTGAGCTGATGGGTGGCCACGTCCACCACGTGGAGTTCATCCCGCGCCGAGCGCAACGCCAACAGCAGGCGGCCGTCCGGGGAGATGCCCAGGCGGGTGATGCCCCGGCCGAGCTCCACGGTGGCGGCCTCCTTCCCCTCGGCGGGGCGGAACGCCCGGATTTGGAGTCCCTCGGCCGCGGCCACATACAGCAGTTCGGCAAGGGGGGAGTAGGCGAGGCTCAGCTGGCCCGGGCCGGCCTCCACGGTGGCGTGGGGGGCCAGGGTGCGGGCATCGTAAATGAAGAGCCGGCCCTCCCCGGAGGCCGCAGCGAAGGCGAAGCGGCCGGCGTCATCGAAGCCGAGAGCCAGTGGCCCCTTGCCGGCCGGCAGGGTGGCCGCGGCCTGGCCCGTGGCGGCCTCCACCACCGTGACCGTGCCGTCCACATCGTTACCCACCCAGAGGTAGCGGCCGTCCGGCTGCAGGCCCACCGTCGCGGCGCCCCGACCCACGGCCGTGCGCGAGCGAATGGCGTGGGCGCCGAGGTCCACGCTCACCAGCTCCTGCTGCTCGGGCAGGGTGATGTGGACCCGGCCGGTCGCCTCATTGAGGGCCCAGCCGCCGGGGCGCCCGGGCAGGGGGATCAGCGCCTCCAGATTGGCGCTGTTCAGATTCACCTGCGGATTGATGATGCCGAGGGTGTGGTCGGCGTTGAGGGTGAGGATCAGAAAACCGTTGAGGTCGAGCTGGGCCCGATCGCCTGCCAGCCCCCCCAGCTGCCCCCGGATGGCGGCCTCGCAGGCGGCCTGATCGGGGCGGCCTTGCGTGTCCCGGCGGA
Organism: Gammaproteobacteria bacterium; assembly: GCA_041690535.1. Classification (GTDB taxonomy): domain Bacteria; phylum Pseudomonadota; class Gammaproteobacteria; order Thiohalomonadales; family Thiohalomonadaceae; genus JAWLHA01. Next base: position 18,042 of record JAWLHA010000045.1, on the reverse strand, counting down.
TCACCCAGGCAGAGGGGTGGAGCCCCGAGACGGGAAAGTCGGAGTGGGGGTCGGTCACCCGAAAGCCGAGCCGCGCCTCCTGGCCGGCCTGCAGCACTGGGGGCGGGCCGGCCGCCCCGGCCTCCAGCTCCACCCGCAGGCTTGCCCCGGGGGCGACCTTCTCCTGGGCGAGCCCGATCCCGCCGATCAGAAGAATCGCCACAAATACTGTCAATCTTGACAACACGTGACTTTTCATTCGTTTTACCTTTCATCAACGGTGGAGAGCGCACGGCGGCGCTCTCCACCCCTTCTCTTGCTTTACTGCACTTCCAGCCGACCCCAGGAGCCGCTGGCAAAGCGGTGGGAGGGCGAGGCCCGGTAGATCCAGGTGCCCGGCTTGGCGCCCCCGTAGGGGATCGCGTCAAAGGCGAGGCCCGGGGCGCTGAGGCTGGCCCCCGAGCCGTAGCCGGCCGAACCCAGGTCGGGGTAGTCGTGGCCGTAGACGATGAACGCCTCCTGTCGGGTCGGGCCGTGGGGATAGCCCACGCGGAAGCGGATCTCCTCGCCCCCGAGGGCACTGAACACGGGCGTCTCGATGGGACCCAGGAAGAAGTCGGCAGGATAGGCAACGTCGTGGGTATCACAGTCGGCCGGCAGGCCGAACCGGGTGCAGAAGGGCTCGGTGCGGTAGTTGATGGCGACCTCACCATCGTCGTCCGAGTCGTCCACCACATGGTTGCTGGGCATCGCGATCCCCCGCTCCAGCAGGTTGAGCCCCCCCTGCTTGAAGACCACGAATTCTCGGAAGCTGCGGTAGAGCCCGGTCTGGGGATCGGGGTAGCTGATCACCGCCACGGTCCCGTCGTTGGTGGGGCTCCCTGAGGGGGCGGCGTAACTCGCCCCCTGGGGCTCGATGATGAGCATGCCGGCCAGCCCCTGGGCGCCCTGCTTGATCACATCACCGAAGGGGGCAAGATTGATGGCCCCGTACTCCAGCGGCGTGGCCACCTTCTTGCGCTTGTCATCGCCGGCGTAGGTGGGGTCCGGCTCGACTTCGATCTCTCCCGCGTACCAGGTGTAGGTGACCGTCCTGCCCGGGGCGGCGGTCTGGATCGCATTGCGCCCGATATTGGCCCCGTCACTGTTGCGCGCATCGTAGCTCACCAGTGCCGGGTGGAGGCCCACCTTGTTGGAGGGGCGGAAATCATCCGCCTGCATGCTGGCAATGGGCAGCAGCTTGGCGTCGCCCAGGTGGTCGGGCACGTTCTGCGGCAGCCGGTTGGTCAGCCGTATCCGAATGCAGTCTCCAGCGTTGGCGCGGATGACCAAGGGCTCCGGCTCTTTGGCGCCCGACTGGAGCAGAAAACGATCCCGTGCGTGGATGTAAAGCAGGCCGCTCGGGTCGGTGATCCCCGCCCGGGCGTTGTAGACCAACTCTCCCCCGGGCAGCAGGTCCCTGGCCGCCCACGCCTCGAGGGTGAAGCTGCGCAGCGGGGCATCCAGGGGGCAGCCGTCCGAGCGGAACCCCTGGGAGAGTTCGGTGCGGCGGATGCGGCCGGGGTTGCCCGGCAGTTCGGCAAGATCGGTCATGCCCGCCGACCCATCGGCCAGGTCCGCCTGGGCCGTGGCGCGATCCTTGTACACGCGGATAAGGCCCCAGACGCCCGACCACAGCCCGTCGGTGTTGGCATCGCGGTAGAGGAAGTCGGTGACGGCGGTGTTGGGGGCCGATTCCGGCAGGGCCGGGCACTCCATCTCGAAGTGCTCGGAAATGCCGATCGCCTGGGCGTTGAGGAACCGGGCGCCCGGACCGCTCGGCTCTCGCTGCCAGCGCATGCCGCTGATGGCAAAGACGTGTTGCTCCTCCTGCGCCCCCTGGATGAGGGCAAACCTGATTCGATCCCCCTCGTAGGCGCGGTAGATCTCCGTAAAGGGATCGCCGTGCACGGCCGAGCTGAAGACGTAGGCCATATCCCCGGCATCTCCGGATTTGAGCCCCACGAAGCTGCCCGAGGCGTCGAACTGGCCGACGCGCAGGGGGATCGGCTCATTTTTGTAGTTCACGAGGAAGGCGCCCGGGTCGTCGGCGGAGATGGCTTCCGGCGCCTCCGGCGGATTAACCGGGCAGCCCAGCTCGGGGCGGACCGCCTCGGGACACGACGTTCCCGCATCGGCGGTTGGGTCGTAGAGCACGCCAAAGTCGGCCACCGCCACCATGAACTCACGGGTGGGCGGGTGAGTGTCGAGGTCGTCCGCCCCCAAAATGATGGCCTGGGTCCCCACCCCGCGGGCCGGGTTGAGGGGCTGCGAGAGGTCATCCTTGCCGTCCTGGGTGAGCCAGGAGGAGCCGGCCGGCTCGATCACCAGGGCGTTGTAGAAGCCGTAGTGCTGGATGCTCGAGGGGGCGAAGTGGTCGTGGGTGAAGACCGTGCGGATGGTGCGGTCCTGGCCCTGCCCATTGAGCAGCGGGTCGGCCCACCAGCGCTGCACGGTGGTCTGGAAGCCGGAGTCTTCCATGGAGAGGTTCACCGGCTCGCCGCTCAGGTCCACCGCCGAGCCGGCATGGCTCGCCTCGATGCGCTCGGCGATGGCCTGGGCGGAGAAGGTGCCGTCCTCGTAGTTCCAGCCGTTGCCCGAGCCGTCGGAGGCGGTGACATCGAATTTCACCAGGTGGATATGCTGGCCGATGGTGTCGGTGGGGGTGCGCACCTGGAAGTCGTCCTTCTCCAGCACGTTGGGGGTGCGGTTGGTGTGGCGAAAGACCACACACTCCCCCGAGTTGGCGCGGAAGAAGAAGGGATCGGCCGTGGTGGAGCGCCCCTCGTACCTGGGTACGTCCGAATCGAGCACGTTGATCCGGGCTTGGGGGTTGTGCCAGCCGGCCGCGTTGACCAGCAGATCGAGCTGAATGGCGGAGACGTTGTAGACCCGCTCGCCGGTGGCCTGGCCGGGCGGGCAGGGGTCGGCGAAGGGAGCCCCGGGTTGGGGCGGGAGCCCGTTCACCGCAAAGCTGGCTGCCGACCCCTCCTGGGTGATGGAGGCGAAGCCACCCGGGGTGGCGTGAAAGGCCATGGCCGCCTGCTCCAGGGGGGTCCCCTCCTGGGGCAGGATGCGTAGGTCCGCGGCCAGCAGTTCGGCGGAGAAGTCCGCCGCGGCCAGGTCCTGGCGCGCGTTGCGGGCGCCGGCCAGTACCACGTGGCGCGGCAGGCCGCCGTCGCGGGCCAGGTCATAGGGGGCCTGGGGCGGCCGATGGCCCGCCTCGCCGGCGATGTAGAAGGGGTAGCCGGGCATGCCGTCCAGTGCGCCATCCCCGTTGCTGTCCACCGACGCGTAGGTGGGCAGCGGCGCGAGGGCCAGGCTCGGCAGAGGCACCACGGCCGGAATGGGGGTGCCGCCGTCGGTCACCCCGGTCAGGGGATCGGTGCCGGGGCCGTATTCGCCGTCGGCCAGTCGGCGGGTGCCGTCCTCGAACACGTCATGGACCCGCCACAGCCCCCACATGCCGGAGGCGAAGTGGGGGTAGAGGTGGCAGTGGAAGATGGCATCCCCGGGGGTGCGGTTGCGGTTGCCGCTGCCGCCGTAATAGATGTCATAGGTGAAGCCCTGGGCGGGGGCGATGGTCTGGGAATCCAGATAGTTGGAGTTGTCGCTGGAGGGATTTCCGACCCACTGGTGGGCGTGGAGATGGAAGATGTGGGTCTCCTTGGGGCCGGCGTGCAGGTTGCGGATCTTGACCCGGTCATTCAAATAGCTGTGGTGCACGTTGCTCGGGTCGTCCTCGTACTGCACCAGCAGGGCGGGATCGCCGTTGGCCCAGGAGGTGAGGAAGAACTCCTCGTAGAAGCATTCCACGCACTCCTTGGCCGGCCCCTCGCCCAGGCGGTTGGCCATGAGAATCGCGCCCATGCCGGAGGCGCCGTAGTTGACGCCGAAGCCGTCGCGCACCCCGTGCAGTTGCTCCGCATCGAGCACCGGGAAGGCCTGCACCGCCTTCAGCTCGTCATGGAAGATGATGGTGAACTCCCGGAAGCCGTCTCCGGAGCCGGTGATCAGGGCATCGAGGTCGGCGTGCACCAGTTCATGGGTGTTGCCGCCCTGGGATTTGAGCATCGCGAGGACAGGGATGCCGTTGGCGTCCTCGGCGCCATAATCCAGCCTGGGGTGGCCGGTGGGCAGATGCGCCGGCGCCCCCCCTTCGTCGCGGGCTGTGGCGGCGGCCAACTCGTCCGCGGTGACCTGGCTGCGGTACCAGACGGTGCCGGCGGGCTCCACGTTGATGGCGCCGAACAGCCCCAGCACCAGGCTGCCCCCGTCGCCCTGTCCGCCTGCCGGGGCGCCATTGCTGAAGATGAGGTGGGTGCCCTCCCGCTCCAGGGACCAGCCGTAGGTCTGCGACTGGCCGGGGGCGATCCCGGCGATGCCGGTGTTGAGCGGGTCCTTGTTGTTGCCCACGGGCGTCAGCCCCACCGCCGCCATGGAGGCGAGGCGGGTGAAGGGGGCGTCGGAGTGTTCGCGCTGGGGGCTCAGCAGGTTGGTGAAGTGCACCACCAACGTGTCCCCGGCGTTGCCGCGCAGCACCAGTGGCCGGGGTCGCTTCCCGGGGCGCAGCATGACTCCGCCGGGCCGCAGGGTAGCCCCTTCGGCCTCGGAGAGGCCGCTGCTCTTGTCCACCACATCGCGCCGCAGCGCGTATTGCATGCCCACGGGGTTGTAGGCGCCGAAGCGGTTGTAGACCTGCACCTGCTCCAGCGCCACCACCTCGGCCACGATGGTCCGGGCAATGGCCTCGGATTGGCCCACCAGGAGCAGTGCCCCGGTGAGAATGAACTGCCATCTCAAGGTTAGAGCATTCACTCCAGGACTCATGCCACGATCACCTCTGCGTTCGGTTAGCCATCGGGGGCGGCAAGGCGCTCACTCGTGCGACGCGTCTGCGCTCGTGAACGACGCGCGATCCGGGATCTCGGGTTTTCGGCGTCTCTTAGGCTAGCTAGGCGCACATGGGGCTGCGCTCCGGTGGATCCCTACTTTTCGCTCAGCGATGCAGTAGCGCTCCTACCCGCCGGAAGGTTAGGTGTCATGCCAAGGTGTGACGAGTCCGGCTAACGGACTAACCCGTTGCGGAATTCGGGTGCCCCCAGGTGTTTTGGTTGGCGTGTCGGGCAGCAGACGGTGGCAATGGGCGGGTGCCTTATTGGGCCGCTGCGGGCGATACCTTCCTGTGCCTACACGGTTTCCCCACCTCCGGGCTACGGGTTTCACCTCAGCCCATTCACCGGGTTTCCCCCATATTCCGCTAGGGGGAGCCCCGCTACAGTTACCGCGTGGCTTAAGCATCACGGTTGAGCCTGGATGAAGCGGGTCTGCCGAGTCGGCTGCCCCCGCGCCCCACTGATGTGGCCGCTCCGGCGGCACCAATCCGAGGAATTGCGATGAGTGGCATCACACCTTTCGCCAGCAAGCTTCGCCCGAGCGACCCGCCCGTGCTGGCGGGCAAGTACGTGACCCTGGTGGGCCAGTACTCCTTGCAGAATTCAATGCTTGCCGCGCGTATCGAGGCCGAGACGGGGGCAACCTGCCGGGTCGTGGCAACGCTGCCGGCCCCCTCCGTCCCGGCAGATCACCTGGTGCTGTTGGACGCGCTGGGACAGGATCTCCAGTCGGTGCTCGCCCATCTGGACATGCTCCCCACCGCCGTAGCGTATCAGTGCAATCTGGCCGTGCTGAACGTGAGCTCCGAGCTTTGGTACGACGAACTCGCCACCCGCCCGGAGGTACGGGGGATCTTTCAGGAGAACATCTCCTTTACCCACCTCATCAAGGGTCTTTCGGCCATTTTCGACGGGCAGTTCTGGCTGCCCCGGGAGCTGTTGTCCCGCCATTTCCGTGAGTACCGCGCGCGCCAGGCCCTGTCCCGCCCGCGCCCCCCCGAGCTCACCGCCCGCGAGATGGAGGTGCTGCGCATGGTGGCCGGGGGCGCGAGCAACGCCGAGATCGCCGAGCGCATGTGCCGCAGCGTCCATACCGTGAAGACGCACATCTATCACGTGTTCAGAAAGATCAACGTCTCCACCCGCCTGCAGGCGGCGCGCTGGGTGAGTGAGAACCTATGAGCAAGCGGCGTCTCCTCGCGGCTGCGGCACTCGTTCTCCTTGGCGGCATGGTCGCGGCGGCGCCGGGGCGGGGCGCGGACGGGCTGGAGCTCGATTTCACCGGCGTGGTGATTGACCGGACCATCACCCGGCTCGGGCACGAGTTTTACTACCACTTCGCCGCCGCCTGGTTTGCCCGCTATGAACCGGATGGCTACAACCTGGTGGTTACAGAGACTCCGTCGGCGGCGTGGGGAAGCATCATTCGGGTCCAGCAAGATGGGGATGTGGTGTATAGCACAGTGATCCGCCCCGGTCGGGGCAATGTCAAGGCGTTGGCCGAAGAGGCGACCAGGACGGTGTACGAGAAGATTGCCGTGAAAATCCGCACCCCGGCGCCGCGGTCCCGCTCCGACCTCTCCGCCAGCGGGTACTGAGGCGAGGCGATCCACCTGGCGGCCGGATTGACACGGGACAGCCATGACCCCGCTGCGGCCGGGTCGGTCGAGTTTCCACACGAGACAATTCGAGGATGCAATGAAGCGAGTCGTCGCGTCACTTCTGTTGGCTCCCTGGATGGCGCAGGGCTCCGAGCTCACGTTCGAGTTCACCAACCCCTCCTTCGGCGGGAACCCGCTCAACGGCACCTTCCTGCTCAATTCCGCCCAGGCGCAGAGCGACTTCAAAGAGCCCGGGGTGGAGTTCGATCCCCTGGCCTCCTTCCAGCAGAATCTGGAACGCCAAGTGCTGAACGCCATGGCGCGCAAGATCGTCAACGACATCTATTCGGAAGAGGGGCTCGGGGACGGTGGCCTCTACTCCACCGACAACTACCAGATCGAGGTGGTGACCACCAATCCCGACAGCGTGGTCGTCAATGTCACGGATCTGCGCACCGGTCAGGTGACGGTGATTGAAATCCCCTACCTATGAGCACTGCAAAGATGGTCCGCACTGGTGTCGCCGCCACGCTCGTTGCACTCTTGCCCGCGCTGTTGAACGGGTGTGCGTCGGTCGCCTACCCCAACCCGAGCGCACCGGCCGTACTCACCCCACGCTCCGCCACCAACGCGCTTCTGCGTGAGTTGCCGAGGCCCAAGGGACCCATCGTGGCGGCGGTCTACGGGTTTCGCGATCAGACCGGGCAGTACAAGCCCTCCGCGACGGGCTCCTCCTTCTCCACCTCGGTGACCCAGGGCGCCACCTCCATGCTCATCAAGGCCCTCAAGGACTCGGGATGGTTCGTTCCGGTGGAGCGGGAGGGGCTGCAGAACCTCCTCACCGAGCGGAAGATCATTCGCGCCGCGGAGGAGAACGGAGGGATCACTCCCGGCCCTCTGCCGCCCCTGCGTCACGCGACGATCGTGCTGGAGGGGGGCATCATCGGCTACGAGACCAATACCCTCACCGGCGGGCTGGGGGCCAAGTACTTCGGGATTGGCGCATCGACCCAGTACCGCTCCGACCAGGTCACCGTCTACCTGCGGGCCGTGGATGCGCGCACCGGACTGGTCATCAACAGCGTATCGGCGAGCAAGACCATCTACTCCAGGGAGGTGCAGGCGGGTGTCTTCCGGTTCGTCAGTCTCAAGCGCCTGCTGGAGCTGGAAACCGGCTACACCACCAATGAGCCCGCCCAGCAGTGCGTGCTCGAGGCGATCGAGAAGGCGCTGCTCGGGCTCATCGTCGAGGGGGTGCTCGACCGGACCTGGGCGCTGGGTGATCCCGCCGATATCAACACGCCGGTGATTCGCTCCTATGTGAGGGAACTGCGGGGCGAGACCGACACCCTGCCGGTTCCGGACGGATGGCCGCTCGTGGGGCCGGGCTGACCCCGAGCTCCGTTTTGCACCAACTCTCCCTGACATGGCCGAAGCCGCCTGACATGCGTGGATAAGCGAGCGCATCCACCCGCGCCGCTCTCCCGTTCACCCCGGAATGCGCGGGCTGCGACTTGCCTGCGTGTTTGAGCCCTTCCTGCATGCGCCAGGCGTCCCCCAATCCCTAACAATCCAATTTCCTACGACGCAATGATGAGTCGGGACGGGAAATACGAAAGCGAATACGAAAATCGGCGGACGTGCAACGAAAGGGGCATTGTTATGGTTTCAGTCAGCAGTAAACAGGTGCGGTTAGGTTATCCCGCGAGTTTCGAAGTCTGGCGGAGAAGTGGCAATGAAGAGACTGATGGCAAGACCCCGGGTGATTACCGCGGCAGTGGCTGCAGCCCTTTGGCCTCCAGTCCACGCGGCCAACGTGGCTGAACAGTGGCAGGAAGGCAACGGCCAGTCGGCAATCATCGAGCAATACGGCTCCAGCGGTGCATTGGCTCAGCAGATCCAATTCGGCACCGGAGCGGAAAACGACGGCAACACGGCAGTGATTCTGCAGGCTGGAGTCCAGAACTCCCTGGCTGCGCAGGAGCAGTTCGGAATGAACAATGAGGCCAATGCGGCCCAAGTGGGGACCACCGACGGCTCCATCGAGCAGATCCAATACGGTGATGGTCTCCAGGCGCATTCCACACAGGAAAATGGCTCCTGGGATGTCGCGTTCGTAGGTCAGGAGGGCAACGATCTCGAAGCCGTGACTTACCAGGGCAACGGCTGGGGGCAGATTGCCATCGTCGAACAGTCCGGAGAGGGAAACCGCACTGAGGTCAAGCAGCAGAAGGGGACGAACGACCTCGCCGATGTGCGGCAACAGGGCACCGGCAATGACGCCAAGGTTGCTCAGGCGGTCAGTACCGAGAGCACCATTCTCCTGGAGCAGGACGGGTGGAGCAGTCGCGCCTTCATGGAACAGAAAAATGCGCACTCAAGCGAACAGGTCGCCTATCAGTACGGCGACGAACTGCGACTGGATGTGAGGCAGAGGAACGTGACCGATAGCGAGGTGAATCTCACGCAAACCGGTGCCTACAACAGGATCGAGGCGCTTCAGGTTTACGGCGAGCTGAACAGCCTCGAGATCACGCAGGCCGGGGCCGGAAACACCTATGTGGCTTTACAGCAAGGGAGTGCGAACAACGCCATCCTCTCCCAAGTTGAGTAATGGCAAGGCGCGCTGCAGCGATGCACCCGGCCCGGTATCTAGTGTTCGCCCTGACTGCATCTCTGTGCGGCCCCGCCGTGGCGGACGAGGCGCAGTGGATCCTGGGGGGGGCGGGCATGGAATTCGCCGGAGGCGCGGTGGGCAGGCCGGCATCGGCGGCCCCCTTGGGCAGTCTGTCTCTGCCTCTGATCCCCCCGGCATCGAGCGGGGGCAATGTGGTCGAGGTCATCCAGATGGGGGAGGGACTCGAAGCTCAGGCGATCCAGCGGGGCGAGGGCAACGTTCTGCTCCAGTCGCAGCAGGGCCGCGACAACCGTCTGCTGGGCGTGCAGATCGGTAACGGCAATTTCATGCAGCAGGAGCAGGTGGGTACCGGGCTTTCGCTCACGGTTCGTCAGCTCGGCGATGGCGGCGCGGTTCGCATTTATCAGCAGTAGCGCCGGTGAATACAGGAGCAAGTAAGACATGGGCAGTCACTGGGAGGTCCCGGCACCAGGCACATCCATGGGTAATAGGAGAAAGGGCATGAACGGGCATTCGGAAGCAATGGCAGCAGGCAACTTCATCGTAGAAAGGAGAAAGGGCATGAGCAGGCATTCAGCAATCGTCGCAGCGGTAGTGTTGGCCTTGGGAGGCGTATCTGCGCAGGCGGAGACGACTGATAATACGGCGACACAGATCCAGGGCGGCAACGGCAATTACGCCACGATCAGCCAAGGGGACTTCACCACAGGGAGCTCCGCGGGGCAGTACCAAACCGGCAACAACAACAGTGCGACTACCGAGCAATTTGGCACGACCAATAGCAGCTCTTCCATCACTCAGATGGGTGACGAGCAGACGGCCAGCACCGCCCAGCTGGGGGGCGAGGGCAACTCCGCAAACGTGACCCAGGAGGGGTACTTCGAGAACAGCGCCGCCATTATGCAGGATGGCGGAATGGTCAACACTGCATGGATCACCCAGGAGGGTGGGTATAACAATGCCTCCATCGAGCAATCGGGCGGCAGTTACAACAGTGTGGAGGTGGCGCAGGGCGGTGACGGAAACGGCGCGACCGTGCTTCAGAGTGATGGCTCAGACAACTACGTGGGGGTTAACCAGTACGCCTCCCTCGGCTCGGGCAATGGTGCAACCGTGTTTCAGTTTGGCGGCTCCGGGAGCACAACGGACATCGGACAGTCCGGTGACAATAACGGTGTGTTCATCATCCAGGCGGAGGGCAGCGGCAACGAGATCTCGGTGAGTCAGTCCGGCTCCGGCAACAGTGCCGATGTCCTGCAGATCCTGGGTGAGGGCAACACCGTGGACATGACGCAGGAGGGCAGTGACCACATTGCTGAAGTGACCCAGCTCAGCGGCGGCGACAGTGACATCCTGCTCTATCAGGGCGGTATGAGCCAAGAGGCCGTGCTGGCCCAGGATGGCTGGGGCAACATGATCACGGTGGCGCAGATCGGCAGCGGGAACTACACCAATGTCGGCCAGACCGGTGACGGCAACACTGCCACCGTTGGACAGGCGGACAGCGGTAACCAGGCGTTCATCACTCAGATGGGCAACAGCAACGTCGCGGCCATCACCCAGGGGCTCGTGAACTGACAAGGCTGCGCGGCCGCCTCTCGGGGCGGCCGCTTTTCTCCTTTCCCCACGCAGACTGCACTACAGGGTGGGCGACCTGCTCGACTAAATGGAGCGGAGAAGCAGGCCCCACATGGGCCAATTGCTGCAGGAATGATGGTGAACGGGCTCCCAGCGTATGCCCGGCGTATGCCCGCCGTCTTCGCAGGTCTGGATCTTGTTCCGAGGGGTAAATGTAAGTACTTGATTCATAAGTGGTGCCGAGGGTCGGAGTCGAACCGACACGGTGTTGCCACCGGCAGATTTTGAGTCTGCTGCGTCTACCAGTTTCGCCACCCCGGCAGGTGGTGTGCTGCAGGCGGTACATTATAAGGATTATCGGGCTTTGGGCAAGGCACTGATTGAAAATCTTTGTTAATATCCGCCCCCCATGCGCCGAACCGACTTTCACTTCGAACTTCCCGACGAGCTTATCGCCCAATACCCCATGCCGGTCCGCAGCGCCAGCCGCCTGCTGACCCTGGAGGGAGCCAGTGGGGTGGTGGCCGATCGGGCCTTTTCCGATCTTCCGCAGCTGCTCCGTCCGGGGGATCTGCTGGTGTTCAACGACACGAAGGTGATCCCTGCGCGCCTGTTTGGTCGCAAGGCCAGTGGCGGCAAGGTAGAGGTGCTGGTCGAGCGGATCGTGGACGGCAACCGGGCCCTGGCTCACGTACGGGCCAGCAAGTCGCCCAAGCCCGGTAGCCAGCTCCTGCTTGGGGCTGCCGACATCGTGGTGACGGTGCTTGGGCGGGAGGAGGCGCTGTTCGAGCTGGGGTTTCCCGGGGCGGTACTGCCCATCCTGGAGGCCCACGGCCATATTCCCCTGCCACCGTACATTGAGCGGGAGGCCGGGGGGGAGGACAGCGACCGCTATCAGACTGTCTATGCCCGCAATGCAGGGGCGGTGGCGGCCCCCACCGCCGGGCTCCACTTCGACCAAGCGCTGCTCGCGCAGCTGAATGCGATGGGGGTGGAGACGGCCTATGTGACGCTGCATGTAGGGGCCGGAACGTTTCAGCCGGTGCGCGCCGATGACATCCGCGAGCACCACATGCACTCGGAGTACCTGGAGGTCCCGCCTGAAACAATCCAACGGGTGGCCGCGACCAGGGCGCGGGGCGGCCGGGTGGTGGCGGTGGGCACCACGGTGGTGCGCAGCCTGGAGTCCGCTGCGCGTGAAGGGGAGCTGCGCCCCTTTGCCGGGGAGACCAATATCTTCATCTATCCCGGCTACCGGTTCAGGGTGATTGATGCCCTGGTGACCAACTTCCACCTTCCCGAATCCACGTTGCTGATGCTGGTCTGTGCCTTTGCCGGTTACGAGCAGACCATGGCCGCCTATCGCCATGCAGTGGAGCAGGGTTACCGCTTCTTCAGCTATGGGGACGCGATGTTCGTGTTGCCCCGAGTTCCAGATGACGAGCTGCCACTGGGGCGGGCGTAACTTGTCACTTGCATGTTGTAACTTGAAGCTTGCCGCATGAAATTCGAACTTGATACCACAGACGGTCAGGCCCGGCGCGGCCGGTTGTTCTTCGAGCGGGGCACGGTGGAGACCCCGGCGTTCATGCCGGTCGGCACTTACGGCACAGTGAAGGCCATGACCCCTGAGGAGCTGAAGGAGATCGGGGCCGAGATCATACTCGGCAACACCTTCCACTTGATGCTCCGTCCCGGCACCGAGGTGATCCAGGCCCACGGGGACCTCCACGACTTCATGCACTGGGACCGGCCCATCCTCACCGACTCCGGCGGCTTCCAGGTGTTCAGCCTGGGCAAGCTGCGCAAGATCACGGAGGAGGGGGTGACGTTCCAGTCCCCCATCGATGGCAGCCGGGTGTTCATGGGCCCCGAGGAGTCCATGGCGGTGCAGCGGGCCCTGGGCTCGGACATCGTCATGATCTTCGACGAGTGCACCCCCTATCCGGCCACCGAGAAGCAGGCGCGGGAGTCCATGGAACTTTCCCTGCGCTGGGCCAAACGCAGCAAGGTGGCCCACGGGGACAACCCCTCGGCGCTGTTCGGTATCGTCCAGGGGGGCATGTATGAGGATTTGCGCCGGGAGTCGCTGGCGGGACTGACCGGGATCGGTTTCGACGGCTACGCCATCGGTGGGCTCTCCGTGGGAGAGCCGAAGGAATTCATGCTGAGGGTGCTGGAGGCACTCACCCCCGAGATGCCGCCAGATCGGCCACGCTATCTGATGGGGGTCGGCACCCCGGAGGACATTGTCGAGGCGGTGCGCCGTGGGGTGGATATGTTCGATTGCGTGATGCCGACCCGCAACGCCCGCAATGGTCATCTCTTCACCAGCACCGGGGTGGTGAAGATCCGCAACGCCAAGCATCAGATGGATACCCGTCCCCTGGATGAGAATTGCGGCTGTTATACCTGCCGCAACTACAGCCGCGCCTACCTGCGCCACCTCAACCGGGCCAACGAGATCCTCGGGGCGCGACTCAATACCATCCATAACCTCCATTACTACCAGAGTCTCATGCGCGGACTCCGCCAAGCCATCGAGGAGCAGCGGCTGGAGCTCTTCGTGGCGGAGTTCTATGCCATGCGGGGCGTCGAGGCGCCTGAGCTGGTGCCACAAGAGTAGGCGCCGCTGTCTTGGGGGGCTCGGAGGCGGATTCCACCTCCGCTTGCGAGGCGCTTCGGGCCGAGTGTCCTGAGGCCAATCTCGGGGCGGAACGGGTGTAGACTTTCCAAGTGGCCGGAGAGATGGCAACCTGCCCTAAGTACAACAGGGATTTCGATCAGGTGGCCTGAGGCGGTTGCAAATGCGGCGCCAAGGCCCCATTGAGCTCCTTCTGGCCCCCGCGCAAGGGCGCGGGGGCTGTGTCATAATAGGCCGCCGAGTGTCAGTGCACCGGATCAACAACGGATAAAGAAGGAATCGACATGAGCTTTTTCATCTCCGATGCCTGGGCCCAGGCTGCCCCGGCTCAGCAGCAGCCCGACCTCATTTCGGGCCTCCTCCCGTTCGTCATCCTCTTCGTGGTCTTCTACTTCCTCCTGATCCGGCCCCAGTCAAAGCGCGCCAAGGAGCACCAGAAGATGGTCTCCGCACTGGCCAAGGGCGACGAGGTGGTAACCCAAGGGGGATTGTTGGGCAAGATCACCGATCTGGGTGAGAATTTCATCGTCATTGAGCTGGCCGACAACGTCCAGGTGAAGGTGCAGCGTGGGGCCGTCGCCACGGTAATGCCCAAGGGAACCATCAAGAGCCTGTAACAACTCGCTGGCATGTTGGGCCGCCCGCAATGGGGGGCCCGCGCCCTGGTGATGATCGGGGCGCGCGGTTGTCAATAACAACGATGGATTTGGCACCGCTCACCGGCCGGGCCTGTGGGCGAGCTTACGAGAAGGGCTATGATCAACCGATACCCGCTTTGGAAGAACCTGCTTATCCTTATACTGGTCGTGGCGGCGGGGCTGTATGCGCTCCCCAATCTCTACGGCGATGATCCCGCCCTGCAGATCGGGGCCACCCGCACGACCCAGGTCAACACGGCAACCCGCGACCAGGTCCTCGACGTCCTCAAGCAGAATCAGCTGAACCCCAAAGCCGTCGAACTGGCAGAAAGCGGGCTGCTGGTCCGTTTCAACGAAACCGAATCCCAGCTGAAGGCCTACGACCGCGTGCGGGATGCCCTCGGCAATGACTACAACGTCGCGCTCAACCTGGCCCCCGCCACCCCGGAGTGGTTGAGCAACATCAATGCGTTGCCCATGTACCTGGGGCTCGACCTGCGGGGCGGTGTCCATTTCCTGCTGCAGGTGGACATGGATGCTGCGGTGAAGCAGGCGGTGGAGCGCTATGTGGACGATCTGCGCAGCCTCATGCGCGAGAACAAGGTACGCTACCTCACCGTGGTTAGCCGCGACGGCAAGGTGGAGATGCGTTTCCGCGACGAGGCGGAACGGGCCAGGGCGGAAGAGGCGATCCGCAATGAGTATCGCGAGCTGCAGTTCAATGGGGAGGAGCGTGGGGGCGAGCTCTTCCTCTACGCAGGGCTGGGTGAGAAGGAGATCCGCGAGCTCAAGAGCTTCGCGGTCAAACAGAACATCACCACGCTGCGTAATCGTGTCAACGAGCTGGGGGTCGCCGAGCCGGTGATCCAGCAGCAGGGTGAGGAGCGCATCGTGGTTCAGCTCCCTGGTGTGCAGGACACGGCCCGGGCCAAGGAGATCCTGGGTGCCACCGCCACCCTCGAGTATCACATGGTGGATGAGGACCATGACGTCCAGGAGGCCCTTGCCGGACGCGTTCCGGTCAACTCCCGCCTCTACTACGACCGCCAGGGCCAGCCGATCCTGCTGCAAAAGCGGGTGATCATCACCGGCGACCAGGTCATCGATGCCGCCTCCGGCCTCGACCAGCGCAGCGGTGGGCCCATGGTCACGGTGACCCTGGACAGCAAGGGCGCCCGCAAGATGGGCGACAACACCCGGGAGAACATCGGCAAACAGATGGCGGTGGTCTTCATCGAGAGCAAGAACGAGACCCGCATGGTCGATGGCAAGCCCCAGCGGGTGTCGCGCCGGGTCGAAGAGGTGATCTCGGTGGCGGTCATTCGGGATCAGTTCAGCAAGCGCTTCCAGACCACCGGCCTGGACAGCACCGAAGAGGCCCGCAATCTCGCTCTGCTGCTGCGTGCCGGTGCTCTGGCCGCCCCCATGGAGATTGTCGAGGAGCGCACCATTGGCCCCAGCCTCGGTCAGGACAACATTGACCAGGGGTTCCGCTCGGTGGTCATCGGCATGGCTTTCGTACTGGCCTTCATGGCGATGTGGTACAAGGGCTTCGGCATGGTGGCCAACCTGGCGTTGGCCCTGAACCTGGTGTTCATCGTCGCTATCCTGTCCATGCTGCAGGCTACCCTGACCCTGCCCGGCATTGCCGGTATCGTACTGACTGTGGGTATGGCCGTGGACGCCAATGTGCTCATTTTCGAGCGCATCCGAGAGGAGTTGCGCAACGGCAACACGCCCCACGCAAGTATCTCCGCAGGCTATGAGAAGGCGCTGTCCACCATTGCCGATGCCAACGTGACCACGTTGATTGCGGCGGTGGTGCTGTTCACCTTCGGTACTGGCCCCATCAAGGGCTTTGCGGTGACGCTGTCAGTGGGCATTCTCACCTCCATGTTCACCGCGATCATGGGGACCCGGGCCGTGATCAACCTTTCCCTGGGCGGACGCCGCCTGTCCAAGCTGTCGATCTAAGGAGGGCGCGCGATGCAAATTTTCGAAAACGCCAGATTCGACTTCATGAAGGTCCGCAAACCCGCGGCCTTCCTGTCGATCGCTCTGATCATCGTCTCCCTGATCGCCCTGGTGGCCCGGGGGCTCAACTTTGGCATCGACTTCACCGGAGGCACCCTCATTGAGGTCGGTTATCCCGCTCCCGTGGAGCTCGTTCAGGTGCGCGAGACCCTAGGCGCGGCCGGATACAACGATGCGGTGGTGCAGCACTTCGGCACCTCCAGGGACGTTCTCATCCGGCTGGCACCGCGTGAGAGCGTCTCCACCGCAGACCTGAGCGAAAAGGTGATGGGCGTTCTGCAGGAGCGCGATCCTCAGGCGCAGATGCGCCGGCAGGAGTTCGTGGGGCCCCAGGTGGGTGATGAGCTGGCCAACGACGGCGGGCTGGCGGTGCTTTACGCCCTTATCGGCATCCTCATCTATGTGGCGCTGCGCTTTGAATACCGCTTTGCGGTGGGGTCTGTGGTCGCATTGGTGCACGATGTACTCATCACGCTTGGGTTCTTCGCGCTGTTTCAGATCGATTTCGATCTGACGGTGCTGGCGGCGGTGCTGGCGGTCATTGGCTACTCCCTCAATGACACCATCGTGGTGTTCGACCGTATCCGCGAGAATTTCCGCAAGATGCGCAAGGGCACCTCAGAGGAGATCATCAACGCCTCACTCAACCAGACCCTGTCGCGCACCCTCATGACCTCCCTCACCACCCTGTTGGTGCTCATTGCCCTCTTCGTCTTTGGGGGCGAGTTGATCCACTCGTTCGCGATGGCGCTGATCATCGGCATTGTGATCGGTACCTACTCCTCCATCTACGTGGCCAGTTCGACCGCGTTGGCAATGGGGGTCAGTAAGGAGGATTTGATGCCGGTCCAAAAGGAAGGTGAAGACCTCGATCAGCTGCCCTGAGAGTGTGGCGCGAAGGAATGATGGACAAAGGGCCCGGATTGCCGGGCCTATGTCATTTCGGCTCCAAATTAGTTGCACGCTGCTCACCGGCAGGATGCCGCGGGGAAGCTATCGGAAACCAGCAGATCCTTAGAGCACCTAACAAATAATCCGATACGTCACGTATGTAGGGTGGATAAGCACAGCGCATCCACCATTCACGGCCGCGACCCGGTGGATGCGCTACGCTTATCCACCCTACATTTGGTAAGTCTAGCGCGCATTTCTCGCCACCGTTCGCTGCGATGGCACGGAGGCGCGGCTGCAGCGGACACACGGATGATCTCAATGGATGGATCACTGCGTGGGTATGAAGCGATCTGGAAGACGGCGCAGGCGCCGTCGACATTACCACGAGTCGGTTGGGAGTACCGCAGCAGCGAGCAAGTCGGCATCTGCGCCGATGCTGATGAGGTATTCAGGCGACCTTGCGAGCCCTTGGGTGTTGGAGCACAGTGGCTTGGTGGGGGGTGAAATGACGGTCAATTTCATCGGCCGGTGATTCGACAGAAAGGATCTGAAAACAGCCGGGCGAGGGGCGGAAAGCAAAGGACGAGGAGAAGTCCTCCATGCCATTCAGCACCTCCCGCATGGTCGTCTCCAACCGCCAGTGCTCCCATCGATCATGCATGTCGTTGCCCCCCGTTGTCGCTGCTGCCTGAAGATATCGTCGCGGGGACGCAAAGCTTTAGTTAGGAACGGTAACTACTCACCCGCATCCGTCATTCCCGCGAAGCCTGCCCCCGAGAGCTTTAGTCGGGGGGCGGGAATCCAGTGCTGGACTTCAGAGGGCCAGGGGTATTGGGCTGGGTGCCTTATGGATTCCCGCCTTCGCGGGAAATGACGAATCAATCAGCGTTTCCTTAGGGCAAGGCGGCCGGGACAGCTGCGGGAGACCGGCGGCGGGCGCAGCGGGCCGAGGGTGCGTTCCCACTCAGCGCGTGGAAGCGAGAGCAGGACATGGAGCGCGTGCACCACCGACCACCGACCACCGACCACCGACCACCGACCAACGACCAACGACCAACGACCAACGACCAACGACCAACGACCAACGACCAACGACCAACGA
>JAWLHA010000044.1:0-40524 GCA_041690535.1 Gammaproteobacteria bacterium | reverse complement strand
GGCCGTCGAGCGTACAGGGATGCATTCACAGCGTACCTGCTTTCAAGGACTTACATCGCTCACAGCACGGCCGTGACGTGAGTATGCGTTTACCCTGCCGAACTCGGTCTAAACCTCCTCATGCTGTTCGGCGGCTGGTCGACCCGGCAGCCTGATTGTTTGACAGCGGATGGTTGGGGCTGATTTCGTCTGGCCCGCATATTGCTTGCAGGCTTTACCGCTGGCATCCGGCCAGACAAGGACAAGAAGGGAAAAGCGTCTCGCCTTTCCAATAACAATAATGGAGGAGCAACCCTATGGCTCACGTTGTAATCATTGGCGCCAGCACAGGCGGTCTACCTGCCGCATATGACGTCCGGGAGATCCTCGGCAACGGGCACGATGTTACGGTCATTTCAAACACCGACAGCTTCAGCTTCATACCCTCCAACCCATGGATCGCAGTGGGTTGGCGCACCCGCAAGGACACCTGTTTTCCACTGGAACCTTACCTCTCCAAAAAAGGCATCAAACTGATTGCCAAAGCCGCGCAGGAGATCAAACCCGACGAGAACACCATCGTTCTGGCCGATGGTTCGACCGTGCACTACGACTACCTGGTCATCGCCACCGGACCGAAACTGGCCTTCGAAGAGGTGGAGGGGCTGGGCCCTCACGGGGGGCACACCCAATCGGTCTGCACCGTCGATCACGCGGAGGCGGCGTACGAGAAGTGGAAAGAGCTCGTAAACGAGCCGGGGCCGATCGTTGTGGGGGCCGTGCAGGGCGCCTCCTGCTTTGGACCGGCCTACGAGACGGCCTTCATCCTGGACACCGATCTGCGTCGGCGCAAAATCCGCGACAAGGTGAAGATGACCTTCGTCACCTCCGAGCCCTACATCGGCCACCTGGGGCTGGGCGGGGTGGGCGATTCCAAGGGAATGCTGGAGTCCGAGCTGCGTCAGCACCACATCAACTGGATCTGCAACGCCAAGGTGACCAAGGTCGAAGCGGGCATGATGCATGTGGCCGAGCACAACGACAAAGGCGAGGTCATTAAGGAACACCAGTTGCCTTTCAGATTCAACATGATGATCCCCGCCTTCAAGGGGGTCGACGCCGTCAGCAACGTGGGTGAGGATCTGGTCAACCCCCGTGGCTTCGTCAAGGTGGACGAGTATCAACGCAACCCCAAATGGAACAACATCTACTCCGTGGGTGTGTGCATTGCCATTCCCCCCACCGAGGTGACCCCGGTGGCGACCGGGACGCCGAAAACCGGCTACATGATCGAGTCCATGGTCACCGCCACCGCCCACAACATCAAGAACGATATCGAGGGCAAGGCGCCGGATCAGAAGGGAACCTGGAATGCCATCTGCCTGGCCGACATGGGCGATAACGGCGTCGCCTTCGTGGCCATGCCCCAAATCCCGCCCAGGAACGTCGCCTGGATGAAGAAGGGCAAGTGGGTTCACATGGCCAAGATCGCCTTCGAGAAGTATTTCATCAACAAGATGAAAAAAGGCTCCAACGATCCCCTTTACGAGAAATACATCCTCAAGGCACTCGGTATCGAGAAGCTGAAGTAAGCCTCGTTCCCAACCCGGGGCAGGCGGGCGTGTCGCCCGCCGCCCCGCCCCTGGCATACTGTTTTGACAATTCGCAATCTACGTGGCAGCATGTCAGGAACGTCATGCCAGATCATGACGCATAACCAAAATTAGAACAATAAGAACAATGACATGGGGGAGAGTCCAGAGATGCCAATCTCATTGGGGAAGCCGTCCTGCGAGCAGATCATCAATATCCTGCCCGATCCGTTCGTGGTCATCGATCGTAACTACCGCATCATCTCCGCTAACGCCAATTACCTGTCGATGTATGGCTACCTAAGCGTCGATGACGTGGTCGGACGCTTTTGCTACGAGGTGTCCCACCATGTAAACACTCCCTGCAGCCAGCACGGCGAGCATTGCCCCCTCGAGCAGGTATTCGCCACCGGCCAGACCACCCAGGTCATGCACGTGCACTACGACAGGGACGGCAAGGAGGAGTTCGTCCACCTTCAGTCGACCCCCCTGTTCGATGGCGACGGAAACATCATCTATGTGGGTGAATACATCTACCCTGTTCCGCAACCCAGTCAGGATGCACTGCTGATAGGCCGTTCGGGGCCGATGTTGAGAATGACCAGCTTGCTGCAACGGGTCGCACCTACCCAGACGTCGGTATTGTTGCTTGGCGAGAGCGGGGTTGGAAAAGAGTGCGTGGCCAACTACATCCACCACTACTCCAACCGCACGGCCATGCCGTTCGTGATTGTCGACTGCGGCACCCTGGGTGAGAATCTCATCGAAAGCGAGCTTTTCGGCCACGAAAAAGGGGCGTTCACCGGGGCTATTTCCCGCAAGAAGGGGCTGTTCGAGGTGGCGCACCGCGGGACGCTCTTCATTGACGAGCTGGCCGAACTGCCCTTGCCGCTACAAACCAAGCTGTTGCGGGTACTTGAGACCGGGACCATTCGCCGCCTGGGAGGCACCGACTACATCAACGTCAACGTCCGGGTGGTGGCGGCGACCAACAGGGACTTGCAGGGGATGGTGGAGCGGGGCGAATTTCGCCAGGATCTCTACTACCGGCTCTCGGCTTTTCCCGTGCACATCCCCCCGCTGCGGGAGCGTCCGGACGACATTCCGGCCCTGGGCGAGTACTTCCTCTCCCGGCTGGAGGATGGGGAGCGCCTTCTGCCGCTTTCGCCAAAGGTCATTGAGGTTCTGCTCAGCTACGACTACCCGGGCAACGTCCGCGAGCTGAGGAACATCATCGAGCGCGCTGCCATCCTGGGCTCGGGCGACAAGGCGATTCGGCCGGAACATGTGCTGTTCGAAGGACCCCGGGTGAGCAAGGAGGAACACACCCAGCGCCCGGTCTCCCCGGCACGAAGTCGCAAGCTGTTGGAGCGCCACAATGGGCGGTTGAGCGATGCCGAGGTGCTTGCCGCGCTGGAGCGGCACAATGGCCATCGCGCCAGGGCCGCCGAGCAGTTGGGGGTCAGTGAACGCACGCTGTACCGCTACGTGCAACGCCTGCGCAGCTCATTGGGCGACAGCTCAGGGGTGCTGCTCAACGACTGAACGGATGCTGTCCGAAGTGGTGAAGCGGCACAGGTCTGCCTTTCAGCGCCCCACATGCCGGCGATCACGGGGGTGATGCGCCTGCACCACAATTTCTCTCTTTCGATGGTGAAACATGCTCGAATACATCTTTTTCGATGAAGGCATCCGTGACAAATTCGTCTCCTTTCTCCACGAGCGTGGGGTCGTGTGCGCAACCAGTGATGAGGGGGGGCTGGTTGCTGCCATCCCGGAAGACCTCGATGACGATCTTTCCGATGCCATCGACCATCAGTACGAAGTGCTGCTCCAGGAAAACGCGACCCTTCTGGAGGGGACGGAAGATGGGCTGGAAAAGAATGCCGCCGGCGTTCAGGTGCAGCTGGCCGATGGCAGCCGCTGCATGATTCGGCTCGACCCGGATCTGGTCGCCCGCATGCTTACGGCATTGAGCCTTGAGGAGCTGCGGGATACCGTACAGTCCATTGCCGAACAGGTCGAGCACCCCGATAACCGGCCACTCTGCCAGTCTTGAGACCCGCTGCAGCCCGGTGAGCGTGAGCACACCTGCTGCATCCCGATTTGTGTCACTGTCCGGTGCGCTTGCGATGGGCGTTTGGTGAACGCCCATCGATGCACCTGTAGTCAATGCCGCTGGCGGGCCCGAAGCCACTCTTCCGATCACGCACCGAAGCCCCTATTCGGAATACCAATCCGGCGCAGAGCCGCCCCTGGTTCGCTTTTGTCGCGACGTTCGCTGACCCATAGACGTTTGTCCGGCCCGTGCTATTTCTTCTGAAAGGCCATTCGATACTCACCGCAACGCGGAGGAGAGCGATGCCAGGGAGCCTCTCGCCCGATCACGGAAGCGCCCCGATCAGCAGTCGGCGCGGGAGCCCACGCCAGGGAGCACCGACTGCGTGGGTCGCCGGCTTCGCACCACTCCAATCCCCGCTGCCGATTGCTGCGACTTGCCCTGGCCGGCACCGATTGGGAGGTGGCCGGGCACAAACCACTGGTTCGAAGGTCTGCTGTGCGTCCGTCGAAGGGGCGCAACAGAACACGCCAATAATGGGGCAAGGGAAGTGTGCAGTTTCCCTGCGGCACGGTGTAATGGCAAGCTCCGCGGACCACAAGGTTCGTTGTCGTCACGAACAGGGAGGAGCGAACGATGGAAGAGATGGAAAAAGTGAAAGCCGACGCTACGGAAGCCGGGGAAGAGTTGCGGCGAAAAGGCTGGTCCGCCGTGGAACAACAGCGTAGCTCCATGGCCTCCTCGATCAGCCGTATCGCCGGCTCTCTGCATCGGGTGGCCGATCAGTTCAACAGTGACGGCGAATCCACCGCCGCCGAGTACACCCACCTCGTTGGCCGTGGACTCGACAAGTTTTCCGATCGGATCCGGGAGAAAGATGCCGGGCAATTGTACCGGGACGTGCAAGATTATGCCCGGGAGAACCCGGTCATCTTTATGGCGGGAGTCATTGCCGTGGGATTCGTCGCCACACGCTTCCTGCGCAGCAGTGGCCCCAGGGCGGAATACCCTCCCGAGCCTCCAGAGAGCCTCCACTGACACTCAGCCAAAGGAGAGACAGCCATGAACGGAAAGTCGTTTGGTGAACTGATCTCGGACCTGGGCCGTGAGGCGCGTGATCTGGTCAGGGGCGAGATCGCCCTGGCCAGAGCCGAGGTTTCAGAGAAGGTCTCCCAGGTCAACAGCGGTGTGGAGTCGATGACCGTCGGCGGAGTGCTCATCTACGCCGGTTTCCTGGTGCTGCTCTATGCCGCGGTGGTGGTCCTGCAGGACCTCCTGTCGCCCTGGACCACACAACCCTGGGTCGCGCCGCTCATCATCGGTCTGCTTTCGGTCCTCATCGGCTGGGCCGTGATGCGCAACGGGCGCAAGAAGCTGAAGGCAAGCAATTTGAGCCCCGACCGCACCGCTCACTCCATACGGCGGGATAGCGAGACCTTGGGAGGGCACTGGCGATGAAAGAGCAGAACGCTCGGCACACGGAAGAGGTGAAGCGCAAGTTCGATGGCCGGAAGCGTCCCGAAGAGGTGGAAGCGGACCTTGAGCAGACCCGGGCCGAGATGGATTACACCATCGAGGCCCTGCTCGACAGGGTTACCCCCGGCGCCTTGCTGAATCAGGCCATCGACTGGTGGCGAAGCGGGACCGGGAGTGAATATGGTCGTAACCTCGGGACCACGGTCAAGAACAACCCCCTGCCCCTCACGCTGCTGGGGGTGTCCTTGGCCTGGCTGATGATGTCCGGTCGCGAAGGGCCGCACTACAGCAGCAATCTCAGCACCGATGTCCTCAAGGAGAAGGCGCGCGGTGCGCGCGAGTCCATGAGGCACCGCAGTGAACGGGTGCGTGAATCGGTAAGACATGGCAGTGAACGGATGCGCGAGTCCGTCGAGCACGGCAAAGAGCGGTTGCAGGGCGCCTATCACACCGGGGCCGAGAAGGGGGCCGAGGTACGTGAGGGAGGCGGTTCGGCCGTCTCCGGTGCCCAAGAGCGTCTGAGCAAGGCCCGAGCGGGCGTGCGCGATACGGGTTACCGCGTCAAGAGTTCGTTCCAGGACACGCTGCAGAATCAGCCCATGGTCCTGGCCGGGCTCGGCATCGCCCTCGGCGCCCTGGCCGGTGCGCTCTTCCCCTCCACGCGGCGGGAGGATGAGCTGATGGGGCGCAAGCGCGACGAGCTGCTCGAAAAGGCCCGTGCCGAGGGCAGGGCCCAAGTGGAGGAGGCCGCGCGGGTGGCCGAGACCGCGGGGCACGCGGCGGTCGAGAAGGCGCGTAGCGAAGTCCACCACAGTGGCGGATCCGAACCGCCGTCAGGAGGAGGTTCGGCCCCATGAGGCAGCCGTCCGACTGGGAGCAGAGGGAGCCGACCACCGAGGCCGCGGGGCGGGAGGCCGAAAGGCCCTCCCAACTCCCGAGGCCCGCGTGGCGGGACATCATCAAACGGGTCAAGGAGCAAAACAGCAAGGACAATCTCTCCATGATCTCCTCTGGGGTGGCCTTCTACGCCTTCCTGGCCATCTTTCCGGCGTTGGCGGCGATGGTCTCCCTCTGGGGGTTGGTGGCCAACCCTGCCGATGTGGAGAACATGGTGAACGCGGTCTCGGGAATGCTCCCGCAAGAGGCCGCGCAGCTCATCCAGCAGCAGCTTCAGGGGATTGTCCAGACCTCGGGGTCAGCCCTGGGCTTTGGGGCAATCGCGGGGTTGCTGGTGACCCTCTGGAGCGCAACCAAGGGCACCAAGGGGCTGATGACCGCCCTCAACATTGCCTATGAGGAGGAGGAGAAACGGGGTTTCATCAAGTTCAACGCAACTGCGCTCCTTTTGACCCTCGGGGTCATCGTTGCCGTGATTGTCACCCTTTTCCTGATGGTGGCGGTGCCGCCTCTGGTGGGTGCCCTCGGGCTGCCGGAACCGGTCCAGACCCTCATCAACCTGTTGCGCTGGCCACTTCTGGCCGTGGCCTTCGCCGTCGGCTTGTCGGTGTTCTATCGTTACGCTCCCAGCCGCGACAAGCCGCGCTGGCGATGGGTGAGCTACGGGTCGGTGGTCGCCACCGTACTTTGGCTGATCATCTCGGGGCTGTTTGCCTGGTACGTCAACAATTTCGGGAATTACGACGCGACCTACGGGGCACTCGGGGCGGTGGTCATTTTGATGCTTTGGCTCTCTCTGTCGGCCTACGTGATCTTGATCGGTGCGGAGTTCAACAGTGAGATGGAGCGGCAAACCGCACGCGACACCACAGTTGGACAACCGCAACCCATGGGCCGGCGTGGCGCGCGGGTTGCCGACGAGACCGTGGTGAGCTTACGGGAGAAAGGCCGGAGAAAACGAAAGTAGGGGTGGATTTTGGTTGGGGCCCGGAAGGGGGCTGACGCAGGGACGCAGTGAGATTTTCGGCAGTCTGGTCATGGCTGGAGCACTGAACAGTTGAACGGACCAGTGGTCAATCGCATCCAGAGCGCCCCGCAAATGACGAGGGCAGCGTAGGGTGCATAAGCGCAGCGCATCCACCAATCGCGGCTAACCCCGGTGGGTGCACTGCGCTTGTGAATGCCTTCGTCGCCTCACGCGGCAGGAGAGCCGATGTGCATGGCCGAAGGCCGCCCTGAAGGGGGGAGGCACAGGGAAGTGCCGCAGAAAAACCTCCGTGGGGCTGAAATCTATCGGCCCATCGGCCCCCTCGCGACGGTCGCTGGTGAGAAATGTGGGCTAGTCGGAGGGGCAGGGGAAGGTGTTGTTCAGGGCGGGAGCCACCAGATAGCCTGCCGGTCTGATCAATGCTTGCGGATGGTCGTCCAGCCAGGCGATCACCATTTTTAGGATCTGGAGATTGGTCACATTCTGCGGCAGGCAGTAGCCGGCTGACTGCAGATGGCGCATCAGCTGTTCCTTCTCGATTTCGGGGTTGGCCCGTGTGGCCCCCACGCTCACCCCGAAGTGATACCCGTAGCGGGCACCCTCCACAAAGGACACGCACGATGCGTATCGTTCGGAGGCGAAGGGCAGTTCCATCGTTCCTTCCGATTCAATCCATTGAATGGCTCCGTCACAGATGGCCCGAAGGGAGTGCCCGTCCGAGATCACATAAGGAGGCCTTTCATCAGCGAGCCCTAGTGAGGTTATGACGCCCCCAGATAAAATCACCACTGCCAGCCACCCTTGTTGCACCTTTCACCTCTTTCCCAGCGAGAACACGGGTACACGGACTACCCGCTCGGCTTCACTGCGGCGTGAAGTGATCCACCCGATCTTGCTGTGGAGCACGGCTGCCAAAGCTCTCGTGGGAATGTAGCTCACCGCAAATGCGCGTCAAATGCTCCTGATCCACCATCAGCGTGGGGGGAGCGAATCAACAGAGTCCTGTAGAACCCTCCGAAGCCAAAGGAGGCAACCACACGGCTTCAGCGAAGGCAGCCCCCCGGGCACGCAACAGGGGCGCACCGGTTCCGCGACTCCCAGCCAGCCGGGGTGCACTGAGTGGCTTGTCGTTGTGAGTACCACTTTGTGGCGGTGAGTAAGCAATGGTAGCCCCGACGTTGTCCAAACAGGCATGCGACGGTCAGCCCTCGATTCCAGACCCTCACCCCAACAGACTATTGCTCCGATGCTTGCGCAGAGAGCGGAGCCCTTCGATTCGCCCGATTGGGCCTACGAACTAAAGTGGGACGGTATCCGCTGCCTGGCCTTTGCCAAAGGGGGACGGGTCGAACTCCAAAGTCGCGGGGGGCACTGGATCGGGGGAAAGTTCCCCGAACTCGAGGGGCTTGCGGAACTACCGGACAGCACCGTGCTGGACGGTGAACTGGTGGTGCTGGAGGGGGGTCGGCCGTCCCTTGCGGCGGTGCGGCAACGCCTCGCCATACGCCGGTCGCTGGCCATCCGGGATCTCGCCCGACACCGGCCCGCCATTTTCATTGCCTTCGACTGCCTCTACGCAAGCGGCGACCTGATGATGGACAGCCCCTACCGGGCTCGTCGCCCCATCGCCGAGGTGCTGGTGCGCGATCTTGACTACCCGGGGGTGATCATCACCGACTGCTTCGTCGGGAGCGGCCTTGCCCTTTTCAAGGCGGTGTGCGCCGCCGGCCTCGAAGGGGTCATGGCCAAGCATCTGGACAAGCCCTATCTGCCCGGAAAGCGGACCACCTGGTGGCGGAAGATCAAACCCCACTCTCCCTAGATAGGTCCGGTGTAACTACACTCGCCCCCCGAATCCGTCATTCCCGCGAAGGCGGGAATCCAGAAAAGTGACAAGTGAACGAGTGGTGTTCTCCACTTGCGCAGGGAGGATCAAACAGCCTTACCTTCTCAGCCTTGACCAGACTGGATTCCCGCCTTCGCGGGAATGACAGGGGGCGAGTAGTTACGGTCCGGTGCACACAAAGTACGAGGGTGGATGCGCTGCGCTTGTCCCCCCACGCCGGTTCGCTGACCCCGCCACTTGCGGGGCAATCTGGCTGCGATTGGCAGCTTTTCCGTTTATCTGTCCGGTGCTCTTGAGGCGCCGACCAGACCGCGCTTATCCACCTTCGCCGCCCCTTCGATAGACAGCTGGCGGCGATGGGCGGCTGATTGCGCAAGATCACCGCTGGAGGCACAAAAAAAAGAAAGGCCCCCGTCGTGGGGGCCAAAGAACCATCGCTGCGAAAAGTCGTATCGTGCTCAAGTGCCCCACGGAGGGGCCGCTTGTCTTCCGAACTCCTAACTAAGACTAGTCGATAGTCGCCATTCTGCAAGTCGGCATCGCTTTCGATCCCCGTCGCCGGAGGGGGGCGGTCACACGCTCCACATAATCAGTGTCTTGAAGGTGTATTTTCAAGTAGTTTCGAGATTGCTTTGCATTCTCGATATTACATTAGGTGTTTATTGTAAATTACTGTTTTTGATTTATTAAAAGGGGGGTTGCGTACCGGCCTGCGCTTTTCTCTGCTATGTTCATCGGCAACGGTTTGGACCGGTACGGCTGGAATGAACCCGAGTATCGCTCTCGTTGGCCATGTCATGGAATGGTGGCGGCGGCTTATGCTCCTGGTGATGATTGGGCTGGCGCAAGCGTGTGCTGGCATGCCGACCGGGAACACGGTAACCACCTGCCCGTCCTTTCCCGGCTCCACGGGAACGATTGCCCCGGCCGTGTGCGATGTGTTGAACACCCTCCAATCCGCCGGGATTGCCCCAAGTAACGTCGCAAGGCGAAGCCCCGAGCGTTTCTCCACTCCATTCGTCCGGGTCGATCCGCGTGGATATCTCCAGCTCTATGTCCATACCGGCGAAGTAGATCCGTCCCTCCTCAGCAGCCTGGAGGCCCTCGACATGGAGATCGAATGGGTCAATGTGGGACTGCGCATGATTCAGGGGTGGATACCCTTCCACAGGGTGCAAGAGGTGGCTGCCCTGCCATCTGTGAGGCAAGTCACGCCGCCCTCCTATGCAAGCCCCCGAGGCTGAGCGGGACAACCCATGGTGAGAGGAGCGTGCTGGGCCCTTCTCCTTCTGTTCACCGGGTCTGCCCTCGGCCTGGATCCGATGCACCCATTCAGCAAAACCCCATCCAAGATCGATCCCCGGCTGCTTCGGGTGGTTTCTGATGCCGCGCCCGGCAGTGAATCCGGCGTGCAGGGGGCGCTTCTGGAGACCGTCGGGGACGTTCGTGTCAATGGGGCTGGCGAGGTCCAGGTGTACATCGCCTACGCCCGGAAAACCTCCGACCCCAACGGGAGGATCGCCGCCTTTGGCTTTCGGGAGGAACTCCATGACCGGGAGGGACACCGGCTGCAAGGGTGGCTGCCGTTGGGGGAAATGACGGCGCTTGCCGCGCAGGAGTTCGTACTTGCAGTAAGGGTTCCCGACTACGCCCGGACCAAAGTGGGAAGCGTCACCAGTGAGGGGGATGCCATCGTCGATGCACCCGCGCTGCGGGAGCTCGGATTCAGTGGGGCGGGGGTTCGAGTAGGGGTTATCTCCGATGGCATTGACCACATCGGTGAAGCGCAAGCCAGCGGGGATGCGCCACCTCAAGTCGCCGTCATTGTCCAGCCCGGTGGGGGGGACGAGGGGACTGCGATGATCGAGATCATCCACGACATCGCCCCCGATGCGGAGTTGGCGTTTTGCGGCGTGCAGACCAGCCTGGAGTTCCTTCTGTGCATCGAGGCGCTTCAGAGCGAGTTTGCGGCCGACGTCATCGTGGATGACCTGGGTTTTCTCCAGGAACCGTTCTTTGAGGATGGGCCCCTGGCGCTCGCCGTGGCCGATGCGGTCACCAATGGTGGGGTCGTGTATGTCTCGGCGGCAGGCAACGACGCGCTGCGCCATTACCAGGCGACGTTCCGCGGCAGCGGGGAGCTGGGGTTCGCTCGAAACGACGGGACCCCCATTCCTGAGCACAACTTCGGCATTGCCGCGGGAGAGGGGAGCGATCCCACCATGACCCTTGCAGTGCCGGCGGGCGTCGCGGTGACGGTCGTCCTGCAGTGGAACGATCCATTCGGCAGATCGGCCAACGACTATGACCTCCTGTTGGCAGACGGGGCAGGCAATCTCATCGCCGTGGCCGATGCGATTCAGGATGGGGATGACGACCCCATCGAATTGGCGGCCGTGCTGAACGATTCGGATCAGACGCTCACACTGAACATCATAGTGACACGATTCAGTGGTGAAGATCGTGTGCTGGAATTCATCGTCGGCGGGGTGGACATCAGCGAGTATGGCGTCGCCGGCGACAGCATCACCGGCCATCCCGCGGTTGCCGAAGCGGTGGCAGTCGGCGCGGTCAACGCGTCCAATCCCGGGAACATGGAGATCGCCCCCTATAGCTCGCGCGGACCGGTCCTGATCTCTCACCCAACCATGGAGTTGCGGCTCAAACCGGAGCTGGTGGCAATCGATGCGGTGCGGGTCAGCGGCGCCGGCGACTTTCCCACCCGCTTTGCAGGCACTTCCGCCGCCGCGCCCCACGTGGCGGGGGTCGTCGCGTTGCTTCTCCAGGCGGTGCCTACAGCCACACCGGCGATGATCAGGGCGGCGCTGCAGGAAGGGGCCATTGACCTCGGAGAGCCCGGCGTGGACCCCACGTTCGGTGCCGGCCGACTCAACGCACGTCGGGCATACCTTGCACTCACCGGCCAGCCGCTACCGGATGCCGGGGGAGATGGGGGAGGCGGTTGCTTCATTGCCACGGCAATCTATGGTAGCGCGCTTCAACCGGAGCTCCAAGCGTTGCGGGGTGTTCGTGACCGATACCTGCTCCCCTACGCCTCGGGTCGCATTCTCGTGGGACTCTATCAGAGGAGTTCTCCGCCGCTCGCCGACTTCCTGAGGCGGCATGGGGAAGCGCGTACCGCGGCGAGGTGGGCTCTTATGCCGATGATCTACCTCATGCGCTATCCCCTGGTGCCGGGGGTGGTCGCGGTGGCGGTCTTCTTGGCCGTGTATTGCCGCTGCCGACGCGCCAGCGTGTGACAGGGAAAGCCGGATCGGCAGCTTACCCCCGCTGCTGCGGCTCTCCCAGCGCCTTTGCGAGCCGCAGCAGCGCGGCACGAACGGCGGGGTCCGGCTCGGGAGCGGCCAGCCCGCGCAGGTAGCCGCTCAGCTTCTCCGGCCGATCCAGCCCCTGAGTCACCCGCTCCAGGGCGTGATCCACAAGTCGGGCGAGGCCCCTGTCCTGCTGGATGAGCAACATGTCTGTGGCAATCGCCTTGGTAGCCGACTGCGTATTCTTATGGGAATGACGCTCTCTCATTTCAAGAGCATTGTAAGGTTTTTGCCGGACAATAGAAGTTTCAAGGCGCGCAGCAGCAGGGTAAACGCATACTTACGTCGTGGCCGTGCTGTGAGCGATGTAAGTCCTTGAAAGCAGGTACGCTGTGAATACATCCCTGTGCGCTCGACGGCCGCGTCCATGCGGCCGACGACCTGCTTTCAAGGACTTACATCGCTCTTGGGTAAGTATGCGTTCACCCTGCGCGCAGCAGGCGGTCCGCGGCCACGGATGGATCGCTGTGCAATGCGGGGGAGGAGACGAGGAAAGGCCCCAGTTGGAATGGGAGTCGCCTCCCACCCCTACGCTCACTTCACCTCCGCTAAGAGGCTCCGTGAGGTTGCTGGGGCCTTGTTGCAAACTTAGCCCAACCCACCGTTCCGTCAAGGACGCGATCAAGAATTTCTCGGGATATGCCCCGCGCGGCGGAGTGGCGTGGCGTTGCGCCCGGGGGCAATCGGTCTGCTATGGGTTACAGTGGGCAGGTCAAAAGAGGAGAGGCGACATGGAGGTCGCAGAACGAAGGACACCGACCCGGGACGACGTGATGCGGGAAAGCCGCTTTCTGTTGTTCTTCATCGGCGGCATGAACCTGCTTTTCGTGATTTTCGCCTTCACCCGGCCGGAGCCGGAGGTGATGCCGGCCCAATACGCCTGGAGCACGGCAGCCATTGCTGCCGTCTATTTGCTGGCGGCGGCCATGAAGTCGTTCTGGTTTCGTTTCGTCTGCGTGGCCCTTTGGACCACCGACATCCTCATCACCAATGTCGTTTTCCAGTTCAACCCGCTAAGTCTCATTCTCATGCTTATCGGCCTGACGGTCGGGTACCGGATGTTGAAGTACCGTCACGTGAATGGCGCACCGGAGTGAACTGGCGACGGGAATGTAACGGAGAGCCCTCCTCGGCGTGGATCACGTTGGAGGGTATCTCACACATATAGACGCATACCTGCACACCTGCCTCGGCGGGCGGTCAAAGGCAAGCACCCTGCCCGAATCGCATTGAAAGGTCCGGTCCATCCGGCCGCGCTCTATACTGCCAGTGAACCGACGGGGAGTTTGCCCAAATGGCCAAGCACTGGTACGCCGAGGACAAGCAGCTTACGGTGCGCATGCTGCTGGTGATGTTTCTGCTGGCCGCCCTCTATCTTGGCTTCATTGCGGTGCTCTGGAGCAGCGGCATGAACATCGGCGGCGTCGTCCTGATTGCCGCCGTGCTGCTTGGGCTGCAGTACTACTATTCGGATCGTCTGGTACTCTGGTCCATGGGGGCCCGAGAGGTGAGCCGCAGTGAGGCCCCCGCGCTGCACGGGAGCGTGGAGCGGCTCAGCGCCCTGGCGGATATTCCCACCCCGCGCGTGGCTTTGGTACGCACCTCGGTGCCCAACGCCTTTGCCACCGGCCGCAATCCCAAGGCGGCAGTGGTAGCGGTGACCACCGGATTGCTGGAGCGGCTGAATAGTGCCGAGCTGGACGGGGTGCTGGCCCACGAACTGAGCCATGTGCGCCATCGCGACGTGGCGGTCATGACCCTCGCGAGTTTCTTCGCCACGGTGGCGCAACTGCTGATGCGCTGGATGTTTTGGGGCGGCGTGTACGGGGGGCGCCGCCGCGAGGGGGCGGCGGCAATGATGCTCATCTATTTTGCATCGCTTGTGGTGTGGGTGATCAGCTTCTTTCTCATTCGCGCCCTCTCCCGCTATCGGGAGCTGGCCGCGGATCGGGGCGCCGCGGCCATCACCGGGGCCCCCTCGCAACTCTCCTCGGCGCTGTTGAAGATCAGCGGAACCATTCAGAAGATCCCCACCCGCGATCTGCGGGAGGTGGAGGCGATGAACGCCTTTTTCATCTTCCCGGCGCTGAGCGGTGACGCCCTCTCCAAGCTCTTCTCCACTCACCCCTCGCTGGAAGTGCGGCTCGCCCAGCTCAAGGAGTTGGAACAGCGCATGGAAAGGCCATGAAGTTCCTCGATGCGCTCCTGGGGCGGTCGAAGCCGGTGCGGTCCGAGCTGGATCGGCTGTTCGCCATGTCCACGGCCGCCCTCACCCTGAAGGTCAATCTGGGCCTGGAGAGCAGTGGCCGGGCAGGGATCTGCTTTCGCCCGCTGACTGCGGGCCGCTTCGCCGAGGCGGAGGAGGAGTTGCGCCGGATGGGTGGGATCGGGGAGCGCGCCACCAACACGCGGATCACCTTTCAGACGGACGAGCACGGTTTCAGATGGGTGGTCCTGGAAGACCCGGAGATCGAGGATTTGGTCGCTGCAATGCACATGATTAGCCTGACCCTGGAGGAGCATGGGTTCGGCGATCGCCTGTTGGCTGCGGTGTTCAAGTTTTTTGAGAAGGGGAGACCGCTTTTCTGGATCTACAACTACAAGCGGGGGGCGTTTTATCCCCTCGTGCCCGCCGGCGAAGGGCAGCAGCGGGACAACCCGGCAGAGCTGCGCCTTCGCTCACTGCTGGAAGGTGAGTTGCCGATGGAGGCGGATCTGGAGCGGTGGTATCCGCTGTGGGGGATTCCCTTGTGAAGAGACGGGAGGGATGCAAGTACAAGTGAAAAGCGGCACACCCCCAATTTTATCCTGAATCCTGCATCTTGCCCGGCGCCGCTCACCCCGGGATCACCCCTTCACCCACGAACAGCGCCTTGATCTCGTCCAGGTGGCTGGAGGGATCGGGAAGCACCACATCCGAGGTGACCAGCTCCTCCAGCGGCACCTCCTGGCCGTGCTCCCGCACCATAGCGAGCATCCCCTCGAACAGCTCTCGAAAACGGGCTTCCCCGCCGCTGTCCACTTGGGCCACCAGCTGATTGTCAACATCGTTCAGCCGTTCGAGATAGATGCTGTCGAGACGGTACTGGCCTTCGCCGAGGATGCGCACGATCATGGGCTCTCTCCCTATTGCCTCGCCTCTGGAGGATTGACCTGCTGTTTCAGCGCGGCCAGCTCCGACTCGACGTTCTGCTGGGAGGTCATCCGCTGCAGTTCCCGATCCAGCCGATCTCCTGCGGGCGTCCCCAGCTCGTCGAGCGTCCCGGCCTCCACCAGCTCGTCGATGGCCGAGGCGCGGGCCCGCATCTGTTCGGTCTTCTGCTCCGCCCGCTCCACGGCCAGCCCCACCGAGGCCATCTCTTCCGACAGTCCCGTGGCCGCCTCGCCAATGCGCACCTGGGCCTCGGCCGCGGAGTAGCGCGCCTTGGTGACCTCCTTCTGGGTACGGAAGGACTCCACCTTGGCCGCAAGGCGTGACTCGGCGGTCTGCAACTTCTGCTGCTCCGCTTCGAGCTCGTCGATTTGAGTCTGCAGCCCGGCAAGCTGCTGGACTGCGGCCTGTTTGCGCTGCAGGGCATGGCGGGCGAGGTCTTCGCGTCCGGAAGCGAGGGCCTGGCGGGCCTGGGAATCCAGCTTCTCCAAATTCGTGCGAAGTCTTTCGGTCTGCAGCTCCAGGCGCCGCCGCGAGGTCACCACCTCCACGACGCCCCGCTTGACGTTCTGCAGCAGCTCGAGCTGCTTCTGGTAGGAGTAATCCATCAGCTCTCCCGGGTCTTCGGCCCGCTCCAGAAGCTGGCTCATCTTGGCCTTGATGAGGGTGGTAAGACGCGACATCACTCCCATGGGATTCGCCTCCTGTGGGCCGAATCAAGGCGCAACGGACTCTCGCTGTATGAATTTAGCAAAGACGCACTGAGGACACCCCATCGGCCCGACCCGCAAGCCCCCCAGTGCAAGCGGTAATGCGGCTGATACTCCGCTCTTGTAAGAACGGTCAAGCCCTTGCGCATCTTGCGAGGACATGGCCTCATCCAATCCATAGAGGTGTGTTCACCTCTCGAAGCGATCACCTCCCAAGGACAGTGAAGCCCGTGCGCATCGCGCCCTTCAGGACATCGCCTCGTCCACGAGTTCGATCCAGTGGCGTACCGGAACCCGTGTGCCGGACTCCAGGTGAAGCTGGCAGCCGACGTTCGCCGTGGCGATGAGGTCGGGTCGATCCCCCGTTAGCGCTGCGACCTTCCTCTGCAGCAGCGGTTCGGAGAGTTCAGGCTGAAGCAGGGAGTAGGTTCCCGCCGAGCCACAGCAGAGGTGCCCCTCCGCCACCTGGGTCAGGGTGTAGCCGGCCCGCTCCAGAAGGCGCTCCACGGTCCCAACCACGCGCTGCCCATGTTGCAGACTGCAGGGGGAGTGAAAGGCCACGCGCACCCGGGGACGGCCGGCGCGGAACGGCAGTTTCTCCCGGATCAGCACTTCGGAGAGGTCCCGCGCCAGGGAGGCGATCCGCTTCGCCTTGCCAATGTAGAGCGGATCGTCGGCCAGAAGCTCGCCGTACTCGCGCACCATGGTGCCGCACCCGCTGGCGGTCACCACCAGCGCCTCGGCCCCACTCTCCAGGTGGGGCCACCAGGCGTCGATATTGTGGCGGGCGAATTGCCGGGCCTCTTCGGTGGCACTCATGTGGTGACTCATGGCGCCACAGCATCCCGCCTTGGTGACCCGCACCAGTTCGATGTTCAAGCGGTCCAGCACCCGGGCGGTGGCGGCGTTGGTGTTGGGTGTGGCATCGGCCTGCCCACAGCTCTCGAGCAATAACATCTTGCGTGTGTGGGCGACCCTGGTCCATGGGGCCGTGGCGCGCTTCAGCGGGATCCTACGCCCGAGGGCTGGAGTAATCACCGGTTTTACCCGGCGGCCCAACCACAGCAAGGCGGCAAATCGCCGCCGATGTGGCAATAGCGCACGCAGTAGCCAGCGCCTCAGCCGGACCGAGGCGGGACGCTGTACGTGGGCTTCGGTGTAGGCCCGCCCGATCTCCAGTAGGCGGGCGTAACGCACCCCCGAGGGGCAGGTGGTCTCGCAGGCCCGGCAGGTGAGACAGCGGTCGAGGTGATGCTGGGTGGCCCGAGTGGGAGAGTGGCCCTCCAGCATGGCCTTGATAAGGTAGATGCGCCCCCGCGGTCCGTCCAACTCGTCGCCGGTGAGCTCATAGGTGGGGCAGGTGGCCGTGCAAAAACCGCAGTGCACGCAGCTGCGCAGGATGAGATCGGCCTCACGGCCCTGTTCGGTCTCTCGAAGTGGCGCGGTGATGGCGGTCTGCATGGTGTCGCTACGGCCGCCGGGCCAAACGCGGCGCGTCTGTGGATGTTTTCATTTCAAAACCGCTCCAGCCCGGGAAAGGGAAGCCGGCCCCGACGGACATGCATGGCACCGAACTCGGCGCAGCGGTGCAGGGTGGGCACCGCCTTGCCGGGGTTGAGCAGGCCAGCGGGATCGAAGGCGTGCTTGATCCCATGGAGCCGGGCCAACTCCGGTGCGGCGAACTGGATGCACATCTGATCAATCTTCTCCACCCCCACGCCGTGCTCTCCGGTGATGGTCCCCCCATGGGCCACGCACAGCGCCAGGATCTCGGCGCCGAAGGCCTCGGTCCGCCCCAGCTCGCCGGGGGTGTTGGCATCGTAGAGGATGAGCGGGTGCAGGTTGCCGTCCCCGGCGTGGAAGACGTTGGCCACGGCGAGGCCGTATTTCCGGGAGAGCGCCGCAATGCCGCGCAGGACCTCCGGCAAGTGCCTGCGGGGGATGGTGCCATCCATGCAGTAGTAGTCGGGGGCGATGCGCCCCACCGCTGGAAAGGCGGCCTTGCGTCCCTTCCAGAGCTGCTGCCGCTGCTCTGCGGTGCTGGCGGTGCGCACCTCGAAGGCGCCGCAACGGTGCATAATGGCAGCTACCGCGGTGAGCTGCTCTGAGACCTCCTCCTCGGTGCCGTCCACCTCGCACAGGAGGATTGCCTCGGCCTGGGGATAGCCCGCGTGGACAAAATCCTCCGCTGCACGAATGGCCAGGCCGTCCATCATCTCCAGTCCCGCAGGGATGATGCCCCCGGCGATGATCTCGCCTACCGCCTCGCCGGCGGCTGCGACACTGTCGAACGCCCCCAGCAACACCCGGATGCGTTCAGGTTTGGGTAGCAACTTCACGGTGGCCTCCACCACGATCCCCAGCATCCCCTCGGAGCCGGTGAACAGCGCCAGCAAGTCGTAGCCGGGGGTATCGAGCGAGGTACCGCCGAGGGTGACCAGTTCCCCGTCAGCGAGCACCACCTTCACCTCCAGGAGGTTATGCACGGTCAAACCGTACTTCAGGCAGTGGACGCCGCCGGAGTTCTCCGCCACGTTACCGCCGATGGTGCAGGCCATCTGGGAGGAGGGGTCGGGGGCGTAGTAGAGGCCATGGACAGAGGCGGCCTCGGAGACGACGATGTTACGTACCCCGGGTTGAACACGGGCGATTCGCCCCGCCGGGTCGAGCTCCAGGATGGAGGTGAAGCGCGCCAGGGAGAGCAGGATCCCATCCTTCACGGGCAGGGCGCCGCCGGAGAGCCCTGTGCCCGCCCCACGGGCCACCACCGGGATCTTCTCCAGGTGGCAGTAACGCATGATCCGCTGGACCTCCTCCACACTCCGCGGCCGCAGCACCAGCAACGGGAGCTGCCGGTAGACGGAGAGGCCGTCGCACTCGTAGGGGCGCAGCTGCTCTTCTGTTTGCAGTACACATTCGCCCGGGAGCCAGCGACGAAAGGCGGCCGCCAGTGAATTGCGACGGCTCAGGATCTCTTTATCGATGGGCGTCGGATTGCCGGTCACGTTGCACCTCAACCGTAGACCAGGGAGGGAAGCCAGAGCGCCATCCCGGGGAACAGCACGCAGATGGTCAGCCCCAGGGCCTGCAGGCCGAGGAATGCCAGGGATGACCTGAAGATGGTCGCCACCGTGATCCCGCGAGGGCAGATCCCCTGCATGTAGAGCAGCGCGTGACCGAAGGGGGGACTCAGAAGTGACATCTGCATACTCACCAGGCAGAGCATGCCGAACCACAGCAGGACCTTGTCGCCGGGGACAGGGGGGAGCCCAAACAGGCCATCGAAGGTGAGTGCGCCGATCACGGGCACAAAGATCGGGACCACAAGCAGCAGTACGCCGACCCAATCCAGGAAGATCCCGACCACCACCAGCAGCACCATCATCAGGAGCAGGAGGCCATAGGGGGAGAGACCGGTTCCCAGCAGGGTTTCGGTGATGAACTCCTGCCCCCCCTGGAGGATGTAGAAGCCGATGAAGATGGAGGCTCCAAAGATGATCCAGAGCACCATGGCCGAGGCCTTCACGGTGGTGATGGAGGCCTCGCGCAGGGCGCCGATGCTCAGGCGCCGGTGCATCAGGGCCACCACCATGGCCCCGAGGGAGCCGATCCCGGCCGCCTCCGCCGGGGTGGCGATGCCTGCAAACAGCGACCCGAGCACAATGAAGACCAGCATCAGCGGGGCGAGCAGACGACGCAACAGAAGCAGCTTCTCCCAAAGGGTGACCCGCTCTATGGCGGGAATGGCCGGCCCCAGGGAGGGTTCAAGCCATGTGTGCAGCAACACGTACCCGGCGTACAGGGCAGAGAGCAGCAAGCCCGGCACCACCGCTCCCAGGTAAAGTTCTCCCACGGACTGCTGGGCCACGGCGGCGTAGAGGATGGCGAGGATGGAGGGGGGAAGGAGGATCCCGAGGGTCCCCCCCGCCATGATGGAGCCGAGGGCGATCTGGGGGTCGTAGCGGCGCTTGAGCATGGCCGGGAGGGCGATGACGCCCATGGTCACCACTGCGGCGCCCATCCCCCCCATCATGGCCGCAAGCAGGGTGGAGGCCAGAATGGTGGCTGCGGCGAGTCCCCCGCTCAGCCCGCCCATCCACTGGTAGGCCACATCGAACATCTCCTCGATGAGGCCGGTCCGCTCCAGCATGGCCGCCATGAAGATGAACAGGGGGATGGCCGCCAGATCCGCGCTGGTCATCATCGGGAAGATTCGGCTTGGGATGATGGTGAGCATGCTCTGGTCGCCCACCAGGTAGATGAACACCACCCCCAAACCGCCCGCGGCGAAAGCCAACGGCAGCCCCATCAGAAGCAGCACCAGCAGAGAGCCGAACATCAGCCAGGTGAGGGTGGAGATATGGAGGGAGGCGAGGGAGCCGGCGGTGCGGAAGAGAAAGTAGTCGGCACCCTGGGGGTCATAGAAGAGAATGTTGACCAGTTCGACACCGACCACGAACAGCGCCCCGCCGCTGGCGGCCAGCAGGATCCAGCTCCAGAACCGGTTGGCCGGGCTCCTGCCGAGGGCCAGACTGCGGTGGATCTCCAGTGCGGTGCTCATGCCCACCCCCCTCGCATCTGGCAAAACAGCCGGATGTCCTTGATGAGTTTTGAAAACCCCGCCAGCGTGATGAGCACGGCGCCCAGCAGCATCATTCCCTTTACCGGCCAGTACGGGCCCCCCCACGTCTCCCCGGTGATCTCTCCCACGGTGTAGGGGTCGGTGAAGAAGCGCCAGGAGATTCCGAGCAGGGCCAGCATGAAGATGAAGAAGAAGATCGATGTGAAGATGTCCACCCCCACGCGGCCCCGGGGCGGGAGCTTCACGTAGAGCACACCCACCCGCACATGGGACCCATGGAGCAGGGCGAAGGCCCCGGCCAGCAGGTACTGCATGCCGAACAATAGATAGGAGGCCTCGTGGACCCAAAGGGTGGGCATGTTGAAGAGGTGGCGCATCGCCACCTCATAGCAGTAGGCCGCCACCGCATTCACGGTCCAGAAGGCCACGAAAACACCGGACCACTCGCTGATGCGGTCCAGGGCCTGGGTGAAGCGGTTGCCTGGGCGGTGCAGGACCGGATCTCCCTCACTGACGATCTCCAGTGCGGTCCGCTCGGGGCGTGGCGAACCCTCCGGGGAGCGACGGCCCAAATAGATGAGCAGCAGCGGCATGACCGCGAGCCAGCCCCAGTAGGCCCAGTGGGGCAACACGAAACCGGATCCCTCGAGGTGGGACATGACAATCCTCCAAACGGGGCGACAGACCGTGCCTGCCGCCCGGACCTCCAACGGTGCAGTTGTTCACTCGGGATGCACGCGGCCCAGGCTAGTGCTGGCCCTCCCGAAGCTCAGGTTCCGCTTGACCGCGGGCCCCCGCTTTCGTCAGCCGCCGGTAGGCAAGGGCAAGGGCGTGCTCGTCACCGACATTTCCAGGGAAGATCACTACCGGAAGCTCTGGAAAGCGGGGGTGGGTAGCGGGACAGCGCACCACCGAGCAGCCGGGCAGGATCTGTCCGACGACTCGCGAGGTGCGCAGGGCCAGTCCGGTGCTCAGTACGTCGTTGGACGTGATGCCCCCTTTGGCGATGAGAAAACCCAGGGTGGGCGGCTGGGCCCTGACCACCTCCGTGAGAAAGGAGGAGACCTGCTCGCCGAAGGCGAGTCGTTCATGCTCCCCGGCAAAGGTCTTCTCCGCCCGGCTGGTGAAGACCACGGGCGTCTCCCCCCGGGCATGGGCGGATCCGCAGCGCGTTACCACCTCCTCGAGGAGCTCGGCGTGTCGATGGTTCAACTGCCCCACATCCACCTCCACCGGCCGGGTGCCCGGCTCGCGCAACAGCTCCAGGAGCTGAAGAGTGGTCTTGCGCACGTGGGAGCCGACGATCACGGCCCCCGGCGTGCCGTCCCGCACGTAGCGGGCCATGGCCTCACCGGCCACCGGCTGAGGGGGAAGCGCCGCCAGTGAGGTCAGCAGGCTTGCGCCGCTGCGGAACAGAAACCGCTTGCCGCCTTTGACCGCCACCCGCAACCGCGCTGCGAAATGGTCCAGATCGGACTGTTGCTCCGCATCGACGGTGCAACAGGGGTTGCCGCGCAGATCGAGCAGACGGGGGAGGGGATCCCCCCGCACCTCGGCCAACAGAAACCGCTCTACCTGATGAGCCTGTATGCGCCCGTGGGTCTTCTCCTGCACATACTCCGGAAGATAGCTGTGCCGGAACCCGAACACCGAATCCCGGGCGAATTCGGTCTCGTGGACCGGCACCGCTTCGCCATCCACCACCAGGTAGTGGATGCCGTCACGGGTGATGCGTCCCCCTTCGAAGAACGCAGGCACCAGAAAATGTGCATCGAACGGCCCCAACTCCTCGCTGATGACATCGGTCTCCACCGGGTAGTGCCCCCGCAGGGTTGAATCGGAGCGGCTGACCAGCAGCGG
The DNA here is from genome assembly GCA_041690535.1 of Gammaproteobacteria bacterium. GTDB lineage: Bacteria > Pseudomonadota > Gammaproteobacteria > Thiohalomonadales > Thiohalomonadaceae > JAWLHA01. The sequence continues at coordinate 18,052 of JAWLHA010000044.1, read as the reverse complement.
ACTCACGGGGTGTCCCGACCCCGCCAGCCCCTCCAGGGCCATCCGCAGGTTGCGGCAGACCTCACGGGTGGTCTGGGCCGCGCGGGCAGCACTCATGCTGCGGGTGTTGGTCAATACGAAGAACAGCGGCGCCGCATCTCCCAAGGCCTCCTGCAGTGTGGCCGTATCCCAGCGGGTCAGAAGCAGGCAGTCGTGGACTGTCTGCGAGCCGGTGGGATCATCATCCAAGACAACGATCCTGGTCTCCGCCATCTCACTGCCCTGCAAGGAGAACGCAGGCCCGCTCGGCCATCGCCTCTGCGGTGAGGCCATTGAAGGCCATCACCTCGCCCGGCGTGGCGGTGGTCTCACCCCGCTTCCAGACGAAGAGATCCCGTCGCGGGGCGCGGGTGCGCAACAGCACCGGTTCGAGGCAGCCGCTCGGCCCACCGCTCACGCCAAGCAGCACGTCGCCATCGAAAAGGGCATTGAAGCGGTCGTCTTCCATGAAGCGGTTGTCCGGCTCGGCCACGCTCTCCCACGCCACGTCCCCGGGACGGTAAAGCCGGCGGGGGTTGCTGACCGCCACGATGCGGACCCGGTGGCCCTCGGCTTCCAGCCGCTCCTTCGTCTCGAACACCGGCAACAACACCATGTCCCCGGTGACGGCAAGGACGATGCGCGCACCGGCTAAAGCGGGGCTCTGGTAGAGCACGGTGGCGCCAGTCTCGATGGCCTCGCGGCTCTGCTCCAGGGTGGTGTAGACCGGCAGCGGACTCTTGGAGGCGATGATCACCACCCCTTTGTTCCAGCTCTCCAGGGCCCACGCATAGGCGGCCTGTATCATGTTGGCATCGCAGGGGAAGAGGGGATAGAGATTGCCGTTGCGCATCATGGCGGCGAGATAGTTCTCGATCTCCGGCCGTTGATGGGTCCACCCGTTGCGCCCCTGCTCCAGCGCCCCGGCCGTGAACATGGCCACCACCGCCGGGGTCTTGCGCCGCAGCTCCGCCATGGCCTGGGTGACGGTCTGGAGGATGGGCAGGCCGTTGATGGCGAAGCTCTCGTAGGAGAGCCAGAGGGAGCGCGATCCGAACAGGGCCAGCCCGGCGGCGAGCCCGGCACAGGCATCTTCGTTGAGGGGCTCGTAAACCTGTCCATTGGGGCCCTGGTGGTAGAGGCTGTCGGAGGTGGGGTGGCGAATGGTGAGGGCCTCGTTGATGTTCTTCATGGCGGAGGCCTCGTTGCCGTCGGCATTGGTCACCACGAAGCGCGGATCGGCCCGCCCCACCGCCGCCACCAGCGCCCCCATGGCGGTGGCGGGCACCTGTGTATCGCCCGGGGCGAACTCCACCAGCGGCAGGGCGCCCAGGGGCGCCAGCTCCAGCACCGATTCGGTCACTGCGGTGCGCGCCGCCGGGCCGCCGCCCGCGCAGCGAAAGTTCTCCCGCACGACCTGCCATGCCTCGGGGCAGAGGGCACGGCGCTGCAGTGCCTTGGCGATCTGCGGCTTCTCCAGCGTGTCACCCGGATAGAGGTTGTGGGACTTCGACCCCACCGTATGTACGCCGGCCCCCTTGAGCTGCTTGACGATAAACGCCGTGAGCCTGCCGCCGAGGGCGGACTTGGCGGCGTGCTCCATCCCCTCCAAGACCGCCTGAGTGAACGCCAGCCGCTGCCCGAGGGAAAAACGGGTGCTGTCCACATAGGGGCCGTACTGGTCGGCATCGTCGAAACCCTTGGCATCAACCAGCACCACCTCCTCGAAGCCGTGCCCCTTCCAGTAGGCCACCATCGCCTCATTGCCGAAGGTGGAGACCATGGAGTGGTGCTCCTGGCTGTAGCCGTTCCACACCAGCACCGGCAGGAAGTTGGTGACCTTTGGGTAGGCAGTGTGGAAGTGCATCATGGCGGAGAGGACGTAGGGCTCGCCCATGCCGCCGTCGCCCAGCGTGAAGGGAAAGAGGGTGTCGGGGTGCAGCAAGGCACCCGCCAGGGCGAAGTGCTGCCCCTGCCCCAGAGGGCCGGCGGGGGAGAGAATGCCCGGGATAGCCCCGGAAAGGTGGCCCAGCAGCCCACCGCGTTCACGGAACCTGGCACAGAGCTCCGCTACTGTATAAATTCCCATTGCCTCCAGAGAGCCATCCAGGAGCATGGCGCTGTAGAAGCCGGGGGCGTGGTGCCCCACCTCAGTGAGGATATTGGTGTGTCCGAGCATCACCAACGCGGCGTAGGCTTCGGCACAGCTTGCAAAGCCGCCCGGATGGCCCGAGGACTTGGAGCCGGTGACCTGCAGGGTGAGGTAGCGCAGCGCGTCCGCCCCAAGCAGGGTCTGGTAGACCGCATCGGCCGCGCTCGCATCGGAGATGGCCGTTTTTTCCTCACCGAGCACGGCCTCCCGCCCCAGCTGTTCGAAGGTGGGATCGGGCGTTCCGAAGTACTGAATTCCCTCGCAAGACTTTGGCCGTTCCCTTTCGCGGGCCATTGCCGGGACACCATTCATCAAGCCTCTCCTCAGATTTTGCGGTAGTTAGGTTGGGGCTCGTTTCATCGCCCGCGAATTTTGCCGGCACGCTTGAATAAACATAGACGGCGTTTAGGATTTCAATAGGCGCAAGCGTTTTTGCATGGTGAAAAATGGCAGGGAATACACCCATTCAGGTGATTGCACGGGCCAGCCGACTGATGGATGCAATCGCCGGAAACAACGATGCGGCGAGCCTGAAGGTGTTGTCGGCCGAGACCGGGCTGCATCCGTCCACCGCGTTTCGCATTCTTGCCTCACTCACCGAGTGCGGTTGGGTGGAGCGGGACGGAAGCGGCAACTACCGGCACGGGCGGAAGATCCGCCAACTGGCCCGGCACGTGGGTGCGACCGATTTGGAGCGGGTTGCGTTGCCGATCATGGAGCAGCTGCGCGATCAGCTTGGCGAGACCATCAACCTCACCCTTCGCCAGGGCGACGAGGTGATCTACATCGGCCGGGCACTCTCCCGCCGCGTCATGCGGGTGGAGCAGGTGATCGGCAGCCGCGCACCGTTGCACGTCACTGCGGTGGGGAAATTGATGCTGGGGGAGGCGGGTGACGCAGAGTGCCGAGCCTATGCGGCCCGCACCGGCTTGCCGAAGCTCACACCCAACACCATCGCCGATGTGGAACAGTTGCTCATCGCGGCCGCTCAGGCCCTCCAGCATGGCTACGCCCTGGACAACGAGGAGGCAGAGCCGGGTGTCGGCTGCATTGGTGTACTGATTCGGGATCGAAAGGGCGCCATGGTGGCAGGGCTCTCGGTCTCGGCCCCCATCGAACGGCGTGAAGAGGCGTGGATCCCCACCGTCCAGGATGCGGGTTGGCGCATCTCCGAACGTATGGGGGGACACGCGGAGTGAGGCGCCCTTGGCCACGCGCCGAATCACCGTCCATAGTCACCCCCGCCGAAGATTTTCTCTCTTGCGCATTTGACGCAGCCAACCCTTGCGCTACAGTTTCGTTACGGCCCCAGCAACCTCGCGGACCCTCTTCGGAGGGAAAGTGAGCGTAGGTGTAGGAGGTGACTCCTGCATCATCTGGGGCCTTCCTCTTTCGTCTCCCGCTTCGACCTAGTGCCTCTCGTTCACACGCGCCGCGCGGGAACGCACGCGCAAGCCCGCTGCGCCTCATGGAGCAGGCCATTCCAAGGCTTCGCTGTGAATTTGTGGTGGAGCGACCGAAACTCCCGAGCAATGTGGGCCAAGCAATCTTGGAAAGAGAGGTGGCTTATGGGCTAAGCCTTCATCTGGAGTGGCGCTGACCTGCGGCTTCGGAAAACGTGCTCAGGAGGTCATGAGAACCGTCAACTCCGGCACATTCTCCAGCCAGGATGCTACTGCTTCGAGGCGCCCTTCCGCCGTCCAGACCACGGCTTCACCGGCACCATCAATTACCACCACGGCCACCGGCGCGAGCATGGCGAATGCACCAAAACGATCAGCCGTGACGTTCATACGGCTAATGGGAATGACACGGACCCCCGCCACCTGCAGCAGCGGTCCGGCCCGAAGTTGGTCAGTGATCATGCGAGCCCCCGAAAGCCGGGCATCATGGCCGCAAGGCGGGCCGCACCACCCGCCAGGTCGCCGGCGAGAGGCCAAACGACAGCAGGGTGCCGAGCAGCTGGAGCGGCACCACCCGGACCTCAGCCGCGCCTTGAAACGCCAGTTCGGGCCCGTGAAACACAGGGCTGACCTCCACATCCAGCCGGGAGCGATACAGCGCGGACGTCAGCGGCCCGATGATCCCCCAGAGCCGTCCGGTATCGGCCGGGTCATCCAAACCCACACGGGCGCGTACAAAACAGCGCCGGCAGTGAATGGCGTGCCCCAGGCGCATGAGCAGTATCTTCGCTTGATGCCACGCCTCAGGGTTTGTCAGCAATCGGTCAATTCGTACACGCTTGCGCCTCCCCTTGGATGTGCCCCGCAGCACTCGGGATGGGGGAGGGGCCCGCTTTCGGCCTGGCCGTAGAGGCATTTCCACCAGACCGAATGCCCAGCGCAGCCGGACGCTGCCCTCAAGCGGGCCACCGGGCCCCGGGAGTGATGCGGCGAATGTGAACTCCAAAGGGAGTGTGAGCACTGCCATTATGAGCAGCACGAGGACCAGCAGAACCCAGAGCAGAGCGGCCGCCATCACTCCTCACCTGAAGACGGCCACCCGGCCGGGCCGAAGGTGGTGTTCGGTTTCGCCATCAGCTGGACGGGTACGGATGGGAGGGCTCGCAGGGCTACTTCTGGGCCTTGCCCATGCCCTTGCCGATCACATCGGCCACCTTCTCGGCAAAGGAGGCCGCACCGCCTTTGACCGATTCCAGGCGGACACCCTGCTTGTCGACAATCAGTACCGCCACGGGCTTGATGCCACCCCCGCCGCCGGTGCCACCCCCGCTGTTCTGGCCGGTCTGCCCAGGCGCCGTCCCATTGCCGCCCCCGGCCCCGAACCCGAATCCGACACTTACCAGCGGGATGAGCGTTGCCTCGCCCACAGTCATGGGCTCACCGACCACGGTCTTACTGCTGAGAATCCGTTCAATCTCTCCGACGGTGGTGGTCAGAAGCGTCTGTACATCGTCCATGAACTCTCTCCTTGGTTGGCCACTACCCACACTGTAGGTCAACCTGCCTTGAGCGGCCGTGGGGCGGGCCGCTGAGCGCTGGAGAGCACGCGCCCCTCTCACCTCAGAAACTCGCAGGCCCGAGGGGGGAGTGCAAAGGTTCCCTGCGCCGGTTGTTTTTTTCTGCGGAACGGCTGTTCTCAGCGATTCGCCTCACCAAGTGGTAACGCCCTGCCGGTGCCAATCAGTTCGACCCATCCGCAACCCACTCCCGCCGCGGTGGTCAAAACCCGCATGCGACTCAGAACCACCACCGAAATTCCCCAGACCATCCTGCCCATGCTCGCCACGAGTGGTGAGGTCTTCGATTCCGCGGAGTGGGCGTATGAGCTCAAGTGGAGCGGGGTCCGCTGCCTTGCCTTCGCCCGCGGCGGACGCATCGAGTTGCAGACCCGCAACCTGAACTGGGTCCAGCCGCAGTTCCCCGAGCTGGCAGAGCTGGCCGCTCTTCCCGATGGGACGGTAATCGATGGCGAACTCGTTGTATTGGAGGAGGGAGTTCCCTCACTCGGCGCCGTCCAGCGTCGCCTGAAGTACGGCCGAGCGGCTGTTGTACAGGAGTTGGCCCGCAACAAACCCGCGACGTTCATCGCCTTCGACTGCATTTACGCCGGAGGCGAGCGCTTGGCCGAGTTGCCGTACCGCGCCCGTCGCCCCATCACCGAGATGATGCTCTGCACCTTGGGATTTCCCCTGGCGAGCACCACCGCAAGCTTCATCGGTCTCGGGCCCGGCCTCCTGCACTCTGCACGTGCGGCGGGTCTGGAGGGGGTCATGGCCAAGCACCTCGACAAACCCTATCTGCCGGGCAAACGGTCGCGCTGGTGGATGAAAATTAGGTCCAAGGAGAGTGGCGGCTAGTGGAGGAGGCCGATAGACCGTCTCAAGCTCAACCGCCTGTCACCGATAGCGTCCTTCGCTCTTCCGTAGCGCCTGCCCAGCATCCTTGCGGTCAGTGATCTCCTAAAATGTCACCAACGGCGTGAATAGCGCCTTGACCGTCACGAATCGGGGGCGGCATTGGCCATGAGCCAGATGACGCGCCCGTCGCCGCGCCGGTAGCGCCACTCTTCCTGCATAACCACCTCGCCGAGGCGCCGCGCACGTGTGAGTGGGTGTTCGTCGGGGCGCAGAGAGGGTGAGGCCGGCTGCTATCTTTACCTTCGGGCTCGGCAGGTGCTCCGCTGCGTGCTCCCCTTCAAGGTCGAACCAAGAAGGTAAAGGGCAGGCACATCACTCCGCCAATCGACCATGTCCACGCGGGCCCCGACACTGTCCATGGAGCGACGCGAATGAATGGCCGCAACATCGGCGATATGACACGTCCCCTGGATTTGGCAGGACACCCACGGGGAACAGGGCCCGTCCGTACCCAGCGCCCGCTCTACGTGGACCTGCTGCCTCCCTGCAACAACGCCTGCCCGGCCGGGGAGAACATCCAGGGGTGGCTGGCGTTCGCCCAGGCGGGGGCCTACGAAAAGGCGTGGCGGGTGCTGATGGAAGACAACCCGATGCCGTCGGTGCATGGACGGGTCTGCTATCACCCCTGCGAGGACGCCTGCAACCGGGGTTCGGTCGATAGCTCCGTCAACATCCACGCGCTGGAGCGATTCCTGGGCGATCTCGCCTCGCGCGAGGGTTGGCAGGTGGAGAAGATTGCGCCCCCCAGCGGCCGACGGGTGCTGGTGGTGGGAGCCGGGCCCAGCGGCCTCTCCGCCGCCTACCACCTGAGCCGCCTGGGACATGCCGTAGAGATCCACGAGGCTGGCCCGTTGCCCGGCGGCATGATGCACTTCGGCATTCCCGCTTATCGCATGCCGCGTGATGAACTGATGCAGGAGGTGCGGCGCATAGAGGCCATGGGCGTCAACATCGTCCTGAACCACAAGGTGGAGGACGTGCTGGCGGAGAAGGCGTCGGGGCAGTTTGATGCCGTTTTTCTCGCCATCGGGACCCACCTGGGCAAGCGGGTGGACATCCCGGCCCGGGATGCAGGCAAGATCCTGGATGCGGTCAGTTTCCTGCGTGATACCGCCTCCGGTCAGCCGCCCACGCTGGGCCGGCGGGTCGCGATCTACGGCGGCGGCAACACCGCCATGGATTCGGCCCGCACCGCCAAACGGCTGGGGGCCGAGGAGGCGCTCATCATCTACCGCCGGGGCTGGGAGCACATGCCCGCCCACCCCTTCGAGGTGGAGGAGGCGATGAAGGAGGGGGTCAAGATCAACTGGCTGCGTTCCATCACGGCGGTTGAGCAGACCCGTGTCCAGGTGGAGATCATGGCGGTCGATGCCGAGGGGCACCCACAGCCCACCGGGCAGTTCGAGACCCTGGAGGCGGACTCCCTCATCCTGGCGTTGGGGCAGAAGAGCGATTCGGCCTTCCTCACCAACGTGCCCGGAGTGGAGTTCCAGCCCGATGGCACGGTGATGGTGGGCCCGGATTTCATGACCGGTTACCCCGGCCTGTTTGCCGGGGGCGATATGGTTCCCAGTGAACGCACCGTCACCGCGGCGGTCGGGCACGGCAAGAAGGCGGCCCGCCATATCGATGCGTTCCTGCGCGACGAGCAGTACGTCAAACCACCCAGGCATCCCCTCATCGGTTACGAGGGGCTGCACCTGGGTTTTCTCACCGATGCCGAACAGCGCCAGCAGGCCTACGTGGACCTGGAGCGCCGCGCCTATGGCTTTGAGGAGATCGCCAAGGGCTTGAGCGAGGCGGAGGCGGCCTACGAGGCCAAACGCTGCTTCTCCTGCGGCAACTGCTTTGAATGCGATGGTTGCTACGGCGCCTGTCCGGAGGATGCCATCATCAAGCTCGGCCCCGGAAAACGCTATCGCTTCGACTTCAATCGCTGCACGGGCTGTGCCGTCTGCTTCGAGTACTGCCCGTGCCACGCCATCGAGATGATTCCGGAACCTGGAGCCGCCCATGGCAACGGTCACGACGCTTGAAGGCAACGAGGCGGTGGCCTACACCGCCTACCGCCTCAACGAGGTGTGCGCCATCTACCCCATCACCCCCTCGTCGACCATGGCGGAACTGGCCGATCAGTGGGCTTCTGACGGCATCCCCAACATCTGGGGCAACATCCCACTGGTGGTGGAGATGCAGAGCGAGGGCGGCGCCGCCGGGGCGGCCCATGGCGCGCTGCAGACGGGCGCCCTGACCACCACCTTCACCGCGTCCCAGGGGCTGCTCCTGATGATCCCCAACATGTACAAGATCGCGGGGGAGCTGACCCCGGCGGTCTTTCACGTGGCGGCGCGCTCGCTGGCCGCCCAGGCCCTCTCCATCTTTGGCGACCACTCCGACGTGGCCGCGGTGCGCAACACCGGTTTCGCCCAGCTCGCCTCGGCCTCCGTGCAGGAGGGGCACGACATGGCGCTCATCGCCCAGGCGGCCACCCTGGAGGCACGGATCCCTTTCATTCACTTCTTTGACGGGTTCCGCACCTCCCACGAAGTGAACAAACTCACCCTGATCAGCGACGAACACATTCGCGCCATGATCGACCCGGAGGCGATCCGGACCCATCGCCGTCGAGCGCTCAACCCCGACCACCCGTTCATACGCGGCACCGCACAGAATCCCGACGTTTACTTTCAGGGGCGGGAGACGGTCAACCCCTTCTACGCCCGCTTACCGGCCATCCTCCAGGAGAAGATGGATGCGTTTGCCAGGTTGACCGGAAGGGGCTATCGCCTGTTCGAATACTACGGTGACCCCGAGGCAGAGCGGGTGGCCGTCATCATGGGGTCGGGTGCCTACACCCTGCGCGAGACTGTCGAAGCCCTGGTCGGCGCGGGGGAGAAGTGCGGGGTGATCCATGTGCGCCTCTGCCTGCCGTTCTCCGCCGAGCACTTTCTGGCGGCCCTGCCGTCCACGGTGAAGGCCATGGCCGTGCTGGACCGCACCAAGCTACCGGGCGCCACCGGCGAGCCGCTGTACACCGACGTGGTGACCACCTTGACCGAGGCCCTGCTCGGGAACCGACTGCCCACCGACACGATGCCCCGGGTGATTGGTGGTCGCTACGGCCTCTCCTCCAAGGAGTTCACCCCCGCCATGGCCAAGGCGGTACTGGATGAACTGAAGAAGGAGCAGCCCAAGAACCACTTCACCATCGGTATCGACGATGATGTCTCCCACTCCAGTCTCGACTACGATCCCGCATTCAACATCGAGTCGGACGAGGTCGTGCGCGCCATTTTCATCGGGCTCGGCGCCGACGGCACCGTGGGAGCGAACAAGAACAGCATCAAGATCATCGGCGAGTCGACGCCGCTCTATGCCCAGGGCTATTTCCTCTACGACTCCAAGAAGTCCGGCTCGCGAACGGTCTCCCACGTGCGGTTCGGGCCGAATCCCATCAATTCGCCCTACCTCATCCACTCCGCCAACTTCGTGGGCTGCCATCAGTTCAACTTCATCGAGCGAATCGACATCCTGGAACACGCCCGCCCCGGCGCCACGCTGCTGCTCAACAGCCCCTATGGTCCCGAGGAGGTGTGGGACCGTCTGCCCCGTCCGGCCCAGCAGCAGATCATCGACAAGGGCATTTCGTTCTATGTGGTCGACGCCTCGAAGGTGGCCCGTGAGACGGGGATGGGCAACCGCACCAACACCATCATGCAGACCTGCTTTTTCGCCATCTCGGGCGTGCTGCCCCAGGAGGAGGCGATCGCGCGGATCAAGGACTCCATCCGAAAGACCTATAGCAAGAAAGGCGAAGAGGTCGTACAGAAGAACTTCATTGCGGTGGACCGAACACTCGAACAGCTCTATCGGGTGAGGATTCCGGAACATCCCACCAGCGAGCTGGAGATCCCGCCGACGGTGCCGCCGCGGGCGCCTGAGTTCGTGCAGAAGGTGACCGCCATGATGATGGCGGGGCAGGGGGATCGGCTCCCCGTCTCCATGCTGCCCATCGACGGCACTTATCCTTCCGGGACGACCCGGTGGGAAAAACGCAATATCTCTGATGTCGTCCCCGTGTGGGAACCGGGGATCTGCATTCAGTGCGGCAATTGCAGCTTTGTCTGCCCCCACAGCATCATCCGCGCCAAGTTCTACAACGAGGAACTTCTCGAAGAGGCCCCCGGCACCTTTCCCTCGGCCCCCATCAATGCCCGCGGTTTTCCGGAGACCCGCTTCACCCTTCAGATCTACCTGGAGGACTGCACCGGGTGCGGCATCTGTGTGGAGGCCTGTCCCGCCAAGAGCCTGCAACAGAGCGGGGTCAAGGCGATCAACATGGGGCCGAAGGCCCCCATCCTCGCGCGGGAACGGGCCAACATCGAATTTTTCGAGCGCCTACCGGTCAACGAGCGCTCCCGGGTCGAATTCTCCACCGTGCGCGGGGTGCAGTTCCTGGAACCGCTGTTCGAGTTCCCCGGCGCCTGCGCCGGCTGCGGGGAGACCCCCTATCTGCGGCTGCTGTCCCAGCTTTTCGGTGATCGCCTGTTGGTGGCCAACGCCACCGGGTGTACCTCCATCTACGGCGGCAATCTGCCCACCACGCCCTGGACCACCAATGGGGAGGGGCGGGGGCCGGCCTGGTCCAATTCGCTGTTCGAGGACAATGCCGAGTTCGGCTTTGGCTTTCGCCTCACCGAGGACCAGCACCTTGCGCTGGCGACCCGGCTGGCGCGGGACCTCCGGGACGACCTTCCGCCGGGACTGGTGGATGCAATCCTCACTGCGCCGCAACGTACCGAGTCCCGGATCCGGCAACAGCGTGCGCGGGTGGCGGCGTTGAAGTCGGCGCTGGAATCCCTCGACAACGAAGAGGCCCGCGATCTCCTCTCGGTGGTCGATCACCTGGTGCGGCGAAGCATCTGGATCGTGGGGGGCGACGGCTGGGGGTACGATATCGGCTCCAGCGGCCTGGATCACGTCCTGGCCAGTGGGCGGGATGTCAACGTGCTGCTGCTGGACACCGAGGTCTACTCCAACACCGGTGGCCAGATGTCCAAGGCCACCCCGCTGGGCGCCGTGGCCAAGTTCGCGGCCGCGGGAAAAACGGTGGCCAAGAAGGACCTGGGCCTGCAGGCCATCTCCTACGGCAACGTCTACGTGGCGCGGATTGCCATGGGGGCCAACCCGCAGCAGACGTTGCTGGCGTTGCGCGAGGCGGAGGCCTACCCTGGCCCGTCGCTGGTGCTCGCCTACAGTCATTGCATTGCCCACGGCTACAATCTGCGTTATGGCATGAAGCAGCAGGACCTGGCCGCGGCCAGCGGCGCCTGGCCGCTGCTGCGTTACAACCCCGCCCTGCGCGATTCCGATCACAACCCGTTCGTGCTCGACTCTCCCCGCCCGCGCATCCCACTGAAAGAGTATGCCCTCAATGAACTGCGTTACAGCATGCTCGCGCGTGCCCACCCCGCCGAGAGCGAACACCTGATGGGGCTGGCCCAGGAGGTGGTGGACCGGAAGTGGAAGATTTACGAGGAGATGGCCAGTGGCAGCAGCAGTCAATTCATCCCAGACACCAGCGTCAAAGCGTGACTATCGGGAGACGGACGATGGACCTCAGCACCACCTACATGGGACTCCGGTTGCAGCACCCCGTCGTCGCCTCCGCGTCGCCGCTGTCGGCCACCCTCGAAGGCATCAAGCAGATGGAGGAGGGGGGCGTGGCGGCCATAGTCATGTTCTCCATCTTCGAGGAGCAGGTGCGGGTGGAGAGCGAGGCGTTTTCCCAGCTGATGGATGCGAACAACTATGCCGAATCCCTGAGCTATTTCCCCGAAGTGAACGCCTATCGCGTCGCCCCTGACAGCTACCTGGACCTCATCCGCCGGGCGTCCGAAGCGATCGATATTCCGGTGATCGCGAGCATGAACTGCGTCACCAGCGAGGGGTGGATCGGATACGCCAGGCAGATGGAGCAGGCCGGGGCCAAGGGGTTGGAGCTGAACATCTACGGGATTGAGGCCGACCTCGGGACGGCCAGCGCCGAGGTGGAGCGGCGCCATCTGGAGATCCTTGGCATGGTCAAGTCTGCGGTGACCATCCCGGTGGCGCTCAAGCTCAGCCCGTTTTTCAGTGCTATGGGCAACATGGCGGTGCGTCTGGACCAGGCGGGCGCCGATGCGCTGGTGCTGTTCAACCGCTTCTACCAGCCGGACATCGACATCACGGAGCTGGAGGTGGCGCCGACCCTGGAGCTGAGCCGGGCCAGCGAAATCCGCCTGCCGCTGCTGTGGACCGCCCTGCTGTGCGACAAGGTCAACGCCTCGGTGGGAGCGACCACCGGTGTGGAAGGGGCGGAGGAGGTGATCAAGTACCTGCTGGCCGGCGCCGACGCGGTCATGACCACCTCCGCGTTGCTGCGCAACGGACCGGGCTACGCCGCCACCATGGTGGAGGGGTTGAAGGCCTGGATGGAGGCCCGGGGTTTTTCGTCCGTCGGTCAGCTCCGGGGCACCATGAGCCACGGTAAGGTGGCCAACCCCAGCGCCTTCGAGCGGGCCAATTACATCAAGATGCTGGAGAGCTTCAAGGGGGAGTTCCTTCGTTGAACCGGCCCCACCGCGCCGGGTGTGGTTTTCTGGACGGCCCACGCAAGTAGCGCCCGTGGCCGCCGCCCCTGTGCTTGGCGCGGATGCAGCTGTCTCCGGCGGGCGCGACAACGCTGTTGTCGGCCGCATTTATGGGGACGCAATTGTGGCCTGAAGGCGCACCTCATGTCTGGATTTGATCCTCCCGTTCCCCGGCAGCCCCCCCATCCACCTGTTGTGCTCTCTTTTCCTCGGCGGCCCGCAGGCGCTCCTGCAGAGCGCTCTGTTCCTGCCGGGCGGCTGAAAGCGCCGCTTCGCTCTCCGTGAGCCGAAGCTCCAGGGCGTTGCAGCGCTGATCCAAGTGGTCCCGAGTCGCATCGCAGCGGCCAAAGGCCGTGTGCAGGTCCTGCAGCCGGGCGCTCTGCTCCTCCAGGCGGTGGCGTAACTCCTGCTGTTTCGTCTCGGCGGCAGAGCTCAGTGAGGCCACCGCCTGGCGGTGCTCCCGTTCGGCTCCTCGGAGCTGCTCGCGCAAGGCATCGATCTCCCGGAGCAGGCGATCCTCGGCGCGGGTGGCCATCTCCGTGAGCCGGGCGAGCTCCCGCTCATGGGCCATCTTGAGGCTCTCGACGTTCTTGGCATGGGCCTCGGCGGCATCTTCGACCCGCTGTTGTGCCTGCTCCACTTGGGCGGCGGCGGCGGTGAGTTGTTGCTTGAGGGTTTCGGATTGAATGGCTGCCTGCTCCAATCTTTGGCGCTCTGCCGCAAGCTGTTCGGACAGCCCCCGGGCGAGCTCCTCCGAGGCCGCCAGGCGCGCCTCCAGCCCCTGGCGCTCATTCGCGGCTTCAGACAGTTGCGCCTCCAGAGACTGAATGCGGACCTCAAGGGTCTGACGCTCCTCATCAAAGGCGGCCCGTGACGCAGCGAGCAGTTCGGTCCATGCCTCGCTCAGGGCACGCTGAACCTGCAGGGGAAACCCCAATTGCTGCACGCGTTGCGCCTGGGCGCTCTGCCACTCCCTTAGGTACTTCTGCACGGTGGAGGAGGAGCCGCCGGTCACCTCGAGGACCTGGCGTATGGAGGGCGTCTTGCCCGTGTCGGCATAGATCTCATCGGCGGCGTTGAAAATCTTCTCTCGGATTGGCACAGGCATGGCTTTTAGTGAATTGTCCAGAAAACGTATCGTTGCGTATCGTAACGTAATACGTTACGTATGTAACCCTCTCTTGTAAGTTACTTGTGATAATGGTTATTCTCGCAAGTAATGTACGCTTACCGAGGAAGTCCCAATGTCCAAGAACATCCCCAAGGCGGCGGACCATCCGGAGCCACTCGGGCGACTCGCCGGGGCCCGGGGAGTCGCCTGTACGGACTCCGAACTTCAGGCGTTGCAGCGCTATCTCGCGGCCCGCTACAGTGCCGCCACCGTGCGAGCCTACCGCAATGACTGGGATCGGTTTGTCGACTACTGCCGCCGGACTAACCGGGTGGCACTGCCGGCGGAACCGGAGACCGTGGCGTTCTTCCTTGCCTCCGAGGCCCAGGCGGGCAGAAGGGCATCCACGCTCCAGCGCCGCATCGCCGCGATCCGGCTGGCCCATCAGGCGGCAGGGGAGGGATCGCCCACCCATGCCGATGTGGTTGCGGGGGTGATGCGTGGGATCCGGCGCGAACATGGGGGGCGCCCGTCGCAGAAGGCACCGATTCTGGCCGATCAGATCAAGGTGCTGGCGGACCGGGCGGATCTGGACACCTTGGCGGGGATCCGTGACCGCGCCCTCCTGTTGCTGGGCTTTGCCGCTGCATTGCGCCGCTCGGAACTGGTATCCCTCCACTGGAGCGACATCGAGTGGGTCCCCCAGGGGATGCGAGTTCACGTGCGCCGCTCCAAGACCGACCAGGAGGGGCTCGGGCAGACTGTCCCGGTCCCCCGTGGCGGGGACTATTGCCCTGTGGCGGCCCTACTCGCCTGGCAGGGGGCCGCGGGCGTTGCCGAGGGGCCGGTGTTTCGCGGGTTCCATCGTGGCGGCAGGCTGCGGAGCCGCGCGCTCTCGCCCTATTCGGTTGCCCTGATCGTGCAGCGATATGCCGCGGCAGTGGGGTGGGAAGTCGGCGAGTATGCCGCCCACAGCCTTCGTGCCGGCTGGGCCACTTCGGCCGCAATGAACCGGGCAAGTCTGTTGAAGATGCGTGAGGTCACCCGCCACAAGTCCCTGCAGACCTTGCAAATCTACATCCGCCGGGCGGAGGAGTTCGTCGATCACGCCGGGGAGGGGCTTCTTTGAATGGGTGATAACGGGTCGCTTGCGGAGATCGCCCGGGCGAACAGTCGCCCGATGGGACAGTTTCGTGAGGGGACAATGGTTGCAATCCCCACAGCAACTCACAGGGCAGCGGGGCCCAACTGACTGGGGGCGGGTACCCGGGGGAGGACTGAACGGCGCGCGTGTTCTTGGCCGGTGCTACGCGGTTCGGGCGATCGTTTGAGCCAGGCGTCGCCTTCCGCTCACGGCAGTTTGCATGGCGCCGGTCAACAGGCCTATCTCCACCGGTTTGGCCACAACCCCATCCATGCCCGCCTCCAGGTAGTGTTGCTGCTCGTCCTTCATGACGCTGGCTGTCAACCCGATGATCGGCACTTGATGGCCGCCCATCTCCCAGCTTTTCCTGATACGCCGGGTCGCCTCGATGCCGTCGAGGTTGGGCATGTGGATATCCATCAGCACCAAATCCATCCGTTGCTGCTTGAGCACTGCCAGTGCGTCCTCACCGTCGCGGGCCAGGGTGACCACGCAACCGGCTTGCTCGAGGATGCGCTGCCCGGCAAGCCGGTTGATTGCATCATCATCAACCAGTAGCACCCGTAACCCCTGCAGCGACATGTGCTCAGCATCACCCGCGGGGGCTTTGCACCCGCTCTTCGCCAGGGCCAGGGGCAATTCGAACCAGAAGGTGCTCCCTTTTTTGTATTCCGAAATGACGCCGATGCGCCCCCCCATGGCCTCAACCAGGTGCTTGCTGATCGCCAGGCCCAGGCCCGTGCCACCATGGATGCGCGAGGGGGAATCGTCGAGCTGGGTGAACCGTTGGAACAGCATCGCCAGCTGCTCCTCACGAATGCCAATTCCGGTGTCGACGATCGAAAAACGCAGCACTATCGGGGCGTCGCCGGTGCCGATCCGTTCCACTTTCGCGATAACCTCGCCGCGTTCGGTAAAGCGGAGCGCATTGCCGATGATGTTGATCAACACCTGACGCATTCGCGAAGCGTCGCCGTGGAGTGGGTCGGGAAGGGAAGCAGGGCAGTGATAGTCCAGTCTCAGCGCTTTCGACTCGGCGGTGTAACGCATCAGCTGTATCACTTCCGCCAGAAGCGAACGCAGGGAAAAATCATGAGGCTTGATCTCCAGCGCGCCTGCCTCGATTTTGGAGAAATCGAGCACCTCGTTGATCACCGTGCTCAGTGCGCGGCAGGAGTGCACCAGGTGCTCCGTATACTCGCGCTGAGCCCGATCCAGGGGCGTCGCGAGCAGCAGTTGCCCCATGCTCATGAGACCGTTGAGCGGCGTACGTATCTCGTGACTCATATTGGCAAGGAAGCTGCTCTTGGCCTGGCTCGATGCCTCGGCCTTCTGACGCGAGATCTCCGCCTGCCGGGTCGCCTCGCGCAACCGGCGCAGCAGGGAAAACTGGTAGAGCGGCAGCAGGATGAGCGATAACCAGACAAAACTCACCTCAAAACCTTTCTGCCAACCGCCCACCGCCTCGACGGTGATGAGATAGGCAATGACGCTGGCCACTGAAGCGACCATCAGGTGGTTCTTGCCGTAGCGGGTGCCATAGGAGAGAAAGATCCAGAAGTAGAGGATGAAGAAGGGGCTGGTGGCATCCCCGGTGAGGAAGATGGCGAAACTGGTCGCCGTGACATCCGCCACCAAGGAGACATACTGGCGGGCAACCCACTCCGGCCGGACGATGACACTGGTGAAAATCGCCAGAAACAGCACCAAATAAGCGGAAAAAAGGGCAATGTAGTATTCCACATCGACCAGGTAATACTCGGTCATGGAACTGAGGCCGACATAGGTCACTGCAAACAGCCAGATCCCCAGGCGTACCAACCCCGACTGAAATTCCGCGCTCTCCCTCAGCTGAGTGAATCGTTCACGAACAGACATATTCTCTTCACCGGCCCCTGCGGAGCCTCGCTGCTTTGGTCTCCGCGCCACGAAGGGGGCAAGTATCCCCGGAATCGGCCCCGGTAGCAATGCGCACCGGCACGTACCAGAGGTTAGGCGGCCATGGCAAAAGGGGCGCTCGGGCGAGTTAACAAAGTGTGGAGCGCATCGCGGATTGTCGCCCCGGATTCCGTTTCACTGCATCCGGACTACGTAGCCCGCATCGAGGGGAGCGGAAGTCAAGGGCCGGTTGCGAAAACTCCCGGGTCACATCCCGGTGGCTCCCGGTTGGGAACGGTTATTCAGCGGCGGGACAGGATGGACATAGCGGACCCAGTTCGCCATCCGTGCCCGGGTACCTGCACATACAGCTTTACATAATATACATTATGCGCACTGATGTATTGGGGCAGTGGTCGGGCGGGAAAGCCGGCTCCGCCGACCTTCTCAGGCATGCATGGCCCCCCGGCCCAGCTTGACCGCGAGTATCACGTACGCAATGCCGCTCACCAGCAGGTCGATGGAGATGACGAGACCGATCACCCACAGCCCGGAGATGGGCCATCCCGTCAACAACATCGCCGCCAGCAGGATGTCGATGGAGCCGGTCCCCAGCAGCCACTTCCATCCAGGCATCGGCTTGGCGTCCAGCCCGCCGACGATACGCAGAATGCCGATGACCAGCAGCACGGTGGCGAGTATGCGGACCAGGCTGATGGGAGCTGCTGCCGGCGCCATGAAGATGAGCGCAGCCATCCCGAGATAAACGAGTGCAATGGCGACCTGCACGGCCATGTTTCGCCACCCGTAGACCCGGAATGTCTGCAGCGCATGTGCAATGCTGCCGCCAAGCAGCAGCACGCCGAACGCGCTCAGGTTGGGTGCCGCCACAGCGAAGACCATGGCCAGCCCCACCAGACCCATGGCGAGGAAGAGCCCGCCGAGCCCCATGATCCAGCCCCAGCGCTTCTTGACCTCCGCCTGCCAGAGTTCCCGCGACTCCATCGCCGTGCGCCGAAACGCCATAGCCCCACCCGTCGGTTCGTTTGCCCATGCATCCTTTGCCTCAAGCAAAGCACCCTGCAGACGTTTTGCAATTGGGCGGATAACGCCCCGAGTGAACAACCTGCTGGCTTTACACACCTAGAGCACCGAACAGATAAATCCGACGCGCCCAACATGTAGGGTGGATAAGCGCAGCGCATCCACCGTGCGGCGTCGAATTGGTGGATGCGCT
>JAWLHA010000043.1:5184-41186 GCA_041690535.1 Gammaproteobacteria bacterium | reverse complement strand
AGCTTGCTCCCGCCGTCCCCGGCCAGCCCACAACACGGCGCACGGCGGCAAGCCGCCCCTCGGGAAAGCGGGGGCAAGCCCCCGCACTCCAGAGCCGCCTAACATGGGGTGATTAGTTACTTTTTTTCGACCTTTTTGCTTTCTTTTCCAGCAATCAGGTTGGGTCAGGGTCAATGCCGCTCTTTGCGCGCTCCTCGACGCATTCAATGCCGCCCATGGCGTAGTCCCGGCAGATCTGTGGACGCTGTTCGTAGATGGTGCAGCGCATCGTGACGCGATCCAGGGCCGTACACCACCCGTCGTCACGGCGACGCATGACCAGGCCACCCCACTCGCTACATTCGGTCATCCGCTGCGGAACTCCATTGTCACCTATCAACAATACCTGTAGCTGACAGCAGATCGCCTCGCACGAGGCGCAGGAAACGGTAGGATCCGGTGGCGAGTTCGGGTACATCGGCATCATTGCATTCGGCGAGGGTAATTCATACGCCCTTTTTCACGGGCTGACGGGTCTGTGTACCGGAGTTAGGCGTTAGTGGAGAAGACGGATTTCGATGCCCAGATCCAACCCCGCCCAGGCTCGGTCCCCGGTCAGTACCGGGAGATTCCGCTCTGTTGCCAGCGCAAGACAGGCGCGGTCAGCAAATGGCAATCCCTGGGAACGGCACCTTTCCCACAGATGCGCCGCAACTTCTGCCTGAGCCGAGGTGAATGGCTCGAATTGCACACCGACGTCCCCGAATGCCTCCTGCATTCCCGAGACATCGACGTTTCGCTTCAGGGCCTTCTGTACCACTTCGGCCCAATTGACGGTCGAAACCAGCGCACCGTCCAGCGCCGGCTCCACTGTTTCCGTACCAGGCTCATTGTGCAGCAGCGCCAGCAGCGCCGAAGCGTCCATGACAACGCTCACTCCTTCCGCACCTCCCGGGCAGCCTCCTCCCGGCGTTCATCGATCAGCTCGTCCACCAAACTCACCTCGGCCGGTATGTGCGCAAACAGCCCTTGCAGGCGTTTGATCACCGCCTCACGCCGCTCAAGAACCAGCGAGTCCCCCACCTGCCGCGCCACCAGGCGGTCTCCTGGTTTCAACTGAAGCGCCTTGCGCAGCGCCGCCGGGATGACGACTCTCCCCTGGGGTCCCACTTGGACTTCGTTGCTCTCGGATGCCATTACAAGCCCTCAATGCCATCTTTTGGGGATTGTGGCACACCAGACCAAACTCTGCCATGGAAATGAAGAGCGGACGGAGCTCTCCCGCGATCATAGGACTCGCCCCGTCCTTATCGGTTGACGATCCCCATTCCTCTCTGTGGTGCGAATAGCGCGAGCCACGGCGCCAGGGCAGCTTTCCCGATGCTTATCTCCCGCTCGCCTTGCCGAATGCCTTTCAACGCAAGTCGTGCCGCCTCGTCAGGGGAGATTGCCTTGATATTGGTCGGAACCTGGCCTCCATGGAAGTTGGTCGCAACCAGCGTGAGGAGTACTTCATGAATGGCCACCGGAGAGTCTCCAAGGACCCAGCGGAGGCTCTGGCTGTATGAGTGCAACGCCGCCTTCGCGGCGCAGTAGAAAGCCTGTTCGGCCTTCGGGAGATACACCAGCCCCGTCGTCATGTTCACAATCGCGGCTTCGGGTCTCGAACGCAAGTGGGGCAGCAGCTCCATGGTGAGCATGATCGGCGCCGTGAAATTGACCGCCAGATCATCCGTCATGGCAGACTCCAGATCGCGGCCCGACAGCAGGTCTGTGAACCGCTTGGAGCCGGCATTGTTCACGAGCACATCAAAATCTGGATGTGACCGCAGAAGCCACCCGATCATGGCGCGACGCTGCACGGGATCGGTGATATCACAGACGTGGGTTAAGAGTTCCGGTACCTCTGATTTGGCTCTCGCCAGCTTCTCTTCACTGCGTCCACAGACAATGACGCGGTTATCTGCAACCAAGGCTTTCGCGAGGGCAAACCCAATCCCTTCACTTCCTCCGGTGATCAGCACCGTATTGCCGGTCAACTTCATCATCAGGCCTCCGATTTGATGAGGCCCCAGTGTTTACCAGCCCTATGATTGGCGCATTAACCTGGGTTAACCCAAGGCGTCGGCGTATCCGGGAGAGTGCCACCTCCGTGATTCCGAGATAGGAGGCGATGTGGTAATTCGGCAGCACGCCCGAGAGGTGACTGTATTCGTCGAGAAACTTCTGGTACCGCTCTGTCGCGGAGAGCAGCAGGAGATCAGCCTCACGGCGCTCCCGCTTGATTACCAACTGCTCCAGCAAGGTCATCCGAAGTCGCATCCAGTCAGGAAACCGGCGAACCAAGTCCTGAAAATCCGTGTAGCACATCGAAAATGCCTGCGTCGGCGCCAACGCCTGCACGAAGAACGGCGACACCCCGCCGGTGACCAGGGAAGATATGCTGCTCAATACCTGGCCTGGCCCGGAGAAGGACTTGTTAAACTCCCTGCCCTTCGCGTCAAGATAGTAGAACCGCGCCAGACCAGCCGCGACAAAAAAGAGTTCTGTCACCACCTCACCGGCCTTAAAGAGGTGGGCTCCCGCATCAAACCGCCGGAGGACGAACATCGGTTCCGCTGCGGCCCAAGCCTCCTCAGAGATTGGGATATTTGCAGCCAACATCCGAAAAAGCCCATCCAACTGATCCCTGGGCATAGTCTGAGGTGACAAATGAGAATCGTTTGTCACCGACCCCTTTGATCTTTGCTCCGCCACCCCTTTGCTCCGTTGTTTCCGTGTTTTCGCGACCCCGGTTTCGCGTTTTCGGGCGATTCCCTAGCCCTCAAGGAGGGCGATGCGGTTCCCGCGATGCGTCTCAACGACAACCCGTGCATCGTCGCAGGTGCGACGGGAGCGACGGGAGCAACATCCATTGGAATCTGTGTTCTGGCCCCGATCATTGGGGAACAGACTCTCACCAGACTTCCAGGCTCACGACTCCTCGAGCTCGCGGCCCCGCTGGCGCCGAAGCGACTCCTCGCGTGCCGCCTCGATTCCCTCCAGCACGGCGTCTACATCCGCGGGTCGTTCGTCCCGCTGATATCGCCCGGTGAGCGGCGTGTCGACGGTCAGGGCGCCGCCCTCGAAGAGCGACCAGATTTCGCGGGCGTAATCGGTGGTTGCCAGCTCGGGGGCATACTGGCTGAAATAGGCGGTGAGCCGGTCCACGTCGCGCAGCAGCATCCGCTCGGCGCTGTTGTTGCCGGCCGCGTCGACGGCCTGCGGGAGGTCGATGATCACCGGCCCGTTCGCGTCCACCAGCACGTTGTACTCGGACAAGTCTCCGTGAATCAGGCCAACGCCGAGCATGCGCACCACGTCGGCGATAAGGACCCCGTGGTAGAGCCGCGCGGTCTCCGCGGAAAGGGCGACGTCATCCAAGCGCGGCGCGACATCGCCCTCCGCGTCGGTCACCAATTCCATGAGCAGCACGCCGTCGCTGAACAAGTGCGGCTTGGGAACTCGAACGCCGGCCGCCGCGAGCCGGTACAGCGCGTCGACCTCGGCGTTCTGCCATGCCGATTCCTGCTCTCCGCGCCCGTAACGGCTGCCCTTCGCCATGGCGCGGGCCCGGCGGCTGTTGCGATCCTTGCGTCCCTCCTGATACTGCACGTGGCTGCGGAACCCGCGCTTGGTGACTTCCTTGTAGACCTTCGCGCAGCAGATCTCCATGCCGCAGCGGACCACATAGACGGTGGCCTCCTTGCCGCTTTTTAGCTGCGCGAGGACTTCGTCCACCAGTCCATCTTCGATGAGCGGTTCAATCCGCTTGGGGGTTTTCATACGGGTTTGCGTGCGTCCGGGGGCGAACTGTGGGGGGTCAAAGGGGCAGGCGGCGGGTGTCCGGGCACGCGCCTTGGGATCGAAGAGCGGCGCTAATCGGTGGATTCGGCGGGAACTTCCCCATCGCCCGCCACGTCCGAAGGTGCCTTCTTCTCCGCCTTGCGTTGTTGTTTTTGTTCCTTTTTCTTCTTCTTTTCCAGCTCACGCTGGCGCTTTTCGAATTGGAAATTTGGCTTCGCCACGTCGTACCTCACTATCAAGAAAGGGGCATCCATCCAGAGCGGCAACATCAATCCGGTGGAGGATCCGAAGAAGAGCGCGTAGGGTACCACCTTTCAGCTTTGTGAAAACCGGGAAAGACCGGTCTGTCTCCGCGCCACGACAGCGGCGCTCGCCTCGGCCAACGAGACCTCCCGACCCGCTTCCAGGTCGGCGAGCCCAGCCTTGATCGCCTGAGCAAAGGCTCGGCAATTCCTTCCTCACAGCATGATGCCCCTTTCTCTGGCAATCCTGTGGATGGGCTGTCGCTCGGTACAAGGGTCGACAATAAGCACGTCGATACGCCGGTCGCCCAGTCGGCGCTGAAGCCTTGCGGCGAACCGCGCCGCGTCCGACGGCCGGTTGTCGATGGCATGATCGACCTCCACCAGGAGATCCACATCGCCGCCGCGTTGCGTATCGTCAACGCGCGAACCAAACAGATAGACCCGAGCACCCGGTCCGAACATCTGCTCCGCCACTTCGTGAATCGTACCAATCTGGTGCTCTGTCAAACGCATTGGCTAATGTTTTCTCCCAGCGAGGGCAACGCTGATTAACTCGTCATGCCCGCGAAGGTCAATTCGTCATGCCCGCGAAGGCGGGCATCCAGTCCTTTGATCTGCCTGGGCCGCCGCCGAAGCCTTCCTCGAATGCCTTAATCGGGGGCGGGAGCGACGAAAGCGAAATTAATCAGCGCTTCCCTAGCTCTTCGCGTCCACCGTGCGCACCCCATACCTCGGAATATGCGGGTCCGCCGTCAAAATCATCAAGCCTTCTGCCTGAGTCTGTGCCACCAACATGCGATCAAAAGGGTCCTGGTGCACACGGGGCAATTTCCCTGCAGCTTCCGCGTGAAAAAGAGAGATGGGCAGCCGAATGAAATCCGACTCCTCCACAACCTTGTCCAGATCGTCCGGTGCCTCCAGCTTGCCCAACGACTGCTTGATTGCGATCTCCCATACAGAAGCGGCGCTCACGTAAATCTCGTTGCGGCCGTCAGCGATAAACGCACGGGCGGTCATCCCCAAAGAAGCGTCGTCCGTCAACCACCAGAGAAACGTATGGGTGTCCAGCAACAGGCGCTTCATTAACCGTCCTCAAACGCCCGGATCACTTCCTCCGGCGTCTGATCAAAATCGGGAGCAATGCGCACCTTGCCCTTGAACCGGCCCGGCTGCCTCGTTGCAACAGCACGCCCGACCGGGACCAAGCGCACCAAAGGAGTCCCTGCCCTGGCAATCACCACATCCTTTCCTTCCAGCGCCTGCTCCACCAAGTTGGAAAGGCGCGTCTTTGCCTCGTGCATGTTGACAGTTACCATGAGCACTCCCCAGACCGACCTTAGCTAAGCTTAGTCATACCCGCCCTGACTGGCAAGTGCACGGGCAGGCCACCCTGCCCGACCTGCTCTACCGATTGGCACCTGACTTCAAGCATACAGTAAGTGTTGGAATGTGGGACCTGACCACGTCTTACCCCTGACCCCGACGTCTTACCCCGAGCAACAGCTCCTGCGGGTAAGACGTCGGGTAAAACGTCGGACCGAAGCTTGCTGCTGGAGGCGGACAAGGAATGCCCGCCTCCGGATGAAAGCCCCGGGACAGGACGTCGGGGCGCACCAATCGCACCAAGGCACGTAACCTCTTGGAGCGGTTGGGCGACTTCGAGGATGACGTCCTGCGCTTCATGGATGTCCCGCTCGTACCCTTCACCAACAATCAGGGTGAAAACGACATTCGCATGCCAAAGTGCAGCAGAAGATTTCCGGCTGCTTCCGCTCGATCGAGGGCGCAGCCACTTTTTGCCGCGTCCGCAGCTATCTATCCACCTGTCGGAAACCGGGCCTCTCCTCCAGCGAAGCCCTGCGCCTCCTTTTTGAGGGCGAGCGGCCCGCTTTCATGCTGACGAAGCAGTAGCCAAACCGTCCGCTCTCAACCGAAGGGGCTGAATAACGAAAGAACAAGGACACCCACCACTCGTTGACATAGTTCCCTGTTAGTCGTAACGTCTTTCCTGTCCATGGCATCCAGGAGGGAAGCCAGACCCGCGCACGAAGGGAACTCGTCAGTCTCGAAGCCACTACTCTGGCACAGAAGATAAGCACAGCCAGTATCTCCCTCCCGCAATTCAACGTGGGACGTCAGTGGCAGCTAGGAAAAATTATCGAACCGAAAGAGCAAGACTAAGGGAACCAAGTGCTCTTTCGCAAAAGTAAAGAACTGTTTCATATGCTGCTATGAAGTGGACGACCATCGAGTGGATCATTAATTGCGAATGAATAGATTTTTTGTGTGCTGCGGCATGCTGGGTTCTGGCATGTTTCTCTCTGGTTGTACTGAACTCGTGGACAACGATACGTTCGGTGACTTGCAGAACGACGCACCGCACTCTTGCAGTATTATCGTGCAGGAAGGGACAAAAAACCCTTGTTACAGCAATTATTCCCTGAGCGAAGCTCATTCTGATGTTACTCGCGCTGTTATTATCGTACATGGAACAGATAGAAATGTGCGTGACTACTTAGATACTGTCATTGAGGCGGCAGAGTTGGCGGGCAAAGAAGGAGAAACCGTTGTTATTGCGCCTCATTTCCAAACCATCAATGATGCTGCAAGGGAGGACGAATTGCAGTGGAGCTCATCGGGCTGGAAAGAGGGCAATAAGTCATTAGATAAAAACGGCTTGGTACGAGTCAGCTCTTTTGATGTCGTGGATAAGTTGGTCGAGATTTTGTTTGACCGTTCGATTTTTCCCAATCTTAAAGACATTGTTGTTACCGGACATAGTGCAGGAGGACAGTTCGTTCAGCGCTACGCGGCCGGTACGCAGGTGGACTTGAGTCAGTCTGCATATAGTTTCAAGTTCGTTGTCGCAAATCCTGGCTCTTACCTATATCTCGATGGCTATCGATGGAATGGGGGCGCTTATATCATTCCTCAGCCTGAGGATTGTGCGTACGACGACTACAAGTATGGAATGTTGAACAGGAACGATTATATGGGGCGTCTTCCTGAAAACGACATTATCGGAAATTACTGTTCGAGAAAGGTTGTTTACTTGTTGGGCGACCAAGACGTGGTCGTGGATGATAATCTTGATACAGGGTGTGAGGCGAGCCTGCAGGGAACACACCGCCACGAGCGGGGTCAGACGTATATGAACCATCTGAACACTTTTTATAACTACCACGCTCATTCACAAGTCGATGTTCCCGGAGCAGGCCATTCGCGAACTGAAATGTATGAATCCGCTTTCGGATTGGAGGCCATATTCGATAAATAGGCCAGGGGCGGTTACAACAAGCTAACAAGGACAGCGGAAAACATGGACACCTACCACTCGTTGACATAGGTCACTGTCGTAAGGTCTTCCCGTCCAAGGCATTCAGGAGGAAAACCATGGCCCGCGCAAGAAGGGAACTCGTCAGCTTCGAAGCTGCGCCCTATTACCACTGCATCTGCCGCTGCGTCCGCCGGGCGTTTCTCTGAGGCGAAGATTCTCTGACCGGAAAATTGCTAACACCGCAAGCTGTGAGTGACTGAGCGTCTGCGCGAGCTCCAGTGGGGGGGGTCACAGCGGGGGGGGGCAGGTCTTTCCTCTTGCCTTTCCTTCAGGGCATTCAGGGCAGCGCAGGGGGGTCAGGTCTTTCCTCTTGCCTTTCCTTCATACCCCCCGCAATACGCTGAACTCATGAAAGAGCCCAAGCGGCAGCGGTTCCTTCAGCTTCCAGATGATGTTTATTGGCCGGTCGCCCTCCGCCTCCAGCAGGGTGACGGGGCCACATGCGCGGTAGGGTTGCCCCTTTTTCGTGCGCACGAATAGCTGGAATTGCCACCCGTTCTCCGCGCTTTCCAAATAGCGGCGACCACCGGACGTATCCGGACCGGCGCTGTTCTGGGTTTGCCAGTGGAAGCGGTCGCGGCTGATGGCGTAGTCGTGGTAGGCGATGCGGTCGTGGTAGCCCTCGCTCTTGTCGAGGGTGACGAACAGCAACTCACAGCGGCGATCGTGCAGCGACAATCGCCCCGCCTGGAACGGTGTGCGGCGGGTGGCAGTAAGCCAGCCCACGGCGGTTAGGACTTCACGGATGCCATAGGCTGCATGCAGACAGAGTGGAACCTCGTCCAACCCGGGAATCGCCCGGTACCGCCGCGTGCTGCGGGACTGGAGCAAGCCGGCGAGCTCTTCCAGCTCGCTGCAGACATGGGGGGTGCGGGACAACCGACCCAGAAATTCCCCATAAGTGCCGACTTGCGTATTCTGGCCGTCGATTTGATAGGCCAGCATCTGCAGGCGGGTTTGCTCAACGGGGCTCTGGGCCTCGTAGTTGCCCTGGGTCTCCCCCACCCGCTGCAACAGATCCAACTGGGCGGTATCGTCCATGTGCAGCAGATCGGAGAATCGCCTGCTGAAGTACCCCTCCTCGGGCTCCGGCTCCCCCTGAATTAGCCCGGCTTCACGCTTGAGCGTCGTCCAACCGCTGCGGGCCGTTCCGCGGTAAATATCCGCGAGGTCGAGCGCCTGATCGTGCAGAAAATCCGCAAGACGGGTCGCCAGCCGCCCCCGCAACGCCACATAGCTTTGCAGCTCACCTCGCAACCGTCGCCAATTCTGCATGGTGACCGCGCGCAGGCTGCGCAACACCTGTTCCCGGGCCTGGCGCTGCAGCTGAAGGTGGCATCCGGTGGGAAGCAGGCCAAATCCGTGCTCCACCCCGTCCAGGAGCTCCCGCTTTGATAGCCCGGTCAGCGATGAGAGCAGGCGGTCGAAGCGAAACTCCGTGCGGTGCTGACCCACAAAGTCGAGGATGAGACAGCTCTCCTTCCCCGGCGCAAGGCGCAGACCGCGGCCAATTTGCTGCTGAAAGAGCACGGGGCTCTGGGTGGGGCGCAGGAGCAGAAGCGTGTCGACGTCGGGCAGATCGATACCTTCGTTGTAGAGGTCGACCGTCACCAGGGCGCAGAGCTCTCCGCGGGCAAGCCGAAGGGGGGCACTGCGCCGCTCCTCCTCACTGCTACTCCCCACCACGCAAGCGGCGGGAAACCCGGCCCGATTGAACTGCTCGGTCATGAACCTGGCGTGGGCAACGGTGACGCAGAAGACCAGCGCCCGCGATTTTTGCGGCTGGTCACAGAGCCGCCGCCACTCGTTGATGATCAACCGCGCGCGGGCGTGGTTGCCGGTCACAACCTTGTCGACGGCCTCCCGCTCCCCGGCCCGATCCCACGGCACCTCCGAGAAATCGGTCTCATCGTCACAGGCAAAGTATTCGAATGGCGCAAGCAGCTGCAAGTCGAGGGCATGCCAGAGGCGAAGCTCCACCGCTGGGCTGCCGTCCGGCCGGGAATCAAAGTACGGCGTGATGGGCTGCCCATCACTCCGCTCGGGCGTCGCCGTCAGCCCCAACAACACCGCGGGTTGAACGACAGTGACGAACCCGTGGAAGCGATCGGCGGCCAGTCGATGACACTCATCGATGACGATCGAGTGCCAGTAGTCGCCTCCCATCTGCGCCACAACGCCCCGACTGGTGAGGCTGTCGATGGTCGCGAAAAGGTGGTCATAGCTCTCGGGGGTGTTGCCACCCGCAAGCAGCTCGCCGAAACTGCCGTCCCGTAGCACCTCCCGATAGGTGCGCAGTGCCTGGCGCAAAATCTCCTCACGATGGGCGACGAACAGCAGCCGCGGCCGTCCCCCGACCAGCTGGCACGTGGCCCGATAGTCGAACGCCGCCACCACGGTCTTGCCCGTGCCGGTGGCGGCGACCAGCAGATTGCGCCGCCGACCGTGCTCCCGCTCGTTGGCCAACTGCTCCAGCATCTCAAGCTGGTAGGTCTTCGGCTGCAGGTCAAAGAACGTCAGACGCGCATTGGGCTGCTCTCCCGACTCCCGCTCCAGCGCTGCACCAAGCGCCTTCCGGTGCGCTGCGTTTTCGGGATCGTAGGCCTGGAATTCGCTGTCTTCCCACAGCGTCTCGAAATGCGCGCAGGCGCGGCTGAAGAGCGCCTCCTGAGCACGCTGCGTCAGCTTCACCGTCCACTCCAACCCGCCCGTAAGCGCCGCTCCCGAGAGATTCGCACTCCCCACGTAGGTCGCGCCAAAGCCGCTCTTGCGGTGGAAAATCCACGCCTTGGCATGGAGCCGGGTACGCCGACCGTCCATGGACACACGCACCTCACAGCCAGGCAGGCGGGCCAGCTCGTCCAGGGCCCGTGCTTCCGTCGCCCCGGTGTAGGTGGTGGTCAGAATGCGAATGCGGGTCTGCCCCACCCCGCCGCTACCCGCGGCGGTGATTCGATGGAAGACATCCAGCAGCTTGCGAACGCCCGACATGGTGATGAAGCTGACCAGGATGTCCACCCCATCGCAGGCCGCGAGCTCACGACGAATTTCCTGCAAGAGCGAAGGAGAGCCCTTGCCTGCCGTGAACAGCCACGGGACGGCCAGCCCCATCTCCGGGGCTTCCGGTACTGGGTCGGCCCTGCCGACGCAGGTAAGGATGCGCGGCGGCGCGGCGATGGCGTCGACGAGCTGCGCTGCGACGCTATCAAGGCCGACCGCGCGGCTGCGGCCACGCAGATCAGCGAGGAGCGCGTTGACGAGCTCGAGTTGGCGCAAGACCTTGTCGCGCCCCTCCCCTTCGATCTCCCCCAGGAGCTTCGAAAGCTGAACACCAAGCGCCTCCGCCAGCCGCTCCTGATCGGCGTCATTCAACTCCCGCGCAGCAAACTCGCCCTCGCGGAGACGCTCCACAAGGGAGTCGGTAACCAGCAGGTCGTACAATCCGGAAGGGAGTTTGTCAGCCACCAGCGCCCCCTACAAAACGGCAGCGAAGGCCAAACGACGCCGGCGCGAACTCATTTGCTCGTCGCCCGGCTGATGATTCGGCTGACATAGGAGTAATGGAGGCCAAAATGGTCCCCAATTTCCTTCATGCTGTAACCGCCACTCGCGTAGGCCGCCGCGATAGCGGTATCGCGCTCCTCAAAAGTGGTTGAGTAATGTTCAAGGGGCTTAGCGAGGGGACGGCGCTGCTTCGCGGGAACCTCGCTCAAGTCTTTGCCCGCATCCACCCCCGCCTGGATCTTCTCCACAAAGGCATCGGAACCGAGGAACACTTGATTTTTCAACTGCTCCCACAAGCTGGGCTGATTCCTGCCCTCGGCCACGAACGCCCGGTAGCCCTCGATGGCTTGTCCCTTCTGGCGACCAAACGCAGAGAGGATCCATTCAATCTCGAGCCACGACGCCCCCTGCGCCTGCCCCGCCGTCGCCCGGTAACTGCTCCACGGCCAATCCTTTGCACTTCTCACCATCCGCGCCCGCACGGGATTGAGCACAATGTAGCGCGCCAGTTCCAAAAGGTAGGTCTCCTTCTGCACCAGAATGGCCTTGTAGCGCCCCTGAAACACGTGCCCTACCCGCCCATGCAAGCGGTTGAACGCCTGCGTGTACACCCCATTGAGCTGCCGCATGCCCTTCGAGAGATTTCCGTCCGGTGTCTCCACCAGCAGGTGATAGTGGTTGTCCATGAGGCAGTAGGCATGCACGACCCAGTTGAAGCGCTCGCAAACCTCCCCCACCACACCCAGGAAGATAAGGCGGTCATCATCATCGCGATAGATCTCCTCCCGCCCGTCCCCCCGAGAGGTCACGTGGTACAGCGCGCCGGCGAATTCGATGCGAAGTGGTCTGGCCATGGGGAGAAACTACCTGGAACGGGAGGGGCATGCAAGAGGAAAGACCTGACCCCTTCTCGGCTCATTGCCCAAATCCCTTACCTTCTTGTTATCATCCTTCATGGTGGTGGTCTCCTATTGTGGTGGTTAGATCCGCAAATCCAACTTAACCACATGGGCCACCGCCGCTTCTAATGTGCGAAAAATAATTTACGTTATCTCCAAGCGGAAATGGGGACAGACTTATTTGTCAGCAACTTTCCTACAATCGGCGCTCCCGGCAAATTGATCTGTCCCCTTTTGTCTCACCAATATGGAATTCAGCTGCAATTCGAAATTAGTCTTAAACTCCTCGGGAACCCCTAACGCCTTTACCAGATAAGCTGCAATTCTAAACAAGAACTGCCTTGCCCTCTTATTTTGAGATAAAGCAGTAATTATGCGATCATCGCTCTCGATACTGACAGAACCCAGGGAACGAAAGGACAGCTCTTTGACCGGAATACACGTACCGATAAGCAACGAAGGGGACTCTAGCAGAGTCCTAATAAGCTCCAAAAAGCTCTCCCACTCTGGCAACTCGAATACGCCGCCATCGTCACCGTTCTTTTGCGCCAATGCGGACTTTAATCTCTGACCGAGTGAATACGACTCTCTCCCACCCCAAACGTAATACCTAAGCAGCTGAGAAAACTCTTCTTTTTCGTAGTCTGGCGCGAACAAGTTCTTAAAGTCGTGCACCATCAGCGACAGTAGATAGACCGCCGATGCAATAACTTGCAGAAAGATAGTCTGATCGAATGGTTTGCCCGGGTCTAGCTCACCTCGACAGGATCGTCCTTTTGCTATCAGCCGCCTTAGCGCGCGCTGCGGGTTTTGCTCAATCACAATTTGCTCGTTAACGAACTCGTCAAGCTCCGAGAGTTTCGCTTTGAATTGTGTTCGATACCGACCCCAGCGTTCGATATCCGCCAAATACGACTGCACTGAAAGATATTCGATGTTTGAAGCTTCTGCGTATTTATCGAATATTCTTTCACTGAACAAATGCACAGACACCGACTTAGCGGATAACCTATGCGACTCAGACGCATCTCGCCTCAGAATTACGAAAGCTTCTGTAAACCCCGTGTAATTGACAACGCCACTTGCCCAGAATGCTCTATTTATTGGACTCGTCTTTCCGATCGTCTTACAGTCGAACAGGACTTTATTGAGCCCTCCCCATGGAGAGAGCCCAACTCCCGCCACGTCCAAATCGGTAAGATAAGTCACCGCATCCGTAAGTTCTGCTCGATTTCCGATTCTCACCTCAAGAAAAGGAATGTAGTTATTCACGAGGCAATATTTTATCGACTTATTCTTTTGAACAAGATCTTTGTCAGAAGCCGCCATCATTGTCCTCCCCTTAACAAAACTGCAGGAGTAGTTGGTCGAATTCATTTCTGACACTTTCGCTAACCTTCAACTTCTCCCTTTTCTTTAACTCAGCCGAAGCCACAATGGATTGAATATACTTTTCATCTTTAGTGAGAGCTATTCGTGCATCTTGATTGATTTCCATATCCGTGATATCTCCAGTTCTAAGTAGACTTATTGCCAGATCTAAGGCCCTAATATTTTCTTCGGTCCGGTTCAACTGCAATCTATACTGCCCGCCGCCAGAATTCACAACAAATGCTACCCGCATCGCAACTAAGTTTTGGTACTGAACTGCAGCTTCTGAATTAGGATTCAGGTATCCCTTATCTCTAAGAGACATCAATAATCTAACAGGCATTTTTATCCTAAATTGATCTGCAAGAAACTGTCCTTTGCGAACGGCTGCGACCAGCGCCATCGCCCGTTCGTAAATCTCTCTATTCGAAGCATTCAACCGACCAGCGCCTGGACGCGGTGTGAAAATGAACGGTTCTGCACGCCCAGAAAAGTTAATCGTTGGTGGTTTGAGGACCCCTTCTGACGCTAACTGCTTTACGAGCATTATTTGTTCGGCATTTAGCTGATATCCTCCAATCTTGCCACCCGCAGTTAGTAACGAAAGAGGCCATCCTTGATGGTGTTTTACGATATCAAGCACCTGCCTGATTTCAGTCGACCCGGCCCTTGCCGCCAAATCCGCCAGAGAATCTAATCCATCAGCGAAATACAACGGACTCACAAGAATTGAACGTGCGCGTGCTCTCCTTTGGGAAATGATACCTCCAACTTCACCCACTTCCAGGCAACGATCGTAAACAAGACGGTCGATACCTGTTGAAGCTAAAAGGCTGTCTTTATTTTCTGGTGATTGAGACAAACGATCCAAAACAACGAGAATCGCCTGCTCGTGCTCATTCAAGTGACTGGTGTCGGTAGCAGCCTTCCCTAGGACATCATACAGATTGTCAAAATGAGGGATCGACGGGATGACTGTTTTTATGGTTCTGCCAAGCGTGATGAGTTGAACCAACTGAATTTCTTCAAGTAGCTCAAGAATATTTTTCAGCGCGTAAGATGGAATATCGAAATAGTAGTCAGAAACTTGGCGAAGCACATCGAAGTCAATTTCCGCCAAACCTTTGATATGCACGGCCAAAGAGGCCGCCATGCCGATTTCCTTCAGTGCAGGCAACTCGGTGATATCATAGCGAGCCAAGCCAGTTTGCAAGTCATACGCATATTCCGCTACACGTTTTCCTTCCATCGCTATTCCTTTCCTACATTTTGTTCAAAACAAGGCCTAGTTCACCGCATTCTCAGTCGACAACAATCGGAACCACCTTTCCCGCTATCTTCCGATACTCTTCAATCTCATAAAGGGGGGGAAATGGGGAACAGATTTACTTGTCAGTGATGTTCCTACAATCGGCGCTGCCGGAAAATAAATCAGTCCCCTTTTGCGCGATGGCCACCGATACCTCGCCACCATAGCGGCGCTGACAGCGTTCCACGCGCTCGAAAAATAGGTCGAAACCTTCTGGGCGATGAGCCAAGTCGAACTCATCTAGTACTTCACCGGAAGGCAATCCGATGGCCACGCTGTGGGTGTGACAGCCAACATCGATGCTGACACGAATATCGGAGGAAGTTGGCATTGTTGTTGTCTCCGCAAGTCATAACCAGCTTGAAAATCATCCGCCGGTCTCGTCTACTTACAGAGCCACATCAGAAACTGATCGGCACCATCCCGTTCGACCCATCGGATGATGCAAGGTGGCGGGGGCGGCATTTCAGGTTCGAGCGAGCCGGAAACCGGCCACCGACCCCATGAGCCACACCCCCGCCAAGGACAATCCTAACTGGCTTAAGGGGTCCCGTCACTATGCAAATTCGATGGTAGACCCCGTGACCACTTCTTGACCCGTGACCACTTCTTCCGTTGAGAAGAATGCAAAAGGAAAGACCTGGCCCCGGCGTCCCCCCGCCAAGGACAATCCTAACTGGCTTAAAGGGGTCCCGTCACTATGCAAATTCGATGGTAGACCCCGGTACCGCATTCATCCTTCGCGCTCACTTATTGAGTGCTTTAACGTGAATGCAGCCGCCTGAAAATAGTCGCACACCACAGCCTCCGCCTTATTCGTGTTCGAATGTTGAGCTAGCCACTTCGGGCGGAATCCACCAGGAAAAAAGATCGCTTTAAAACCAGCCTCTTCTGAAAGCAAAACGTCTCGGTCCCACTGGTCACCGATCATCCAGTGCGCTGTCCCTTCATCCACCTTTAAAAGCCGCGTGTAAAGCGAGACTGTTTTCTCCGCAGACACTATAGAGTCAACGAAAGCACTAAGCTCATATTCCTCCAAAGTGTTTTCTATCCTCTCCCTTTTCCCTTCGGTGATAACGTAAACACTTGCATCCGCATTTCTCAATAATTCGAGCCCCTGCCTCACCCCCTCTCGCAACGGAGGAAGCGCCAACAATTCTTCTTGGTAGCGGGAAACCAGATCGCCCGTTGTCGATGCAGGTAACGCAAGGCCGCCACCCAACGCCTCGCTTACAGCCGAACGAACACCCGCGCCGGTCAATAGTCGCGCAAGTGCGCAAACGAGCATGGCCGGAGGATATTTAAGACCACGATGATCTTGCTCTGCTAACGCCTGATCCACGCCACGAAGAAAAGCTAATCGATCGGCCGCATGCGCGCGCTGGGAAACAGATCGTTCGACTCCTTCGAGCAGATTCAGCTGGGCACGCCTGTATACGGCATCCGTATCCCACAGCGTGTTATCAGCATCCGTACACCAAAAGAGAGGACTACCTTTCATAAATTGCGAGGACATTTATGTCGGCGCCCTTCTTCAGCGTACCGATCACACGAATCCCATATTTTTCACTTCGCCTTATGAGCTGGTAAGCGAACGTTCCGGTCGAATATCGCCCTTTAGGTGAAATGTGCATATGGATCGGCACGACTGTGTCATCTGGCGTGAATCCAACAAGTCGAAAGTCGATCCAATCAATTCTGGCACTACCGCCTTTCGTGGACTTTTCCACAGTGCGCATTGCCACTGCGGAATCAAAGACAGAATGAAACGCTCGCCAATATTCCTTGGCCTTGTGTTGGTAATCAGGCGCGCCAACAGTAGGATAAACAGGCACAGATTCTCTTGATGTCTCTGGGAGCTGTTCCTTGAAATGTTTATATAACTCGACATCTTGGCCATTCGTAAGCTCCGCAAACATAGGAAGCGCCTTTGTACCGGGAGCTAGATCGAGCACGACGATGGGCCTAATACCAGGAGTATCTAGCAACGCCTCAATTTCTTTCCAAGATAGAGTCACATCAGGCATCCTGAAATCTGCGCCAGAGACCAAATCTGCTTTGATCCACAATATTCGTTCGGGATACGAATAGACGTACACATTAAGGAGCTTTTCAAGTCGAGTTCCCGGAGAGTTAACAGCTTGCTCGACAGTGGAAGCAGCTTCCGTAATGGATGCCCCCCTCTTTTCAGCAGCCTTACCTGTTGCTGAAAGTTTAAAGACCGTCGGAACTGAAGCTTCGCCGCCAAGCGCGAGTTCAAAGGCATCTTCCTCCGACTTGGATACTCCTTTGCTCAATGTACGAGAAGCCACCTCAAACTCCGGCCTAAATACGGAGTCGAACAACGCTGACACCAAATCAGCGTCAATATACAAAGGCGTGTCCGCGACGAACCAGAATTCTTTCAGCGCTCTAACACGCGCAGCGATTCCGCCCTCCGACTTTCCAAGTCGCATCCTATGGCCCCACCGATGAAGGCGATCACCAAATCTCTCAAGCACAGCGCCCAGTGTCTTCTTCATGTTGGCATTCGCCCTTATCTTCATGGAGCGGACGGGGTGGATGGCCTGTAGTCCACGCTCTTACCAGCAGGTCTTGGGCAGAAGTGCCTGAAGTCGCATGCTGCGCACGTCCCTTCGTCTTCACAGGTTGGACTCCACGCCTTAAGGATGTCGCCAATCCCAGCTTCGGCCACGATGTCTTCTTCAGCATCCTTAACAACGTCGTCAAACTTCTCGAGGGCAACTCTTGTACTTGCTTCTGTAATCCTGATTACTCGAATGGCTCGGCGCAATCTAAACTCCAGCGATAGTTGTTCCGCACTTGTACCAGGCCGCCACATCCTCACGAGTTGTTCATCAAGCGAACCATGTTCAGGCACAACGTCTGTATTTCCTTCCGCTATTCCCCGTCGAAGATTTTGCATTTCGCTGTCCCCCGGGGTGAGCTCATTCACATAAATCAGAATTCCTGCTGCTACCGGTAGCGCGTCCGGTTGCTTAGCTCTCAGCCAAGCATAGGTTTGCACTTGCCAATCGCCTTGTTCCCAGTATTGTTCCTTATCTCCACGATTGGGGCGCTGGGAACCTTTGTAATCGACGATGACCTCGTACGCCCCCCTGAGATCAGGGCAAACCCTCTCTACACACATGCGAATAAGGTTGGACGTATCAGCATTCCCAAGAGTCATGTGCGTAAGCACATCTATAACACCATGCACCTCATAGTTCGCGCACCGCAGAGGAACAGTGGATCCTGGAACGCGCCTTGTCCCGATCACCTTCTTCTCTGCGGAATCAATCAATGGAAATAGGTGAGGACCAAGTGCGTTGATAGCCAGTTCAACGCGCTTGAAGGCAGAATTTCTTGCAGCCGCGCTGCGTGCTTGTTTTCCTTGTTGCCTTAGAGCTCCCTCGACCTTGTCAGCAAATCGGCCTATGTCGTGAGATGACCAAAGGGGTTCTGGAGCACGCCATTCTCTCGGAGTGCACGGCCACGGAAAGGAGAAATTCTTCCCCTCTTGCTCCCAGAACCTGAACGCCAACTCTAACGTGCCATGCAAGAACTCGCCGAACCACTGTTGTACGGGTCGGGAGGGCGGCAGCGCGCTGCCGTTATGGTAACGGTATTGAAGACGACAACGCAGGTACGAAAGCAAGTCACCGGTAAGCGAGTAGCTTGGAACAACGTGATCTGGACGCTTAGTCTCGAGTTGCATGCTTCTACACCTGCACAAATGGGGGCTCGATTCGCACCGGAGGTTTCTTGCCAACGAAAGGTTGCCTCCACGGCCATGTTCTATCTCTGGCCCAGCCGAGCGCCACATTCGGAATTACTCCCTTGCCGAAGAGTGGCGCTGATCTCCCGTAAGAAAGGGACTTTTCGCACCCAACCAACATCAGAACGGATTGCGGCCGACTGTATGCGACGTAATAAAGCCGCACCAAATCATCAAAGGTTCTATCTAAAGGGTGCCTTGATGTCCTTACTCTGGATAAAAGAAATGGCTCTACCGTATCTTCAAGCTTCACAACGTTAGAAGGCGCCTCTGGGAATCTCAGAAATCTCTGCTTGACCCAATCACCTGTAAAATGACTCCCGACATCTACCACGACCAGCGGGAATTCCAACCCCTTGGACTGGTGAATAGTCATTAGTTGGAGTCTATTCCTGGGCACGCTTGGCATGATGTCTTCATCCACATCGCATTCATTTTCCGCAAGCGGCAGCAGAGCATCCCTTATGAAGCTCTCCCGACTTCTAGCCCGGTGCTCATGGTTCTTATAGATCTGCATTCCGTAAGGTGAGCCCATTCCCGCGCTTGAGACTGTCCTCGTAATCGCCTCAAGCCACACCTGATGTTCCGGATCGCCCTGAAACCCCGGAATCCAAGTTATCAGTTTGAAAATCAATTCCAGAACCGGCCAGTCCGGAGGAAACGCATCATTGCTTCCTCCCATAGAAACACTGGCCCAGTGTCCAACAAATCCACCTAATCCCCCCTGAATCGATGGCATCGGATTTGCTGCGATCAGTGCTTGGGCTGCATGCCTCCATTCGCTGAGGAAGAACCGTGCTTGATTAGTAGGATAGGTAGCTTCAGTACGTTCTCCGCTGGGGTCAAGGCAAAGTAGAAGGAGACCAAGAAGTTGCTGCACAGCCGGAATGGTACGTAGTGCTCGGCCACGAGGATTGAACATCTGCAATCCTCGCTCGTTCATCGCCTGCCGCAGCAGCCCAGCAAAACGAGGCTCTGCACTGCCGCCAAATACGTTGTATTTCACTTCCTCAACACTGTGTGATAGAAACACGAAGTCGCCCGCGTCCCCCGCTTCAGGCAGCGTAATTTCCTGCCCGCCAGGTAGAGATACCTGCCTATTAGCAAGAAGGCCAGCAAACCAGCCTGCAAGTTCCTCGGCGAGTACCTCAGGACTCTCCCTAAACATTCCAAGCACAGGCATATTAAGAGTTCCGCGCTGTGCGACCACTGGTGGTTTTGGGGGAGCTATTCTTGCCGCTAGGAACCCTCTGTCCGCGAAGACGTGCGCATTGTAAAAAGCCACGATCTCTGCAGACGAGCGATAATTGGCAACCATGTCAACACGTTTTGTCTTCCGCCCCGTTTGAGATTCACAACGACTTTCAAAATGGGTGAACAATTCCACTGATCCGCCTCGAAACCTGTACATAGCCTGATCATCATCGCCGACGACGGTAACGAGGGGTTTATTCGCTAAAGATATAATTTGAAAATAGATCTGTTCCTGCAAAATGTTCGAATCTTGGTATTCATCAATGAGAATTGCCTTTAAAGAGTTCGTCCATCCGCCCAACGTTCCGCACTGAAGTCTCTCTAAAAAACGCAACTCAAGACTCGCAAAATCAAATAGATTCGATTGCTCAAGACGGAGCATGTATCGCTTGAGCATTTCCACAATATTTGCGAATGCCGGGTCTGAACCAGCAATTTTTTCCAGATCCACCCGATCCTGAACGAGCCGCTCGCATATCACCTTGGCTACAGAAAGAGCCTCTGCCCTGTTGCGCGGGGGGGTTCCTTCGAAAGTGTAATTAGAAAAAAGCCTATCTAACTCGTCCTTATGCGCATCATAGATGCTTGCAAATGCCGAACGTTTGAGAATTAGTTTTGACGCAGCCCCTTCCAAAAGGATCGGCGCGAGTTCACCAGGCAATTTATTCTCTGTTAGGGCCTGTTGAGCAACGCTGTCCAGGGTATCAATCCGGCACCGATTGAGGTCTATACGTGCCACCTCTTCCTTGTGCTCCTGTTTGCTGGCGAGCGCCCCAAGAAGAAGGCTACCCCAGTCTAGCCAACGAGTCCTGAGTTCCCTCGCTGCTTTTCGTGTAAACGTGGTAATCAAGAGATGTTCAGGCAAAATTCCGTCAACCAGAACATGCCGAAGCGAACGCAACACCAGTACAGTTGTTTTTCCAGAGCCTGGCCCTGCAACAACCATCAAGATCTCGTCCGTCCCGTGGCTCACGCCTTGGCTTTGTGCCGGATTCTTCTCTAGATCTCTTCCAAGGATCTCTCGTACAAGCACCCTGTATTCGTCAAGCGTGATCACGATTCCCTCTCAAGACTCCCGTACAACATCAACGTATTGTGCGCCCCGCGCCTCTTATTCCGGTTCGCGCCACGAAAAATCAAGACGTGAATTCCCGTTTCTCTGCAAAAAGGGCAATCGCAGGATTCCCAAGGTCTGTCGAGAAGCGTCCGCAGATACTTCGCACGCAATGATCGTGCATCACTCTTTCTGGTTAGGCTTTCATCATATTCAGTTAACGCCTCCAGTACACTTTTCGCCGCAACCGCATGTCTACCGTAGTCTGACAGTAGCTTTAAAACCTGTTTCTCCTGGCGCTCTAGAAGCTCAATGTCGCATCCCGCGTCTTCAAGTTTTTTCCTCGTCCGTCCATCACTCGTCATGGGCACACGAAGCGCTGCGTACCATTTCCCGTTTGTTGCCAAATAGTTCTGATCGGAGCGCAACCATGCTTTTCTGAAATAGGAGGCACTATCAAAACTATCCACGCCTAATTCACGAAACCTTACCTGCAACTTTGGTCTAAATATTCCAAACAGATGCACCCAAGGCCTTGGCTTTAGTTGCGACACGACCGTCATAACTGAAGTCACGATCTCTTCCACCGCTTGGTCTGAAAGCGGGACTAGCCCCCCAATTGCCAAGTGTCGGTAGCCTAGCTCGTGGTAAAACGCAGCCATGTTTCCGTAGGCAGCCGAATCTAGCGCCTGGATCGTCCCAACAGGGGTAAACCCGACCCCTCTATTCTTAGCTTGCCGGATGAATGCCTCAGCGTTTTCGCGAGTTTTTCTGACTCGCGCATGCCGCTTCGCCTTACTCAGCTCGATCTTTTCGCCATCCCTGACGATGTGCGAAACCGGAATGTGGTCAACAGATGCCCCAAAATCAAATCCGTGCAGTTCATACAAAGCGATTGCCTGCTCAACTGACATTGCTGGCGCATCCTCGTTCACGTAGCTGAACGCGCCACAATCACCAAAAAGATACTGATCCTGTTCAAGACCAAACTGACGCCGCATATCCTTTGGAGCGAGTGATTCTTCTCCCGTCCCTGAAATGCGCTTTAGGGGACCTTTCGAGGTGACATGTTGTGCCAAACTAACCAATACTCCATCGCACATGCGTTCAGGTTTCATGAGCACGCAACAGTGCTTGTCACTACGCTCTCCCCGCGACGCGCCGGAAAATCGGTCTTTGGCAAAATCGAAATTTTCGTCGAGCAAATCGTCCCAATCCGGGAGAAAGTATGTAACGCCCTTTGAGCCAGGCTCAGGTAATGAGGGGCGACGTCTTCTTGGGGAACCCGTGCGCTCTAACAACCCTTTAATCTGATGTAACTTCATCCCTATAGGACCTTCGAATACTGCCACCTTAGCTCTGAGGTCCTGGTTGATCGCAGGGGTAACTGCTGGCAGATAGTCCTTTCCTAGGGAGAAGTAAACATGGCTATGAAGGGCATCCCATTCTTTTAACGTTTGTTTGCAACTCGGAGCCCATTGCGTTGCCTTTGATGGTGTCATCCTTTCGTCATAATCAGCTATTCCAGTGAAACCGCCTACGAGACCGTACTTTGCAGAGAGGATTGCAACGGACAAATTCGACGGCCATTCGCGCTCACGAAGGTAATTTCTGAGGACCCGATACGATGTCCCATCGTACCTATCGATGGCTGGGAGCAGGCCTGGAGTTTCCCGCTTTACCTGCGAACATCCCAACACGAGAAGTTGTTTTGTCACTGCTATTCCTGAAAGCTAATTGGTTGGCCCGGTACTACTCGCCCTTGCAAGCTCTATTTTCAACATTAGAATTAACTTACAAAAAAACCCGCTAGGCCTCAACCAGACGGGTTCCCTTGTATATCAGTTACCTACTCCTCCTCTCTTAGGCGGCGTTGATCGGAATCACCTTCCCCGCCACTTCCCGATACTCAGCAATTTCATGGAAGTTAAGATACCGATAAACCTCCCCCGCCATAGTATTCAACGAAGCCACCCGCTCCATATATTCCCCAACCGTCGGAATCCTCCCCAACATCGCCGCCACAGCAGCCAGCTCAGCGGATGAAAGATAAACGTTCGCCCCCTTCCCCAACCGATTCGGGAAGTTCCGAGTAGAGGTGGAAACCACCGTCGCGTTATCCGCCACCCGCGCCTGATTCCCCATACACAGCGAACACCCCGGCATCTCCGTCCGGGCCCCGGCCTTGCCGAAGATGGAGTAGTACCCCTCTTCAATCAGCTGGCGCTCGTCCATTTTGGTCGGGGGCGCCACCCACAGGCGGGTGGGCACGTTGGCCGCTTCCTTCAGCACTTCGCCGGCGGCGCGGTAGTGGCCGATGTTGGTCATGCAGGAGCCGATGAAGACCTCGTCGATGTGGGTGCCGGCCACCTCACTGAGGAGCTTCACGTCGTCCGGGTCGTTGGGGCAGGCGAGGATGGGTTCCTTGATGTCGGCCAGGTCGATCTCGATCACCGCGGCGTAGTCGGCATCGGCGTCGGCCTCCAGCAGCTCGGGGTTGGCGATCCACGCCTCCATGGCCTCGATGCGGCGGCTCAGGGTGCGCTTGTCCTCATAGCCGTTGGCGATCATCCACTTGAGCAGGGTGACGTTGCTCTGCAGGTATTCGAGGATGGGCTCTTTGTTGAGGCGCACGGTGCAGGCCGCGGCAGAGCGCTCGGCGGAGGCGTCGGAGAGTTCGAACGCCTGCTCCACCTTGAGCTCGGGCAGCCCTTCGATCTCGAGGATACGGCCGGAGAAGATGTTCTTCTTGTTGGCCTTCTCCACGGTGAGCAGCCCCTGCTGGATGGCCGCGTAGGGGATGGCGTTGACCAGGTCACGCAGGGTGACGCCGGGCTGCATTTCGCCCTTGAAGCGCACCAGCACCGATTCGGGCATGTCCAGGGGCATGACGCCCAGGGCGGCGCCGAAGGCCACCAGGCCGGAGCCGGCCGGGAAGCTGATGCCGATGGGGAAGCGGGTGTGGGAGTCGCCGCCGGTGCCCACGGTGTCGGGCATCAGCATGCGGTTGAGCCAAGAGTGGATCACGCCGTCGCCGGGGCGCAGGCTGACCCCGCCGCGGGTGGTGAAGAAGCTGGGCAGGGTGTGCTGCAGCTTGATGTCCACCGGCTTGGGGTAGGCGGCGGTGTGGCAGAAGCTCTGCATCACCAGGTCGGCGGAGAAGCCGAGGCAGGCCAGCTCCTTGAGTTCGTCACGGGTCATGGCGCCGGTGGTGTCCTGGGAGCCGACGGTGGTCATGCGCGGCTCGCAGTAGGTGCCGGGGCGGATGCCCTGCACGCCGCAGGCGCGGCCCACCATTTTCTGCGCCAGGGTGAAGCCCTTGCCGGTGTCGGCCGGGGCCACCGGGCGGGTGAACACCTCCGAGGCCTTGAGGCCCAGGGCCTCGCGGGTCTTGTCGGTGAGGGAGCGGCCGATGATGAGCGGGATGCGCCCGCCGGCCCGCACCTCGTCGGCCATGGTGGAGGGCTTCAGATCAAAGGTGGAGACCACCTCCCCCGCCGCGTTGAGGATCTTCCCTTCATAGGGCTTGATGGTGATCACATCGCCCGTGTTGAGGGCGGTGACGTCGCACTCGATGGGCAGGGCCCCGGAGTCTTCGGCGGTGTTGAAGAAGATGGGGGCGATCTTGCCGCCCAGGATCACGCCGCCCTGGCGCTTGTTGGGGACGTAGGGGATGTCGTCGCCCATGTGCCACAGCACGGAGTTGATGGCGGACTTGCGCGAGGAGCCGGTGCCCACCACGTCACCCACGAAGGCCAGCGGCAGGCCCTTTTCGGTCTTGAGGCGGATCATGGTCTCCAGGGCGTCCGGCATCTTGCTCACCAGCATCGCCTTGGCGTGCAGGGGGATGTCGGGGCGGCTCCACGCCTCGGAGGCGGGGGAGAGATCATCGGTATTGGTCTCGCCGGGGACCTTGAAGACGGTGAGCTGGATGCTCTCGGGCAGCGGGGCGCGATCGGTGAACCACTTGGCCTCGGCCCAGGCGTCCACCACGTCCTTGGCCCAGTTGTTGCGCCTGTTCCCGTCTCGGGCCTTGTGGATGACGTCGTGGTAGGCGTCGAACATGAGCAGGGTCTTGGAGAGCGCCTTGGCCGCGATGGGGGCCAGGTCGTCGTCCTCCAGGAGATCGATGAGGGGCTGGATGTTGTAGCCGCCGACCATGGTGCCGAGCAGCTCGGTGGCGTGGCGCGCGTCAATCAGAGGGCTCTTCGCCTCACCCTTGGCCAGGGAGGCCAAGAACGCCGCCTTCACGTAGGCCGCCTCGTCCACCCCGGGGGGGACGCGGTGGGTGAGCAGCTCCACCAGGGTCTGCTCCTCGCCCTTGGGCGGGGACTTGAGCAGCTCCACCAGGGCCGCGGTCTGGTCGGCGTTGAGGGCCAGCGGCGGGAGTCCTTCGGCTTCGCGCTCGGCGACGTGCGTTCTGTATTGTTCCAGCATTATCAATATCCTAGAGGCGAAATCAGAGAAATCACGTGGTAGGTAAAAAACGAAAATTGGGCCAAGGATACCGTATTTGGGCGGGTGTTGTCGTAGGTGGACAAGTGTGAA
Source organism: Gammaproteobacteria bacterium (assembly GCA_041690535.1). GTDB lineage: Bacteria > Pseudomonadota > Gammaproteobacteria > Thiohalomonadales > Thiohalomonadaceae > JAWLHA01. Next base: position 16,062 of record JAWLHA010000043.1, on the reverse strand, counting down.
ACCGGTCACGCTGCGGGATTGTCTTGCAGCGCGGGGCGGTGCGAGGCCGTGGGGATGGTGCGGGGTGGTGGATGCGCTGCGCTTATCCACCCTACGTTGGGGCGGACCGTACATTGGGGCGGGGTTTGGCGGTTGCCTCGCCATGGGGGCGCTGCGGCTGTATCATTACGCGTTTTTCTTCCCCCAAGTTTTGGAAGCAGGCATGGAACTTACCGAACTCACCGCGATCTCCCCCATCGACGGCCGCTACGGCAACAAAACCGGCGAGCTGCGCCCCATCTTTAGTGAATACGGCCTCATCCGCCACCGCGTGCTGGTGGAGGTGCGCTGGCTGCAGAAGCTGGCCGCGGTGGAGGCCATCGCCGAGGTTCCCGCGCTCAGCGAACACGCCAACAACGTGCTGAACGCCATCGTGGACAACTTCTCGGTGGAAGATGCGCAGCGGGTCAAGAACATCGAGCGCACCACCAACCACGATGTGAAGGCGGTGGAGTACTTCCTCAAGGAGAAGATCGCCGGCAATGCCGAGCTGGAGGCGGTGAGCGAGTTCATCCACTTCGCCTGCACCTCCGAGGACATCAACAACCTCGCCTACGCCCTCATGCTGCGCGAGGCGCGCACCGGGGTGCTGCTGCCCGCCATGGACGAGATGGTGGCGGCCATCGCCGGCCTGGCCCACAGCCATGCCGAGCAGCCCATGCTCTCCCGCACCCACGGCCAGCCCGCCTCCCCCACCACCCTGGGCAAGGAGATGGCCAACGTCGCCTACCGCCTGAAGCGTCAGCGCGACCTGCTGAAGGGTGTGCCGCTGCTGGGCAAGATCAACGGTGCGGTGGGCAACTACAACGCCCATCTGGTCGCCTATCCCGAGGTGGACTGGCCCAAGCTGGCCGAGGAGTTCGTCACCTCCCTGGGGCTGGAGTGGAATCCCTACACCACCCAGATCGAACCCCACGATTACGTGGCGGAATTCTTCGATGCGGTGGCCCGTTTCAACACCGTGCTCATCGATTTCGACCGCGACGTGTGGGGCTACATCTCCCTGGGCTACTTCAAGCAGCGGACGGTGGCCGGCGAGGTGGGCTCCTCCACCATGCCCCACAAGGTGAACCCCATCGATTTTGAAAACTCCGAGGGCAACCTGGGCATCGCCAACGCGGTGTTCGGCCACCTCGGCACCAAGCTGCCCATCTCCCGCTGGCAGCGCGACCTGACCGATTCCACGGTGCTGCGCAACCTGGGCGTCGGTGTGGCCCACTCGCTCATCGCCTACCAGGCCACAATGAAGGGCATCGGCAAGCTGGAGGTGGACCCGGTGCGTCTCGGGGCGGATCTGGACGCCAACTGGGAGGTGCTCGGTGAGGCCATCCAGACGGTGATGCGCCGCTACGGGGTGGAGAAGCCTTACGAGAAGCTCAAGGAGCTGACCCGCGGCAAGCGGGTGGACGGCGCCGGCATGCAGGCTTTTGTGGATACGCTGGAGATCCCCGAGGAGGCCAAGGCGCGGTTGAAGGCGATGGCGCCGGCCGATTACACGGGCAACGCTGCCGAGCAGGCCCGCAAGATCTGATTCGATAAACCCCAACGCAGGGAGATAGGCGTCAGCGCATCCACCAAATCGCCGCGGTGGATGGTGGATGCGCTGCGCTTATCCACCCGTGCTTGGCCCCGCTTTGCGCTGGGGAGACGCTGATTGATTCTGCTTTCGTCGCTCCTGCCCAATTAAGGCATTCGAGGGCAGGCTTTGGCGGGAGCCCTGAACGTCATGGCACTGGATTCCCGCCTTCGCGGGAATGACGAGTTAATCAGCCTTCGCGGGCATGACGAATTAACCCGCCTTCGCGGGCGTGACGAGTTAATCAGCCTTCGCGGGCGTGACGAATTAACCCGCCTTCGCGGGCGTGACGAATTAACCCGCCTTCGCGGGCGTGACGAATTAGCCCGCCTTCGGGGGCATGACGAGTTAATCCGCCTTCGCGGGCATGACGAATTAACCCGCCTTCGCGGGCGTGACGAATTAACCCGCCTTCGCGGGCGTGGCGAATTAGCCCGCCTTCGCGGGAATGACCGTTTAGGGGGGGGGCGAGTAGTTACGACAAGGCCCCCGTTCTAGGGCGCGGCGAGCTCCGGAATTAACCCGCCTTCGCGGGCGTGACGAATTAATCAGCCTTCGGACCCTCGTCTCCCCCATTCTGCTGCGTCTGAGGGCTTTGGCTTCCTCAACCGTCCCTGGGAATCTGGCACCCTCTGCATTCTTGTCTATAGTTGTATGTAGTCTCTGCCCTACGACGGCACCGCAAAATACCTACACGAATAGTCGGATATTGAGACTTACCGGGCATCTCGGGCCGGACGATAATGGCCATCCCGCTCTCTCGTTGCCCCAACTCAGCACGACTCCAATCACGGATGAGAGAGCCGGCACCCGCTGGTTCGCGGCGTGGGCCCCGCTTCCGCAGGAAGCCCGCCCCCCGGGCCGGATGAGTCTGCGACGGGCCCGTTCGGCAAGAAACCAGTCTTGGCACTATGGACGAGTGAGAGAACGGAGTGCAGTTAAATGCTGAGGAAGTCGGCAATTGTCCCAAGTGGAAGCCCGGGCAAGTGGTCCTTTGTCGCACTCTTCATCATCTTCTGTATCATCAGCTACTACCTCGCCAACGCTGCGCTCACCTTTCGAGCCCCCCTGACCACACCATCCCCGGCGTCACCGCTGCTGGAAAATCTCCGTGACAACCTCTCCCTGGCGGACCACCCGGGCGATCTCGTCAAGACCCTGAAGAAGCTGCTTGTGGCGCAGCGGGCCACCTCGGCCACTCTGCTGGACGGGAACGGTCGGGTGATCGCCTCCACCCGGGATGGCGGGAGCCGCGGCGATCGGCCGTTCGAGGGGTTTTCCGCCGACGAGCTCCAGCTGCTCGTGCCCGTGGAGCTGGGGAGCCGGTCCGGCAAGCTGGTCCTGACCTACGCACGTGACCGCGCAGCCGCCGCGGCCTCCGAGGTGACGGCAACACCGGGCCTCTGGTTCGCGCTCTCCATCGTTACCCTCGGGCTGTTCTACTTTGCCTGGCGCGAACGAATGCATCAGGCGCCCGCCGCCTTCCCATCGCCCCTGCCGAAGCCGGATCTTGAGCCGGGCTCGGACAACGCCTCGCCCGACCAGCAGAACCACTCGGCGGAACCACCCCTGGATCCGTGTGCCAGTGAACGTCGCTACCGCCACCTGGTGGAGACGATGCACGACGGCCTCTGCATCCTCGATGAGAGCGGCACCATCGTCTACGCCAACCGGCGATTGCCCGCCATCATGGGGCTCACCGACGGGCAGGTGATCGGGGTCAAGCTGCGGGCGTTCCTCCATCAGGATCACCACGATACGGTCGAGCGCACCCTCGTACGGCTGGGAAGCACCCGCTTCGAGGCCCGGCTGAAAGGAACCACCGGTGAGTGGGTCCATGCCATCGTCACGCTAACCGAGCTCCGCGAAAACCACATGGAAGGGAGATTCATCGCCGTGGTAACCGACATTACCGAACGGGTACGCGCCGAGGAGGAGGCCAATAACCAGGCCATGCTCCTGGGTGCCATTCTCAACAGCATCAACGACGGTGTGATCGTGACCGATGCACAGGGCCGTTATCTTCTCGTCAACGAAGCGGCCCAGGCAATCATGTCGCGCCAATCCCAATCCCAATCCCGCTCCCACTATCCGTGGGAGAGGAGCGGCAAACAGCTTTGCGACGCCCAGGGCAACTATGAGGTACCCGGCTCCGAACTGTGGCGGGACCCAACGGTCTCGCCGAACGTGGTGCCGCTCATGGATTCACACAACCGCATCTGGGGGGAAGTGGTCACCCTGCGGGACATCAGCCAAATCAAGGAGACCGAGAAGGAGCTCCGCAAGCAGGCGGAGATCCTGCGTCAGGCCCAGCGCATCGCCCGGCTCGGAAATTGGCGCTGGGAGGTTCAGGCCGGGCATTTTTCCTGTTCGGAGGAGTTGCGCTGCTTGCTGGGCATTCCTGAGTGCGGCGGAACCCCTGAAGACCTGTTCAGCGTCATCCACCCCGAGGATTTGGGGCGGGTGAAAAGCTCCATGGCCGAAACCCTGAAGGGCAAGAGCGCCTGCGACATCGATTACCGGGTCCGCCGGGAGGACGGCCGTGAGATAACGGTCCACTCCCAGGGGCGGGTGGAGTACGACGCCGACGGGCAGCCCATCTTCATGTTCGGGGTGATGCAGGACATCACCGAGCGCAAGCGCATTGAAGAGGAGCTCCGCAACCACTACAAGAATCAGGAGCGACTGGTGGCGGAGCGTACTGCCGAACTGAGCGCCGCCAACGAGGAGTTGGAGTCCTTCAGTTACACCGTCTCCCACGACCTGCGGGCACCGCTGCGGGCCATCAACGGACTCAGCCAGGCGCTGCAGGAGGACTGCCAGGACGAGCTTGACGATGCGGCCAGGTCTTACCTGGACCGGATCGTGAACGCGACCCGCCACATGAACGAGATGATCGACGGGTTGATGAAACTCTCGCGCACCGCCCGGCAGGAGCTCCGGCCCGAGCAGGTGGACCTCAGCGGGTTGGCCCAGGAGATCTCCCGCGCCCTCCTCGCCACCGACAGCAGCCGACAGGTGAACTTCGACATCGAGCCGGGGATCGTGACCACCGCCGACCGCTCCTTCATGCGGGTATTGCTTGAAAACCTTCTTGGCAACGCGTGGAAGTTCACCAACAAGAGACAATCCGCCACCATCCGCTTCGGCCGGACAGAGCGCGACGGCAAAACGCTCTACTTCGTGCGCGACAACGGGGCGGGTTTCGAAGCCAAACACTCCTACCGCCTGTTCCAACCCTTCCAGCGTCTCCACCAGGAGAAGGCCTACCAGGGCACCGGCATCGGGCTGGCCACCGTCGCCCGCATCATCCAGCGCCACAGGGGGAGCGTCTGGGCGGAGGCCAAGCCGAAACAGGGGGCCTGCTTCTACTTCACCCTGGGGGAGAAGTTCAACACGGTCCAGCCGGACCTCTTCGACAGTCACCTCCCTAAGTAGAAGGGCTCACCGGAGAGCGCGTTTGGTTTGGAGCTCCGAACGCTCAAATCCGATACGCCAAAATGTAGGGTGGATAAGCGCAGCGCATCCACGGGTCGCCGCCGTGAATGGTGGATGCGCTGCGCTTATCCACCCTACGCCTCTCGGGGCCGGCAAATGGGGCCCCCCCCCGCCTCTCTCAAATAAATCGCCGCTCGGGTATACTGCCGCCCCGTACCCACTCGAGCGCATCCGATGGCAGTCAAACTCTCTCTGTTGGGCGGGCTTTCCGCCGAGGAATTCCTTGCACGCCACTGGCAGCGCGAGCCCTTGCTGGTCCGTGGGGCGGTGCCGGATCTGGGGGAGCCCATCACGCCCGAAGAGCTGGCCGGACTGGCATGCGAGGAGGGCGTCGAATCCCGGCTGATCCGCGAGAAGGGGGGAAAAACCCCGTGGGAACTGCGCCACGGCCCCTTTGACGAGGAGGACTTCACCACCCTCTCCGAAACGCACTGGACGCTGCTCGTCCAGGAGATGAACAAACACGTCCCCGAGTTCGCGTTGCTGCAGGAGCGTTTCAGCTTCCTGCCCAACTGGCGGCTGGACGATGTCATGGTGAGCTTCGCCCCCGCCTTCGGCACCGTCGGGCCCCATGCCGATAATTACGATGTCTTTCTCATCCAGGGGCGCGGCCGCCGCCGCTGGCAGATCAATCGCCGCGCCCCCCGGGAGGATGAGCTCATCCCCGGCCTGCCGCTGCGCATCATGGAGGGGTTCGAGGCCGAAGAGGAGTGGGTGCTCGAACCCGGCGACATGCTCTATCTGCCGCCGGGGGTCACCCACCACGGCGTGGCGCTGGAAGACTGCATCACCATTTCCGTGGGGTTCCGCGCCCCGACCCTCACCGACATGCTGAGCGCATTTTTCGCCGAGTACCTGGCGGAACAGGAGCCGGATCAATTCTTCACCGATCCCGGGCGGCCGGCCGCACGCAACCCCGGGGAGATCGATCTCCAAACCCGGGAGTGCATTCGCGCCCTCATCCGCGCCCTCCCCCTGGATGATGAACACATCGACCGCTGGTTTGGCCGGTACATCACCGAGGTCCCGCCCGGCCACTCACTTCCGGCTCCGGAGGAGGAGGTGACGGGCGGCGAGCTTCTGGAGCGGCTCGAGGAGGCGGGAGAACTCTGGCGCAGCGAGTACTGCCGCTATGCTTATGTTCCGGGGAGGGAAAGCACCCTGCTGTATGTCGGTGGCGAGGAGTACCCCCTCGCTCCCGAGCTGGCGTTTGCCGCACCGCTGCTCGCAGGCCAGCGCCGATTCACCCTGGAGGAGTTGCGCCAGCCGCTTCAGAATGAAGGGTTTGTTCGGCTGTTGACGGAGCTGTACAACGATGGAAGCGTCTACATCCCCGATGAGGAGTGAGTACACCATCAAGCGCGCCGTGTGGGAGGAAGACTCCCCGGCGCTGTGCAGCGTTCGCGAGGCGGTCTTCATTCGTGAACAGAAGGTGCCCAAAGAGCTGGAGTGGGACGAGCATGACATCTCGGCCCGACACCTGCTCGCCCTCGACGGCAGCGGACGGGCCATCGGGGCGGCGCGCCTTCTCCCGGAGGGGCGCATTGGACGCATGTGCGTGCTTGCCGAGCACCGTGGCCGGGGTGTGGGCGCGGCCCTCCTGCGCGCCGCCCTGGAGTGGGCGATGGAGTGCGGGATGGAGCGAATCGATCTGGATGCCCAGACCCATGCAGTGGGTTTCTATGGCCGCTTCGGTTTCGAGGCGGACGGCCCGGTGTTCATGGACGCCGGGATTGCGCACCGGCATATGAGCCTGAAGCTGTAGCGGGCGGGGTTGAGTCGCAAGCGGTGTTTTGCGACCCTTGCGCCCTCACGTTCCAATGGATGAGAGTGATGGATATGGAGCTTGAAGAACTGGTATTGGGAGAAGGGAGCGGCATCGTCGAGCTGGATTCGGCGCAGATGAACCGGCTTGCCGCCTTGCGCCTCGCCGAACAGGCGCAGCGCTTCGTTTACATTTTCACCCCAGATCTGGACGCGCGGGTCTACGACAGCGATGAGTTCATCGCCGCCCTCTCCCGCCTCGCCCGCAGCCACCGAAGGGCACGGGTGGCGGTGGTGGTGAAGGATTCGACCCCTGCGGTGGCCCAGGGGCACCGGATCATTGGACTCGCGCAGCGGCTGAGCAGCTATGTCGAGATCCGGAATCCCGACGTCAACCACGCCGACCTCAATGAGTCGTTCATGCTGGTCGATGGCGTCGCCTTCATGCGCCGAAAGCTCGCGGACCGCTATGAGGCCGTGGCATCGTTCAACGATCCCTTCACCGCCCGCAGGCTGGGGGAGCTGTTCGACGAGGTCTGGCAGCGGGCCACGCCCGACCCGAAACTGCGGCGCCTGCACCTCTAACTGCGTGTCCCAAATTGGTTGCCAACCATCGAAAGCCGTGGCGGTGGGCCATCCGGGACCGTCAGCGGCATGGATGCCGCTGTCGAGCGTGCAGGGACGTATTCACGGCGTGTGCCGGATAGCCCGCTGCAACAGCCTTGGCAGAATTTCCGAACGGCTATTCAGCGCACCGGATCAGATGCGCGTCCGCGGCAAGGTGGGTCAGCCACTCTGGGGGCCGCAGGCGCCTCACCCTCCGCCCACCCTGGACCTGGAGCGTCACTGAGCGATGCGACCGCGCCTTCTCCTGCTCCTGTGGGTTGCGTGGTTCCCCCTCTCCTTCGCCGCACCGCCGGGGGAGGCGGTCGCGGTGGTGGAGCTTCGACACCGCGCCGCAAGCGAGATCCTGCCGCTGCTGGAGCAGGCCGCCGGGAACACCGAACTCCAGATTGAGGGGGCGACACTGACCCTGCGGGGGAAGCCTGCAGAGGTGGCGAAGTTGCAGGCCATGGCGGCGCGCCTCGACGCCCGGCAGCGTCAGTTCGCAGTGACGGTGCGGCAGTTTCCGCAGCGGACTTCAGGGCGCATCGGAACAGGCGCCCCTCCCGGTGGGAACGGGGTGCGCGTTTACAGTTCGGAGAGAGAAAGAAGCGAAGGCATTGCCCAGCAGCTGCGCCTCACCGAGGGGACGTGGGCGCGCATCAGCAGCGGCGCCTCGGTCCCGGTCGGTGGTGTTCTCCCCCACCCCTTTGGGGCAGGCGCCCTCCCGTCGGTGGACTACCAGCGGCTGGACAGCGGCTTCGCCCTCCGGCTCACGCTGGGGGAGGCAGAAGTGACGCTGGACGTCAGAGCCTTTCGCGCCCGCCTGTCCCCGGAGGGGGGCGGCGTCATCGAGCACCAGCAGCTGGAGAGCACGCTGCAAGGGCGCCTGGGGGAGTGGATCGCGCTCAGCGGCGAGCCCGCCCCCTGGTCCGACAGTGAAGAACAAGTGGTCTACTCGACCGCGGAGAAAGCGGTCGAGACCTTTCAAGTATTCGTCAAAGTAGAACTGGCAGACTGATCCCGAGGGAGTCGTTCCATGGACCCACGTGTCCACTACCGCATTCGCCCGTCACACCCCGAAGCTCACCTGTTCGAGGTCGAGCTGACCGTCTCCGACCCGAACCCCGACGGGGAGGTGGTCTCCCTCCCCGCCTGGATCCCGGGCAGTTACATGATCCGCGATTTTGCGAAGAACATCGTCCGGCTTCGGGCGCGCTGTGCCGAACAGCCGCTCGAAGTCGAGAAGATGGACAAGCAGACCTGGCGGGTCGCCCCATGCAGCGGCCCCCTCACGGTGTGGTGCGAGGTCTACTGTTGGGATCTCTCGGTGCGCAGCGCCCACCTCGACACCTCCCACGGCTATTTCAACGGCACCAGCGTTTTCCTCCAGGTACAGGGGCGGGAGGGGGAGCCCTGCAGCATTGCCATCGAGCCCCCTGAGGCTTCGCACTACGCGCAGTGGCGGGTGGCGACCACCCTCCCGGCCGTGGAGACGGACGACCGCGGCTTCGGGCTGTATCGCGCGGCCGATTACGAGGAGCTGGTGGACCACCCCGTGGAGATGGGGACCTTCACTCTGGTGGAGTTCGAGGCCTGCGGCATCCCGCATGCCATGGCGATCACCGGTCGCCATCGGGCCGATGTGGACCGGCTGGCGGCGGATCTGAAGCAGATCTGCGAATACCAGATCCGGCTGTTCGGCGAGCCCGCCCCCATGGACCGCTACCTGTTTCTCACCATGGCGGTGGGCGATGGCTATGGCGGGCTGGAGCATCGCAGCTCCACCAGTCTGCTCTGCAGCCGCAACGACCTCCCCCTGGTGGGGCGCAAGGAGCTGACGGACGACTACCGCGGCTTCCTCGGGCTGTGCAGTCACGAGTACTTCCACACCTGGAACATCAAGCGCATCAAGCCGGCGGCCTTTGTCCCCTATGACTTGAGCCGCGAGGTGCATACCCGGCTGCTGTGGGCCTTTGAGGGGATCACCTCCTACTACGACGATCTGGCACTGGTGCGCACGGGTGTCATCTCCGAGGCGAGCTACCTGGAGCTGCTGGGCCAGACCATCACGCGGGTGTTGCGCACCGGTGGCCGTTTGAAGCAGTCCGTGACCGACTCCAGCTTTGATGCCTGGACCAAGTTCTACAAGCAGGACGAGAACGCCCCCAACGCCATTGTCAGCTACTACGCCAAGGGGGCGCTCATCGCCCTCGCGCTGGACCTCAAGATCCGCCTGGAGAGCGGGGGGGCGAAATCCCTCGACGATGTGATGCGGGCCCTGTGGGAGCGCTACGGCCGCACCGGCACCGGTGTGGGCGAGCAGGCGTTCGAGCCGCTGGTGGAGGAGGTCACGGGGGTTTCGTTGGGGGAGTTCTTCGCCGTTGCGCTGCAGGGGACCGACGACCTTCCCCTGGCGGAGCTGCTCTCCCCCTTTGGCGTGGACCTGCGCCTGCGGGCGCCGGAATCCAAGGACGACAAGGGGGGCAAACCGGGAAAAGGGGAGCAGCCTGCAAAGGCGTGGCTGGGTGTGCGCACCAGTGAGGATCCCCTTGGCGCGAAGCTGACGTTTGTGTTCGATGGGGGGGCCGCGCAAAGGGCGGGGCTCTCGGCCGGGGATGTGGTGGTCGCCCTCAATGGGCTGCGCGTCACCAGCGGGAATCTGGAAAAGCAGCTGTCCACCTACGCCCCCGACGAACGGGTCACCCTGCATGCGTTCCGGCGAGACGAGTTGAGCACCTTCGAGGTGGCACTGCAGCCCGCCCCGGCCGATACGTGCTTTTTGAAGCTCCAGGAGGAGGCCGCCCCCGAGGCGCTCGCGCGCCGCAAGGCGTGGCTCAATTTGACCGAGGCGGGGTAACTACTCGCCCCCCGAATGCCTCCTGCTTATGCAAATGTAACTATTCAGCCGTTCCACCGACCTGTCGCGTCTCCCCTAGGAGCCCAGCCCTCTGGGCGATTGCCGGGACACTGAAGCAATCGCCCAGAGGGCTGGGCTCCTACAGGGTGTCGTGCTCGGACGGTCAGGGCTGAATAGTTACATGCAAATTAAGATGCGGTAGCACGCTCACCGCATTCGATCCTCGCTACTTGTACTGTTCGTCATTCCCGCGAAGGCGGGAATCCAAAAAGCACCCAGCCCAATACCCATGGCCCTCTGAAGTCCAGCACTGGATTCCCGCCTTCGCGGGAATGACGGAGCAGAGGGGGTGAGTAGTTACCGCGGCTCTGGATTCCCGCCTTCGCGGGAATGACGGAGCAGAGGGGGTGAGTAGTTACCGCGGCTCTGGATTCCCGCTTTCGCGGGAATGACGGAGCAGAGGGGGTGAGTAGTTACCGCGGCTCTGGATTCCCGCTTTCGCGGGAATGACGGAGCAGAGGGGGTGAGTAGTTACCGC
>JAWLHA010000043.1:0-5084 GCA_041690535.1 Gammaproteobacteria bacterium | reverse complement strand
TTCGCGGGAATGACGGAGCAGAGGGGGTGAGTAGTTACCGCGGCTCTGGATTCCCGCTTTCGCGGGAATGACGGAGCAGAGGGGGTGAGTAGTTACCGCGGCTCTGGATTCCCGCCTTCGCGGGAATGACGGAGCAGAGGGGGTGAGTAGTTACCGCGGCTCTGGATTCCCGCCTTCGCGGGAATGACGGAGGGGGTGAGTAGTTACCGCGGAGGAATAGAAGGCTTCATCTCCGCGGCGGGCAGAGGTTGGGCACGACGCAATCCATGGACGGGGGTCTTGTCACACACCCGCCCCGGACCGTTGCGCTTCATCCGGGCTACGCCAGTAGGTCCGGCGGATGAAGCACAGCGAGCTCCGGGGATTCCGCTCTGCGAACGCCCGGGACCTACGAAGGCTTTTCCGGGTGGATCACCAGCTCATGCCGCTGTTCATCCAGCTCGAGGTCCGCACCACCCTGGCGTAACGCGTCGGCGAAGCGCTCGAGGTCCCACATTTCATTTCGGCGGGCCAGCTCGTTGAGCACTCCCGCGGAGTGGCAGTGGAGAATTCCCTCCTCCCGCCGGTCGCAGTCGCACGCCTCGGCATCAACGCTAAAGTCCACCCAGTTGGGCATTCGAATGGCCACGGGCTGGCGGCGGCTCACCCGATCCTTGGCGGCGTGAATGCTCTCGCTGTCCCGCCAGACGTATGAGGCGATCTTCGAAGAGTCACCCATGGGACACCTCCTGAACACGGTCGCCCCGGGAGCGCATGCCCCAAAGGGGCTTGAATAGTGAACCATGCCATAAGTATCGCTCCCGACGGGCCCAGCGCAATGTGACCGAGCGCGGAGGAATGCCTGGAGAACCGAACAGGTAAACGGAAAGATCGCCAATCGCAGCCAAATTGCGCCGCCTGGGCACCAGGAGGTTGCTTCTTCTTTTTGGGGCACCCGGCACTTTGCTCTAGAGCACCGAACAGACTAATCCGACGCGCCCAACATGTAGGGTGGATAAGCGCAGCGCATCCACCGTGCGGCGTCGAATTGGTGGATGCGCTGCGCTTATCCACCCTACCTCGTCCAGGGGGAGTCCGGGCAAGCAGCGCGAGTGCGCTGCCCCGCCACCTGGTGCTTCACTGGCTTTCCGGGAACGTGTATTCGGAGCAGTTGTGAAGAGTGTTCCGACTACCGCTACCTTTCAAGTCGGGAGGTGCGTAGCCACTTCGGGATCGCCGGCCGCCGGGTTGTGCAACGATGCACTTGAGTGTACATGAATGTACTGGCAGCGCGTCTCGAATCGGGCCTACGCACCTTCTGAATTCTCACGTGATGCTGCTTCAGACCATGGCCACCGGCTTCCTCTCGTTTGCCTCCACAGAGCGTACCAGCGGATAGAGCAATTCCACTTCCGTCTGCATCCGCTCGGTCAGCAAGCGGAAGATGTCCTTGGTTTCTGCCACGAACCGCTCATGGTTGCGAACATGCAGCCCCTTGCGACACCACTTGTTCATGTAGCTCTTGAAAATACGCTTGATCTCCTTGGAGCCGTTGAGACATCGCAGTCCTACGCCGTTGACGCTCTTGTCCTTATGGTTGAGCAGCTTGGGATAAAGCGTCTTGTCCTGCAAATTGAAGTGTTCACGTACACTCTCTGCAAATCGCTCGAACAGCTCGCACGTGACACCCGTTTCACAAAGCGAGCGGTCCTCGATCAGTACCGCAAGGATTCTGCAGAGTTCGGCGGTCTTCTGGTTTTGCTTGTTCAGTTCATCTAGTGGGATCATGTTTGGACATCCTCCATCATTAAACGCCGCCCTCCTCTGTCGAAGGGTCTTTTGGGCTTGCAAACGCCGCTTTTCTTCCCCTCCTGCGCCGCCGTTTGTTTTGTTTGCCGGCGACAGTCATCCGACTTCGCTGTTTCCGGTGTATTAATCCTTAGCCATGGTGCGCGATTTTGTCAACGCGACCTGCAAGGGGATTAGCATCACCTAATTGACTAATTTTACGGGTATTTTGCGCTTTCCGAGCTATGCTTCTCAGGGTCGGGATCCGTGCCGTGGAGCGGACGTTCATGCCCGTTCACAACGCCCAAATCGCCGCGACATTTGACACCCTCGCCGATCTGCTCGAGATCGAAGAGGCAAACCCGTTTCGCGTGCGCGCCTATCGCAACGCCGCACGCATCATCGAAAACATGCCCCAAGAGCTGGCCGACCTGCTGGCCAGCGGAAAGGACCTGTCAGAATTCCCAGGTATCGGAAAAGACCTCGCGGGCAAGATCGCCACCATCGTGGAGACAGGGACCCTTCCTCTGCTCGACGAGGTGGAACGCCGCACGCCCGAGGCGCTCAGTCAACTGACGCACATCGCGGGGCTGGGCCCCAAGCGGGTGAGGAGTCTCTACGAGCGGTTGCACGTGCAATCGGTCGATGATCTGGCGCGGGCGGTGGAGAAGCAGCAGGTGCGCGAACTACCCGGATTCGGCGCCAAGACGGAAGAGTCCATCCGGCTCGGTCTGCAGCGCATGCGCGGCCAGCAGCAACGCATGAAGCTCATCGACGCCGAACAGATCGCCGAGCCGCTGCAGGCCTGGTTGAAGAGCGTTCCGGGGGTGGCGGCGGTCCAGGTTGCGGGCAGCTACCGGCGGCGCCGTGAAACGGTCGGCGACCTGGATGTGTTGGTCACCTGTGATCGGCAGGGCGATGTGATGGATCGGTTCATTCACCACTCCGAAGTGATCCAGGTCGTGGCCAGGGGGGAGACCCGCTCCACGGTTCGATTCGGCTCCGGGCTACAGGTGGACCTCCGCGTGGTCCCCCAATCGAGCTTCGGCGCCGCCCTGCACTACTTCACCGGCTCCAAGGCACATAACATCGCCATCCGCAAGCTGGCGGTGAAGCGGCAGCTCAAGATCAACGAATACGGCGTCTTCAGCGGCGAGAAGAGGATCGCCGGGCGAACCGAAGAGGAGGTCTTCGCGCAGGTGGGGTTGCCCTTCATCGAACCGGAACTGCGGGAGGATCGGGGGGAGGTCGAGGCCGCCGCCCAGGGGCGCCTGCCGCAACTGGTGAGCCTGGAGCAGATCAGGGGGGATCTGCACCTCCACACCAAGGCCACCGATGGGCGCTACAGCCTCGAGGAGATGGTCCGTGCCGCCGCCGAGCTGGGCTACGCCTATGTGGCCGTGACCGACCACTCCAGGCGCGTGACCATGGCCAAGGGGCTGGACGAGTCCAGGCTCGCCGAGCAGCTGACACAAATCGATGCACTGCAGGAGAAATTCCCGACGATACGAATCCTCAAGGGGATCGAGCTGGATATTCTCGAGGATGGGACGCTCGACCTCCCCGACCGCATCTTGAAGCGGCTCGATCTGCGGGTCTGCTCCGTGCACTACCAGCATGCGCTCCCGCGGGAGCGCCAGACAGAACGGATTATCCGTGCCATGGACAACCCCTACTTCAACATCCTGGCGCACCCGAGCGGCCGGCTCATCAACGAGCGCGAGCCCTATGAAGTGGAGATGGAGCGAGTCGTCGAGGCTGCGGCCGAACGGGGATGCTTCATCGAACTCAACGCCCAGCCCAGCCGCCTGGATGCCACCGACTCCACCTGCATGCTGGCCAAGGAGCACGGGGTGAAGGTGGCCATCTCCACGGACGCCCACAGCATCGGTGACCTCCGCTTCATGCGCTTCGGCATCGGCCAGGCACGCCGGGGCTGGCTCGAGGCGGCCGACGTGCTGAACACCCGGCCGCTGGAGCAGTTACTGAAGCTCTTCAAACGCACCTGATGGAGGCCCATGCCCGAGCTACCCGATGTGGAAGTCTTGCGCGACTACCTGGAGGAGACCTCGCTGCATCAGCGGATCGAGGAGGTGGTGGTCCGGGCGGAGCGCCTCATCCATGGCCTCCCGCCGGCGCGCTTTGCGGAGGCGCTGCGCGGCCACCGCTTCGAGCAAACCCGCCGCCTCGGCAAGTATCTCTTCGTCGAGACCCATGGCCGGCAGTGGCTGGTGATGCACTTCGGCATGACCGGCTCTCTCGCCTACGTATCCGCGGGGGAACAAGAGCCCGGCTACGCGCAGGTTGTGTTTGAGTTCGCGGGTGGCCACCGTCTGGTCTATCTCTCCCGCCGCAAGCTCGGCATGCTGGCGCTCACCGAATCGGTGGAGCGCTTCGCCGCCGAGGAGTCCCTCGGGATCGATGCCATCGACCCGGCGCTCACCCCTCAGCGTTTCATCGAACTGGCCCGCAGCCACCGGGGGGCGGTCAAGTGCTGGCTGATGGATCAGGCGGTGATCGCGGGGATTGGCAACGTCTACTCGGACGAGATCCTCTTCCACGCGGGCATCCACCCGCAGACCCCCCTCACGAAACTCGACGACGACCGCCTGCGCAAACTTCACGGAACCATGCGCAAGGTGCTCATGGCGGCCTACCGCCGCCATGCCGAGCCCGGACGCATGCCGGAGGATTTCCTGCTCCCCCACCGAAGCGAGGGCGACCCCTGCCCCCGCTGCGCTGGACGTGTACGGAAGATCACCGCCTGCGGACGCAGTGCCTACCTCTGCCCGGCGTGCCAGCACCTTGCTTGAGCACCGAGCCGATAAATCCGATGCACCTACGTAGGGTGGATTCACCTATGTAGGCTGGATTGTAACTACTCGCCCCCCGACTGCCTCCCGCTTATGCAAATAGTAAGATTCGGAAGCAGACTCAACGCACTCGATCCTCGCTACTTGTACTGTTCGTCATTCCCGCGAAGGCGGGAATCCATAAGGCACCCAGCCCAATACCCTTGGCCCTCTGAAGTCCAGCACTGGATTCCCGCCTTCGCGGGAATGACGGATGGGGGTGAGTAGTTACGGTGGAGCCACCTATGTAGGGTGGATTCACCTATGTAGGGTGGATTCACCTATGTAGGGTGGATTCACCTATGTAGGGTGGATAAGCGCAGCGCATCCACCATTCACAGCTGCGGCGACCCGGTGGATGCGCTACGCTTATCCACCCTCTCATAGCCCAGTCAAGTCCGATGTTTTGGTTGCAAGTTGATTGTATTGGGCAACACGAAGCCATAGGTCTTTTCGAAACAGACC
>JAWLHA010000042.1:0-42090 GCA_041690535.1 Gammaproteobacteria bacterium | reverse complement strand
CCTCCCGCGGCATAAGTGCGTCCTTGCACCCATCCATGCGGCCGACGACCTGCTTTCAAGGACTTACATCGCTCTTGGGTAAGTATGCGTTTACCCTGCTATCGTAACTACTCGCCCCCCCGAAACCGTCATTCCCGCGAAGGCGGGAATCCAGAAAAGTCACAAGTGAACGCGTGGTGTTCTCCACTTGCGCAGGGCAGATCAAACAGTCTTACCTTCTCAGCCTTGACCAGACTGGATTCCCGCCTTCGCGGGAATGACAGGGGGCGAGTCGTTACGACCTATCAACAAATTGGGTGACCGTGGCCCAGCCGACCTGCCGGAAGATGCGGTCCCACTCCGACGCACCAGTCCCTTGGGGTCGATCTCCGTTCGCAGCCACTGTTACCGCTGCAATGGGAAAGCAACCTGAGTCGTGGTGAGTGTTGCCTCTGCCCCGGGGCATCCCCGTCGAAAGCGAGGCAAACGCACTTCCTTGAACTAGACTCTGCATTACCAGCCACTGACCTTCGTTGGGGGGGCATTTTTTCGCCTCCCCTCTTAGTGAAATCGGCGCGGTTCTTTTCCAACAAATCTCGGCCGCGCCCGTTGGCGAGCAGGTGGATAAGCGTAGCGTATCCACCGTACCGGTCGAGTAGGTGTATGCGCTGCGCTTACCCCTCTACTGAGGTGTACTCACACCGCGACGAGCTGCCGAACTGCAGTCACGAAGCATTACGGCCATCGTCAAAGAGCCGCACACAGGTGAAACTCTCACCCAACAGGATCAGGCGACTGCCCATGCGTTCCACGCCGGGACGGACCACCTCAGTTCGGTGACACATCAAGAGTAAGCCGCCATTTATTACAATCACACAGGGTGTCTCCAATGAGCGTCAACAGAAACCCGTGGGCCGCCCGCCTCGCCTGTGGCTACGGGGGAACTCAGGCTTTCTTGCGTCACCTGTACTGGCGATCCTTCGCCGCCGCAGGCGGCCTTGGCCCCCTTCGCCGCCTGGACTGGTCCCGGGTCGACCGCCTCGTGTTCGTCTGCCTGGGAAACGTGTGTCGTAGTCCGTATGCGGAAAGACGTGCAGCCTCTCAGGGGATCGTTTCAATGTCTCTGGGTCTCGACACGACCCCTGGGATACCCGCCAATGACACCGCCTGCACAGTAGCCGCGCACCGAGGCATCGACCTGACACAGCACCGTGCCAGACGACTGGACGACGTGGCTCTTGCCCCCAGCGACCTGGTCGTCTGCATGGAACCCGCTCATGTCCGTGCGATCCGCCGGAGCCGGACGTGCCCCGCACAGCTGACTCTACTGGGAATGTGGGCGTCACCCCAGCGCATCTATCTCCATGATCCATTTGGCGGCTCAACCGAATACTTCCATTCCTGTTATGCAGTCATTGATACTGCGATAGGCGCGCTTGAACGCAACCTGACAAGGCACGCAGCCATGCCGTCGCCGTTGCTGTAACCCGACAGGCATCGGGTGAAACTCATTGGCACCAAGGCGTTGGCTTCGCCACATGCGAGCGGCAGAATGGATAAACGCTGCGCATCCACCGTACGGCATCGAGCCGGTGGATGCATTGCGCTTCTCCACCTACCGAGGCATCCCCGTCCCGAGGGCCAGTCATTGCGGGCGTCGAAAGCGAGCGGGACCCGCGACCGCCGGAGGATTCGTCCCCCTAACCGATCCTTGAAAACCATGGGACGGCATCTATTCTTAGTTGCGCAATCCGATTCCCATCGGCACGAGCGTTCAGACGAGCGAGCCGGTGTGCTGCTGCACCAACCCACTCAACGACGATGCGGAGACCAGCGTGGTAAAGGGAATTCCAGGCCTGGCGCCGGCTTCATCCGACAGAGCGTCAATGACCAGTGATGCCGTTCAGGCATTGCGTCTCACCGATGAACACGTCCCTGCGCTGGCCCGCTTCTTTCAAACCGTCTGGAATGCAAGCAGCACCAACCGTCCAACCATACACCCGGAAACACCTGCTTTTGGCGTTCTCCGCGATGGGGAGTTGCTTGGCTATGTCGGAACATTGCCCTTGCGCTTGTGGAATGGTGTCAATGAGCAAACGGCGCACTGGATGAAGGGACTCATGGTGCTGCCCGATTACCGAAACAGCGGGATCGGCTACTTCGTCCTGCAGGAGGCCATGCGACACCTGAACCTGGCCGGCAGTCTCAGCGTCGCACCCGCCGCACACCGGCTGTTCCAGGCGGTTGGTTTTCAGGACCTTGGCCCGCTTCCAAACCAGATCCTCCTCCTGCGTCCAGCCGATGTCCTCAGGCGTCTCGACCTGAAGGCGATCGGGCTCAGCCGGTTGCCACCTGCCGTCTCAATGGCGCTGACGCTCTCCCGGACTCAGGCAATGTCGGCAACGGCAGGAGTGGCCTACTCGAGTGCCATAAAGGGGTGGCATGGCCTCCTGCGACGCCGTTCGCGCAAACTGGACCTGGACACCGTTCTCCCGGACGATGCAGAACTCGACACCCTGTGGGCACACATGCGCGACGCAGTTCCCGCATCTCCGGTCCGTGACTCTCTCCATATCAAGACGCGCTACTTTGACCGGTCCAATGGTCCATACAGTTGTCTGGCCGTCAGGGACCACAACGAATTGGTGGCCCTTGCCGTAGTTCGGCATCCCGGCGACACAATCGATCCACGGCTACGGGGTATCCGTGTGGCGGTGATGTCAGAACTCGTTGCGCGTCCGGATCACACAGACGCAATCATGGCTGCAGTGGGGGGCGCCGAATCCATCGCCAGGGATCGGGGCGCGCATGCGCTGATTTGCAGCGTGAGCCATCGCCAGGTATTCAAACGCCTCAGGCACCAGGGCTATGCCACACTTCCAGGTACCGTCCGCGTTCTTATGAAGACAGGCGGAGGATTCCCCCCAGCCGTGCATGATTGGTGGATTTCCCGCGGCGACGGCGAGGCCGACGGGGTATGACGAAGCCCTTCGGACCATTGGCATGATTGAATTTCCAGGCGGCAAACGATTTGCGCTCGCCATTGTCGACGATACGGACGATGCCACTGTCGAGAATGTCAGCCCCATCTATGAACTGCTCGCCCAGCTGGGCCTGCGCTCCACCAAGACGGTCTGGCCCACCGCGTGCGACGAGGGAGGCGGCAGCTTCTCCGGCTCACAGACCCTCGAGAACAAGGACTACCTCGCATTCGCCAAGGACCTCCAGGCCCAAGGATTCGAACTCACCTGGCATGGCCCCACCATGCAGTCCAGTACCCGGGAGCGCATTCTCGCCGGGTTGAGCCGCTTTCGCGATGTGTTCGGCACGTTTCCCCACATGCATATCAATCATGCAGGCAACCGGGACAACATCTACTGGGGGGTCCATCGATTTGACGACCCGATGCTGCGCTTCCTGCTGAGACGAGTCTACAAGGCCGAGGATTCAGAGGGGCACATCGAAGGCAGCCCCTACTGGTGGGGAGATCGCTGCGTGGAGCATGTCATCTATGCGCGGAACCTGACTTTCAACGGACTCGACTTGCGCCGAGTCAACCCGACGATGCCCTACCGCGACCCGAGACGTCCACTGGTGCCATTCTGGTTCTCCGCAGTCGATGCGGGCAGTGCGGAGGACTTCGCTCATGTTCTGCGCAGCAACCAACAGGAAAAGCTGGAGCGCGCGGGCGGGTTTTCGATACTCGCAACACACTTCGGCCGTGGTTTCGTCCGAAACGGCCAGGTGGTTCCAGAAGTGCGCAAGTGCCTGACCGAACTGTCCGCCCGGAATGGCTGGTTTCCCAATGCGGGCGAGTTGTTGGACTGGCTACGTACCCGCAATGGCGCGAACACCCTCCCCGCTTTCGAGTGGCGCCGAATGCAGTGGCTGTGGGCTCGAGACGTGGTCGTTCGGAAGCTACGTGCCCGCATGAGAAAGAGGAAAAACAAGAGGAGCAAACGCTCATGAACGACGAACGTACCGAGCGCCTTGCGGCCGTGTTTCGCGCCGCCCTCGGGCTCGGCCCCCGGTGTGACGTGCACAGTCTGACCCAGTCCTCCACCGAAAAATGGGACTCACTGGCCCATGTAATGCTGGTGTCCGCCATCGAAAACGAGTTCTCCGTCACGATCGGTGTGTCCGAATCGCTGGCGCTAGATTCATTTACAGGCGCACAACGCCTACTGCAGAGCAAATTAGCTGGAGCCGGTGCGCAATGAAATTTCTCCAGGCGCATCAGACATTGGCGCAGTTGGACACCAATGCCGAACCGCTTCCGTTTCTGCTCGGACTGTCGGGCACCCCGGGTCCGCTACCGTTTTTCCTTCGCGCCGCCGCAGCCGCACGCAGTGTCCGGGCCGAACCACACCTACCTGAGTTCAACACCCTGCAGCAACTGCTGCTCAGCCCTCCTGCGGCCCCCTTCGAAATCTTCATGCTGCTCCCTTGGGATCTGGCCGCGCAAGCCGACTGGCGGTCCGGAATACCTTCAGGCCCTGTGGAGTATGACCGTCTGCTCCATGACGCGAGAACGGTCATCGAACGCTTAGAGCAGCGCCCGGCTGCCAGCTACTACTACTTACCTGCCCCCCTGCCGCCCCTGTTCCGGGATCCACCGACCAACGTTCGAATTGAAAGCGACCTGTTGCAACTGGTTGCGTCGCTTCAGGCCAACCTGCTCCCATCCGCTGCATTTTCGCTCCAGAACTACCTTTCAACCGGTCATCCCCTCGCAAGTGACTGCATCGGCGAGGTCGCTACGACCATGGTTGATGGCCTGCTTGCGCCTCGGGTGCCGTGCAAGGTGCTGGTAACCGATTTGGACAACGTGATGTGGCATGGCACCATCGCAGAGGACGGGGTCGACGCTATCCAGTTCGAACCACAGGGACTTGGTTACCGCTTCTTCATCTATCAAACCCTGCTGGCCAAGCTCCAGGCCGAGGGTGTGCTGTTGGCTGCCGCCAGCCGTAATGATCCCGACGTAGCGCAGCTCCCTTTTGCAACAGGGCGAATGGTGTTACGGAAAGCCAACTTCGTCACCATTAGGGCCGGCTACGGCGCGAAGTCTACGCAAATTCGTGACATCGCGCAGCGATTGAACCTCGGATTGAATTCGGTGGTATTTGTCGATGACAATCCCATTGAGCTTGCAGAGGTGGCCAAAAGCCTCCCCGACGTGCACTGCGTGCCTTTCCCGGATAACGATGCGGGACTTCCCGGTTTTCTGCACCAGTTGAACCGATTGTTCCGACGCTCCACGAACGTCACAGATGAGGATCGGCGCCGCACCGAGCTCTACCGAATCGGCATGGAAGTTCCCGTAAGCCAGACCGACGGCGCCGACATCATCGACTATCTGCAAACTCTGCAGATGCGACTGGTGATTGCCGATCGAACCAAAGGGGATCGATGCCGAGCGCTCCAACTGATCAACAAAACGAATCAGTTCAACCTGAATGGAGAACGTCTCGATGAGCCTGCGCTAGAGGATCTTATCGCAAAGGGCGGGAGACTGTACACGGCAACGCTTAGCGACCGCCATGGTAGCCATGGGGAGATCCTTGCCTGCCTCGTCTCTGCGGAAGGCACGATCGTTGCGTTCGTGATGTCGTGCCGGGTGCTGCAGCGGCGTGTGGAACACGCCTTCATCAGCTGGCTGGCTGCTCAATCGGAGCATCCGTTGCGTCTATCCTTCAAGCGCACACCGCGAAACTCTCCCCTATGCACCTTCGTTTCAGACCCGGCTTTTATCCCGCAAGCCGGCGCACTCATCCTTGATCGGGCGCGCTTTCTGGCTGACCATGAGCGTGAACGAACGCTGTTCGCACTTGACGTCGACGTCACTACTGATTGAACACCGATCGTCGGTGCGTGCGCGCGACACGCCCCTCTTACTACATCATTACGAGCTTGCCGAAGGACTGAACCGCTTGAGCGGAGCAGGCCACGCTCAGTGGCTACGTTGTGCTCTTGCCTGCCCGATCCCAACCGCGCCGAAACCCAGCCACGACACGCATAGCCTGTTCCCTCACATAGGTATCGCTCATCAACAACATCAGCGCCAGAAGAGTACAACATACAGCATAAGTCACCGACCTTGCCAAAATGTCGAGAATGAGATCTGTCTGCTTGACTGCGCCGGAAACTGACACTCCAACAATTCCGATACCAACACTCAATACGATGGGCGTCACCGATAGCTGCATATCGAAGTAACGACGCGAAACTTTGTGAACTATGATGAACTGGATCGTCTGGCTAACCGTCAGCGCAATTGCAGCACCGAGAAATCCGAAGAGGGGAATAAGGGTCACATACAACACCGTGACGATCGCGGCCGTTGCGTAATTGTTCTTGCCAATCCATGCAGTCTGCTCAGAGACGAGAAAACTGAAGTTTGCGAACGCTACCAGGCAACTGAAGAACGCACCCACGACTAGATAGGGAACCACCTGCGCTGCCGGATAAAAGGCTGGAGCGGCCATGATTCGGATCACCGGTTCAGCAAAGATACTAATGCCAAGGCCCGCTGCGGCGAGGATGGCAACCATCACGCGGAACACCGTCTGAAATACGTGGACCGCATTCCCTTTATGGTAATAGTTGAAACGCTCCGTCTCCCAGTACTGTGCAAACGGAGCCCATACCAGCGCTTTCAGTGCCAGCGCCAGAGTTGCCGCCAAACCGAACATGCCGACTTCGTCAAGTGAACCGAAAATGCGAATGAAATAGCGATTTCCAGCACTCATGTATAGCCCCGCCAAACTGGCCAGCCAAAGCGGCCAGCAGAACACAACCATTTGGCGCGCCAATACACCGCGAAACCGGATCCCGGTATGTGCGAGCGTGTAGATTGCAAGGGCCGGTGCGAATAACGAGGAGGCAATCACCGCACCAAGGGCCACACCAACCACCCCGAGCTCTAGGAACACCACCAGCCAAATGTTGAGCATCAGCTGCACCAGTAGCTTCATCAGGTTTATCGCAACGAATAGCCACGGCTTCTGCTGAATGCGGACAAAGAGCAGCCCGTACTGTTCTACCGATTGCGTCAGAACGAGAATTCCGAACAGGCCGACCACCAAGCCATAGTCTGGCTCACCGAAGAGCACGGCTCCGAACGGTTCCCTGAAGACAACAACCAACAGAGTAACGATGATGCTTGCGCAGCCGGTGACAACCAAAGCCGTTGACACCACCGCATTGCGGGCTTTCTCCTCACCTTCCGCATAGTAGTACTTCGGAACCGCCTGCACGAGCCTGGCGCCGAGCGTAATCTCGAGAAGCACGATAGCGGCATCCATCAACGCCACCACCCCGTAGTCCGCCGGACTCAAGTACCTCGTGTAGACGGGCAGCATGGCGAACCCGACGATCCTGCGCAGAATGTTGCCTGTGGCATAAACGGCCGAGTGCTTCGCCATTCTGCCGCCGCCAGACTCCCTCTTGGCCATGAAACTTGCTCCGAACTCATCAAACACAGGTTGGTATTGGCTGCGCATCGCTACCGAAGACCACAACCACTTGATCGACTTCCAGGTCGCGCCTAGCCTCGCGACGCGAGCCCACTTTCCCTGGGTGGTCAATCACATGCAAACTCGGGTGGTCGCCAGCTGGCACAGCCACGCTCGCGCTCACAGCGAGCCGAGCCCAGTTGCATCGCGATAACGCCCGACGAGTGCAACATCTCCCCTGATTGTGAAGTTGGCGACCCATGCTCTAGCGCCGCCTTCTTGTCGAACCTGAGGTTGCCTACCTTGCCGGCGGCTCCCGTCAACCTTGCGGGTTGCTTGGGGTATTGGTGCTATAGTTTGAAGAGTATAGGCAAGTGCTTAACACTGCGTCTCGACAACTTCGCCTCTCTCGCCTTGGCTACCAAACGCGCCCGCCCGAACGGGCAATCACGGGCACCAAGTGTAGTCCGAAGGTCGCGCCAGCAGTCCAACGGCACGATGGGCTTGGAATTCCACGCGGCAACCCGATGCCGACCGACCACCGAGTCGGCCATACGCACAATTCGCCAGAATTGTGAACATGAGGGTAAGGGCGCACTTGCTGCAAGAAAAATGGGGCGACGCCCCAATAGCCGGCAAGGAGCTGGGCACGCTGTTCATGGATAGCCCCATGCATCACAACATGACTGTTCTTCCGACTCATGGAGGTGCGCTTCGCGTGACACTGCCTGTGCTCAGCGGTTGTCATACGCGAGTGCAGTGGCGCGGGGACCGTGTCGTCAACCGAAGGAGAATGTTGTGGCCCGCATACTGATGGCGCTCTCGGAAGCCCCGTATCCTGACCGGTCGAACGGACAAACCATTCGTTGGAATCCGATTGTGCGCAACTTGGCCGGGCGCCATGTGGTCGACCTTGTCATTGCCAATGACCAGAGACACGACGCCCGGGAGTGCGCAGCGGCCACCCGGCAATTCTGCAATAGCGTGACCGAGGCGGACATGCCCGACCGCAACCTTCTGGTACGTCGCATGCTCACTCTCGGCGCCGTAGCAAGCCGGAAGCGGGCCCCTTACCGAATGATCAAGCATTGGAGCCGGGACCTGGCGGCCTGCATTGCACGTCAGGCGCAACGTCATGACTATGACTGCATGCTGTGGTGCGGCAACTTTTCCGATGCACTGTCTCTGTTTCTGTCGAGCTCTCGAAAGCGCAACCAGAGGACCATCATCGACTGGATCGATTCACCGTCGTTACACATGAGCCATGTGGCAATAAATCGTGGTAGTAACGCACAGGCGCTCCTGGACCGAGCCAATGCGGCCTTGCTCGCAAGGTGGGAGCGCTACGTAAATGCCAGGTGCGACGCCGCCGTGTACATTACCGAACGCGATGCGCTGCACGCCAATGGGGCATCAACCTCAAATGTTCATGTCATTCCCAACGGTTTGCTGGATGATGGTCCGCCAGAAGCGGAGGCTCGTCGCCGGTCACAAGGCGCATTGACCATTGGATTCTTGGGGAACATGGGCTATCAGCCAAATATCGACGCGGCGCTGCGCCTCCATAGCGACATCTATCTGCCCTTGAAAGAGGAATACAGAACCCTCAAGCTGAAAATTATCGGCCGTGCGCCAACCGAGGCCATTCAGAGGCTGCGATCGCCTGACGTTCAAGTCACCGGCCCGGTCGCGTCCATCTGGCCCCATATATCCTCGACCGACATTTTTGTCTTTCCCATGCGAATTGGAGGGGGGATGCAGAACAAACTGCTGGAGGCAATGCGCGCGAGCAGGCCCGTGATCGCGAGCACCATTTGCGTTGCCGGCCTGGACTCCGAGGCACGCGACGTTGTTGCCATCGCGGACTCGGATGATGAGTTTAGGAGCGCGGTGCGTCATCTGATCAACGACCCTGGCGCCTCGGAGGCACTTGGCCGGTCCGGCCGCGAGTACGTCCGTCGGTACGACTGGAGTGAAATCGTTCCGAGGTATGAGCGTCTGCTCCTGTCGTCCCCTACCCAGAAGAAGGCCGTTCTCTGTGATGATAACCAGACACTGGTCGGTCCCTAAATTGCTGCTCCTGACCGTGACACGGTGGGGAGGTAAGGTGCCCTGGTCCGGCACCCTTTTTGGGGCGCGCTACTCGTCGGGCCTTATCGGCACTGCTGGGGCTGATGGAGGCAAGCTGCTCGGGCGTGCGACTCCTCAGGGGCATCAGTGCTCGAACGTGTAACCATTCAGAAAGGGGAACTGGCCCGACCGGCTGAGCACCAACTGCTTTTCGAAATCCGTCCAGGAGTGCTTCTCACGGCTCTTGTGGGGCGAGGTATACACGATTGATGCGCAGTCGCGCAGATAGCCTTCGTCGGGCTCTATCTCAAGGAATGCAGCGATCTCCCGCAATGCCCCCTCTGGGTTCGCAACAATGTCTTCATGCCGCACATTCAGGACATTCCCGCCGCCGGCAAGCTCGGCGATGATCGCGTTCTTGATGCACAGCTCGAAATAGTGGATGATCTGCTCCGTTATACTCGAATCGGTCCTTTGGGCCATCGTTGTGATGTTATCGAACGGATTGCGAACAACGTGGATAAACTTGACCGGAGCACCGAAGCTCACTCTCATGTATTCGATAATGTCTGGATTGCGGCTTATCCGCTGCGTTGACATTCCGCCCTTTTTGTCGCCAAGCACCCGGAGTTCTTCGACGCGGCCCTGCCACTGGTTTGGCACGTCGTAGTTGTAGCCGGCTTCGACGCGCCCATGCCTGGAGTGGTCCTCGGAGTTGCGTAGCAGCAAGTAGGCAAGTTGGTCCCTGTCGAATCCGGCATTCGCATACTTCAGCACATCCAACTCATTTGCGATCACGCAGTTTCGATGTGCATCGATGAGTGACCCCACCAGGCTGTGGCCGCTCCTCGGGTAGCCGATGAACAGACAGACGGCCCGGAGTCCCCGAGTCTTGTCCCTGTAAGCGCGCGCATGCAAGCGTGACTTGACGAATCGGCTCGCCAGTTCCGCTTTGCCGGAAACCCACTGAACGTTAGTGGAAACTACGTATGGCAGTCTCATGGGGTGCTCTCGTACGTTCCATCGGCACCGAACGTGGCGCCATGTTGTTCGCCATTGCATGCCGGCTCAGGATTCAGATCACAGCCCGTGTCGGCAGCGAGCTGTCGGTTGCTATCGGTGTAGCGCCGCTTGATCTCCGCAGCGATGCGCATCGACATTTGCCTGTCCCCCCACGCGTGTAACCGCCGGGGCCACATCGAGTCGAGCCTGTTTACGAGCCTGGCCACCTGCGGGATGTAGCAGGGGGCAACCGGATTGTTTCGATCGCCGTGAAACAGGCGGTTCAGGCGTGAGCGCAGCATCACCGTCCACCCCCCCATGGATTTCCGCACATGCCGTTCTGAGATGCCATGAACCGGGGGCAAACCCACGAATTTCAAAATGCGATTACAGAACTCGACCTTGTCCCGGACGAATGCTTCAAACGGGAGTACCAGCACGTTCCCGGTACCGAAAAGGTGAACGTAGTGGGAAACCAATCGGTGGAATTCCAGATAGCGGAAGTCAAAGGTCGGCTGCCTGTCGCGCCCGGGCGGGTTCATGTACTGTGACAGGCTGAGATACCCCCCGTTGTGGATGTACTCCTTGTACAGCGAGAGGAGCATCGTGGGTTGTTGCCGAACGATGATCAGGATCCGCGCCTCTGGCCAAAGGGCGTGCAGACGTTCGGCAACAAGGGTACTTTCATACCCGCCGGAGACGGGATGGCCGACCAGCAGTTCCTGCGATAGCACGGGAAGGTACCCTTCGGCCTGAACCCCCTCGATCCGCTGCTGCCATTCGCGCCTGAATCCTTCGTTGTCGTACCAAAGGGGATATGGCCGGATCACTCGATTGCGAATTTCCTCGGGTGAGATGGCCTGTCGGATCTTCGCCACTTCTCCGCTGAAGAGTTCAGACTGCAACCACGTGCTTGCAGTCTTTGGATACCCGACGTGAATCAGCAAACCCTGCTCCCTCATGGTCACACACTTTCGGCGGCGCGCAAAAAAACCCTCGCGACGTTAGGTGCAGAACATCTCCTTTCCAGAGTTCGAGTATAGCAACTCATCGGTATTTGACTCGTCTTACCGATCGTACGAGCGTTCATTTTCACGTCAACCAATCACCCTCGTCCCTTCGGCAGGGTACGGCCTGCACGTCAAATCCCAAGGAAGTAGCTGCTGGAGTTTTTTTCCGCAGCATCTACACTCGCCCAGATGAAAAAGACGTTCTGGCTCAGGACGATTTCGGAGGCCGCAGCGGGTGATTGACATTGAGGTCACGCCAGTCCGCAACATTGGCGACATCGGGCCCCTCTGGGCAGGTCTGGAATCCCAATGCGATGCAACGCCATTTCAGACGTGGGCCTGGATTGGGCCATGGCTGGAGATGGTTATTGATCGCTTTTCCACCGATGCGGTGCTCGCCACAAGGCATGGTGAACTGATTGGCCTTGGCCTACTTGTCCACAGGCGGTTTCGGCGCAAGGGCATTATCGCCGTAGATGCCCTGTATCTCAATGAGACGGGTCCCTCGGACGTTGACTTCTGCACCGAGTACAATGGCTTTCTGCTGCGCAAGGGGTGGGAGAAACAGGTCACTTCGGCGATCCTCTCACATCTCTCCTCTGGTTCGCGCCGCTGGGATGAACTCCACGTCCGCCGGGCACTGTGCACCAGTGAGTTGCCTCTGACTTCGCCCTGCGGGGGATTTCGCGTTCGCGCCGAGGACTTCACACCGTCTCCCTACGTCGACCTGGCATCGATTCGCCGTTCCGGCGGGCGCTACAGTGACGCGCTCAGCCGCAACCGACGCAGCCAAATCCGTCGGGAGATGCGTCGTTGGGCAGCGCACGGGGACCTCGCCGTGGATGCGGCTGCAAGCGCTCAGGAGGCGCTGGACTATTTTTCCCGGCTGGAAGAGTATCACCAGAAACACTGGATTCGCCGCGGCCACCCTGGCGCGTTCGCAAATCCGCTTTTCGGTGCATTTCACCGAAGGATGATTTCCGACGGCATTGCCGATGGCAAGGTTCAGATTCTCCGGGTCAGGGCCGGTAGCCTGGTGTTCGGCTTCATCTACAGCCTGGTCCAAGGCGACCGGGTCTACATGATCCAGTCGGGCTTCGATTATGACATCGATGCAAAACGACATCCGGGTGAGTTGGCTCATGTCCTTGCGATAGAGTGGAACCTGGACAACGGGTTCGGGAGATACGACTTCCTGGGTGGGGAGGCACGCTACAAGAGGTCTCTCGCCACGCACGAAAACCTGCTCGGACATATCGTGGTTCAGCGAAGGAGCATCAAGTTCATGGCGGAGGACATGGCCCGCCAAGCCTACCATGGTGTGAAGTGGCTCGGGGGTACCCTACGACCGAGCAGCCAAAGCCGAGGGGCTATGGGATAGAGTTCCCACATTTTCTGCTCGCGGCCGCGCCGGAGACGCGCTCAGCCCGGCACGTGCTGCGACATTGCCCCGGAGCAACAGTGACGGATTGACCCGGCATGAGCGGGCGCCGCGAATGCTCTGGTATCGAGACAACTTCTGCGAGCTAGTGAGGCGACGATGTCATTGGCCAGGAGAGTTGGGAGGCTCGTGCAACATCTTGGGGATGGCGGTCTCGCCCAAGCCGCTGAAATCGCGTGTTCCCGCGGCATTATCCCGAACTGGCTGTTTTATCTCCATCGGGTGGATGTATTTCGGCTGCTCCGTTTCAACACCAATGCCACCCGTCGGTCCCTGTCGGGTTACGCACTGGGGACTGCCGATGCCGGCGAAATCGGGCAACTCATCGACTTGACCGGAGCGGAAGGAAGAAGGAATGGCACCGAGGCGCTGTTTCAGAGGTATTTTGATGACGGCGGTCGTTGCGTGGTCGCGCGCTGTGGCGCTCACATCGTTGCGTACAACTGGTGCCTGCATCAGCGGTATGTGATCACCGATGACGGCTATCGAAGGCGCAAACTGGAATTGTGTTTCGAACCCAATGTGGTTTTTTTCGGAAACGGACTTATTCACCCCGAGCACCGGCTTCGTGGAATATTCCCTCAGCTGGTTGCATATGCGCTCTCCAGCTATGGGGAGGGGACCCACTTCTACACGAGTATCGACCGGATGAACAAGGGCTCACAACTCGCCCACCGGCGGCTGGGCTTCGAGGTGGTGGCGACGCTCAGGTGCAACCGCGTGCTCGGTTCGCCCTACTTCTGGACCCACCGGACTTCCAACCAGGGCGGGCAGCTGGCCGGTTGGGGCACGCCCTCGATGGACCTCGGGAAGCTCGAAGGGCAGCGCAAGCAGCCGGCTTTGTCGGGCTGAGGGCGGGCGCAATAGCGCGCCATACATCAGGGGCGGATTGGGCCCCCGTTCCGATCCGCCGCAGTCACTCCGGTGAAGCACCGGTCAGACTGCGCCTCTTGCGACGGCGCACGAACCTGCCAAGGGAAGACATCATTGCTGACCCATATCTCCGCAGCTCATAGAGTGCGGGAGCGGGGTCACGGAGGCGCATCACGTCCAGTCGAGTCCTTGGCCTCAAACTCTCCAGCAGTAGCGCTCCGGCTTTGCCGGCGATCTCCATCCTGGGCGGCCACAACGGTCCCGCCTTAAGGGTCAGCAGGAGGTGATCGACATCACCGAGCAACCATCGGCTACGTCGCCCAACCTTGTAGCTTTCCGGTGGGAGGTACGGTTGGCCCATGGCCATGCGATACAGCAGCACAGGAAAATCGACGCCTGCGTCCACCGCCAGTTGGAGTGATCCCCAGAACCGGCCGTTGACCTCCAGGAGGCACGGCTGGCCGCGCTTGTCATCCATCTTGAACTCGACCATGGCTACTCCATGCCAGCCGCTGGCCGCAAGCAGGCGGTCAGCGACCGCGCACATGTCGGGATCGAGGGGTAGAGACTCGCACAGCACGCTGACCCCTCCCGAGGGTGGTTTTTCGCGCAGGCGGCGGTGGGCGAAGTGGGCCACCGGACGGCCGCGATCGCAGAGCACGAACACGCCCCTCCCCTCCCCCTCGATCCTCTCCTGAATGAGCAGGGGCACGCCATTCAACTCCGGGCGTTGGAGCAGCCTGTGCACCGCGCTTTGCGAATCGGCATATTGTGGCTCCAGTGCCGCGCCGGCCTCCGCCCCCCACGAGACGGAACGCACGGGCTTCACCACCGCCGGCAACGGCAGGTCGGTCGTGGGCACGCCACCGCCCACCACTTGCACGCTCCTCGGAACTCTGACTCCAAGTTCGAGCGCCGTGGCGTAGAGGCGGTACTTGTCTGTCACCGCCATAAAGGTGTCGTAGTCCGGGAATGGAAGGCGGACCGGTCCAAGCTCCTCGGCATGGCGAAGCGTCAGCTCGGCGGTAATGTCGGTGATGGGGAGCAGCACCGAAGGCGAGTGGAAAGAGATGAAGTTTCGCAGGGCGCGAATGAAAGCCTCCGGCGTCTCCCTGGGCGAGGGGTAGACGAGCTGCGCGGCTGCGTAGCGCGAAGCGCCGGCAAGTGTCTTGGCAGTGACATCGGCCGTAAGCACCCGGATACCCGCCTTGCCCAGGGAACGGGTGACGGCCAGGGCTGCGCGTTGATCTGCATCCAGCACCAGCACCGTCGGTTGATTGATCTCTGACACCCTGCCTCCATCTACGCGGTGTACTTGGGACGGCCGCTGGGGGCCGTTGGTCTCAGCGCCCGCCGATACAGCGCCTTGTACTGTTCGGCCACCCGTCCCATGCCGTAGTCGGCCCGGACACGTGCCCTTGCAGCGGCGGCCTTTTCGAGATATGGGCTCGGGTTCGCCACATAGGCCCGTACGGCCGCCGCATACTCTTCAGGGTCCTGGCTGCCGCACAAAGTACCGAACCGCCCCTCGCCCAGCACCTTTGGAATGCCCCCGACCCCATGGGAAATGACCGGGATCCCAAGGGCCCCCGCCTCCAGGACATTGGTGGGCAGCCCTTCGTGGTCAGACAGCACCAGCATCAGGTGCATCTGCCTGAGGTAGGCCGCAACGTCGCTCCGAAAGCCCATGAAGCGAACCTGCTCCCCTACACCTCGGTTGCAGGCCAGCGCCCCCATCTCCCTCCTCAACGGCCCGTCGCCAAAGACATACAGCCGTGCCGGAACTTGCTCTCGCATCAACAAGCGCATCACCTCAACGGCAATGTCCAGCCGTTTCACGGGGACCAGGCGGCCCACGAACGCCAGCCGCAACAGCCGTTCATCACCTTCCATCGGCAGCGCCTTGGGCGCCACGGCGTCAATCCCGCTGAGGTCAATTCCGTTCTCGATGCACGCGACCGCACCGACGCGCCACGCATCGGCAGTCTGTTGTGCAAGTGGCGGGGAGACCGCAACGATCTCCTTTTGGAGCCGCATTCCGCACCACCGGTCCACGCGGGACTGCAACCGCCGACGAAACTCCCATGGTCCGGGCGGCTCCTCGGCGGCTCCGTGAATGGTGCGACAGCTCACGGGTACGCGGGCAAGGAACGCAGCGATGCTCCCCACGACATTCTCTTTCTCCCGGTGCGTTTGCACGACATGGGGGCGGATCCCCCTGAGCAGGCGGATGAGTTCGGAGAGGATCCGCAGAGGACCTGCCCGTGTCTCGTCGACAATGAAGACAGGGACACCCGACTCCCGCAGGTACCTCGCCGGCGCGCCGTCATTCAACAGCACGACGAAAGGCGCCACCTCTGGATCACTCCGCTGCTCCTTCGCCAACCCGCACAGCTGCACCTCCGCCCCCGCCCACAAGTCGCCGGAGGCGACGTGGACAACGCGAAGCGCGTCACCACTCTGATCGGTAAAGGAGGCAGGAGGATTCCACATGGGTCGTATCCGTTCAGGCCCCGTGACTACACGGATGAGTCGCCACGCTCTCTGCTCTCAGGTCGATGGGGCCAAGCTCGCGTCAAGAACGCGCTGATAGAGGGTCGTATAGCCGTTGAGCATGGATTCCTTGCTGTACCTCGCTTGGGCGAACTCCCGCCCCTGCTCCCCGAGCGTCTGCCGAAGCGGAGGGGATTGAACCAGATCGGTGATCGCCTCGGCGAGGGTATCGGCGTTGAAGGGGTCGACCACAAGCCCGGTCACACCGTGGGAAATCAGCTGATCCGGGCCCCCTGTCGCGACCACCGGCACTCCGGCCGCCATCGCCTCGAGCGTAGCGATGGACAGTCCCTTGCCGGCGGAGCCAACCACAAACAGGTCGAGTGCGCCGATAAACGCCGCCGGGTTCTCCCTGTGCCCGACGAAATGGAAGCTGTCCGCCAGATCCAGTCGGTGGATCAGTGCCTCGAGTTCGGCCAGAAGCGGGGTCCCCCTGCCGTTCCCGGCCACTACGAACTTGACGCCTTGATGCTGCTGACAAACGCTGGCAGCACTCTCGATGAGGATGTGGTAGCGATTGGGGGCACGAATGCTGCCAAGGGCACCGACCACGAGGTCTGACGCACTGAGCCCCATTGCCTGTCGCGCCCCTCCCTCATCTCCCCGGGGCCCACCTTCTGCGCCCAGCGCGTTGTAAATGGCCGCGGTCCGTTCCGGATCGAGGACTCCGAAACGGGTGTAGTGGGCCGCGAGATGCTCGGAAGCAAACACCATGAAACGTGAGCCACGATTGATCATCCGCAGCGCCGTGCGGGTGCGCCGATTGCGTGGCCTGGCATCCTCGGAGCCATGAAAACTGGAGATCACCGGAGTACCTGTCAGCATCCCCGCCAGGGAACAGTAGACGTTGGCGCCAAATTGGTGGGAGTGAATCAGGTCAACCTTCAAGCCTTTGATGAGCCGGACCAGGGCGCCCACTTGAGCGACACTGAAGGAAGTGCCCCTTATGGGGAGAAGGTGGGTTGCGATCCCGGACTGGTGCAGCTGTTCACAAAGCCGGCTCACTTTGGTGGGCAATACCACGCTCGCCCGAAACTGGTCAGGATCCATGCCAAGGGCAAGGTCCAGCAGCGCCCGCTCGGCCCGCTCCGAGCCCCCGGCCAGGACATGCAGCACATGGGGCTTCACGGCGTGCCCTCAACGCAACCAGGCACCGCATCATGCGGCGCGGAGGGGCAATTTCCCGTCAGGCCGCCTCTGTCATTGGCAAGCTGCGGCACTATGGGGCCTCCAGCCGGGTCTCACCTGCCTGGCCCGCCACCTCGGGAACCGGTGCGATCAAACGCGGTGAGAGGTGCAGATAGCGGGTCGCCCGGCGCTTCGCCTCGATGTCGGCGTAGATCGCTGTGGCGCCGCTTACCGTAAGCCCGATCATCTCCGCCAGCTCTTCGGCGGTTTTTCCACTGTTGTGGGCCCACAAGGCCACGTCCATCTTCTGATAGGGCAGCACGAAGTAGAACTCGTCCTGCCCTTGGGGCAGGCTGTAGGTATCGGTGCTCGGCTGGGCCGAACAGATCTCCCCGGGCAGTCCGAGTGCCTCGGCAAGGGCGTAGACCTGGGTCTTGTAGAGGTGGGCAATGGGTTTGATGTCGGCCGATCCATCGCCGTTCTTCACAAAGAACCCCTGGTCGTACTCGAGACGATTGGGCGTCCCCACCACCGCGAAGTTGAGCTTGTCCGCGTAGTAGTATTCAAAGGTCTTGCGGATGCGCTGCTTGAAGTTGGTCGCCGCGACAATCTCCAGGTACTCCCGGGCGCCAAGCCGTTCATCGAACGGTGTTCCCTCCGGCGACTCGGCCACCAGCCTGAAGTAGTTGAACTGCCCTTGCGCGCCCCCCGCGATCACGATCTTGCTCTTCCACCCCGGCCCATACCCCGGAATGACCCTGCGGATCGCCTCATCCCGACGACGGTAGCAACCCAATGCCTCCAGCGCAGGGGCGATATCCTCTACCTCCCGTGTTATCCCAAGGTGGTCGGCCAGGCGCTCGGCCCGCTCTCGGCTGGTGGGGGAGGAGTCCTTCTCGGGCAGAATCAACGCCACTACCCGCTCCGGACCGACCGCGCGCACCGCAAGTGCAGCACACACCGAGCTGTCGATCCCCCCGGAGATGGCCACGACCAGGCCTCTCCGTTTCAGAGCCCCACCGAGCTCTTCCCGTATTCGCCGGGTGATGCGGTGGATCTCCCGCTCCGTGTCCATGGCCAGAAACGGAGAGGTGCTCCCTACCGCCCTTTCGCCCTGCTCTACCGCTCTTTCAACGCTCATGAGTTTACGCCCCGGATGCTGCGGCATTTCCAGCCGTCACGCCTTGCTTGCGGATCACGAAAGCGACGATTCGATCCACGGAATCGAGATTCTCCGGGACCAGTTCGTCCTCCAGCATGCGGATCCCGAACTGCTCTTCCAGGAACGCGACCAGTTCCATGACGCCGGTGGAGTCAATCACGCCCATCTCGATCAGGGAGGCGCTATTCTCCAAAGCCTGCTCGTCTTCGGTGAACAGGTAGTTTTCGAGGATGAACTTCCTTATGCTCTGTTCCGGGGGCATTGACGGTCTCCTTTCAGTGGTTTTCACTCGCGGTTCCATTCATCTTGTCCATCACGCATCACGGCCTTGCGGGCGCTGTGCCGCGCGCCACGCGCTGGCCGACACGGGTCACCAGGGCAGTCCGCACCTGCCCGCTCAAAAGCCTACGGCGGTGCGACTTCTCAGCTTTTGGTAATAGCCCTCCACGAAGTGGTAGTGCCACGCCTGGGTCGAGAGGATCCCGACGAAGGCCATATTGTCCCGGTATCCTGCTCCTGCGCCGCGGCGCACCTTTCTGTGCAGGAGGGCGACTTTCGCGGGGTCGAAATAGCCATAGTTGCGCAGTCTTCCCGGTGACAGCAGTTCATCCACGTATTCGGCGGCCTGGGGGGTGGTGAATGCCGCCGCGTCGGGGGCCCGGTAAGGCTGCTTGGAGCGCTTTCTGATGGAGTCGGGCAGATAGCTCGCCATGGAGGTCTTCAGGGCGTACTTCTCGTTGAGGACCTTCATCTTCACTTTCGGGTGCAGGCGACTGGCGAATTCCACGACCCGGTGGTCGAGGTAGGGATAGCGCCCCTCCACCCCGTTGGCCATCAGCATGCGATCGCCCTGCGAGGAGAGCAGATAATTGCCCATGAGCAGCTTCGTCTCGATGTACTGCCACCGGTTGAACGGGTGCCAGCGCTCAATCTCCGTGGGCAGGCATGCGAGGAGCTCGTTCAGCGGGTCCTCCCGCAAACGCATCTTCACCTCGTCCGCAAAAAAGGTCTTGCATGATGCAGTGGTCGCCCAGCGGGGAATGTGGGCGAAATGGGGCGCCTCCGGCTGATCGAGGCCCTGACCGAAGAACGACTGGAGGTATGCTTGTCCCTGGTTACGGGTGAGTTCGAGATAGGGATACAGCCGTTTAAGAAGGGTGCCGCGCCACTCGGAGTCCCTCTGTCTGGCCCAGAAGAGGCGGATCTTCGCCTCCTTGAAGATGTCGTACCCGCCAAAGACCTCGTCGGCTCCTTCACCGGTGAGGACCACCTTGTAATCCGACTGCCGGACGTGCTCGGAGAGCATCATCAGAGGCACCGGGGCAGTCCGCAACACCGTGGACTCCGCGTGCCAGACGGCATCGAGAAAACGGCTTGCAATGTCGCCCCGGGTCACATCGAGGCGGCTTCGCCGCAGCCCGAGGTGGCTCGCCATGACATTCTGGTGAGGCGCCTCGTCGAACGCCGCATCCTCGAACCCCACCGAGAAGCACCTCATTCCCTCACCCACAAACTCATGGCAGAGCGCGGTGATCACCGACGAGTCGAGTCCGCCCGAGAGATAGGCCCCCACCGGTACATCGGAGCGCAGCCGCAGCCGGGTCGCATCGATCATCAGCGCCTCTATTTCGCCGAGCTGTTCGCTTTCGGGGCGCTCGTCATAGCGACCATCGGTGGGGTATTTCAAATCCCAGTAGCGACTCTTCAGGACCTCCTGTCCGTGCACCACCACCATTTGACCCGGCAACACCTGACTCACCCCTTCGAACAGGGTCCGGGGCCCCACAGGCGTCCAGAAGGTCATCACCTGATCGAGGGCGAGCAGATCGAGGTTCGGAGCCTCCGCCATCAGCGGCAGCAACGCCTTCACTTCCGAGGCAAAGGCGAAGCGCCCCTGTTGGGTGGTGTAGAACAACGGAGCGATGCCGACCCGATCTCGGGCGAGGACCAGCTTTTTCTGGCGCCGGTCCCACAGCGCAATGGCGAATTGACCGTTGAGCTCGTCGACGAAGCGCTCGCCCTTC
This sequence comes from Gammaproteobacteria bacterium, assembly GCA_041690535.1. Classification (GTDB taxonomy): domain Bacteria; phylum Pseudomonadota; class Gammaproteobacteria; order Thiohalomonadales; family Thiohalomonadaceae; genus JAWLHA01. Next base: position 21,391 of record JAWLHA010000042.1, on the reverse strand, counting down.
TCCTCATAGAGATGAACGATCACTTCCGTGTCGGTGCGGGTGGCGAAGCGATGACCGCGCCGCAGGAGCCCCTCGCGCAGTTCGAGGTAGTTGAAGATCTCGCCATTGAACACGACCCACACCGTGTGGTCTTCGTTATGGATGGGCTGCTTGCCTCCCTCCACGTCGATGATGCTGAGCCGCGCATGCGCGAGACCGATTTGCGGCTCCAGGAAGATTGTCATATCGTCGGGCCCGCGATGTTCGATGAGCCTCACCATGGCCTCGAGCTCATCGCGTCTCGGTGGCTGTCCAGCGGTGGTATCCAGCAATCCGGCAATCCCGCACATATCTCCCCCTATGGAAGGTCCTTGACAATCATCGGCCCCAAAAAGTTGGCCAACGGAAGCGGCAGGCGGCGCCATGCAGCCACGGCTCGGCGAAACTTGGGGTTGTCGGGGTTCAGCCTTGGGAGTTCCTGTGCATTTCCTAGCCAGTAATGCCAGAACAGAGCGCGCGGTTGGGCGCCCCACTGCAACTTGAAACGATAGGTTCCGCTGTCCCGCGTGGAGCGACCGAAATCGAAGACCGTACAACGGCGCTCGATTGCGGTCTTAAGAGCCTCCCAGTACATCAACATGTTCACGCCAAAACGGTTGCACTCTTTGAGTGAGGAGGCCCAAGGGATCTCCATCCTTCCTTTGTAGTCGATCAGAAAGCCGGCGGCGACGGGCTTTGAATCGATGCTGACCACCAAAATAGTAGTGTGTTCGTGGAATGCTGCCGCAATCTCGGCGAAAAAGCGCTTTGCGTAGACGGGTGTGCCGAGGTCTCGCATATTGCGCGCGTACACGCTGTAAAATGGGTCGACAAGTTCGTGGCCGCCCCGCGCCACCGACACGTTCTCCCGCGCCGGCCGGCGAATCTGGGCACGCAACTTCGAGCCCAGCTGTTTCCACAGGACCTCCGCGTCGGCCGGAAGCGCCAACTCCAGCGCGGCCTTGTCGGACCGGCAGGGCCAGGCGCCGCGCACGACGCGATCGCGAAACTCCAGGTGTCTGCTGCCCAGTCGTTCGGCATGTGCCGCCGCCGCGCCCATCAGCGCCTCCTCCACCGGGGCGTCCCTGCCAAGGGCACCGCCATAATTGAAATAGGGGAGCGACACCAGGTAGTCACCGAACAGGAGACTCCTGAGCCGCACTGCGGGCAGTACACCGGTGATCGCACCCTCGGGGGAGCGGGCCGTCCAGTAGAGGGTGGGGTGGCCAAACACCCTCTCCACCAGCGGCCCCCACCGGCACAGGTGATAGAGGGAGCCGTCGGGGTGATTGGCCACGAAGCAATCCCACCCTTCGGCATCTTCGGGTCGGCTGCGACTGCATGTGATCGTGTTCTGAGCGTCCATCGCTCACCCCTGCCCGGCCGCTGCGGCCACCGAAGGGGCCCCCGCCATCCCGGCACGTGCAAGAACGGAGAGGGCCGTGTCGAAGCGGAAGTCGCGAAGCAGACGCCGCAAACGCCCCTCGCACCGGCTCAGGCATACGTAGTGGCGAAACCGCGACAGCCGCGACGCCTCGACCCGGGGCTGATCCGGATCGATCTCCCAGGGGTGGATGTAGAAGGAAAAGGGCGCCTTCTCCCGGCGGTTGATCCACCGCAGCGCGGCCTTGGTCACGGCGTAGGGGTAGAGCCGGAAGTAGCCGCCGCCTCCAACGGGGATCACCAGGGGGCCCAAGGCCATTGTGGCCGGGGGAAACTCCACCATGTCGGGCCGATGCGCCACGGGGCGGCTGTGGATGTGGCGCTGTTCGCCAGGGATCCCGTAACGGTCGTGGGCAACGGGGTAGATGCTGGAGTCATAGCTGAATCCCAGCTCGCCAAGGATCTCGCAGGCCCACAGCGACGCCTTGGTCACCGACCAGCTGGCCGCTCGGTAACCCTGGACCGGAGCCCCCCCCAGCTCCTCCAGCAGCGCCTTGGCCTTGGCGGTCTCGTACCTGAACGCCTGCGGCGTCTGCTCGTAGATCAGCTGATGGCTATAGCCGTGGCAGGCGATCTCATGCCCCTGCTCAGCGATCTCCCGCACCAGTGCTGGATGGCGCTCGGCCACGGCGCCCAGCACGAAAAAGGTGGCTTTCACGCCCGCCTCCCCCAACAATTCCAGCAACCGGCGGGTATTGGCCACCACATGGGACTCCAGTGCATTCCAGGCGGCGCGGGGGATGACACCGGCGAAGGCGGAGACGTGGTAATAGTCCTCCACGTCGATGGTAAAGGCATTCACCTGCTCGTTCTGCTGTTCCATGCGTCGTCGCTTGTCCGTGTACATGCGCCCCGTGTGAGGAAGGCGTGCGAGTAATGAAGCGAATCAGGAGCGGCCGGACCACTCGATCTGCCCGGCCAGCCACGCGCGCATCAGTGCGTGACAGTCGAGCAACTTCTCCATGGCGGCGACGCGGCGCTCCAGCTCCTCAACCCGGGCATCGGTGGGCGCATCGCTTCCCGGTCGAAACGCCTGCAGGCGTTGGCTGCCCTCACCCAGCTCGTCTTTGAGTTCGGCACTGACGCTACCCACCACCTGGGGGGTGATGCAGTGCAGCTCCTCGATATAGCCATACAACAGAATGCGATCACAAAGCCGATTGATGCGACGCGGAACCCCTTGGGTCTGCTCGTAAATGGCTTCGAAGGTCTCCGGGACGAACTCCGGGTCCTGGGCCCATCCGACCCGCTGCAACCGATATTCGATGTAGGACCGGGTCTCCTCGGGAGACATCGGCCCCAGATGGTGCGAGGCGACGACCCGCTGGCGAAGCTGTTCGAGCTCCTTCGCGCCAAGGGTCTGTCTGAATTCCTCCTGCCCGAGCAGACAGCTTTGCAGCAGCGGACGGGTGCCCACGTTGTAGTTGGAGAGCATCCGCAGCTCTTCGAGGGTGGCAACGGGTATGTTCTGCGCCTCGTCCACTATCAATAGTGCGCGCTTGCCTTCGTAGGCCTTATGCAGGAGAAACGTCTCCAGTTTCTTCAGCGCCTGCGGTTTCGTGGCCGCCTGACACTCCACTCCGAAGGCCTCGGCCACGGCGAGCACCAGCTCGGATGGATCCAGCTGCGGGGTGACCATATGAGCAATCACAAAGTCCTTGTGATTGCTCAGCTGGCCGAGCAGGGTCTGGATCAGGGTGGTCTTGCCTGTCCCTACCTCACCCGTCACCACGATGAATCCCTCGCCCTGATAGATGCCGTAGCGCAAGTAGGACAGCACGCGCTTGTGTCCGCTGCTCTCGAAGAAGAAGCGGGGATCCGGAGTCAGTGCAAACGGCTTCGCACTCAGTTTGTAGAAGCTCTCGTACATGATTAGAAGGTCGCGTTCGCCGATAGGGTGATGACGGTCTGCCGATAACCTGCGGAGGGCTCGGTGGAGTCGCGCTCCACATAACTTCCGTCCAAACCGGCCCGAATCCTCGGCAAGATTTGGTGGCCGAGCTCCAGCCGCATGTGCCACAACTCATCCTCCCGGGGGGAGTCGCGAAACCGGCGCTGCTGATAGTCGAGACGCAGGGTGGTCTGTGTGCGGGCCGACCACGCCCAACTCCAGCGTGCCCCTCCGCCGGCCACCCGCTCCTCCTGGTCGGAGACCTGATAGTTCCGCCGCTCCCCGTAGCCGTTGAGAAACAGCGTGCTGCGGCCGGTTTCCAGGGTGACGGAGCCACCCAACCGTTTGCGCAGATAGACCTCTGTAGTGAGCTCCGACGCTACGGGAATCTCCACCCCTCCTGTCAACGGTCGCTCCGCGAGGCCCTGGATGTCATTCAGGAACTCCTCCTCATAGCGCGCCTGCCACTGACTCCTGCGCGTGCGGTGGGAGAGATCGAGGTTCGCTGTTGTACCGTAGAAACGCTCACCTCCGGCTGCATGAATGCGCGTTCTGCTGCCCGGCTCCCAGGTCAGCCCGGCGAGCCAATACTCGCCCTCCTGGTCGTCCTGCCCGCCACCATAGTCGTTCTGTTCGTAGCCACCGACCAGGTCCATCCAGATGCGGCTGGAGAGCTGGGGGGAAAGACGCAGCTCGCCTCTCGCCAGGGAGGCGTCCATGCCATCATCGGTTTCCAGGTGGCGCTCGGTGTAACTCAGCCGCCAGCCGAAGTCCTCGAACCTGGTTCCACCGGACACCGCCCCGATCAGATGTTCCGCGCGTCCATCGGCAATACCCCCGCTCTTGTAGTCGGTCACGTCCTGGCGGTAGCGCAACTCCCCTCTGGCGAACGTTCCGAAGCGGTGGTCCACATAGGGAGAGATGGAATAGGTGGCATAGTCGATCTGATTCTGGGTCACATCGAGATTGCTGAGGGGGATGGGCCGCTCCGCGGAGATCAGCGTCTGGTTGTAGGCGGCGGTCGCGTCCATGAATAACCACTCCTGCGCAAGCTCGATGGATCCGCTCGCCTGCGCCTGGTGAAAGGTATTGTTGTGTTGCGTCTCACCAAGGTAGTAGAGGTTTTCCATCACGTAGTCGAGGGAGACCCTCGCCCGTCTTCCGTTGTTCACCAGGGAGACGCGGGGGGCGATCCGGGTGATCCAGTCGTCCACCTCCCGACCGGCGGGGGCCAACGTGAGATTCGAGCTCCATGACTCGGCCACCGTGATCCCGGGCACGATCTCCCAGGCCGCCGCGCAGCAGGGAAAGAGCAGCAGCACGGCGGTGCTGCCCTTGCGTGCCGTGATGCACCCGCCCCCGTTATGATCACGCAGCTTACCCATAATTCCCGTAGTACCCGCCATAGTACCGGCTGCGCTTCGCCGTGCTCTTGTTGAGCAGCACCCACACGCTTCGCTCCGAAGCGATCTGTCCCACCGCCTCCTGCACCACCTGTTGGGGAGTGCGCCCCTCCTCGACCACCAACACCACCTGGTCAACCAGTGCGGTGAGTACTGCCGCCTGGCTGGTCATTAGCAGGGGAGCGGCATCGAAGATGACCAACCGGTCCCGGTAGCGCAGCGAAATCTCCCGCGCCAGCTGCCGCATCCGCTCGCTGGCAAAGAGTTCGGTACCACCCCGGCGCAGCGTCCCCGCGGGAATGACCTTGAGCTTTGGGAGAGAGGTGTCGCAAATTGCCGAGGCGATGTCTGCCCCGCCCCGACCGGCCAGAATGTCACTCAGGCCCGGTGCGTCATCCAGTGCAAACTGCCGGCTCAGCGAAGTCTTGATCAGATCTGCATCCACCAGCAGGACGGTGTGATCGAGCTCGGCGGCGATGCTGAGGGCGAGGTTGATGGCTGTGAAGGTCTTGCCCTCCCCCTCGAGCGCACTGGTCACGGCAATCAAATTGGCCGGGTGCACCGCCGTGCCATTCTCAAAAGCACTGTTCAGCAAGGGGCGCTTCAGCACTCGGTACTCCTCGGCCAACTCGCCCATGCCGCTCATGGCGTCCACCCTCTCCCCAAGCAGCGCACCGAGATCAACGATGGTCCGCGGCCGCCGGGGTCCTCGCGAGGGGGCCTCTGCCTCGGCGCGTGAAAGGCGGCTCGTCTCCTGTGCCACCTCGCTCTGCACCGGTTCGGCCAGCCGGGGTTCTGCCCTTCCAGGGTTGTGCCGGTCCGACTCTGTCGCCGGCGCCAGGTCTGGCGCCACGCTCCCCAGTTCCAGGCGCGCGGCGGCCTTCTCGATGCTTTTCATATCCATGCCTGCAAGTACTCCATCACTCGCTGCGCGCCACTCCTCCCAAGCAGTTGATCCGCGAGGACTGCCCCATAGGCCACCACCAGCAGCCCCAGCGCCGCCGTAACGGCCCCTATCTCCCGGGTCCTTCGCTGGCGCATCGCGTCGTCCCATACCAGCGACACCGTACCCAGCACGGGCAGTCCGGTGACGTCATGCAACACCCGCTGTTGGTAGAGCGCCGGGCGTGTCTGGCCAAGCAGGATGGTCGCGCCGATCCCCCCCCCGAAGGCCCCCAGCAAAACCATCGTATAGAGCAGTATGCGGTTGGGGGCGATGGGTGCAGTGGGCAGCACGGGGGGATCGACCACCTTGAACTTGACGCTCTCCCCCGTTTTCCCCACATCCTGGGAGATCTTGGCTGACTCCCGGCGGGCAATGAGCGCGTTGTAGTTCTCCCTGTTCACCTCGTAGTCGCGATTGAGCCGCTGCAATTCCGCCTCAACCTGCGGCAGGTTCTCCAGCTGGGACTGAAGGGTCGCCACCCGCTGGGCATACTCATCCCGGCGGACCCTGGCCGCCGCCAGCTCCGTCTCCAATCCCCCCAGAGTGAGGCGCAACTCCTGATAAATGGGATTGCTCTGCAGCGAGGCCTGCTGAGCACCCGCGGAGGACCTCTGCTTTTTCAGTGCATCGAGGGACTCCTTGGTCTCCACATAGTCCGGGTGCTCGGTCGTATACTTCAGCAGCAGTTCATCGAGGCGCCTCTCCAGTGCCAGGATCCGCTCGTCCAGGGGGGACAGGACGGCCTGCGCTCCGCCAATGGCTGTCCCCTTCCGTGCCTGTTCTATTTGCACCTGCAACGCCGCGCGGCGCTGCTGAAGTTGTTTGATCTCGAGCTCCGCTTCGACCTCCCGACTTCTCGCCACCTGCAACCCATCGAAGTACGACCGGCCCTGCTCCGGCAGTACGTCGATATGTCGGCGCTTGAATTCCCGCAGCCGATTTTCTGCCATTTCCAGCCGCCCCTCGTACTCCGCGATCTGCCGTTCAAGAAAGTCCTGGGCAACGGATGAGTCCTGCCGGGCGTCACCGAGTGACCGTTCCATAAAGACCTCCAGGGAGGCCTGGACCACCTTGCGGGCCACGTGCGCGTCGGAGTGCCGCACCAGCACCCGGAAGAGCCTCGGCGGCTCCGGGCGCGGCGAACGTATCCCGGTGTTTACCGCTTCCAGTTGAATCGCCTCGCCGAGCCATTGAAGCAGCTTCTCCCTCTCCTCCTCGGTCGTGGCCAAGTGGTCCAAATCCGAACGGCGGCTGATCTCCTCCCGATTTGCCCGGCTCAGCCATACGCGGGTCATGGCGCTCAATCGGGCCGCGGCGTTCTCCTGATCCACCGCCAGCCCCCTGAGCAACGGCGTGAGGATGGTATCGGTATCCACATGGATCCTCGCGCTCGCCTCATACTCGTCGGGCATCATCCACACCGCGAACCATCCCACCCCAGCCGCCAACCAGGCCACGACAACAGCCTGCCACTTGAAGCGCCACATTTCCCTCGCGTAGCCCAGGAGTAATTCCTGCATGCGTCTACCGCCTCTCTATTCGCACACACCCCTGCAACGAGAGCAGGGTCCGTTCAGAACCACGCCTCCGGAATGATCAGTATGTCACCCGGCAGCATGTCCACATTGGCCGTGATATCCCCGTTCTTGATCAAGTCATTGAGCCGGACAGGAAACTTCACTTGTTTTCCATCCGAGCGGCGGATGATGCTCGCCCTGTTCCCTGCCGCAAACTCGGTCAATCCACCGACGGCAATGACCACGTCCAACAGCGTCAGGTCGGCACTGTAGGGGATGGTCCGCGGCGCCGTAGCTTGGCCCACCACACGAATCTGCTCGGTAGAGCGCCCGATGAACTGCGTCACTGTCACCGTAACCACCGGATGCTTGACGTAGCGCGCCAGCCGCTGCTCCATTTCGCGCGCGATCTCTGTGGGAGTCTTTCCGCTCGCATCCAGGTCCTCCACCAGCGGCGTGGTGATGCGCCCGTCCGGCCGCACGGGCACCGTTGTGGACAGTTCCGTGTTGCCCCAGACGAAGACCTGAAGCGTGTCCCCAGGACCCACCACATAAGCGGGCGCGCTTGTCACCCCATGGCCCTCTTCCTGCGGATCCGCGGTCCGGATCCCGCTGTTCATGCACCCTCCGGCAACGAACGCCAGTGCGATGACCACCGACGCGTAGACTCTGAACCCGCTCACAATCCATACTCCACGTTTGCGTACGTCACCGAGCGCGGCAACTCGCCCTGCCGCCTCACCTTGAGACCCCACATCACCGATTTACCTCGCGCCACGACCGAACAGCACCACCTCAACGGTCTGAATGAGAATCAGCAGGTCAAGAAAAATGCTGCGATTTTTCAGGTAGTAGAGATCAAACTGAAGTTTTTCTGCAGCATCTTTTTCGGAGGCACCATATGGATAGCACAACTGTGCCCACCCGGTCAGCCCAGGCTTGATACGGTGTCGTTCACCATAAAACGGGATGCTCCCGCGCAACATCTCAACGAACTCGGGGCGCTCGGGACGTGGCCCAACGAACCCCATGTCACCCTTGAGAACATTGAACAGCTGCGGAAGCTCGTCAATGCGTGCGCGGCGGATGATCCGTCCCACCCGGGTGACGCGGTCGTCATTCTTGTGCGCCCACCGGGGCTGCCCATCCAATTCTGCGTCGACCCGCATGCTTCTGAACTTCATGACCTCAAAAATCCGGTCGTTCTCTCCGACCCGATGTTGTCGATACAGGATGGGTCCCTTGAATCCGCTCTCGACCAGGATGGCCAACGCCGTCACCGCCATGACGGGCAACGACAGCAGCAGCAGGCTTCCCGCCGCAACAACATCCAGCACGCGACGGGCAACGCGCGAGGCGTGGCTGTCTTCGAAGCCGTCGGAGAAAACCAGCCATCCCGGCGACAGCAACTCCAGCGCGACCTTACCGGTCTCCCGCTCAATGAACGTCGTGCCATCGATCACGTCGATCCCCTTCGACTTGCAGTCGAGCAGCTCATCCAGGGGCAAGGTATTGCGCCTTTCGGAGACCGCAATCACGACCTCATCCACGTCCAGCTTCGCTGCCAACTCCGCCAACTCACCGCCCGAGCCGACCATCTGCGCCTCCGAAAGCGCCGGAGACTCATGGGAAAGTCGAACGAACCCGACGATTTTTGAACGGAACCGCCCCTGGTGCTCATGCAGTTCCGCCAATGCCTTCGCGGTGCTGCCGGCGCCAAGCACAAGGACTCTGCGTTTCAACGCAGCCTGATCCACAAACCCCGTAAACACCAGATGATTCATGATGGCCATGGGCATCCAAATGGCCATGGCCACCAGTAACACGCTGCGACCAACCAACAGGGACGGGAACACAAAAAACAGCAACGCCAGCACGACCATTGCAGAGACCAAACCAATCAGTAGCCGCACGAAAATCCCGACAACCCCCTCGGCCGGTCTCGTCTGGTAAAGACCCATGGCCATATTGCACAAGACCATCACCCCGCCAAAGACCGCGGCCTTCCACTCGACCCCCAGACTATGGACGTCTGTTCCGAACGCTTGTAGCGCACTTATGGACCCGTGCAGTGCGGCCATCGCAAGAACGAAATCCGCGATTACGAGAAACACGGCGGAGGCGGGAATATAGTGACGAAACAGCCGCAACGTAGGCATCGGTTCACTGCTCGCTGTTGTGCGCAGGGGTCAATGAATTGAAACACGCAGGAAACCGGGCAGCTGATTGACGACATATCATTCATAAGCTGATTGCTGGTGCCCGTCTGCTGGTTAGAGTCTGGTATACACTCACGCGATTTCCACTTTCCATGAGTATGATTTCGACGCCACATCGCGACCCGACCGACTTTCGGCTGCGCGGAATTGCCGTGCTGTAACTACCCCCCCCGTCATTCCCGCGAAGGCGGGAATCCAGAGAACAGATGCATGGCTCAAAATGGATCCCCGCCTACGCGTGGATGACGAGTTTCCAAGGCATTGCGTGATCAGCTGGGGCGAGTAGTTACGCCGTGCGTAAAATTGCAGTGCGCCTGTTCTCTACCCTGCCAACCGTCGTGAACTACACTAACGATGTCTCGCGCTTTGCACGCGGTTCTTCTCCAAGCCTCGACACTTACGGCCACAGGAAATGGACGACATCGAATTGGACAAAAAGGAAGTGACGGTTGGCGTCATTGGACTTGGTTACGTTGGGCTGCCACTGGCCATCGAGTTCGGCAAACGACTTCCAACCGTCGGGTACGACAAGAACGAGCTGCGCATCGCCCAGTTACGCGACGGCATGGATCGGAACCTCGAGTGTTCGACCGACGACCTGCTGGCTTCCGCGAATCTGACCTATACAAGCAGTCTGGCGGACCTCACCGACTGCACCGTCTACATTGTTACGGTCCCGACGCCCATAGACAGTCACAAGCAACCGGACCTGACCCCATTGCGCAGCGCCTGTGAAGACATCGGCATGGTGCTCAACAAGAACAATGTGGTCGTGTTCGAGTCCACGGTTTTTCCCGGTGCCACGGAGGAGATCTGCGTCCCCATTCTAGAGCGGGTTTCCGGGCTCACCTACAACCGCGACTTCTTTGTGGGTTATAGCCCGGAACGCATCAATCCCGGTGACAGGGAGCATCGGGTAGTGGACATTTTGAAGGTCACCTCCGGATCGACCCCCGAAACGGCCGATTTTGTCGATCGTCTTTACAGGTCGATTGTCCGTGCGGGGACATTCCGTGCCGCAAGCATTCGGGTGGCCGAGGCGGCGAAGGTCATCGAAAACACTCAGCGCGACGTCAACATTGCGCTGGTCAATGAACTGGCGATGCTGTTTCACCGCCTGGGGCTCGACACCGACGCCGTCCTTGCAGCGGCCCGAACGAAGTGGAATTTCCTTCCGTTTCGTCCCGGGCTGGTGGGTGGCCACTGCATCGGGGTCGACCCGTACTACCTGACCTACAAGGCGCAGGAGGTGGGACACCATCCGGAGATGATTTTGGCCGGACGGCGCATCAATGACCAGATGGGTGAGTACATCGCGCAACGCGTGGTGACCTGCCTGACCCATCGGCGCGTTCAGGTCGCGGGCGCCAGGATTCTCGTGCTGGGCATCACCTTCAAGGAAAACTGCCCCGACCTGCGCAATAGCCGGGTGGCGGACCTTATCAGCGAGCTGCGGCGCTTCGACGCGGCGGTGGATGTCTACGACCCCTGGGTGGACGTGGAGGAGGCGCTCTCCGAGTACGGTATTCGCCCCATCGATACGCTGCCGAAGGAGCATTACGACGGGATCGTGCTCGCGGTTGCTCACCGCGAATTCGTCGACAAAGGGGTCGGTTACTTTCGCCGCCTCTGCAAGCCCAACGGCATCATCTTCGACATCAAGGCTGTCTTTCCCGAAAGCATGGTCGACGGCCGGCTGTAAATCGCGACACAGGAACGTAAGATGGAAAAGAATCGGATTCTCATCACCGGCGCGGCCGGCTTCATTGGTGCGGCACTGTCTCATCGGCTCCTGGATAGGGGGGATGACGTCTTTGGCATCGACAATCTCAACGATTATTACGACGTTAACCTGAAGCTGGCGCGTCTGCAGACCCTTCAGTGCCGGTCCGGGTTCCACTTTGCCGCGGCCGACATCGCCGATAAGGAGAGCGTGGCGCGATTGTTCGAGGAATACCGTCCGACCCGGGTGGTGAATCTGGCCGCACAGGCGGGGGTGCGCTACTCACTCGTCAATCCGGGCGCGTACATTGGCACCAATCTCGTGGGCTTTGGAAACATTCTGGAACAGTGCCGCCGGCACGAGATCGAACACCTGGTGTTTGCCTCCAGCTCTTCGGTGTACGGCGGCAATGCGGCCATGCCCTTTTCCGTGCACCATACGGTCGATCATCCGCTGAGCCTGTACGCCGCGACGAAGAAGTCCAACGAGTTGATGGCCCACACCTACAGCCACATCTACGGGCTCCCTACCACCGGTCTGCGTTTCTTCACCGTGTATGGCCCCTGGGGCCGGCCCGACATGGCTCTGTTCAAGTTTGCGAAGAACATTCTCGCGGGCAGCCCCATAGAGGTCTTCAATCACGGTCGACACCGGCGCGACTTCACCTTTATTGATGACGTGGTCGAGGGGGTGGTGCGCGTACTGGATCGGGTGCCGCAGCCCGACCCCGAGTGGAATCCCGCCGCGCCCGATTCGGCGAGCAGCAATGTCCCCTACCGCATCTACAACATTGGAAACAACCGCCCGGTGGAGCTGTTGTACTACATCGAGGTGCTTGAGGAGTGTCTGGGGCGGCGCGCGGAAAAGCTCATGCTGGGGTTGCAACCGGGGGATGTTCCAGAAACCTTTGCGGACATTGACGACCTGGCACGGGACACCGGTTTTCGTCCGCAGACCACGGTGGAAGAGGGGGTAAGACGATTCGCCGACTGGTATCTCTCTTACTACCAGTGAACGCTGCGGACCGGTCGCAGCGGACCCCGTAGACCGGATCACGACCCACAACGGATATGGTGCAGTGATGACACAGGAAAGCCGGCACCTGCTCGTCGTCGCCGATGACCCGGGGACACGGCGTCAGCTCAGGTGGTGTTTCGATGAGTATGCGTTGACCTTCGCCCCGGACAGGACGAGTGCGGTGACCGCCATGCGTCGACGGCCCTCGCCGGTGGTGGTCCTGGATCTCGCGCTCCCCCCCGAGCCGGAGAGCGCGGTGGAGGGACTGCGGTGCTTGGATCAGCTGCTGGATATTTCGCCCGACACCAAGGTGATTGTGGTGACCGGAGGCGATGAGCATGAGATCGCAGTGGAGGCGGTGGCCCGCGGAGCGAGCGAGGTCTGTACCAAACCGTTCGATCTACAAGTTCTGTCGCTGCTTGTATCCCGCGCTTATCGCCTGGTGCAGTTTCAGCGCGAACGCGCGCAAGCGGACGCGCTCCGGACCCATCCGCTGCCGGGTGTCGTCGGCGAGAGCCCCCAAATGCTGCGCTTCTGCGAGACGGTGAAGCGCGTTGCCGATACGGGGATCAGCCTGTTGATACTGGGCGAAAGCGGCACCGGCAAGGAGCTCTTTGCCCGGGCAATTCATCAGGCCAGCGGCAGGGCCGCCCACGAATTCGTCGCCATCAACTGTGCCGCCATTCCCGAGAACCTCCTGGAGAGCGAGCTCTTCGGCTATGAAAAAGGGGCCTTCACGGGCGCCACAAAGACCACTCCCGGGCGCATCGAATTTGCCCACAAAGGCACACTGTTTCTCGACGAACTGGGCGACTTGCCCTTGTCCCTCCAAGCCAAGCTGTTGCGCTTCCTGCAGGAGCGGATCATCGAGCGCGTGGGAGGACGCGAAGGGATCCCGGTGGATGTCCGGATCATCTCGGCGACCAACCGCGACCTTACGGCGCTGATCGCCCGGGGCAGCTTCCGTGACGACCTCTATTACCGCCTCAGCCAGTTGACCATCGAACTGCCCCCGCTGCGCGAACGCGACGGCGACGCAGCCCTTCTCGCTCACCGTTTTCTGGGTCGCTTCAGCCGGGAACTGGGACGTGGCAGCAAGCGCTTCAGCGTGGAGGCGCTGCAAACCATCGAAGCCTACTCCTGGCCCGGGAATGTGCGTGAGCTGGAGAACCGGGTGCGCCGTGCCGTGGTGATGGCGGACGATGCCACGGTGACCGCCGAGGCTCTGGGCTTCACGCCCAAGGAAGGCACCGGCGACGAGTCACCGGTGACGCTGCGCCAGGCCCGCGCCCAGGCGGAACGACAGACCCTGCGCCGGGCACTCCTTCTGGTGGGAAACAACTTGAGTGCCGCCGCCCAGCTGCTCGACATCAGCCGCCCCACCCTCTATGACCTGCTGAACAAACACGGTTTGCGATGAACGTCGAGAGATTGCGTTTGCCGTCCACCCTGCGCTTGCCCACCCGGACGGTGTTGTACGGGGTGTTGGCACTCATGCTGCTCCTGTACCTCCCGTCGGTGAGCGGGCTTTGGGCGTTGTGGAGGGAGCCCTATGGCGCGTACTCCCACGGGCCTTTGGTGGCGCTGATCGCGGCCTTTCTGCTACACCGCGCGCTCGGTGCGGTGCCCGCCGTGCGCCCCAGCCCCAGCCTCCTGGGTTCGGCCGCCCTGGCCGGCGGATCGCTGATGTGGTTCGCCAGCCTGGTGGGGCAGGTGGAGGCGGTGCAGCTCACGCTGCTGCCGCTTCTGCTTTGGGCGGCGGTGTGGGCGGCGGTCGGCTTCCCCAGGGCAAGGCCCGCCATGTTCCCCCTCTTCCTGCTGCTGTTCGCGACCCCTGTGTTCGATCTCATCAACCCCCCGCTGCAACAGGCGACTGCCCGGGCGGTCGGCCTGGTCCTGGCGTTCACCCCCCTGACCGCCCTGGTGGAGGGGCAGTTCATCCTCATCCCCCCGGGGGTGTTCGAAGTGGAAGAGGGATGCAGCGGATTGCGTTACCTCCTGGTGGCCCTCACCCTGGGGGCCTTGCTTTCGCACCAAAACGGATTGCGCCTGCGCGGCTTGGCGGCGGTGCTGGCGGTGGCGACCCTCGCGGCGTTCGGCGCCAACGTGTTGCGGATCACCGCTGTGGTGGTGGCCGGCTACTTCACGGAGATGCAGCATTCGCTGGTCAAGGACCACGTCTGGCTCGGCTGGATCATCTTTGCCGCGATCTCCACCCCACTGGTGTTCGCCATGAGCGGTCGGGGCGGGTCACGGCCCGAGGCCCCGGTGGCCGGTGACGACCACCCGGCGACGCCCCCCGGCCCACGCCACCGCAGTGCCGCACTGTTGGCACTGATCACTGCGCTCGCTTTCGGCCCCTTCCTGGCGTGGAACAGCTCGCAAGAGGTGGCCGCCCCCCTGGCGGTCGCGCTTCCGGAAGGGTTTGGCGGCTGGCGCATGGTGGGGGAACCGGGTCCCCCCCAAGGCGTCGACCGGGCGGCAGCCGGTGCCTACGCCATGGGGAGTCAACCGCCGGTCTATCTGGAGGTGGAACACCACCGCGCCCATGCCGGCGGGGTGGACCCGGTGACCCTCGGCGGCAAGCGCTTTCCCTCCCAGTGGCGCATCTTCGGCCGGCACCAGGTCGCGGTGGCCGGACTGCCTGGGGTGACCGTGGAGGAGACCCTGGCCCGCACCGGCACAGGCGAAGAGGTTCTGGTGTGGCGCTGGTACTACCTGCACGGCACCCATACCGCCAACCCCTACTTGGCCAAGGCCATGAACGTAGCCGGGATTCTCGCAGGGCGCCCCGAAGTGGGCACCATCCAGCTGCGCACGACCACGGCAGATTCCGCAGCACAGGCTCAGCGGCGCCTGGGCGCGTTCATCACGGAACTGCACCCCGAACTCGAAACGATGCTGGCGCGTGCCGCCGCCCAGTAGCAACCGTCCTTGCCCCCGAAGGAGCCACTATGTACCTCACCCGTGCCGTCGCCCTACTCTCGCTGTTCGCCCTGCTGCCGGGTTGCACGCCGGAGGATGATGCCACCCGCCTCGGGAAGGCGCGGGAGTACCGGGAACGGGGCGCCTATGGCGCCGCCATCATCGAGCTGAAAAAGCTGCTCCAGGGCAACCCCGACCACGCCGAGGCGCGGCTGATGCTCGGTTCCCTCTACGCGCCGCTGGGCGATGCGGCCTCGGCGGAGAAGGAGCTGCGCCGCGCCCTGACGCTGGGGGTGGCGCGGGAGCGGGCACTTGTACCTTTGGGCCTGGCGCTGATGGAGCAGAATGCGTACGAACAACTGCTTGAAGAGTTGGGAGACGGACCCGTGCCACCGGAGCTCGCCTGTGACGTGGTTATGCTGCAAGGGCGGGCACACGCGGCCCTGGGCCGAATGGAGGAGGCGAAGGCGCAGTTCACTGCCGCGCTGCCTCCGAGCGCCCCGGCCTGTCCTGAGGCCCACGTGGGGCTGGCAGAGCTCGCTGCGGTCGGCGGCCACTCCGACACGGCCCAGGGCCATCTCGACCAGGCCCTGAAGGCCTCGGCGGAGCTGCAATCCGCGTGGCTGCTCCAAGGGCGCCTGGCCCATACCGAACAGCGCTATGGGGCGGCCGAGGAGGCCTTCGACCGGGCCGCAGGAGTGAAGCGGACCAAGCCCCTGTCGCGGCTTGGTTTCGATGCCGTTCTCGGCCGTGCCGCCGCACGGCTGGCCCAGGGCAAGCGGGAGGGGGCAGCCGCCGATGTCGAGCTGCTGCGAAAGACCAATCCCAGCCATCCCCAGCCCAAGTACTTCCGCGGCGTGCTCGCCTACATGGAGGGGGACTACGCCCTCGCCGTGGAACAGCTCACCGCCGTCCAGAAGACCGCCCCAAACTTCCTGCCGGCCCAGCTGCTGCTGGGGGCGGCCCTCTACGCCAAGGGGGATCTGGAGCAGGCCAATGCCACCCTGGCGCCCTTCGTGGATCGGGTCCCGGGACATGCCGAGGCGCGGAAGCTGCTCGCCGCGACCCGACTGAAACTGAACCGCCCCGACGAGGCCATGGCCGTGCTCGATCCCGCCCTGCCCGGCGCCCAGAAGGACGCACAGCTTCTGACCCTGGTGGGTGAGGCCGCGGCGCGCCTCGGCGATGTGGGGCGACAGGCGGAAGTTCTCGGCCGGGCGGCGGCCCTGCGGCCCCAGGACAGCGGGCTGGGGATGGAACTTGCCCGGGTCTACCTGCGCCAGGGGGCCACGGAGTCGGCCATCGGGGAGCTCAAGCGTATCACCTCCCTGGAGGGTTCGGCGGGGTACCCGCTGCTGGTGTACGCCCACCTCATGAAGAAGGATTACGAGGCGGCGGAACAGGTGATCAGGGAATTCGCGGCGAAAAACCCCGACGAGGCCCCCCTTGCCGCGACACTCGACGCCTCCGTCGCGGTAGCCCGCGGCCGTCCCGAGGAGGCGCGAGCGGCTCTGCAGCGGGTCGTTGCGTCACACCCGGCCTACGCTCCCGCGCGACTGATGCTGGCGAGACTCGCCTTGGACGAGGAGCGGGTGGAGGAGGCCGCATCGCATTACCAGGCCATTCTCTCGGCGTCCCCGAAACACCCTCGAGCCATGTTCGGGCTGGCCCTCATCACGGCCCAGCGCGGGGAGGTGGGCAAGGCGGTTGCAATGCTGGAGGAGGTTCGCGGCATCGACCCTGGCGAGGTTCAGGCACGGCAAGCGCTGACACGCTACTACCTCTCCGCCGGGCGGTACGCGGCCGCCGCGCAGATCGCCCAGGAGGCGGTGGTCGCTGCGCCCGACAACACCACAGCGCTCACGCTGCTGATCAGAAGCCGACTCGCCTCCAGCGCGCCCGAACAGGCACTCACAGCCGCCCGGCAGCTGGTGAAACTGACCCCCGACTCGCCCCAGGCCCTGCTGGAGCTGGCCAATGTCCAACTGCAGCTGAACCGTTTTGACGAAGCGCGGCGACTGCTCAATCAGGCCGCCGGAGCCGGAGACCAGGCTGGCCGGCGGGAGGCACACGCCGCACTGGGGCGTCTGGAACTGAGACTCGGCAATACGCGTGAGGCCCTGAAGGCGGCCAAGCTCCTGGGCGAGCAGCACCCCGACACCCATTATGGCGACGAGCTGGCCGGTGATGTCTATCTGCAGCAGCGCCGATTCAGCCAGGCCGAAGCGGCCCACCGGTCCGCCCTGGACAAAGGGCGCTCGGCCCAACTCGCTCGCAAGCTGGCCCACACCCAGTTGGTGGCCGGCCATCCCGATCAGGCCGTCACCACCCTTGCCCCCTGGCTGGTCGAGCACCCGGCCGATGCGGGGTTGCACATGACCCTGGCCCAGGCCCACATGGCCGCGGGCCGAGACGATGCCGCCACACAGACCTACAGGGACGTCATTGCACTTCAGCCGGAGAATGCCGCGGCATTGAACAACCTGGCCTGGCTCTATTTGAAGGAGGCGCCGGAGCAGGCTCTGAATTATGCGCAGACAGCCTACCGCCTCGCGGCGGACAACGCCTCCATCATGGACACCATGGGGTGGGTGCTGCTTGCGGTGGGCCGAACCGAAGAGGCGCTGCTTCTGCTCGAGAAGGCGGCCGCCAAGGCCCCGCTCATGCCCGAGATCCGCTATCACCTGGCGGTGGCCCAGTCCCGGAGCGGCAGAAAGGCCGCCGCCAAGAGCACGCTCCAGGAGCTGCTCGCTTCCGGCGCCGCCTTCGACGAGCGCCCGGAGGCCGAAGCCCTCTATCGCTCGCTCTGAATCTACCGCTTGACCGGACCCAGGGGCCAGATGGTGCGGCCGTAGACCTCATTGAGCACCTGGGCCAGCCCCGTGTAGATGGCGAGCGCGCCGCAAAGCATCCCTTCGTAGCCCGCCACGGTCCGGATGGCGACGCTGCCGAGGGCATCACCCAGCGCCAGAAGAAAGAAGAGGATGGCCAGTGTCGCGAACACCGCCTGCAGCGCGCGGTTGAGCCGCAAGGTGCCGACAAACATGACGGCGGTGAAGATCCCCCACATCCCCAGGTAGGCCGCCATGGCCACCGCGTTGGGGGCCTCACTCAGGCCGATTTTGGGAAACATGAGAATTCCCGAGAGGGAGAGCCAGAAGAAGCCGTAGGAGAGAAAGGCTGTGGTGCCAAAGGTGTTGTTCTTGCGCCACTCCATGGCCCCCGCCACGATCTGGGCGAGCCCGCCATAGAAGATGCCCATGCTCAGGATCATGGCGTCCAACCCGAAAAAACCGGCGTTATGCATGTTCAGCAACACGGTGGTCAGTCCGAAGGCAAGCAGTCCGAGGGGGGCGGGATTGGCCGTAGTGTCGGTGATGATCATGCTGCCCATGCCCGCAGCCTGAGGCTGCGGCCCCGGTGCGCCCTGTCCGGTTCCCTCCATGGCCCCCTCCTCGCGCGGTTCGATGCCGATAACGCTAGCCGAGGAGTCCCTGGCGTTCAAATGGGCGCACTCCGATGGCCCATCGAGGCCGCCGCGGTCAGGAGTGAACGCTCAGCAGTGCAAGCGCCACGGAGATGGAGTTGGCCGCGGCAAGAAACAGGAACGTCCTCCTGCCCGCACGGTAGTGAAACCCCTTGACCAGCACCACCCATTCAACGGCGGCGTACAGCGAGACCGCAAGCAGAATGGGGATACCCCACAGCAGCGGCTCCAGGGTGGCGCCCGCCGCAACGATGAACATATGCGCCGAAAGCCCCACAAACGGAATCACCAGGGCGCCCAGAATGGTGGAGGCCGCATTCATCGCCGCATCCACCGTCACCGCCCGACGCCAGGGAATTCCGAACACCTTCCAGACCGCCAGAAACTCCACCACCAAACCGATGGTGATCGCCCAACCGGTGGTCAGGCGCGAGGCCAGCAGCAGGGCCGGCCACACCGCCTCCGCGGCGCAGACGCCCGAAAAGGAGATCAAGACCCCGAACAGCACCCATCGTTTCAGCCACGCGTCCATTGCTTCCCCGACCGAAGTTCGAAAAGCCGCCGATCCGAGTAAAGCAGAACGGCGCCTGGCTCCTCGGGTCAACTCACAATCTATCCATCGACCTCAGACGGACAGGGGTGATGGGGATTGCCCGGCCGCAGGGAGACTACATCGCCCCCACGGATGTCGCGGCTGATGAAAAACCCCCGGTTGACCTCCAGGGCGGCCCGATAGGTGACCGTGGCCGGGTAGGTGGGGCACTCCTTGGCAGAGGCGCTCGCACACGGCTCCATGGACCTGAGGGCAACAATGACGCCCTGCCCATCAAGAAAGGCGATGTCCAGCGGGATTTGGGTGCGGAACATCCAGAAGCCGGACTGCGGCGATTGGGGGCGCTCGTAGCGAAACAGCATCCCCTCATTCTCGCCCAAACCGCGCCGCCCCATCAGGCCCTGTCGCCGCTGCTTGGAGGTGGCCGCGATCTCGGCGGAGAGGACGTGGGTGGTACACCCCGAGTGAATGTAGAGCGGCACCCGCTTTGGATCCGCCCCTTGGGCAAGGGCGGCGAAACCGGCCGTGCCAAGGCCCGCAACGAGCGTTCTCCTCCATGGTCGCCCTCGGCGCATGTCAGCCCCCTCCCTCCAGTACACCTGTGGATTGTAGCGCCAAACCGCTGCCCGACGCGCCGCGCCTGCGTCGGCGTCAGGGTGAACGCATACTAACGTCACGGCCGTGCTGTGAGCTGAACTCCTCCCAAGCAGGGCGCCGACCGCATGGATTGGTGCAAGGACGCACTTATGCCGCGGGAGGGCAGGATGCCCGGAGCGGCCGCGACCGTTGAGCCTACGGGGACATACTCTGGCGTCCCTGCTTATCCAAGGACCCGCACCGCCTCCAGCCAAAATGTGCCCGCCCTTGGGCAGCCCCGGTGGGGCCGGGCTACGTTTGGGGGGACCATGGCAAGCGCCGAGGGGGCGGCTTGGACGAATTCATCCGCTTGGTGGGGCCCAATCGCGCCGTGGAACTGCTGGGCATACGGCTGGTGGGCATCAATGCCGAAAACGGCACTAAATTGCTGGTGAGCATCGCTTTTCTCATGCTGGTGTGGCTGCTCCACCGGGTTCTGCGCTCCCTCAGCGGATTGCTGCTGCGGCGGGTCGGCCAGGAACGGCTTGCGTTTTGGGTGCGCCAGGGCATCGGCCTGTTCACCGTTCTGTTGGTAGTGGTGGGGCTGGCCTCCATCTGGTTTGACGACCCGCGCCGGCTGGCCATGGGGCTGGGGTTGATCACCGCCGGTCTCGCTTTTGCCCTGCAGCGGGTAGTCCTGGCCATCGCCGGTTACTTCGTCATCCTGCGGGGGCGGACCTTCAACGTGGGCGATCGCATCGTGATGGGCGGGGTGCGGGGGGACGTGATCGCCCTCCGAATTACCCAGACGACCATCATGGAGATGGGGCAACCACCGTCGGTCCAGGAAAATGCCGATCCCGCCATGTGGGTGCGCAGCCGCCAATACACCGGCCGCGTGGTCACCGTGAGCAATGCCAAGATCTTCGACGAGCCGGTGTTCAACTACACCCGCGAGTTTCCTTACATCTGGGAGGAGCTGCAGGTACCCATCCCCCACGGCGCCGATCGCCGCCGCGCCGAGACCATCCTCCTGGAGGCCGCCCGGCGCCACACGGTGGCCGCCAGCCAGTTGAGCCAGGAGGCCCTGGCGGAGATGCGGCGCCGCTACTTCATCAAGAGTGCGGAGATCCAGCCGCGGGTATACCTCCGCCTGACCGACGACTGGATCGAGCTGACGGTGCGGTTCGTGGTGGAGGAGCGGGGGATCCGGGAGGTCAAGGATGCGATGAGCCGGGAAATCCTGGAGGCGTTCGAGCGGGCGGGGATCGCGATCGCCTCCAGCACCATGGAGGTCACCGGCCTTCCTCCGCTCCGAGTCGAGATCAAGGGCACCGAGGACGGAGCATCGCACCGATAGACGCCTGCCCGGGGAGCAGCGCAACAAAAATCCCTCCACTCCGGCCCCCGCCGCGGCGCATGCACGGACAGAAGCCGGTCCGACCTTCAGGTGCAGGCGGCATGCCCCGATGCCGTTTGGCCGTATCCGGGCGACTCTTCCGGGACGACCGTAGCCCGGCAGCGTAAACACATACTTACGTCACGGCCGTGCTGTGAGCGATATAAGGATGCGTTGTAACTACTCGCCCCCTAAACGGTCATTCCCGCGAAGGCGGGAATCCAGAAAAGTGACAACTGAACGAGTGGTGTCCTCCACTTGCGCAGGGAAGATC
>JAWLHA010000041.1:0-42561 GCA_041690535.1 Gammaproteobacteria bacterium | reverse complement strand
CACTCCCGACGTCCATGTCGGTCGTATTCACAGCGGACCTGCTTTCAAGGACTTACGTCGCTCACAGCACGGCCGTGACGTTAGTATGCGTTCACCCTGACGGCCTGCCCATGCCAGGTGAACCCTCCAGGTCCGGGGCGGTAGAATGGGGCCATGTGCCACACGGACTCTTCTCCCATGAACCGCGTAATGTTTCTCTTGCTCTTCGCGGCTGTTACGGCCTGTTCCGAGCCGGACCGGCAAACGCCGCCCCCCACCCTGCTCGATGCTGCAGAACAGGGTGATCTACCCACCCTGCAGCAGCTGCTGTCCGCCCGCAAGGAGGTGGACCTGCGCGATGCCTGCCTGTTCACCCCGCTCATGAAGGCGGCGCTCAACGGCCACACCGATGCGGTGGCGCAGCTTCTTTCGGCCGGCGCCGCGGTGGAAGCCTCGGACAAAGGGGGGTACACCGCCCTTATGCTCGCGGCCTCCAACAACCACAGCGCCATTGTCGGGCAACTGCTGAAGGCCGGCGCGCAGGCCGATGCGGTGGAGAAGACCAACGGCTGGACCGCACTCATCTGGGCCGCCAATCGCGGCCACACAGAGACCGTCCGGGTACTGCTCCAGTCCGGCGCCAATCCGGCCTTGCGGGATCTGGAAGGCCAGACCGCCCTCGACTGGGCGCGCAACAACGGCCATGGGGAGATCACGGCCCTGCTCGAGTCCGCCGTGGGGCCAGACACGCCTTAGGCTATCGCGCCGGACGGCCGCCCTGTGCCTTCGGGAGTCCAGCCGCGCCCGCCTGGACGTACTTTTTGACCGTACGGCGATCGAGTCCCGTGCGCCTGGCCACCTCTTCGTAGGTACCCAGGCGGCTGTGCAGCAGCGCGCAGTACCTCCCAAGCAGTTCCTGGGCGGTGAGCCCGCCCCCCTCCAACTCGGTAGCCAGGGCGGCGCCCGGCGCCGCCTCGGGCCTTTCGATCCGGCAGGATTGGGTGAGAAGCACCCGGCGAATCAGCTGCTCCAGCTCGCGCACGTTCCCGGGCCAGGCATAGTCGGGCGGGACGTCTCGGCCGATGGTGGACAATACGCGCTTGGTGAGCGCCGGCGAGGGCCGGCCCACTGTGCGGGTAACCAGCAGCTCGGCGAGCTGGGGCAGCTCGGCCGACGACTCGGCCAGGCGCTGGCGGAGCGGGGGTACCGTGATCACCTGCGAGCTCAATCGGTAGTAAAAATCCTCTCTGAAGCCCCGCGCCCTCAGTGCCTCCAGCGTACGGTTGGTCGCGGCGATCACCCGCCCCGCAAAGCGCCGCTCCTCATGGCTGCCCACCGGGGTGTAGGTCCGCTCCTGAAGGACCTTGAGCACCTTGATCTGTACCTCCGTACTCACCTCCCCAATCTCGTCCAGGAACAACGAACCGTGGGCGCTGGAGCGCTCGAGCAGCCCTTTGTGATGATCGATGGCGCCGGTAAAGGCCCCCTTGCGGTGGCCGAACAACTCCGACTCGATGAGCGTCTCGGGAAACTGGGAGAGGTTGGTGGCAGTGAAGGTTCGGGTGAAGGTCTCGGCGAACCGCCCTGCCTTGGCCTCGAAAGGGATGAAACCGGAGCGGCCGACGGCCGCTGCCGCTGCCCCCTTGCCGGTGCCGGTCTCTCCCAGCAGCAAAGTGGAAAAGTCCTCCATCCGGTTCCACAGATAGGTGTCATAGACCCGTGCGTCCTCGGTGAATACCGCATTCCACAAGGCGCGGCGCAGCTCGGCCATGCAGGCACTGGGCCCCACCAGCGCCCGATCGATGAAGTAGAAGGCGCGTCGCAGCTGGAAAAACAGACCGAAGTACCGCCCCCCCTCCTCCGGGGAGAATCCCACCCCGGCCAGCTCACCCAAGGCCGCCTTGGCAAACGGCGCCGGGATGGGGGCATCCGGCGCCTGCAGTTGCGCCTCGATGTGAGCGTCCAGGTACCCGACGTAGCGGCTGTAGGTGCGAAACAGCAGGGCATGGCGCACGATGCCCTGCTCCGGCTCAGTCAGCTGCTGCAGACGCCGGAATCCCCGCGCCTCCAGTGCGGCGAGGAACCCCTCCACCGCCGGGGCGAGCACCCCGAACAGATGCTCCCGCCCCTCCGCTTCCCATCCGTCCAGCCCCGGGAACCGCGCCTTGATCTCGGGACGGCCAATGCTGAACGGGTTGGTGTAGATGGTGTCCGCCACCCGGGTGAAAAACGACCGCTCCTCCGCGGTCAAGCGAATCGCCATGCGCGACCCCTCCTGCCAGCAAGAGGCCCAGCTTACATGGGGAACATGCCCTCGCCTAGGCGTGAAGGGCCATGAGCGCGGCGAGCGCCCACTCACGTCGCGGCCGTGCTGTGAGCGATGTGAGTCCTTGAAAACAGCTCCGGCGCGGAGGTCGGAAGTGAAGATGATGCAGGCGCAATCATCTTCCATCCGTGTACGCTCGACAACCGGCTTTCAAGGACTTACATCGCTCTCGGGCAACGATGCGTGCACCCTGGGGCCAGGCGCGGCGGAGCTCACCTGTACACCCGATGTACGAGATGCGCTCAGTAGGGGTATTCACCTCCTCTGCAATCCATCGGCGAGCGCGGTACACCATGGGCTTTTTTGTGTTTTAATTCCGTAACTTGCCCACAAGCAGCGGGATTGGCCCGCCCCTTGCTCAAGGAAGGTAACCCCACCGGGGACACAACCAAAGGGAGCACATCATGAACCTCATCAAGCAACTGCTTCGCTGGCTGCTCACCCGCCTCTACCGGGTCGACGTGAAGGGGCTGGAGCACTTCTCGGCTGCGAAAGGCCGGGTACTGGTGGTCGCCAACCACACCTCCTTTCTGGACGCCCTTCTGCTCGCGGTCTTTCTCCCCGGACCGCTTACCTTCGCGGTGAACACCCACGTTGCTCAACGTCGCCTGTTCCAGCCGTTCCTGGCGCTGACCCGAGTTTTCCCCATGGATCCCACCAACCCGCTCGCCATCAAGTCGCTGATCCGCTACCTGCGGGAGGGCCATCCCACGGTGATCTTCCCGGAGGGACGGATCACCGTGACCGGCACGCTCATGAAAATTTATGACGGCACGGGGCTGGTGGCCGACAAGGCCGAGGCCACGGTGGTGCCGGTGCGCATCGAGGGGGCGCAGTACACCCCCTTTTCGCGGTTGCGGGGTCGGGTGCGCCTGCAGTGGTTTCCGAAGATCACCCTGACGGTGCTCCCACCGCGCACGATCAATCCCTCCCCCGAGGTCCGAGGTCGTGCCCGGCGCCGGGAGGCCGGCCAGCTACTCTCCAACCTGATGACCTCCATGATGTTCGAGACCACCGACTTCAGGCAGACCCTGTTCGGGGCCCTGCTGGATGCCCGACGCGTCCACGGCGGGCGGAAGATCGTGGCCGAGGATATCCAGCGGCGCCCCCTCACCTACGACCGCCTGATCACCGGCGCGATGGTCCTCGGCAAACCACTCGCCAAAGGCAGCGGGCCGGGCGAACGGATCGGCCTGCTGCTGCCGAACAGTGTGGCCACCCTGACCACCTTCCTTGGACTGCACGCGTTTGGGCGCGTGCCGGCGATGCTCAACTACACCGCGGGGCTGGCCGGCATCGACTCCGCCTGCCGCACCGCTGGGCTGCGCCGAGTGGTGACCTCGCGGAAGTTCGTCGCGGCCGCCCGGCTCGATGCCCTCGTCGCGGCGCTCGAGGGGCACATGGAGGTGCTCTACCTGGAAGATGTCGCCCGGGGGCTCTCAGTGGTCGACAAACTGCTCGGCTGGCTGGAAAGCCACCTGACCGCCCTGCGCCGCAGAGACCCGGGCAATCCGGACGACCCGGCCGTGGTGCTTTTCACCTCGGGTTCGGAGGGGACGCCCAAGGGGGTGGTGCTCTCCCATGCCAACCTGCTGGCCAACCGTACCCAGATCGTCGCCAAGGTGGACTTCAACGCACAGGATGTCATCCTCAACGCCCTGCCGCTGTTCCACTCCTTCGGGCTCACGGCGGGCACCCTCCTGCCGCTCTTCTCGGGAATGAAGATCTTCTTCTACCCCTCGCCCTTGCACTATCGCATCGTCCCCGAAATGGCCTATGACGTGAACGCCACGGTGCTGTTCGGGACCAACACCTTCCTTGCAGGATATGCGCGCTTCGCCCACCCCTACGACTTCTATTCGGTGCGGTATGTGATCGCGGGCGCCGAGAAACTGCAGGAGGAGACCCGCCGGGTGTGGGCAGAGAAGTTCGGCGTACGCATCTTCGAGGGCTACGGCGCCACCGAGACCAGTCCGGTGTTGGCGGTCAATACCCCAATGGAGCACTCCCCGGGCAGTGTGGGTCGGCTGCTGCCGGGGATCGAGGCGCACCTGGAACCGGTAGCCGGGGTGGAGACTGGGGGGCGGCTCCATGTGCGCGGCCCCAACATCATGCTGGGCTATCTGCTGGCCGGACGCCCGGGTGAACTGCTGCCGCCGGCGAGCACCCGGGGCCCCGGCTGGTACGACACTGGCGATATCGTGGATTTCGACGAGTACGGCTTCCTCAGTATCAAGGGCCGCGCCAAGCGGTTTGCCAAGATCGGCGGCGAAATGGTCTCCCTCGCGGCTGCAGAAGAGCTTGCGGCCGCGGCCTGGCCCGAGGCCACCCACGCGGTGGTGAGCCTGCCCGATGTGCAGAAGGGGGAGCAGCTGGTGCTGGTCACCGATCGGGTGGGGGCCGATCGCGCGGGTCTGCTGGCCATTGCCAAGGCCAGGGGGATTGCGGAGATCAACGTCCCCCGCGGAATTCTGGTGACCCGCCAAGTGCCTGTGCTCGGCACCGGGAAGATCGACTACGGCGCCGCCCGTCAGCTAGCGGAAAAACACGCCGAAGGAGAAGCCGCATGAACCGCCCTCTCCTCACCCTGCTCCTGGCGCAGTTCCTCACCGCCTTTGCCGACAACGCCATCCTGTTTACCGCCTTCGCCATGATCAGCCAGGCGGAGGTTGGCGAGTGGTACAAGCCGGCCCTCCAGGGTTCCTTTCTGCTGGCTTTCGTGGTGCTCGCCCCCTGGGTGGGGCGTTTCGCCGACCACCACCCCAAGAGCGCGGTACTGGCCTGGGGCAACGGCCTGAAAGCGCTTGGGGCGGCCCTGCTGCTGGCCGGGGTGGACCCGTTGGCCGCCTATGCCGTGGTCGGCATCGGTGCCGCAGTCTACGGCCCGGCCAAATACGGGATCCTTCCCGATCTGGTCCCCCACAACAGGCTGGTGCGTGCCAACGGGCTGGTGGAGGGCTCCACCATCGTCGCCATCGTGCTCGGGGCGGTGATCGGGGCCCACGTGGCCGACCAGAGCATCGGAGCGGCCCTTGCCCTTGTCGCCGCCGCCTACGCCGCCTCGCTGGTCGGCGCGCTGTTCATTCCCCGGATCCGAAGCGCCGCCCCGACGGACGGGCCAGCCCTGGTGCAGTTCGCCGCCATGATGCGTGGCTTCCTCGCCACGCCCAGGGCAAGGTTTTCAATGCTAGGCGCGAGTATCTTCTGGGCTGCGGCCGTGGTCTTGCGCGTGATGCTGGTGGCGTGGGCCCCGGCGGTACTCCTCACGGCAACCACCTCCGACATCGCAAACCTGACGGTCTATATCGCCGCCGGGATCGCCTTCGGCTCGGTGGTCGTGCCGTGGCTCATCCCCATCGAACGGCTCCGCCGGGCCCGTCTGGCCGCCTACGTGATGGGGGCGCTCATCCTCCTGCTTGGCGCCACCGCCGCCCCCCTCCCGGCCAAGGGCCTGCTGCTTGCGATTGGCGTGGCCGGGGGGATCTTCGTCGTGCCGATCAACGCCGCACTGCAGGAGCTGGGTCACCAGAGCATCGGGGCCGGCGGGGCGGTGGCCATCCAGAATTTCTTCGAGAATCTCGCCATGCTCGCCGGGACCGGCGTATACACCTTCGCGCTGGCCCAAGGGCTCGATCCCGTCGTGGGGGTCTTTGGTCTCGGCCTGTTGGTTATGACCGCCACGGCCGTGGTGTCCTGGCACCTGCCCCAAGAGGTGGTCGAGATCGCTTCCGCCACGCCCCCTTTGGCCGGGGTCCCCGCTCCGCGGCGGCCCCATGCAGCGTTAGAGGAAGAGGGCTAAGCGCATCGGAACGTTCACGGCAGTGCGGTGCTGCCTGACGGCGACACCGCACTCCGTTACGGGGATTCCAATTCGTAAACCGCATCCACCTGGGCGCGATAACGCTCGAGCACCTGGGTTCGCTTGATCTTCATGGTGGGGGTCAGCAGCCCGTTTTCGATGCTCCACGGCTCCAGCATGAGGAGCACGCGCCGCACCTTGGCATATGCGGGAAACCTGTGGAGGAGCTCGGCAATGCGATGCTGAACGGCCTGCACCACTTGCCTGTTGGTAAGGTGGTCGGCATCGGCGGGCAACCCAAGTGATTGGGCCAGGGCTGGCCACTGCTCCTGACTGAGTACCACCAGTGCCCCCAAGAAGGGGCGCCCCTCCCCAAACACGAGGACCTGCTCGAACAGTGGGTCAGAGGCGATGGCCAGCTCCATTTGCGATGGAGGCACCTTTTCCCCGTTGGAAAGCACCAGAATGTCCTTGAGCCGCCCGGTGATGTAGATCCGCCCCCCCTCGATCCGGGCCTTGTCGCCCGTATGTAACCAGCCATCGCGAATCACCCGGGCAGTGGCCTCGGCATCGTGCCAGTACCCCAGCATGACGCCCGGGCCCCGAATCAGCAGCTCCCCGTTTTCGGCAACCCGCACTTCGGTACCAGGCAGGGGGGCCCCCACACTGACGGGGTCGTTATCATCCGGCCGGTTCACACTCGCCTGCGGGCTGGTCTCGGTCAGACCGTAGCCTTGGAGAATGGGCAGCCCCAGTCCGATGAACATTTGTGCAATGGAGTCACCGAGCGCGGCTCCGCCGCTTACCACCAACTGCAACCGCCCGCCCAGACGATTCAGCAGCGGACGCGCCACCACCCGCTGCAGCAGCGGCCACACCAGGAAACGAAGCGACCAGGGGGCGCGCCCCTGCTCATACTCAAACCGTTGCCAGCCGATCGTTACAGCCAACTCAAACAGCCGGCGTTTGAGTGGGGGCGCCTTCTCCAGCTGCTGGCGGATGCGCCCATGAAGGCGCTCGAAAATGCGAGGTACCGCGATCAGGTGGGTGGGACGAATGGCAGCCAGATCGTCTGCCAACTGCCCCACCGAACGGGCATGGGCGACCGTGGCCCCGGCCATCATGGGGAGGTAGTGGCCCGCCGTGCGCTCGAGCATGTGGGAGAGCGGGAGAAAGGAGAGAAACACATCCCCCGGGCCGATGGAGACCACCTGCAGACCTGCATGGGCCACGGAGAGAATGTTGTGGTGGCTCAGCATGACGCCCTTGGACTTGCCCCCCGTGCCGGAGGTATACACCACCGTGGCCAGTTCACCCGATTCGCTGCGGCACTCCGCCAACGCCGCCCCTTCCTCCGGCAACCAGGTCGTTGCCCACCGCACACGCGGGTCGGGTAGCGTGGCATCGGGCTCGCCCAGCACCACCACCGCCAGGTCGCCGAAGGCCTCCAACGCGGGTGCTAGCCGCCGCCAGTGGATCGGGTCCTGAGCCACCAGGAGCCGTGTGCCCGTCTCCTCAAGGATGGCCGCTGCATTGTCGGGGCGATCGTCCATGTAGAGGGGCACAACCACCAGCCGCATCCCCAATGCCGCCTGATCGATAATGATCCACTCCACCGAATTCCGCAGGCAGACCGCGACGCGATCCCCCGGAGCGAGCCGCTCCTTCATGAAAGCCTGCTGCCAACGTGCCACCTGTGCAGCAACATCAGCCCATGAGTGGTCGACCCACTCCTTGGTATTGCGGTCATAATCCCGGTAGGCACAAACCTGTGGGCTACGCCTCACCCGTTCGCAAAACAGCCCGTAGAGGGTACCGCACTGCTCGGGCGTAATGAGGTCCCTGGCCTCGCTAGAATCCATCTAACTCTCCCCCAACAATGAATTCGGCAGAAAGTGCCACAAACAGTGAGCCTTAATCAAGGTAATGACCAGGGGAGTTCACCGGGGACTGCACCTTCAAGTCACGGGGAAGCGCGGAACGCCTGTCGTGAGATAATGCCCGCACCTGCACCGCCCTGGCGCGTGCATTCCAACCTCGATAACGCAGGTTTGTTTATGACCACTGGCGACATCCTCTCCTTTGCGATCAATTTCGGCGTGGGAATCTACCTCGCCCACTTCTACCCTAAGTCGGTGCGCCGCAAACTGGCCGGCGGGCGACTGCCCCCTTTTTTCGCCGCCGCGGTACGGGTCACGCCGGCACTAGGGTACGTGATCATTGGGGGGACGCTCGTGTATATGGGGCTTCGCCTGACGGGCTAAACAAGTTATGGGGCGGGGTATCCGTCCCGCGGAGGAGGACGCAGGGGTTGCGCCTACCCGGCGTTCCTTTCTCCTGGCGCCGATGGGTCCAGCGAGATCACCGTCACCCGCTCCCCGACCACCTCCCACCGCAGGTCAAAATCGAGGACGCGGGCACCGAAACTGGTTCGGGCCGCTCCCGTGCCGTAATAGGCTGGGCGGGGGTCGTTGGAGAGCATCTGGACAATGAAGGCCCGCAGATGCGGATAGCTGCACTCCCGTTCACGGCAGGCCGCCTCCGCTTCGGCAGAGAAAGAAACCGTAAACGGTGCGGCAGGCATTTCGCTTGCGAACCCGGCCGATGCGTCCGGGTGAGCATCGGCATACGGCAGGTAGGGTTTGATATCGAGAACCGGGCTCCCATCGAGGAGGTCGACCCCCTTCAGAAGCAGCTGTACGCGCCCCTCCGCAAGATCAATTCCCTCCAACTCCATGACCGATAGGCCAATTGGGTTGGGGCGGAAGTTCGAGCGCGTGGCAAAGACCCCCACACGGAGGTTCCCCCCCAAGCGGGGGGGGCGCACCGTCGGTCGCCACTTATCCCGACGCGTGGCGTGAAAGACGAACACGATCCACAGATGAGAAAAGCTCTCCAGCCCTTGCACCGCCTCGGGGCGGTTGTAAGGGGCGAGCAGCTCGAGGCGCGCCCGGGCGTCGGGGACGAGACCCGGCTGGCGCGGAATCCCGAACTTCTCCTTGAAGCAGGAGTGGACGATGCCGATGGGCTCCAAGCTGACGCTCATGCAGCGCGCCCGAAAGGGACCGGTACTACTCCGGAATGACCACGGTCAGCCCAAGCATTTCCCACATCTGCATGCCACCCCGATAATAGTGAATTCGCTCCGGCGGGTAGCCATGATCAATCAGCGCATGGATTGCATGGGGGGACTGGCCGCACCAGGGGCCGTTGCACCAAATCATGATGTCCTTGACATTGCTGAAGTCCCAGTAACCGGTCTTCTTGTCCGCATCGAAGAGGCCCACCTTGGCGAACTGCCGCTCCATGGTCCGCATGATCCCGC
Source organism: Gammaproteobacteria bacterium (assembly GCA_041690535.1). Classification (GTDB taxonomy): domain Bacteria; phylum Pseudomonadota; class Gammaproteobacteria; order Thiohalomonadales; family Thiohalomonadaceae; genus JAWLHA01. The sequence continues at coordinate 33,132 of JAWLHA010000041.1, read as the reverse complement.
CCACATTGTCACGCGGTTGGGCCCCGAGCATCGTGAAGACCTTCACCAGTTCGGGATCGGTCGGAGGGGCCTCGAATAGAGTGAAGGGTACGTTTACGGAACCGGGAATGGTCCCCTTCTTGAACCACGCAGGCACGCGGGCATCGATGATCACGCCAGTGCCCTTGTTCACCCGCTCTTCCATGAACTCGAAGACCTCCACCTCTTCGGCCAACTGCACCCCCGGTGCGGGCAGGAGCGGCTGGATGCAGAAAGGGGGGCACTTGCGGGACGTCTTCGCCCAGAAACTGTCCACCACGTGATCCTGATCCTGATTGCGAGTCACACGCACCATCTTGCCCTGATGCTTCACCTCCAGGTAGTCGCGATCGGCGGTAAGCTTCACCTCTACGGCGGACGAGACAGTGCTGCCTAACAGCATGAAAGAGGCAAGGGCAACGGCAAAAATGGGGGTGTGTACCTTGGACATTCTCAATCCTCAATCTTTCAGCAGGGATGTAATCTTCTCCCGGATGGACAAGATCCTCGGCGTCTGCCCATAGGTCTCGTAGACGACCTGCTTCCTGGTGTCATCCAGCTTGTTGTAAAAGAGGTAGCTCCCGTAGAAGTACGACTTCAGGTGTTCTTCAAACTCCACTCTGGACAGATTCGCCGGTAGTTCCTCCCGCGGTTGACCTGCACCGGCAGCCCTGCTGGAAGAGGCGCCGGGGGAGCTTGCCCCGCCAGACGGCGCACCACCCAGGATCTCCGCGTTCAGCGCATCGACATAGGCGGAGGCGGCCTCAGTCCCGGGAGAGAACAAGGCCAGAACGCCCGCGAATGCCCATGCACTTCGAAAAGGAAGTGAACAGATGATCTTCATTGTGTGCCCCCTCTCCTTACCCCAGAGGAGATCCGCGCTGTCGAGCCGCTGACAGGGGTGCCCTGCCAACAGCCTTCCTTCATCGCTCATACACGGCGTGCGCTGTTCGCAAACAGCAGCCTTGCTCCTCCGATAGCGGCAGATCCTCGGCGCATTTTTCAGGTATGCGCTCTACTATGCGTTATCATGCAGGATAGCAGTGTTTTTGCAAAGTTTCACACTGCGGGCCTGCCTCTCCTAAGAGGATGACCTATTCACAGGAATGCGGTCCCGCATGGGTCGATGCGCCTGTCGGCTCACAGGCGGCGCTGCGGACACGCCGCCTGCCGGAGGGGAGTGCGGCGCGAACTGAGTCCTAGCCGTGGTAGGGGACGCTCAGCTCGTGCACCGCTTCGATGAATGCACGGGCATGCTCCGGATCCACATGGGGATGAATGCCGTGTCCCAAATTGCACACGTGTCCAGGGCCGGCTCCGTAGCTCTCCAGGATGGTGGCCACTTCCTTGCGGATTCGCTCGGGAGAGGCGTACAGCACGCTGGGGTCCATGTTCCCCTGCAGAGCCACCCGATCACCAACCCGGCGGCGAGCCTCGCCGATATCAATGGTCCAGTCCAGCCCCAGTGCATCGGCACCCGTGGCCGCTTGCGCTTCCAGCCACTGACCCCCGCCTTTGGTGAACAGCACCACCGGGACCCGACGGCCCTCCGCTTCGCGCTTCAGCCCCTCGACGATGCGCGCCATATACCCCAGGGAGAACTCGCGGTAATCGCGGGGGGTCAGCAACCCACCCCAAGTGTCGAAAATCATCACGGCCTGTGCCCCTGCGGCCACCTGGGCGTTGAGATAGGTGGTGACGGAGTCGGCGATCTTGCCTAACAGCTGGTGCATCAGCTCCGGACGGTCGAACATCATCCCCTTGACGTGCGCGAACTCCTTGGAGGAGCCGCCCTCCACCATGTAGGTGGCCAGGGTCCAGGGGCTACCGGAGAAGCCGATGAGCGGCACCCGGCCATCAAGGGCGCGGCGAATGGTGCGCACGGCATCCATCACGTAGCCCAGTTCCCCTTCCGGATCGGGGATCGGCAGACGTGCCACGTCCGCGGCACTGCGCACGGGGTTGTCGAACACCGGCCCCTCGCCTGCGGCGAAGCGCAGCCCCAACCCCATGGCGTCGGGAATGGTCAGAATGTCGGAGAAGAGAATGGCCGCATCCAGCGGAAAACGCTCCAGGGGCTGCAGCGTCACCTCGCAGGCCAGGTCGGGGGTCTTGCAGAGGGTCAGAAAATCCCCCGCCTTGGCGCGGGTGGCATTGTACTCCGGGAGATAGCGTCCGGCCTGGCGCATCATCCATACGGGCGTAACATCCACAGGCTCACGCAGCAGTGCGCGCAACAGGCGATCGTTCTTCAGTTCGGACATTCCTGGACCTCTGCAAAATACCACGGGACATGCGGGGGCGGGGCCTTGGTCGCCCCGCGTCCCCGTGGTCGATTCATCACACCCCGAGGTAGTCGAGGATCCCTTCAGCGGCCTGCCGGCCTTCCCAAATGGCGGTGACCACCAGATCGGAGCCGCGCACCATATCGCCACCGGCAAAGACCTTGGCGTTGCTGGTCTGGTACTTGTATTCGTTGTTGGCGGGGGCAACCACCCGGCCGCGCTCGTCGGTGGCGATGCCGGCGGTTTCAAACCACTTCGCGGGGCTGGGACGGAAGCCGAAGGCGATGAGCACGCGGTCGGCCGGGATGATCTCCTCCGAACCGGGGATGGGTTCGGGACGTCGACGGCCCCTTTCATCCGGTGCACCCAGCTGGGTCGTGACCACCTTCACCCCCTCGACCTTGCCGTCGCCGACGATCTCGATGGGCTGGCGGTTCCACAGGAACTTCACCCCCTCCTCCTTGGCATTGGCGACCTCGCGCTTGGAACCGGGCATGTTGGCCTCGTCACGGCGGTAGGCGCAGGTGACGGAGGCGGCGCCCTGGCGAATGGAGGTGCGGTTGCAGTCCATGGCGGTATCCCCGCCCCCGAGCACCACCACCCGCAGCCCCTTCATGCTGATGAAGTCGGCGGGGTTCTCCTCCAGCTCCAGGCAGTGCTTCACGTTGGAGATGAGGAACGGCAGCGCATCGTACACGCCCGCCAGCTCTTCGCCCGGGAAGCCACCCTTCATGTAGTTGTAGGTGCCCATGCCGAGGAACACCGCATCGAACTCGCTCACCAGCTGATCGAAGGGCACCTCCTTGCCCACCTCGACGCCCAGCCGGAACTCCACCCCCATTCCCTCCATCACCTCGCGGCGACGGCGAACCACGCTCTTCTCCAGCTTGAACTCGGGGATGCCAAAGGTGAGCAGGCCGCCGATCTCGGGGTGACGGTCGAACACCACGGGTTGGACGCCGTTACGGATCAGCACATCCGCGCAACCCAACCCCGCCGGGCCGGCACCAATGACGGCGACGCGCTTGCCGGTGGCCTTGACGTGGGAGAGATCGGGCCGCCAACCCATGGCGAAGGCCTGATCGGTGATGAACCGCTCCACCGAACCGATGGTCACCGCCCCAAACCCGTCGTTCAGCGTGCAAGCCCCTTCACAAAGGCGATCCTGGGGGCACACCCGACCGGTGATCTCCGGCAGTGAGTTGGTGCGGTGGGAAAGCTCCGCCGCGGCGGCCAGATGGCCCTCGGCGACCAGCTTCAGCCAGTTGGGGATGTAGTTGTGCAGTGGGCACTTCCAGGAGCAATACGGGTTCCCGCAGGAGAGGCAGCGATCGGACTGGGCTGCCGCGGACTCCACATCAAAGTTGCCGTAGATCTCCCGATACTCCTTCACCCGCACGTCGGCCGGTTTCTTCTCCGGGTCCAGGCGCGGCACCTGGATGAACTGGAAGTTATTCCCCATTTCTCGTCAGTCTCAAAATCAGCGATTGGACCAGGCAGACCGGCTGCACGCCGGCCCGTGGTTGACTCTTGACCTTATGCTGCGCGCTCCATGGTATCCAGGAGCGTTTCGATTTCGGTCGCCTTGGGCTTGACCAGCCAGAACTTCTCCACGAAGTCGGCGAAGTTGTCCAGGATCTCCTGGCCCCACGCACTGCCGGTCTCCTGGACGAACTCCTCGATGAGGCCGCGCAGGTGCTCCCGGTGGGCAGCGGTCTTCTCGCTGCCGATGCGGTGAATGTCGATGAGTTCGTGGTTGTAGCGATCCGCGAAGCTGTTCTCGAGGTCCAGCACGTAGGCAAACCCGCCGGTCATCCCCGCGCCGAAATTGACCCCGGTGGAACCGAGCACGCAGATCAGGCCGCCGGTCATGTATTCACAGCCGTGATCCCCGATACCCTCGACCACGGCAGTGGCCCCGGAGTTGCGGACGCCGAAGCGCTCGCCGGCAAGCCCGGCCGCGAGCAGTTTGCCGCCGGTGGCCCCGTAGAGGCAGGTGTTGCCGATGATGGCGGTCTCCTGGCTCTTGAAGCGGCTGCCCTTGGGCGGATGGATGACGAGCTTGCCGCCGGTCATGCCCTTGCCCACGTAGTCGTTGGCATCCCCCTCCAGGTAGAGGTTGAGGCCGCCGGCGTTCCACACCCCGAAGCTCTGCCCGGCGGTGCCGGTGAGGCGCACGTTGATGGGCGCATCGGCCATGCCCTGGTTGCCCCACTGCTTGGCGATCTCACCGGAGAGGCGGGCCCCCATGGAGCGGTGGATGTTCTTCACGCCGTAGTGGAACTCACCCCCGCTCTTGGCCTGGATCGCGGGCAACGCATCGCGCACCATCTGTTCGGCCAGCTCGCCCTTGTCGAAGGGCTCGTTGCGCGGGGTAACACAATATTGCGGCTTCTCTGCCGCCACGCCGCCGTCGGAGACGATGGGGGAGAGATCCAGCTTCTGCTGTTTGGGGGTGAAGCCCTCCAGCAGCTGCAGCAGATCGGTCCGGCCGATCACCTGGCCCAAGCTGGTGCAGCCAAGCCGGGCCAGCCACTCGCGGACCTCCTGAGCGATGAAGCGGAAATAGTTCATCACCATCTCCACCTCGCCGATGTAGTGCTCCTTGCGCAGCACCTTGTCCTGGGTGGCCACGCCGGTGGCGCAGTTGTTGAGGTGGCAGATCCGAAGGTACTTGCAGCCCATGGCCACCATGGGGCCGGTGCCGAAGCCGAAGGACTCGGCACCGAGAATGGCGGCCTTGATCACGTCCAGCCCGGTCTTCAGACCGCCGTCGGTCTGCAGCCGCACCTTGCCGCGCAGGTCGTTGGCACGCAGCGTCTGGTGGGTCTCGGTCAGTCCCAGCTCCCACGGGCCACCGGCGTACTTCACCGAGGTCAGCGGGCTCGCGCCGGTGCCGCCGTCGTAACCGGAGATGGTGATGAGGTCGGCATAGGCCTTGGCGACCCCCGCGGCGATGGTCCCCACCCCGGCCTCGGCCACCAGCTTGACCGACACCAGCGCCTCGGGATTGATCTGCTTGAGGTCAAAGATGAGCTGGGCCAAGTCTTCGATGGAGTAAATGTCGTGGTGCGGCGGCGGGGAGATCAGGGCCACGCCGGGGCTGCAGTAACGCAGCTTGGCGATGAGTTCGTTCACCTTGTGGCCGGGCAGCTGACCACCCTCACCCGGCTTCGCCCCCTGAGCGACCTTGATCTGCAGCACCTCGGCATTGACCAGGTACTCAGGGGTCACGCCGAAGCGACCGGAGGCCACCTGTTTGATCTTGGAGACCTTGTGGGTCTTGTAGCGGGCAGGGTCTTCCCCACCCTCCCCGGAGTTGGAACGGCCGCCCAGGCGGTTCATCGCCTCGGCCAGGGTCTCGTGGGCCTCCGGCGAGAGGGCGCCCAGCGACATCGCTGCGGAGTCGAAGCGCTTGAGAATGGCCTCGAGGGGTTCCACCTGGTCGATGGCTACGGGCGCGATGTCGTCGCGCACCTTCAAAAGATCGCGCAGCATGGCCACGGGGCGGCTGTTCACCAACCCGGCGTAGATCTGGTAATCCCCATAGTCGCCGCTGCGGACCGCCTTGTGCAGGGCCTGGACCACATCCGGGTTGTAGGCATGGTATTCGCCATCGTGCCAATACTTGAGCAGGCCACCTTCCTGAATGCCCTTGCGGGGGTTCCAGGCCTCTTTGGCCAGCAGGCGCTGGTCGGCCTCGAGATCCTCGAAATCGCTGCCCGCGAGCCGATTGGTGGTGCCCTTGAAGCAGAGATCCACGATCGCGTCGCTCAGCCCCACGGCCTCGAACAGCTGGGCGCCGCGGTAACTGGCGATGGTGGAGATCCCCATCTTGGAGGTGATCTTGTACAGCCCCTTGTTAATGCCCTTGCGGTAGTTGTCCACCAACTTGCCCACATCCGCCGCTTCCAGATCGCCGTTGCGGACGAGGTCATGGAGGGTCTCCAGGGCCAGGTAGGGATAGACCGCGGTGGCGCCATAGCCGATCAGCACCCCGCAGTGGTGCGGATCACGCGCGGTGGCCGTCTCCACCACGATATTGGCATCGCAGCGCAGCCCCTCGGCAATCAAGCGGTGGTGCACCGCGCCGGTGGCCAGCAGCGCGTGCAGCGGCAGGCGCTCCTCGGCGATGGCGCGATCGGACAGCACGATCACCACCTTGCCGCCCTTCACGGCTGCCACGGCGCGATCACAGACCGCTTCGATGGCGCCCTTCAGGCCCACGGCGGGGGGGTAATTCAGGTCGATGATCTCATGGGCATACTCCTCGCCCTCGATCTCAAGCAGACGATGGAATTTGGCCCGGGAGAGAATGGGGGAGTCCACCAGCAGGCGCTGGGCGTGGTCGGGCGTCTCCTCGAACAGATTCTGCTCCCGCCCCAGACAGGTCTCCAGGGACATGACGATCTGTTCCCGCAGCGGGTCGATGGGCGGATTGGTGACCTGGGCGAACTGCTGACGGAAGTAGTCGTACAGCGAGCGCACGCGGGTGGAGAGCACCGCCAGGGGCGTATCGTCCCCCATGGAGCCCACCGCCTCCTGACCGGCCTCTGCCAACGGACGGATGACCTGCTCCCGCTCCTCGCAGGTGAGCTGGAAGAGCTTCTGGTACACCTTCACCTGCTCGCCATCCAGGTCAGCCTGCCGATCCTGCTCCGGCGCCACTTCGGCCTCCAGCTGGCGCACTCCCGCCTGCATCCATGCCTTGTAGGGATGGCGCCCCTTCAGGCGCTCGTCCACGTCGGCGGGCAGCAGCAGTTGTCCCGTCTCGGTGTCGGCCGCCAGCATCTGACCCGGCTTGAGGCGTCCCTTGGCGAGGACCTGGGCAGGTTCGTAATCGAACACCCCAATCTCGGAGGCGAGGGTGATGACACAGCCGTCGTATCCCGTCTCCGGGACCTCGGCCACGCCGGGGGCGGTGGTGATCACCCAGCGGGCGGGGCGCAGCCCATTGCGATCGAGGGTGCAGGCGGCGTAGCGACCGTCGGTAAGCACGATGCCGGCCGGGCCGTCCCACGCCTCCATGTGCATGGAGTTGTATTCGTAAAAGGCGCGCAGGTCCGGGTCCATGCTGTCGATGTTCTGCCACGCCGGCGGAACCAGCAGGCGCATGGCGCGGAAGAGGTCCATGCCGCCGGCCAACAGCGCTTCGAGCATGTTGTCGAGACTGTTGGAATCCGATCCGGTCATGGAGACCCAGGGGCGCACATCCTCCATGTTGGGGATGAGCGGGCTCTCGAACTTGTGCCCGCGCGCCACCGACCAGTTGCGGTTGCCCTGGATGGTGTTGATCTCGCCGTTGTGGGCCAGATAGCGGAACGGCTGCGCCAGGCGCCACTGCGGCCAGGTGTTGGTGGAGAAGCGCTGATGGAAGACGCAGATGGTCGATGCCAGCCGCTCGTCCTGCAGATCGGTGTAGAAGGCCGGCAAATTCTCCGGCATCACCAGCCCCTTGTAGGAGAGCACCTGCGAGGAGAGGCTGGGGATGTAGAAGGTGGGGTCGCTGGCCTGAAGGGCTTTCTCGGCGCGGCGCCGGGCGATGTAGAGGTGGCGCTCGAAGGCCGCCACCTCCATGCCCGCAGGGGCATCGATGAACACCTGCTCGATCAGCGGCAGACTCTTGAGCGCCTCCTCACCACAGGCTGTGGTGTCGGTGGGGACCACTCGCCAGCCCTGCACCGCGAAGCCTTCGGCGGTCAGTTCCTGCGCCACCCGCGCCTTGGCGGCAGCGGCCAGCCCCGGGTCCTTGCTCAGGAACACCATCCCGACCGCGTAGAGCGGACCCAGCTCGATCCCCTCAGCGGCCGCGACGGCGCGCAGGAAGGCGTCAGGCTTCTTGAGCAGCAGCCCGCAACCATCGCCGGTCTTGCCGTCCGCGGCGATGGCGCCACGGTGGGTCATGCGGGCCAGGGCGCCAATGGCGGTGTTGACCAGCCAGTGGCTGGGCTTGCCGTCCATATGGGCAATAAGCCCGAAGCCGCAGTTGTCCTTCTCGAAGGAGGGGCGATAGAGCCCTTGGGGTGTCTGCTTTGATTCGCTCACGGTCGGTGTCTGATTCGTTGCGTGATGAAGTAATACCACTCGCCCGCAACGGCGGGTAAAAGGGTCAAGCAGTATACTGCCGCGGCCATGAGTCTTCAATGTTGGGGGGAACGGCAGCGAGTTGGGGAGAAATGCACGGGTTCAACAGGGCTGTCCGTGCTCCGCGGAAGCCCGCCGGGGACGAGTGACTCGTGGCGGCACCATGGCCAGGGAGCCCCACACAGATGCACAGGTCGCGGCCGATTAGTGCCCGGAGGCCGCGTTCGCGAGCTCCTCCTGCAACCCTCCGACGCTGCGGATCCAGGGGTGTGAGCCCGCCAACTCCCCAGGCAAGGCCGCCAGAGCTGCACGGGCCTGTGCGGCGTCGGCGAAGGTACCGCTGATCAGTATGTATTGGAGTCGATCCGCGGTGTGGCGCGGCAGCACTGCCGCTGGCTCCAGCCGATGCCGTTGAGCCGTGCGGCGCAAGGCATCGGGGTCTGGTCCCGCCAGCAGCTGGATGGTGTAGTGGGAAGGCTCTTGTGTCCATATCCAAACCACGCCTTTGGGTGTCGTCTTTTCGGGCTCCGGCCCCACTTCGGCCTGCACCGCAGCCAGGGGGCGAACCCAGGGTTGCCCAACCTTTCCCGAACGCGCAATGGCCACAGCCGCCGCTTCGGCCTCCGCCCGAGAGGAATAGCTCCCATATATTAGTATGTGCAACGCCTCGCGATGGGCGCCGCCCTTGCGATAGGCCGCCAAAGGCCCGGAGAGATCGCTGGCACGGGCGAACCTGTCGAGACTATCGACCCCGCCTGCCGCCATCAGTTGCAGAGTGAAGTGGCCCGCTGGCTGTTTCGCTATCCATTCCGCCCCCTTGAGCAGGGGCAGGTCGCTCCGCTGTGACGATGGCGGCCCGGCGACCCGTGGGGTTGCCAGCGGCCGATCTGCCTCTGCCCGCGAGTCGCCTGGCGCTGGCCGGGGGCCGGTTGGCCCGGATGCAGCGAACTCCTCCGCCGGGAGCACCAGGGGGCGGCGCGAGGCAAGCTGGAGGGGCGGCGTGGCGGCAGGCGTAACCGCCTCCTGAAGGAGCTTCGCCCCTTCGCTCCCGCGCAGTGACTTGGCTAAATCCGGTAGCTGGATGGCGGATGCTGCCCCCCGGTTCGGGACAGGTTCATGAGCCGCGGCCGGGAGGACGGGTGCCATTGCGCCAGCAGCACTGCTCTGCATCGTACCCACCAAGGCACTCATCCCCGACCCACAGGTAATTTGCACCGGAGGCCCGCCGGCAAGGGCGGCGGCAGGCCCCGGGGAGTGCAGTGACAGCAAGGCGATCAGGGGCATGGAGGCCACCGCACCGCCAACCCCAGCGAGCGCGACCACCGCGGCTCGCCTGCCGCCGCGGGCGCGCTTGGGTACGCCCCCGAGCAGGAAATGGTGAGCACGAAGGTTGAGCTGGCGAGGGTTCCCCAGTGACTCCTTCAACAGGCGCTTGATGGCGGCATCGTCGAACGGACTGCCCCCCCCGAAACCGGCGGCCCGGAGCCGGTGGTTGAGGTAACCCGGGAGTTGGGCAGGATCGAGCGGCCGCAGCTCCATCCGGTGCAGGGGGGGAATGGCGGCGAAGCGTGGCCCTGCCAGGGACGTCTCAAGGGCTGGCTTCCCGAACAGTACAAGCCGCACCAGCCGCCCATGCTCCCCCTCGACAAGGGCGAGATGCAAGAGGATCTCAAGCGCATCATCGGAGAGGCGATCGGCGTCATCCACCACAATGACCGGCAACTCATCGAGCCGGCCTTTCAGGTGTGCCGTCAGGGCGCCCAGCAATTCGCCTGGAGGGATTCGGCCGGGCTCCAGCCCAAATCGGGCCGCAATGGAGATGAAGAGGTCCCCGGCATCGACCCCACGATCCCCCTGGACCCGCGCGAGGAGCCAATGGCCCTCACTGCGGTGAACCAACTGCTCCAGCAGCGCCGACTTGCCAATCCCTCCGGGACCCGTAACAAGCAGCAACTCCTCGCTGTACTGAGTCAGGTGCAGCAACATATCCACGCACCGGACCCGTTCCGGGTCGGGATAGAAGAAGGCGGGACCGCCTTCCTGGGCAAAGGGCGGACGGGACAAGCCGAAGACGCTCAGGTAGGGTGGGTGCTCAGCAGAATCCCGTCTCCGCTGCAAGAGTGTGATCATCTAGGAGGTTCCTGACCCTGTGCGAACATGACGCGGTAGCCGCGTCTCAGTTGCGCATCACGAGCCTCGAGAAAGGCGTTTTCGGCAGCATCGAGGGTTAAATAGTGCTCGCACACCATTTTGCCCCGCGCCCCTTGGGGCCCCCACTCCTTGACCAAGGTCCACCCGCCAAGCAGGTCCTGCTGCAGGAGCAGCTGGTAATATCGCGGAGGCCCCTCATCGCTGACGGGCGTTTGCATGTAAATGCGCATATTCCGCCGACACGTCCATTCTGTTTCGACTTGCCCATCCGAAAGTATGCAATTACTCCCCTGTGGTGTCCACGACCGCAGGGGTCACGTCAGGGTGAACGCATACTTGCGGCACGGCCGTGCTGTGAGCGATGTAACTCCTTCGGTAAGTATCCGTTCACCCTCGGGGTCACGTCAGCTCCGATGGGGCGAAAAGCTTCTTGTGCTCGATGATGGCGAAACGATCCGTCATTCCGGCGATGTAATCGGCGACGGCACGGGCCCGACCGGCTTCGTGCTGACTGGCCTCGAGCGCCCTGACCTTCGCCTGATGCTCTGGCGGGAGCAGTCGCGGGTCGGCAAACAGCCCATCAAACAGCTCCGCAATGATGTGTTGCGCCTTGATGCTCATTCGGTGGACCCTGTAATGGCGGTAGAGATTGTCGCGCAAGAAGTGCTTCAGCTCCCGATGCAGGGTGGCCATCTCGTCACTGAAACGAATCAGCGGCGATCCGTGGTGGCGGACCGCTTCGATGCCTGGCGGCGCGAAGTCGGCCAGAAGGCTTGCGCTGGTGCGGATGAGGTCCACAACCTGCCGGTGGATTGTGCGGCGAATGATCTCGTGGATGAGGCGCTTACCGCTCAGGGTGGGGTGAGCGGCGCGCACCTCCCGGTACTGCTGGCCAAACAGGGTCACCTCCCGCAGCTGGTCAAGCGTGATCAGCCCCGCCCGCAACCCGTCATCCACATCGTGGTTGTTGTAGGCGATCGCATCGGTGATGTTGGCAACCTGTGCCTCCAGACTGGGCTGTCCCCCCCGAAGGAACCGTTGCCCCACGTCGGCCAGGGCCTCGGCGTTGGCCCTGGAGCAGTGTTTAAGGATCCCTTCCCTTGTCTCAAAGGTGAGATTTAACCCTTGGAACTCCGCATAGCGCTCCTCCAGTTCATCCACCACCCGGAGCGACTGCAGGTTGTGTTCGAAGCCCCCAAACGGGGCCATACAGGCGTTCAGTGCGTCCTGGCCGGCATGACCGAAGGGCGTATGCCCGAGATCATGGGCCAGGGCAATGGCTTCCGTGAGATCCTCGTTCAGGCGCAGGGCGCGCGCCGCTGCCCGCCCCACTTGCGCCACCTCGATGGAGTGGGTCAGGCGGGTGCGGAACATGTCGCCCTCGTGGTTCACGAAGACCTGGGTCTTGTACTCGAGGCGGCGAAACGCCCCCGAGTGGACGATGCGGTCGCGATCCCGTTGAAATTCCGTGCGATACAGCGGAGGCGATTCCCGGTGACGTCGGCCCAGGGAGCGGTCATCGCTGGCGGCATAGGGCGCGAGACCGGGGATCATCTCAGGCGCCCTGTCGCTGATGCGTTGTGAGCATGGCGCCAATCGCCTCGGGCCGGACCTGGTCGGCAATGACGGAACAACCGAGCCCCTGCATGAGCACCAGCCGCAGGCGCCCATCAAGGACCTTCTTGTCCACCGCCATCAACTCCAGAAAACGCCCTGCAGTGAGTGCTTCAGGGGCCTGAACCGGTAGCCGCGCCCGGCGCAGCAGGGCCCGGACCCGCTCCAGCTCGTCCTCACTGAGCCAGCCGAGGTCCCGTGACAGCTCTGCAGCGAGCACCATGCCGGTGGCGACCGCCTCCCCATGGAGCCATGCCCCGTAGCCCATGCCCGTTTCGATGGCATGGCCGAAGGTATGCCCGAGATTGAGCAGGGCCCGTTGCCCGCCTTCACGCTCATCCGCGGCCACGATGGCGGCCTTGTCCGCACAGGAGCGCAAAATGGCCTCCGCCAGTGCCTCGGGAGCACGCTCCAGAAGCGCATCCAGCGTCCGCTCCAACCAAGAGAAGAATTCGGGATCGTTGATGAGACCGTACTTGATCACCTCGGCCAATCCGGCGCTCAACTCCCGAACGGGCAAGGTGGTCAACGTGTCGGTGTCGGCAATCACGCAACGGGGCTGATGAAACGCCCCGATCATGTTCTTGCCGAGGGGATGGTTCACCCCCGTCTTGCCCCCGACCGAGGAATCGACCTGTGACAGCAGGGTGGTGGGGATCTGGATGAAATCGACGCCACGCTGGTAACAGGCCGCCGCAAACCCGGTCATGTCACCCACCACGCCCCCACCCAACGCCACCAGGGTGCAACGCCGATCGAAGCGTTTTTCGAGCAACCGGTCAAAGATACGGTTCCACACCTCGAGGGTCTTGTATTGCTCGCCGTCGGGCAGGACGACCGAGTCACTCTTGTACCCCTTGAAGGCCGAGAGGACCTGCTCCAGGTAGAGCGGTGCCACAGTCTCATTTGTGACGACCATGACCTGGCTGCCCCGAACGTGGGGGGAGACAAGCTCCGCCTGGCCCAGGAGACCGCGCCCAATATAGATGGGGTAGCTACGTTCTCCGAGATCGACTTGGAGGGTTTGCATGAGGGCTCCGGCTGGTTACCAAAGCCCCTAAATATACAGGAACGGCGCGAAAAACGTCACGGCCGCAGGGTGAACGCATAAGGGCGTGACCGATGTAAGCGTGCACTTATTCTGGTCAGCGCCGGCGTCTCACCGCAGAACGAGAGCACAGTTACATTGGAGCCGTGCAGGAAACGTAAGGATGGGTTCACCCTGCGCCGGACCACCAAATCCCGGGTCCATTCGCCGGAGGAGGTGCCGCGTGCGGGGAAATGACCGCGCCTTGGATGGTCCGCCTCGCCGGCACGGAGCTACCGCGTACCGTATGAAGCCCTGGGAGTCCTGCGCGGAAACGCCAGCAGTGCGCGGCACGGCACGGTTTCAAGTGGCGGAACGATCGCGCTCCATTTCGCGGAGGCGAGTGATAATTTCCTTGACCACGCTTCGCACCGAGCGGTCATCCGTATAGACGACCATGTCCGCGACCTCTCGGTAGAGGGGATCCCGCTGAGCCATCAACTCCTCCAGCTTGGCCCGAGGGTCGGCGGTCTGCAGCAGCGGCCGGTTACGGTCCCTGGCGGTACGCTGCAGCAGCTGCTCAATGGTCGCATGAAGGTAGATCACCGTGCCGCGGGAGGCGAGATGACGCCGGTTCTCTTCGCCCAATACCGCTCCGCCGCCGGTGGCGAGTACCAAATTCTCCTCGGAGGTGAGATCGGCAATGGCGTCACGCTCGCGGCGGCGAAACCCCTCCTCCCCCTCCACGTCGAAGATGAGCGGAATACTCGCCCCGGTGCGGGCGACGATTTCGTGATCGCTGTCCTTGAACTCTTTCTTCAAGAGAGTCGCCAACTGGCGCCCAATGGTGGTCTTGCCGGCCCCCATGGGGCCGACAAGGAAGAGATTAAGCTGCTTTTTCACACACTGAACACTGAACTGAAATCATCTAGGGCCACACTTCGCAGGCACCGCCTGTCTTGTAGGGACTAACCACGCCAGGGGGCGCCAATGCGTCGGCCATGGCCATTGGCAACACAAAGGATGCCGAGCTCTTGCTTTCTGTACCTTCGACCTTGGCGGATGCCACCACGCGCACTTGAGTCCAATTGGCTGCATCCTTTGGATAGGCAACAACTACTGCAGCCTCCCCGTTCTCATTGGTTTCGGGGTCGGCACGGACGGAAACGCCACTTTGAGGGTCAAGTTGCCCGTTGCCGTTCACATCCTCCCCTTCATCCAGGATGCCATTGCCGTTCTTGTCTTCATTGGGACAGGAGAGCGAGTTGTACTGTGCGAAGATCACGCCGGTCGGGACTCCCGCGTTAATCCCCACATTGGAGGTGGCCGCCCCATCAAACGCGCGCACCCCCTTGTCATAGGATTCCACCTCGCCCCGGATGCTCACGGACACTCCTTCCACAGGCTTCAGAGCCGAGTCAGTGACCCGAATAGTGCCATAGTGCAAGTAATCGGCGCCCTGATTCACCGAAGACACTGTATTGCCGAACTGAACCGTAATGCGCAACGCCTGCTGCCCCACCGTAAGGGTCGTCTCGGCCGCAATGGCCGTTCCCCGGATACGGGCCTCGATTTTCACACCGTCCAAAGGTGAACTTGCGGCCGTGGCCTTGTAGACGGTGGTCGCGCCCCCGGAGCTGTCTGTCTCTCCCACAGGCGGGTTGATGGCACCCCCGGTCGGATCCTCAATGACGCGAAACTCCACTGTCGCTCCCTTGACCACGTTGTTCTTGGCATCCCTCACTGTAGCCCTCAACTCGGTGCTCTGATTTGTACCGAGCACGTCGAACTCCGCCTTGAATTCGATTCGCGCCGGCAGAACGGCAATGAATTCCCCCGTAGCACTGCCACTAGGGCCAGTCGGCAATTGACTGTCTGCGAGAACGATGATTTGCCCTGGGTTGGGAGAACGGGCATAAATTCGTGCAACACCGGACGCATTGGTGGCCGCACTGAAGCCCTGGATCGTACAAGCCGAATCGGTATAGAGCGTCCCCTTCGAGGCGGAGAACGCCACATTGCTGCCGACCACAGCCTGCCCTGACTTCGTCCACGTCGCGGTGACGGCCGCGCAGGTGTCCACGGGGATCTCTGCAGGAACCTTAACTAAGAACTGATCACTGGAGATATTGAGTGAGTGTGTTGCCGTCAGCCCCAGTGCGGAAGCGACAATTTGGTCAGTGCCGCCCACGGTCCCCGTTACAGTCACGACGACGGCCCCATTGTTATCGGTGGTCAAGTTCGGTGTCGTGATCGTATTTCCCTGTTTGGAGGTAATACCGATAGGGTATCCGGACACGCCCTTGCCCGCGGAATCTTTCAGCGCGATCGTCAGGTCCGCCGAACTGCCATACACAAGGCTAGAGGCCCCACTCACGGTCAACTGCGTACCGGTGACGGCGACAGCGTACGTATCGCTACGTTCCCCCGCCGTTGCGGTCACCAGAATTGTGCGATTGCGTGCATCAGTACCAGCGCTAACAGTTGCCGTAGCAGCGCCGGAGGCATTGGTCGTCCCGCTTACGATGACCAGATTACCGGAGTCGGCGACAAAGTCGACCGGCTCACCGACAAGTACACGGTTATCCGCATCCTTGACGTAGGCAGTAATGGTGACCTTGTCGAGGGGGCTGGTGCCAAGCACGCTCTTGCTGGCGACCAACTCCACCAACCCTACGTCTGCGTCCGTAGGGCTCTTCCCTTCTGGGGTGGTATTGAATATCTGCTCCCCACACCCACTCAACAAAGCCAACAAGGCTACCCAAAAAATGGGAGTGCACTTCCCCATGACCACGTCTCCGTGTTCTTGTTATCGTAACTGGCCGCCTACCGTCTCGGGGCCATCCATAAGCTGATGGTAAATCGGTATCCCTGCCACCGGCAAGCGCAAGGGACTCGTCAAGGCGCAAAGCTCTTCAGTCCCTCTTTCAGGATCTTTGGGGTCACGAAGATCAACAGTTCGGCTTTGTCGTCAAGATGTGTCTTGTTGCGGAAAAGGAAACCAATCAGCGGCAAATCCCCGAGAAGTGGGACCTTTTGCACCGTCTCGTTCCGGCTCTGCTCGTAGATTCCGCCCAAGACCACGGTATCCCCGTTGTCCACCAAGACTTGGGTTGTAACCGAGCGAGTGTTTATGGTCGGAATACCACCGAACACCTGGCCAACGCTGTCCTTGTTTACGGCCAAGTCCAGAATGACCCGGTCGTCGGGGGTAATCTGAGGCGTTACGCTGAGACTCAGGACTGCTTTCTTGAAAGCGACGCTGGTGGCCCCACTCGATGTAGCCTGTTGATACGGAATTTCCACCCCTTGCTCAATGAGCGCCTCCTTCTGGTTGGAGGTGACCACCCGTGGATTGGAAATGACCTCGCCGCTGCCTTCCTGTTGAAGGGCAGACAATTCAAGGTCCACCAAGTAGTCGGGCCCGAGGATCGCCAGAGCGAGCTGGCCGGTGGGGCCGACCACCGGGAGATTCACGTTGAGCCGGTCGTTGAGGGATGGAATGGTGATGTGCGCGGTATCGTCATCCACGAGGCTGGTTGCGGTCTCGTCAGCACCCGATGCACTACCCGCCGTCACGACCGAAGTGTTGCCGCTCCGGCCCAGGCCCCAGCCGCCGGCACGCACCCCCAAGCTTCGGGTGTAGTCGTCATTGGCGATGACGATGCGTGATTCGATGAGAACCTGCTTGACCGGTACGTCCAGTCTCTCGATGAGCTGCGCCAGCTCCTGTAGCTTGTCAGCCGTATCCAACACCATCAGGGTGTTGGTCCGTTCATCAATCGTGACGTTCCCCCGTTCGGACAGCAGCGTGTTGGCCTCGGCTTTCAAGAGCTGAGCAATGTCGGCGGCCTTTGCGTAATTGACTTGGAAGAATTCGGTCCGCAGAGGGGCCAGCTCCTTCAACTGTTCCTGTGCCTCCAGCTCCTGCTTCTCTCGTGCAGCGATCTCCTCGTTGGGGGCAATGAGGATGACGTTACCCACTTGCCGCATGCCCAGCCCGCGGGTCTTCAGGATGATGTCCATGGCCTGGTCCCATGGCACATTCTTGAGCCGCAGGGTGATGTTCCCCTGAACCGTGTCACTGGCCACGATGTTCAGGCCGGTGAAGTCAGCCAGCAGCTGAAGGATCGCCCGAACCTCGATGTTCTGGAAGTTCAGTGACAGTCGCTCACCGGTATATCCAAACTGCTCCTTGGCTCGCCGCTCCTTTTCGGCCCGATCCACGGGCTTGACCTCAATGGTCAAGTTGGTGCCGGCTTGGTAAGCCAAATGCTCGTAATCACCTGTCGGCGCGATAACCATTCGCGCACCGCGATCCTGCTTGTAGGAATCGATGGTCACCACCGGAGTGGCAAAATCTGTGACATCCAGGCGGCGTTGCAGGTTATCCGGGAGGGCCACGTTCAGAAAGTCGACAATGATTTTGCCTCCACGCTCCTGGAGGTCCACAACCGTCGCAGCACTGGAGAGCTTGACGGTGATTCGGCCCTGGCCCTCCTCGCCCCGTCTGAAATCGACATCCAAAATGCGATTCGCCGCCGGCGCGGTCCCCTCAACCGTGACCCCTGGCTTGGGTGCGGCTGCGCTCGTCGCGGAATCCAGGGTCACATAGACCGCATTCCCCTGAGTTCGCATGTCATAAGGCACCACTTGGGTAAGGTTCACCACGATGCGGGTCCGCTCACCGCCCTCGACTGCACGCAGGCTACGAGCGACGCCCTGCTCGATGGCGACCGCCCGATTGCTGAGTCCCAGCTTGGTATTAGGCAAGTCGATGGCAAGTCTTGCAGGATTGTCGATGGTGAAACCACCCGCAGCTGGAGCCGGCCCGGAAAACCGCAAAGCAATGCGCAGTTTGTCGCCAGGGATGGCCTCGAAGTCGATATTCTCTAATACGGCTCGGCCGTCAGCGGCCTGGGCCGATGCTGCCCCAAGCAGTGCTAGGATAAACAGCCCCGCAAGAGCGGTCCACGAGAAGGGGCGTACGCGATCGGTATGGCTAAAGGCTCGGAGGCTCATCGACCTGGGACTCCTGATGTTATTCTTCATTCGCTTAGAGCAAGGGCAGCTTGGCGCTCGATCCAACCCCCTCTGCCATTGGAGACCAACTCGGTAATGTCGAGTTGCGTTTCACTGACGCCGGTGATTTTGCCGTAGTTCTGGCCGAGGTAGTTGCCCGCCTTTACACGGTAAACCAAGCCATCGGGCGCGGTGATGATTGCCCAGTTTTGTTCATTGAGCTCGAGGTTCCCAACGAACTTCAAGGTATCCAGCGGGAAGCCTTCGAGAGCTTCCTTGTGACGACTTCTGTCAGGCTGAAGCCCCCCCCCTGCGTCTTCGACAATGGTATCCTCGACGTCTTTGGTAAAAGGATCCCGCAGTTCGGAGGCGGTATAATGGAAACCCTCATAGGTCTTGAACTCGGGCACGGGCGCGATGCGTCCCGCCGGCTGACGTTTGATTCGGTCGACTTCAGCGCGCAAGTCGGCGAATCCCGATTGCGCGCAGCCCGCCAAGAGGGCAGGCGCGAGCAAGCAGATGAGCTTGGCTGAGAATTTTCGGCATGCCGAGCGGTGAATAGCCGTGAGATACGCATGAGACCATATCATTTCTTCTTGGCCCCCTTCCTGCTCGCCGCAATCTCAGCATCATCCAGGTATCGGTAGGTCTTGGCCGTGGCGTCCATGATGAGTTTGCCCTTCGGACCGGTGATCGTGATGTCATGAAGCGTGACGATCCGGGGCAAGGCCGCGACACCATCGACAAACGCGCCAAACCGGTGATAATCCCCAGTCACCTTCAGTACGATGGGCAGTTCAGCGTAGAATTCTTTGGGTGATTCCGCTTTTGGCTGAAAGAGCGTGAATTCGAGACCACTCGCAAGTCCGGTTTGCGTTATGTCCACCAACAGGTCCGCGACCTCCGTCTTGCTCGGCAACTGCCGTAGCATCGTGCCGAAGGACTCCTCCATTTCCCGCATCTGCTGCTTGTAGGCATCCAGGTTGACGGCCTTGGCCTGTTTGGTGCCGAACTCTTTTTTGAGCTTTTCCTCCTGTTGACGGACGGACTCAAGCTCAGTGAGCTGATTCTGCGTATCGAAATAATATCCGAGTCCGAGCACAGCCAGCGAAATAATGCTGATGATGACGCCCTTTACGAGAATGGGCCAAGTGCCGATATTCTCGGGGTCCAGATTGCGAAACTGTGACAAGTCGATGTTCACGTCACTTGTCCTCACTCTGCCCAATGGCCTGTGTGACGCGCAGCTTGAAACTGCGGCTTCGCTCGCCACCTTTGGAGCTCGCCTGAATGATGTCCAATACCGGCCGCTCGAACCAGGGTGAATTATCCAAATTCCGCATCAAGTTGGAGACGCGGGCGTTGGACTGCGCAAGCCCCTCCAGAGTGAGGTTTTTGCCACTTTGCTTGAGGTTGGTGAGATAGAGCCCCTCGGGAATGATGCGAGCCAACTCGTCGAACAAGTGCACCACCTCAGGCCGGTTGCCCTGCAGCCGCTCAATGATGCGCATGCGGGCGATCAGCTGCTGCTTTTGCTTCTCGATCTCTTGAATTTCCTTGATCTTGGCCTCGACCTGCTTGATTTCCTGGCGCAGAAAGTTGTTGCGGGAATTCTGGTAGTCAATCATCCCGCTGATGTGCATATGCACATAGAAGACCACCCCCACCATGAGGAAGGCCGTGCCCCCCATGGCGACAAAGAATTCCCGCTTCTTCTGCGCCCGAAGTCCCTCGCGCCAAGGCAACAGATTGATGCGCGCCATCAGTCGAAACTCCTCAGAGCGAGGCCGCAGGCGATCATCAGGGCCGGTGCATCGTTGCTAAGCACCTGGGCCTTGATCCGCGGTGCGATGCTCATGTTGGTAAAGGGGTTGGCAACAGCTGTCGGTACGCCCTGCTTGTGTTCAATCAGCTCGTCCACACCGGGGATGGAGGAACTGCCCCCCGCCAAGACGATGTAGTCGATGTGATTGTACTGACTGGAGGAGAAGAAGAATTGCAGGGAGCGGCTCACCTGCTGAGCCATGGCCTCCTTGAACGGCTCCAGCACCTCGGGGACGTAGTTGTCCGGCAGCCCGCCCTGGCGCTTCGCCATGCCGGCTTCCTCATAGGAGAGGCCGTAGCGCCGCTGGATCTCCTCGGTGAGCTGCTTGCCGCCGAAGACCTGTTCACGCGTGTAGATGGTCTTGAGGTCGTGCAGGACGTTCAAGGTCGTCATCGTTGCGCCGATGTCGACCACGGCAATGGTCTTGCCCACCCCGTGATCGGGCATCTGATCCGCCACAAGGGCGAACGCATTCTCCATTGCATAGGCCTCGACATCGATGATCCTGGCGGTCAGTCCGGCCACCTCGATGGCCTCCACCCGGACATCCACGTTCTCGGCGCGGGAAGCGGCAAGCAGGACATCGACCCGCTCAGGGTCGTCCTCCGAGGGGCCAAGCACCTCGAAATCGAGATTCACCTCTTCCAGTGGATAGGGAATGTACTGGTCGGCCTCCAGCTCAATTTGGCTCTCCATCTCTTCATCGGAGTAGGAGCCCGGCATGGAGATGACCTTGGTGATGACCGCAGAGCCGGCCACGGCCGCAGCCGCGAACTTGGCCCGGGTGCCAGAGCGCTTCACAGCACGCTTGATGGCCTGCCCGACCTCCTCCACATCGGAGATATTCTTCTCGATGACAGAGTTGGGTGGCAGGGGCTCCACCGCGTAGCTTTCCACGCGGTAACGATCGCCGCTTTTGCTGAGTTCCAGGAGCTTGACTGCAGTCGTGCTGATATCAAGTCCGAGAATTGACGGCTTCGTCCTTGTCAAAAACTTGGGCAAGAGGACCATTTTTCCTTTATGTACCCACGTTTACGTGCAATACGTGTCTAATAACATTAAATACCAGACTCAACTACCCGTCAACCAATAATCGGTGTGACAGAGGGCATGGTTCGGGTCAGGCAAACTACTTTATACTGGTATGTACCCTTAGATGCAGTGAACCAGTTCTAGTTCTGACGCCATGTTTACCCGCCTATTGCGCTATGGATTTATCACCCTGCTCGTGCTCGGACTGTTCGGGGCGGGCGGTCTCGCCGGATTGTACGCCTATCTGGCGCCGACGCTGCCGGATACCGAGAGCCTCAAGGAGGTCCGTCTGCAGGTGCCGTTGCGCGTCTATTCACGCGGGGGGGAGCTCATTGCGGAATTCGGCGAGAAGAAACGCATTCCCCTGCGCTACCAGCAGTTCCCACCGAAGATGATTCAGGCACTGCTTGCTGCGGAGGATGATCGCTTCTTCGAGCATCCCGGCGTCGATTATCAGGGGCTCCTCCGTGCCGCCTACCACCTGCTGCGGACCGGGGAGAAGGGCCAGGGCGGCAGTACCATCACCATGCAGGTGGCACGCAACTTCTTTCTCAGCAGTGAGAAGACCTATCTGCGCAAAATCAGCGAAATCTTCCTCTCCCTGAGAATCGAACAGGACCTCACCAAGGAGGAGATCCTGGAGCTCTACCTCAACAAGGTCTACCTGGGGCAGCGGGCCTACGGCTTCGCCGCCGCAGCGCAGGTCTACTATGGGAAAGATCTGGGCGAGCTGACCACCGCCCAGTACGCGATGCTTGCGGGCCTGCCGAAGGCCCCTTCCACTTTTAATCCGGTGGTCAATCCACAGCGCGCGCGCATTCGCCGGGACTACGTGCTGCGCCGCATGGAGGACCTGGGTTACATTTCGGCGACCGAGTCCGAACAATCACAGCAGGAGCCGGTGACCGCCAGCGTCCATCAGCTCCCGGTCCAAGTCCAGGCAGCCTATCTTGCGGAAATGGTGCGCGCCGAACTGGTGGCACGCTTCGGCGAGGAGGCCTACTCGCGGGGCATCAAGGTGTTCACCACCGTCGAGGGTAAGGTGCAGAACGCGGCAAACAGCGCACTTCGGCAAGGTTTGCTCGATTACGATGTCCGGCACGGATTTCGAGGCGCCGAAGCACACCTCCAAATCCCGGAACAGGCCGATCTCGATATGCTGCACCAGCAGATGAGTCGATTCTCCAGCGTAGCGGATTTGCTCCCTGGCGTGGTCGTCGCGGTGCAGGAGAAGGCGATTGCACTGTTTACGAGAAGCCACGGGATCATCACCGTGGGGTGGGACGGACTCAGTTGGGCTGCTCCTTATATCGATGACGACCGCAAGGGCGCACCGCCACGAACTGCCGGCGACATAGTGAAGGTGGGGGATGTCGTTCGGGTGCGCTGGATCGCCGATCAACCGGTGCTGACCCAGCTCCCGACAGTGTCCGGGGCGCTGGTCTCGCTGCGCCCGGAAGATGGCGCGGTCACAGCCCTGGCGGGGGGCTTTGATTTCTACCACTCCAAATTCAACCGGGCGACCCAGGCCTCGCGGCAACCCGGATCGAACTTCAAGCCTTTCATCTATTCCGCCGCACTCGACAAGGGGTTCACCCCCGCAACCCTCGTCAACGATGCACCGGTGGTCTTCGCCGACGACAAGCTGGAGAGCGAATGGCGCCCCGAGAACTACAGCGGTCGGTTCTATGGACCCACCCGATTGCGCGAGGCGCTGGTCCGCTCCCGCAACCTGGTCTCCATTCGCGTGCTCCAGACGGTTGGGATCGGCGCGGCCATCCGCCATTTGGGCAACTTCGGCTTCACCCCCGCGCGCCTGCCACGAGATCTCTCCCTTGCCCTTGGCAGCGCCACCGTGACGCCGTTTGAATTGGCCCGGGGCTATGCGGTACTCGCCAATGGCGGATTTCTGATCGAACCCTACTTCATTCAACGCATCGAGGACGATGCCGGCAATCTGCTTTACGAGGCCGATCCAGCCATTGCGTGTGCCGCCTGCGAAGAGGCCGACGCCTCCAGGCAAGCCGTGGAGCAACGGGAACCGGCCACGGAACAGCCTGCCGCTGGGGAACCACAACGCCTCGCTCCCCGTACCCTGCACCCGCAAAACGCTTACCTCATCACCTCCATGATGCAGGACGTGATCCGCCGCGGCACAGGGCGCCGGGCCATGCAGCTTGGCCGCTCGGATCTCGCCGGCAAGACCGGCACCACCAATGACCAGCGCGACGCCTGGTTCTCCGGATACAACCACGCCGTGGTCACCACCGTGTGGGTGGGCTTCGATAACCCGCGCCCCTTGGGGAACCGTGAGACGGGCGCCGGCGCCGCCCTCCCCATCTGGGTGGACTTCATGGGCGAGGCGCTCAAAGGTGTGCCCGATCAGCAAATGGCTCAGCCGCCCGGGATGGTGACCGTTCGCATCGATCCGGAGACGGGAGAGTTCGCCACTGCCGACAACCCGCACGCCATCTTTGAGACCTTCCGGGCCGAAGACGTGCCAAAGCGCCCGACCCAGACCACAGTGCGTCCAGCCTCTCCGGGCACCAAGCCGGCAGCTGACCTGCAGGAACAACTATTCTGATCGGCTGCAAGCGCCAATCCCTGCGCGGAACGGCACGGAGCCGCACTGGCGGAGTCTTAACCAGTGGGTACAAAGTAAAGGGGGCTGACCATGACACGCCGGGCATCTGGAAAAGCCGAACACCTGCGGATCCAAATCGCGCAGGAGGCGGCACGTCTGATGGCCGACAGCGGCATTCGCGACTTCGCCCATGCCAAGCGGAAAGCCGCGGCGCGGTATGGAGAAACCGCCACCGGCAACCTCCCCACCAACCAGGAGATCGAGGCGGCGCTGTTCGAGCACTTGCGGCTTTTCCGCGGCGAAAGCCAACCACAGCGCTTAAGAGAACTCCGCGAGGTGGCGGTCCGGGCGATGCGTCTTCTCGCCCGCTTCGAGCCCCGATTGGTCGGTCAGGTGCTCAAGGGGACAGCGGACCGCCACTCTGCAGTGCATCTGCATCTGTTCGTCCACACCCCTGAGGAGGTGGGCGTGTTCCTGATGGAAAGGGGGATCGACTACCGCCTGGACGAGCGCACGCTCCGAGCCACCCCCCAGCGCGCCGAGCGCTACCCCCTCTACGCCTTTCAGGCAGGCTCAGAGAGCATCGAGCTGACCATCTTCCCTGTCGACGGCCTGCGCCACCCGCCCCTGAGCCCGGTGGACGGCCGGCCCATGCGGCGAGCCGACCTCCCCACCGCCGAGGCGCTGCTGACGACCTGATGCAGGGGCGGCCGCAGCGCCTTCCGGCGCGCTCGGCCCTTGTGCGCACCAGGGGATCCATCTTGAGGGTGAGCTGCCACCCCTTCATGGGCACCCGTACCGCTCCGTATCACCTCTGCGCCGGGTAGTGGGACGGCCAATCCGCTCGGGCCACCCCAGTGGCGATTGCCGCGGCCGCCACGGCCGGCGGCACACGCTCGATCAGCCGCGGGTCGAAGGGTTTGGGGATGATGTAATCGGGACCGAAGCTCAAGGCCGAGATGCCATACGCGGTCAGCACCTCCTGAGGGACCGCCTCGTGAGCCAGTGCCTTGAGTGCGTGGACCGCAGCGATCTGCATCTCTTCGTTGATGGCGCGGGCCTGCACATCCAGGGCGCCGCGGAAAATGAAGGGGAACCCAAGTACGTTATTGATCTGGTTCGGATAGTCGCTCCGTCCTGTGGCCATGATTAGGTCGTCACGCACCGCCCGGGCGAGTTCGGGCCGGATCTCGGGGTCCGGGTTAGAGAGAGCAAAGATCACCGGCCGGGGCGCCATGGACACCACCATCGCCTCGTCAATCAGGCCGGGCCCGGATACGCCGACGAAAACATCCGCGCCGGCCATGGCATCGGCAAGGGTGCGTCGCTCGGTTGTTAAGGCAAATTCCTGCTTGTAACGGTTGAGGTCGTCCCGCCCGCTATGCACGATCCCCTGGCGATCGACCAGAGCAATACTGTCCCGTTTCGCGCCCAGCGCCACGAGCAGGCGCATCGAGGCGATCCCCGCCGCGCCGGCGCCCAGACAGACGATCCGCGCCTCCTCGAGGGCCTTGCCCTGCAGGTGAAGGGCATTGAGCAGTCCCGCCGCAATGATGATGGCGGTGCCGTGCTGATCGTCGTGGAAAACCGGGATGTCCAACCGCTCGATGAGCGTCTGCTCAATCTCGAAGCAGTGAGGCGCCGCAATGTCCTCCAAATTGATCCCCCCAAAGGTGGGAGCGATGTTGGCGACCGTCTCGATGAACGACTCCACCGAGGGCGCCTGCACCTCGATGTCGAACACATCGATATCAGCGAATCGCTTGAATAGGACGGCTTTTCCCTCCATCACCGGTTTTCCCGCCAGCGGGCCGACGTTTCCCAGCCCCAGAACGGCGGTGCCATCGGTGATCACTGCCACCAGATTTCCCTTGGCGGTGTAGCGATAGGCGTTTTTCGGTTCGGCGGCGATGGCGCGAACCGGGATGGCCACGCCAGGGGTGTACGCGAGACTCAACTCGGCTTGGGTACCACACGGCTTGGTGATCGCAGTGGCCAATTTTCCGGGCGTCGGCAGGGCGTGATAGTCCAGGGCCTGCTGATCCTTTGCGGTAAGTTTGTCGAGCATGTCTCAATCCACGAATAGGAGATGGAAAAGCGGGGTGAACGGCATGCGATAGTTTACGATCATTCCGAGGGGCGGTGGACCCAGCCTAATCCCCATCCAGGGCCTTCAGGGTAACGGGATGGCGTACCGTCGCTCGCAGCTTGCCTTGGTGGTGACGCCAGCGGCCAATGACCAGCACGCGCCTCCCCTGGAGCCGTCGGGGGTCCTCATCGAAGTGGCCGAGATCGGATTTGGGAATCCGCACCGCGACCGGTCCGTCCAACTCCAGCCAAACCGAACGCCGGCTCTCGCCCACCCCCCTGACACGCCCCTCCACCACACGGTGTCCCTCATCCTTCGCGCGTAGCGTTGCACTGGCGACCGGACGGTAGGCGTCCAGGGCCCAAATCCCCAACCGCCCTTGGCGCGCCTGTTCGGTGGCCCGTTCATAGCAGCCGGCATTGTATAAATTCGGCGGGATCGCGAGCGGAAACGCATGCCCCCGAGCAAGCAGCCATGCGTTCACGCTTTGCCGCTCGTCCCACAGATGAGCAAGCCTGCGACCATAGCTGTCCCGCTCCTCGACGCCATACTGAAGCCGGACGACCGCGCCTCCCAACAGCCCCTGCAGGGCCCGGCGGGCGGCCTCTGCGTGAGGTTCGCCGGGCCCACCGTCCCGGCCCCGCTCCGGTGCATCGAGGCCTATCAGGCGAACCCGCTCACCGCTCGCCAGGCGCACGGTATCCCCGTCGAACACATAGGTCACTCGGGTGGTTTCGTCGACGCGCTCGGGCCCGCAAGGGGCAGCCCACGCACTGACGGTCGCGAACGCTGCCAGCCCGAGGGTGAGCAGCAACGAAAAAGGGGCGCCCTTGCGGTGCGCCCCTTTTCGGTTTCGCAAGGAAACCAACCTACTTCTTGAGACCGTACTTCTGGCGGAACTTGTCGACGCGGCCCGCGGTGTCCAGCATCTTCTGCTTCCCGGTGTAGAACGGGTGGCACTGGGAGCACACTTCGAGATTGATGTCCTTGCGCGCAGTCGAACGGGTCTTGAAGGAGTTACCGCAGCTACAGTTCACGGTGACTTCGGTGTATTCGGGATGGATGTCCGGTTTCATGACAGCACCTGTAGGTTTACGTTACGCCGCTACCTGCCCTTGTGACAGGCACCGCGCACTGGAAAACGGCGGATGATAAGGCAATCCGCCCGCCTCCAGCAAGTCCTGAAGGATTCGAGTCTCAAGCCCCCCCCGGGTTCCCATATCGAGGGAACGCTTGAAGCGAATTCTAGTCGGTGGAATTAGAGGTGTTTACCACCGCCTACCGTGTTACTCTTCCGGCACACTGCGGTGCCATTCCATGGAGAGCAAGGGCATGACTGCGAGCGCTTCCAGGCACTCCTTCGCATTCGACCATGAAGAGGTTGACCTCGAGGCCATCGTGCGGGCGCTGGCCAACCGGATGATCTTCGAGGTTGGCAAGGACAACTATACGGCCACGGACCGGGACTGGTTCCACGCCTTTGCCTACGTGGTGCGCGATCAACTCATCGAGCGCTGGATGGAAACCCAGCGCAGCTACTACCGTGAAGACGCCAAGCGCGTCTACTACCTCTCCCTTGAATTTCTCATCGGGCGCACGCTCACCAACAGCCTCCTCAATCTTGGCCTCTACGAGGTAGCCCGCAAGGCCCTCGGCGAGATGGGCATCGACTTCGAGACGGTCCGCGACCTGGAGTTCGATGCGGCGCTCGGTAACGGCGGTTTGGGACGCCTCGCCGCCTGTTTTCTCGACTCCATGGCCACCCTCCAGTTCCCCGGCTACGGCTACGGGATCCGGTATGAGTACGGCATGTTCCGGCAAAAACTGGAGAACGGCCGGCAGGTGGAACACCCAGATAACTGGCTGCGCTACGGCAACCCCTGGGAGTTCCCGCGTCCCGAGGTGCTCTACCAAGTCAAGTTCTACGGCCGGGTCGTGCAGTACAGTGACGAATGGGGCCGGCTGCGCCACCACTGGGTGGAGACGGACGACGTCATGGCCATGGCCTACGACACCCCCATTCCCGGATTCCAGGTGGATACGGTCAACAACATGCGCCTGTGGGCGGCGAAGGCGAGCCGTGACTTCGACCTCCACTACTTCAACGAGGGCGACTACATCAAGGCCGTTGAGGACAAGACCCGCTCCGAGAACCTCTCCAAGGTGCTCTACCCCGCCGACACCACCGAGGAAGGGCGTGAGTTGCGCCTCAAACAGCAGTATTTCTTCGTGAGTGCGTCGCTCCAGGACATCATCGGGCGGTTTCAAAAGCATCACGACTCCCTGGACGAGTTGCCGGACAGGGTGGCCATTCAGCTCAACGATACCCACCCGGCCATCGCCATTCCCGAATTGATGCGCATCCTCCTGGACGTCCACAACATGGAGTGGGAACGGGCCTGGGACATCACCCTACGGACCTTCGCCTACACCAACCACACCCTGCTGCCCGAGGCGCTGGAGAGTTGGCCGGTGGAGATGATTGGCCAGATCCTGCCGCGTCACCTGCAGATCATCTATGAGATCAACCATCGTTTCCTCAATGATGTAATGCACCACCACCCCGGGGACGTGGAGCGCCTGCGCAGGATGTCTCTCGTGGACGAGCAAGGCGGGCGTCGGATCCGCATGGCCCATCTGGCGATCGTCGGCAGCCATAAGGTCAATGGGGTGGCCAAGCTCCATACCGAACTGCTGCAGAATGAAATCTTCAACGATTTCCATCGGTTCTTTCCCGAGCGCTTCATCAACATCACCAACGGCATCACTCCCCGGCGGTGGCTGAACCAGGCCAACCGTGATCTCGCACAGCTCATCTGCGAACGGATCGGACCCGGCTGGGTCACCGATCTGGGCCGGTTGGAGGAACTCGCAGGGGCGGCGGAAGAGGGCGAGTTCCGGCGCCGCTTCAATGAGATCAAACTGGACAACAAGTGCCGGCTGGCGCAGAACATCGCGGACCGGCTCGGGGTGCGCGTCGATCCACACTCGATCTTCGATGTGCAGGTCAAGCGCATTCACGAATACAAGAGGCAGCTGCTCAACATCCTGCATGTGATCACCCTCTACAACCGTATTCGCGACGGCCGGGCTTCCGATCGGGTGCCCCGCACGGTGCTCATCGCCGGTAAAGCGGCTCCGAGTTACACGATGGCCAAGCTGGTGATCAAGCTCATCAACGATGTGGCCGACATCGTGAACAATGACCCGAAGGTGCAGGATCGTCTCAAGGTGGTGTTCATTCCCAACTATGACGTCTCCACCGCCCAGGAGGTGATCCCTGCAGCGGAGCTGTCGGAGCAGATCTCCACCGCCGGCACCGAGGCATCAGGCACGGGGAACATGAAACTGGCGCTCAACGGCGCACTGACCATCGGCACGCTGGACGGGGCGAACGTGGAGATTCTGGAGGCGGTGGGGGAAGAGAACATCTTCATCTTCGGCCTTACCGTGGAAGAGGTGCGCGCACTCAAGTGCGGGCCGTATGATCCACGGGAGTACTATGAGGCGGATCCGGAGTTGAAGCGGGCTCTGGACATGATCGCCTCCGGCTACTTCTCGCCGGACGAACCTCGCCGCTTTCGACCGATCGTGGAGTCCCTGCTGCGGGGAGGCGACCAATACCTGCTTCTGGCGGACTACGCCGCCTATGTGGCCACCCAGGAGAGCGTCGATGCAGCTTATCTGGATCGCGACACCTGGGCGCGCAAATCCATACTCAATGTCGCCCATATGGGCCGCTTCTCGTCCGATCGCACCATCAGCGAGTATGCGGCCCAGATCTGGGGCGTCGTACCGGTCTCCCGGCGCCGCTGAGCCGGTGCTCAGCGCTTCATGGAATCGAAGAACTCAGAGTTGGTCTTGGAGTCCTTGAGCTTGTCATGGAGGAATTCCATGGCGGCAAGCTCATCCATGGGATGCAGGAGCTTGCGCAGGATCCACATCTTCTGCAGTTCCTCCACGTCGGTAAGCAGCTCTTCCCGGCGCGTGCCGGAGCGATTGATGTTGATGGAGGGATAGATACGCTTCTCGGCGATACGGCGATCCAGATGGATCTCCATATTGCCCGTTCCCTTGAATTCCTCGTAAATCACATCATCCATGCGCGATCCGGTGTCAATGAGGGCGGTGGCCAGAATCGTCAGGGAGCCGCCCTCTTCGATATTGCGGGCCGCGCCGAAGAAACGCTTCGGCCGATGCAGCGCGTTGGCATCGACACCACCGGTCAACACCTTGCCCGAGGAGGGGATCACGGTGTTGTAGGCGCGGGCCAGGCGGGTGATGGAATCAAGCAAAATGACCACGTCGCGCTTGTGCTCCACCAAGCGCTTGGCCTTCTCGATGACCATCTCCGCCACCTGCACATGCCGGCTGGCCGGCTCGTCAAAGGTGCTGGACACGACCTCGCCCCGCACCGAACGCATCATCTCCGTCACCTCTTCGGGACGTTCATCGATGAGCAGTACGATGAGATAGCACTCGGGATGGCGTGCGGTGATGGATTGGGCGATGTTCTGCAGCATCATGGTCTTACCCGCCTTCGGCGGCGAGACGATGAGCCCGCGCTGGCCCTTGCCGATGGGGGCCACCAGATCGATCACCCGGGCCGTGATGTCTTCGGTGCTGCCGTTGCCGAGCTCGAGGGTGAGCCGCTCGTTGGCATGCAACGGCGTCAGGTTTTCGAACAAGACCTTGTTCTTCGCGTTCTCCGGCGGCTCGAAGTTGATCTCACTGACCTTGAGCAGGGCGAAATAGCGCTCACCCTCCTTGGGAGGCCGGATCTTGCCGGAGACGGTGTCGCCGGTGCGCAGGTTAAAGCGCCGGATCTGGCTGGGCGAGACATAGATGTCGTCGGGGCCGGCCAGATAGGATGCATCTGCCGAGCGCAGGAATCCAAAGCCGTCCTGGAGAATCTCCAGCACCCCATCGCCGTGGATATCCTCACCATTCTTGGCCAGCGCCTTCAGAATGGAGAAGATCACCTGCTCCTTACGCGACCGCGAAATGCCTTCGATATTCAGGGAGTTGGCAATGTCGATCAGTTCAGCGGCGGGTTTGCGCTTAAGTTCCGTGAGATTCATGTTGGTGACCGTTGGATTCGGTGGCTATGCGACTAGACAGAAGGAAACCTGTGGAAAACGTCATCGAAGGCGGTGAGCCTTCAGACCGGAAAGGAGGATCGCCGGGAACGGCAGAACTCTGGCGTACGACTAGTTATAGGTGATTGCGGCGAAGGTTACCACCCCGATGGGGCGGCGTCCAGCCCTGGCGAGGGCCGGACGCCCGGAAAATCGTCAGATATTGCTGTCGATGAAGGCAGTCAGCTGTGATTTTGAAACCGCCCCAACCTTCGTGGCTTCCACATTCCCGCCCTTGAACAGCATCAGTGTCGGAATGCCGCGGATGCCATACTTCGGCGGGGTGTTGGGATTTTCGTCGATGTTGAGCTTCGCAACCTTGAGCTTACCCGCATATTCCTCGGCGATTTCGTCCAGAATCGGAGCAATCATCTTGCAGGGGCCGCACCAGTCCGCCCAGTAGTCGACCAGGACGGGTCCTTCCGCGCTGAGCACTTCGCTCTCGAATGTGTCGTCAGTGACGTATGCAATCTTGTCGCTCAATTGTGTGCCTCCAATGATTCGACGCCCCCTGCTGGCTCAGCGAAGCATCCGGTTGATTCTTGGTATAAGGCTGCCCGGAACATTTGAGCCCATTCCCGCGGCCATTTCAAGCCTGTACAACGAGGTTTTTTGGTATGCTTGTCCCTCTATGAGCCAGACACACTTGAGTTCCATTCAGTTCCGCGACCTGAACCTTCCGGATCCCTTACTTCAAGGCGTGCAGGAAGCAGGTTATACCCACTGCACACCCATCCAGGCCGAGACCCTTCCGGTCGCCCTCGCCGGGCGCGATGTGGCCGGCCAGGCCCAGACCGGAACCGGAAAGACAGCCGCCTTTTTGGTGGCCTTGTTCAATCACCTGCTCCACCACCCGGCCACACCGAATCGCCGTCCCACCCAGCCACGGGCCCTGGTGCTCGCCCCCACCCGTGAGCTTGCCATTCAAATCCACCGGGATGCGGAGGTCATCGGCAAGTATTGCGGCTTCAAGCTCGGCCTGGTCTATGGCGGCACCGGGTACGGCCAGCAGCGCGAGATGCTGGGCGAGGGGGTGGATGTGGTGATAGGCACCCCAGGGCGCATCATCGACTACTTCAAGCAGAAGATATTCGACCTGCGCGCCATCCAGGTGATGGTCCTGGATGAGGCCGACCGCATGTTCGACCTCGGATTCATCAAGGATATCCGCTTTCTGCTGCGGCGCATGCCGAGCCCGGAACAGCGCCTCGGCATGCTCTTCTCGGCCACGCTGTCACTGCGTGTGACCGAGTTGGCCTACGAGCACATGAACAAC
Organism: Gammaproteobacteria bacterium; assembly: GCA_041690535.1. Classification (GTDB taxonomy): domain Bacteria; phylum Pseudomonadota; class Gammaproteobacteria; order Thiohalomonadales; family Thiohalomonadaceae; genus JAWLHA01. The sequence goes on along the minus strand of JAWLHA010000041.1, from coordinate 987 downwards.
CCCTACCTGGTGGAGGTGCAGCCCGAGCAGGTGACCGCCGAGCGGGTGGAGCAGTCGGTGTACTTCCCTGCGCGGGAGGAGAAAATCCCGCTCCTGCTGGGGTTGATCCGTCGCCTGGATCCGCAGCGGGCCATCATCTTCGTCAACACCAAGCGGGCGGCGGAACAGGTGTGGGGTTATCTGGAAGGCAACGGGGCGAAATCGGCCATTCTCTCCGGCGACATCCCGCAGAAGAAGCGCCAAAGCCTGCTCCGGCAATTCGAACAGGGGGAATACCCGTTCCTGGTGGCCACCGATGTGGCGGCCCGGGGTCTGCACATCCCCGAAGTGAGTCACGTGTTCAACTTCGACCTGCCCCAGGACGCCGAAGATTACGTCCACCGAATCGGGCGGACTGCCCGCGCGGGTGCGAGCGGGGTCGCAGTGAGCTTTGCCTGTGAGGAGTACGCGTTCTCACTGACCGACATCGAGGCGTACATCGGCGCGAAGATCCCGGTGGAGGGGATCGCGGCGGACCTGCTGGTCGAACCGCAACCGCCCGTTCGGGTCGCGCGGGAGAAGAGCGGGCGGCGACCGCCCCGGGACCAGAGCCCCGGCAAGGGCCACCCGCGCCGTCGAAGGACTTCCCCGGGCGGGGCCCCCAAAAAGCACTGACCCGTCCTCCCAGTGGCCTGCCGCCGTTCGTCGACGACAGGCCCGCCCCGCGGGATCAATCGCCCAAATATCCCGGCCATGAACACCCGGGAAGCGGATCTGCCCTATGCCCCCCGCACGGGGATTCGGTATTTCGCCCGCGGCGCTTCAGGCGTGCCGCGGGATTGGGCGGTTTTACCATCACCTCATCCGTCCCGGCCTGAGCGCAAGCGATCCGCTCAGGGCAGCAGGGTGAATCGGGATAGGAGGACGCCTCACGGCGCCCCTCCTCCCACACCACCGTGCGTACGGATCACGTACACGGCGGTTCGATGAATACACATCTACCGCGCC
>JAWLHA010000040.1:0-42648 GCA_041690535.1 Gammaproteobacteria bacterium | reverse complement strand
TGTCAATACATCCCTGTACGCTCGACGGCCGCGTCCATGCGGCCGACGACCTGCTTTCAAGGACTTACATCGCTCTTGGGTAAGTATGCGTTTACCCTGGGTTCGCAACGCCTTCGGCTGCATTGCTTCACCAGGCTTGGCACCGCACAGCGGCGCCCGCCCCGGGGCCCCGGCCCAGCCATCCCAATCCGATTCAGGACCAGAGCGGCCAAGCCCGCTTGGTCAGCGCCGCAGCAACGATGAAACCGGCTGCCCCGGCGGCCCCCACAAACGCCGCCAGCCGTCTTGGCCCGGCGCAGGGCCGTCGGGACAACGCCAGCGCTCCGAAGCCAATGTAAGCGAGCAACGCCGTAAGCTTGGCCAGGAGCCACGGTACTTCCAGGGGATTCCAGTGATAGGCCCACACCATCGCCACCCCGGTAAGGAACAGCCCGGTATCGACCACGTGGGGCGCGGTCCGAACCAGCCGCCCGCTCGGGCCGGCGCTTCGGCGCATCGACCAGGCCCAGCGCAACACGAAGCCGCAGAGCGAGACGACGGCGAAGGTGACGTGAAGGTACTTAAGGACTAGCATGTTCTAACCTGCACCCGATGTTTGAGCCATGGACATCACCCCACCACGAGAAAGTGCCGGAACCGACCGCCTGCGGTTGCTCAACCGCCAGGAGAGTACCGTCAGGGCCACTGCTCCGGTAGAACCTTACCCACGCATTGCCCCTACCGAACAGCATATACCTTCACCAGCCCCGGAGCGGCGCCAAGGCGAGCGGCGTCAGGGCGAGCGCCGGAAAGCACAGGCGCTGGTGCTGCTGGATACCAGAATTCCTCACGAGCGGCGGTTGCAATACCGGCGGGCCGAAGAGAAGGCGGCCCGGGCGGAGGGCGATCTCGCCACCGGCATCGACACAACGGCCTGACACCCGCCCCCTTTCGGCCGTCGCGACAGTGGCGCATCCTCGCCTCGTCGATGGCTGATGCAGGGTTCGCCGGCGTCAGGTCACGCAGTGCCCCACCCCTTCGTTCGCGTGCGAGACCATCGGACCGAGCGCGTCGTACTTCGGTTCAGAGCCCAAGGCCGCGCCAGAGCGGGTGTAAGCGGGCACAGCTGCCTCGTCCGAAGGGGGTGTAAATCTGAGGTGTGGTCACATCCTTATGCCCCGTCAATTCCCGACCTATGGATATCAGATCCGGATTTCAACAGGTGGGTGGTGTGCAGCTGTGCCACCCACCTGCACGAACAGGGCCAGAGCCGCGTCACATCCGGAAGCTGCTCGGCTTGGAAAGAAGACCCGCTGGACCGGCGAGGTAAGGCTCAGTAGAGGTGAGTGGCCCGGGCCCGTTCGGCCGCAAGTGCCGCCGAACGGGTGATTTTCATACCTCGAAACGCATTGAAAGCTACTCCTCACCGCGAGGTATTTCACAGGTTCGGAACAGCACGGTTCAGTGGTCTACATGCATGCCGCAGGGGTCCTATCGCAGGCGCTGTCGACCAAGGGCACAATATTGTCGCTGGTAAACGCGCTGGCGCCTTGTTGCTTCACCCGGCTGTCGATCCAGCCCCAGCTGGTAACGCCGACCACCGTGTTCGGTGTGGCATCGTAGCCCTTGGCGATCCCCGCCTCCAGCTTCGGCATGGAGCCGAAATTCAACAGCCATGGCCCGCCACTTGAGCCGCCGGTCTGAAGGGAGCCGATGACATGGTTGCCGGCAGAGTTCACGTCGCGGACCCCCATCGAGTCGGTCCGTTGCATGCGTTCACCACGGTCGAGGGCCACCGGGTAGCCAAGCTGGGTGATCTGCGCCATCGGACCGATTGGAGTATTGGCGAACCCGAAATCGCCCCAGCCATATCCGAACCAGCCTGTGTTATGGCCGGCGTAGTAGGTGGCGCCGGTTTCAGGATCCTGCTTTGGCGCGAGTGTAATAATGGCTACATCATCGTCACAAACCACACCTTCAAAGGCGCAGTTATCGGTGCCATTGAAATAGCCGCTGGTCAAATCGATTCTAGCGGCACTCCAGACGCCATAGCGGGCTTCGCCGGCGCGATGGGCCGGAACAAACTGAAAATCGCGATAAATGCGTCGGGCTCCCCATTCCGCAACACAGTGGGCCGCAGTAACCACAATACCGGGCCCGATCAGCGAGCCGGAACAGACATAGCTATAACCGTCGACGCTGAAAAACAGCTTCCCTGCGGCACTGAACGGGTAAGATTGCGAAGCCCGGGCACTTGCCCCCCCCATTTCGACCCGAGAGGTGGTGTAGGGGTGTGCACCAGAGCCGTATGCTTCCGGCGCAGCGGCTTGGCCATCTTCGGCCAGGGTTTGGGTGCCCTTCGACATACCTACAAGCTCCGAAGTGGCTTTACCGCTCCCTCGTTTGCCGGCGACCGCGCCGCTGCTCCCTGCCGTTGCGTATGACATTGCGTTACCGTACACCTGAGGCGCAACCATCGACTGCGGCAGCGGCATCGGCCTGGCGCGCGCGTAATCAATCTCGATGCCCGACTGCTTGGCAGGGATCGAAACGACTTTCCCTTGCCCTGCCGTGCCGGGTTGTTCCGCTGCGACGGCAGAAAGAGTCCCGGCAATCCCCGCGATCGCTGTCATCCAAATTCCAGATAAACGTCCCATAGTTCCTTTTCCATTTTTATTAGTTACTCGGATGGCCTCGTTTGAGCAAACGAACACCTCGCGCCCTTCTAACATAACCTATGTGAAAAAACCAGAATCTCAATAAGGTAAAAGGGATGTGGGTGGTGGATAACCCGCATTCCCCACTAGTTCCCACGCTTGGTGGAACAACTCCGTCACACGATTTCGCGTCGCACCTGATCTTGTCGCTATGCCCGTCATTCCGCGATGGCATAGTTGACCTGCACCCCATTTGAGTGGGTTTGTTGTCTTACTATTTTTTCGGCTTTGCAATGAACCGCAAGCCTTTCACTGGAAAGCCACCTCACGTTTGCACCACCTGCGCAGTAACCTGCAAAAACCGGTTCCATGAAGTATTGCCCCAGAACACGCCACGCAGGCCGGACCACCACATGCTCGCCGTAGGGCGCCACGCCCGCTTCCGAATGGGAGGCCATAACAAATGCCACTCTCCCTCCATCCGGGGACCCAACAGCTTCCTTTTCACTCCACAAGAAACTCACCGTAACCCATGCGTCGAGACCGGCAAGGACGACCAGTAGCGCAACAACAATCGTCAATAACTTTTTCAGGGTGCGATTCCTAGACACACATCCGCGGTAGGGACGCCGGTCACCGGGCGCACCGGCTTGCCCTGCAGCGCGACGGAAGGGAAAAGCTGTGAAACGGCGATCATGTTTCTTTATCTGCCAGGTCTTGAACCAACCAATTAAAGACACCTGCCGACGTAATCATTCCATCTGCGTCCGACAATTCGACCTCGATTTCTATCAAGGCGCGTCCTTTCAGCGCCATTTGCTCTTTGAATTTAGAGACAGACTGCTCGGAAATAGACGCAGACGCATATATCCGATCAACCGCTGGCTTCTTGAACTTTACTTTTGACTCACGAAGCAGCGGCACAACTTTTCCGACAAACTCCGGAAATATTATCTGAAGAGCATCGCCACTGGCGGTTTCAGCCAGGGCAAACTGCGCACTTGCATGTATGGTTTCCAGATGATTATGAACAGACTTCACCAATGGAAGCATGAGTCTTCCATCATCATTCCTTCTGATCCCGACTGTCTCTACGAATGGTATGGCTGTGATGTCCACTCATGCTCTCCTGTCAAACCAGGGTAAACGCATACTCACGCCAGGGCCGTGCTGTGAGCAATGTGAGTTCTTGAAAACAGGCTCGCTGTGAATACGACCGACATGGATGTCGGGAGTGAAGCTTATGCAGGAGCAATCATCTTTCATCCCTGTACGCTCGACGGCCGCGGCCGCTTCGGGCACCCTGCCCTCCCGCGGCATAAGTGCGTGCTTGCACCCATCCATGCGGCCGACGCCCTGCTTTCAAGGACTTACACGGCACTTGGGAAGTATGCGTTTACCCTACCTGTCAAACACAAAGCCAAGCATTTAGCTGCCGTGCGGAGTATCGCAGATAAATGTCCGTTGGACTAAGCCGCTCATCCGCAAGGCACGTGTATCGACTGGAAACTGTTGCTGGGAGACAGGCTGCGGCCCCAGGCAAAGCGCCTTCTCCCTAGCCGCCATCCTTTCCCCAATCAGTCACTTTCGCGGCACCTCCCCAGTGACAAGATCCCGCAAGGTCATGCCGTCGAAGGCTGTGGTCACTCCCTCCTCCGCGCGCGAGAGCACCGCATCCACCACCGGGAGCGAGAGGGCGCGGCGACTGAGCAGGAATTCCTGCTCCCCCGCCTCGCGAATGGCATCGCGCAGCCGTTCGAGGGAGATCTTCTCCAGGTCGTGGGCGGGAAGATAGCCGGGCGGATCGGTGCAGGTCTCGATGATCATGCCGCGCTCGAGCAGGAGGTCCAGCACCTCTGCCACCGACTCGCCCGGCAGGTCGAGCCGCTGAGCCAATCCGTCCAGGGTCCACAGCGGCTGCTCGTTGTAGTAGCTGACCCCGACCAGGTACATGATGAGAAAACCGAGGCGCTCCTTCAGACAGTTGCTAAGTGTCACCCCTCCCGTTCCTAGGCGAACCTGTTGGGGATGCTGATGATAGAACGACACCTGAGCCCCAAACAGCAGCACCAACCAGCTCAGATATAGCCAAAGCATGAAGAGGATGAGGATGGCGAAGCTGGAGTAGATGGCCGGATAGCGGGTGGAGGTGGCCACGAAGGAGGCGAAGATAGTGCCTACGATCTGCCACAGCAGCCCACCCACCAGCCCCCCGACCAGGGCCGAGGAGAAGTGCACCTGGGTATTGGGGACGAAGCGGTAGACAAAGGCGAAGGCCAGCACAATGAGGACGTAGGGCACCAACGCTCCCGCCCACACCAGGGCGGTCCCGAACGGCTCGTGAGAGAGCAGCCAGAGGGCGATGTCCGTACTCATGAGGGAGGCGGTCAGGCCGATGGCGGAAAAGACCAGGACCGGGCCGACCAGAATGACGCTCAGATAATCGGAGAAGCGGCGCGCCAGGCTGCGCCCGCCCTTGGTGCGCCAGACGTGGTTGAAGGCCTCCTCGGTCTTCTGCAGCAGCGTGACGACCGTGTAGAGGAGGAAGACCAGACCCACGTAACCGAGGATGCGGACATCCAGCTGTTCGACGAAGCCGACCACGAGCACCACCACCTCGTCCGCCCGCTCACCCAAGGGCGCCAGGACGTTGTAGAGGATGGGCTCGATCTGATAGTGCACGCCGAAGGCCTTGAGCACCGAGAAGCTCACGGCCAATAGCGGCACCAGGGAGAGCAGGGTCGTATAGACCAGGCTCATCGCCCGCAGCGTCAGCTGGCCGTCGAAGAGGTCGCGCCACAGCACGTAGAGGATCCGCAACAGGCGAAAACCCCAGCGGCGCACGGGGTTTGCCTCGGTGAGATCCTCACGCCAGAGCTGCACCAGGAAGAAGTACTTAATCTTCTCGTAGGGGTCGATCATCAGTCGTTTTTGGTCTCGCCTCACCCTTCAGCGTAGAACGAACTCATCCCTCACCCTCCACCGGACTCAAAGCTCGCGCAGAGTCTTCAGGGGCGGGTGACGAAGCACCCGACGGGTGCCCCACATGCCTGCCAACCCCACCCCCAGCGCGCCGGCCAACAGCCCGGTGACCCAAAGCCCATGGTTGAGCTGGTAGGCCACATCGAACACCCGGGTGGCGAGCACAAACCCCACCGCGCTGGCGGCCAGGGCCGCCACCGTCCCGGCCAACAACCCCAGGGCAACGAATTCCACCGCGAGGGCGGCGCGCACCTGCCGGTGACTCGCGCCCAGGGTCCGGAGCACCGCCGACTCGCGCAGCCGTTCGTCGTGAGTGGTCTGAATGGCAGCCAGAAGGACCACCAACCCGGCCAGCAGGGTAAAGACAAAGACGAACTCCACCGCCGCCACCACGCGGTCGATGATGGTCCGCACCCGCCCCATGAGCGCATCGACGTCGATGACGGTCACGTTGGGGTACGTGCGCACCAGTTCGGACAGCAGCGGCTTGTCCCGGGACGGCAAATAGAAGCTGGTGATGTAACTTGCCTCCTCCTCCCGCAGCAGTTCAGGAGGGGCGATGACGAAGAAATTGACCTGAAACGAATCCCACTCCACGGTCCGCAGGCTGGTGACCCGCCCCTCAACATCGCGCCCACCCACCCGAAAACGGAGCGTATCCCCCACCGCGATACCCAGCGTCTCGGCCAGCCCCTTCTCCACCGACCACTGGTGCGGATCACCCGCATCGCTCCACCACCGCCCCGCCACGATGCGGTTGTCCGGCAGCGGCCGCTCGGCGCGGGAGAGGTTGAATTCACGCTGGACCAGCCGTTGGGCCCGGGGCTCCTCGTAGTCGTCCGCCGAGACGGGCTGGCCGTTCAGGGCGACCAGACGGCCCCGCACCATGGGGTGGAACTGTGGGGCGGTGCGGAGCTGCGTCCCCAAGAACTCCCGCATCGGGGCAACCTGATCGCCCTGCACGTTGACCAGGAAGTGGTTGGGGGCATCCTCCGGAAGTGCCCGGCGCCAGCCCTCGAGCAAGTCGGCGCGCACCAGGGAGAGCAGCAGCAGGGCCATGATGCCAAGTCCCAAGGCGACCACCTGGACGATGCTCGCCCCCGCCCGGCGGTGGATGTTTGCCAAACCGAAGCGCCAGGCCCCCCCCTGGCGCCGGGAGAGCTTCAGCAGCCTCACCAGCAGCGCGGCAATCCCGCCCAGTGCCGCCACCGTTGCGGCCGACCCGGCCAGGGCATAGGCGCCCAGGGTCAAGTCACGGGCCTGCCAGCCAATGAGCAGCACAACCACGGCGCCGGCGAAGCCGTACACCATCCAGTGGGAGGGGCGGCTCGGCCCCAGATCACGGCGGAGGACCCGAAGGGGAGGGACTTTGCCCAACCACAGCACCGGCGGCAGGGCGAAGCCCGCCAACGTGACCATGCCCGTGGCCACCCCCTGTACCCCGGGCAGCCAGGAAGGCGCCGGCAGTGCCTGCGCGAAGAAGGTTGCCAGGGCGCGGGCGAGGGCCTCCTGGGCAGCGAACCCCAGGCCCGCCCCAACCACGGAGGCGGCCAGCCCGAGGAGCGCCAGCTGCTGCACGTAGGTGAGCGCCACGAAGCGACGGGAGGCGCCGAGGCAGCGCAACATGGCGCTGCTGTCGAGATGGCGCCGGGCGTGGCGGTGCGCGGCCGTGGCCACGGCAACGCCCGACAGGAGGACGGCCACCAACGCAGAGAGGCCGAGGAAGCGCTCGCCGCGGGTCAGGGCCGAACCCAGTTCCGGTCCCGCGTCGCGCCCCCCGAGCCAACGCAGCCCCGGCTCGAGTCGCGGCTTGACCCAGGCTTCGAACTCGGCCAGGGCCGCCGGCTCGCCCGCCAGGAGCAGGCGGTAGGTGGCCAGGCTGCCGCTCTGGATGAGGCCGGTCGCCTCCACATCGCCGAGGTTCATCATGAGCCGGGGGGCGATGCTGAAAATCATTCCCCCGCGGTCGGGCTCGTAGGCCAGCACCCCGGTGGCCTCCAGGCGGGTCTCGCCCAGGCTGAGCCAGCTCCCCGGGGCGAGGTCAAGCAGGGTAAAGAGCCGTGCCTCGGGCCAGAGAGTGCCCCGAGGCGGAGGACCTCCGGCGGGAAGGTCGGGAGCAAACGGCCCCTGCGCTACCCGCAGTGCCCCCCTGAGGGGATAGTGCTGGTCGACGGCCTTCACCTCCACCAGCTGCAACTCCTCCCCTGCCGCAACGACACTCCGGAAGAACAGCGTGCGGGCGGTGCGCAATCCCAGTGCCCGCGCCTTCTCCTCCAGGGCGGGGTCAAGCGGCCGACTGCTCTCCACCACCCGATCGGCAGCCAACAGCTCCCCCGCCTGGTGCTCCATGGCGGCGCGCACCCGGTCGGTGAAGAACCCCACCGCACTGATCGCGGCCACGGCCACCACCAGGGCCATGGCGAGGATCCGCAACTCCCCCGCATGCCAGTCCCGCCGCAAGGCGCGCCAGGCGAAGCCGAAGGTGCCCCTCATGACGCCTCCACCAGCCGGCCCGCTTCCAACTCGAGCACCCGCCCGCAGTGGGAGGCCAGCGCCCCATCATGGGTGACCAGCACCAGGGTGGTCCCCCGCTCGGCATTGAGCTTGAACAGCAGATCGCGAATCTGGGCCCCGGTGCGCACGTCCAGGTTACCGGTGGGTTCGTCAGCCAGCAGTAGTGCCGGGTCGGAGACGAAGGCCCGGGCGATGGCCACCCGCTGCTGCTCCCCCCCGGAGAGCTGGTTGGGGGCATGGTGGAGACGGTGGCCCAGCCCGACCCGCCGCAGCTCCTGTTCCGCCCGCTCCCGCGCCGGCTTCCCCGCCAGCTCCAGGGGGAGCATCACGTTCTCCAGCCCGGTGAGATTGGGCAGGAGCTGAAAGGACTGGAACACGAATCCCAGCAAACGCCCCCGCACACCGGCACGACCATCTTCATCCAGGGCGTTGAGATCTTCGCCGTTCAGAAGCACGCGCCCCGCGGTGGGCAGGTCCAATCCCGCGAGCAAACCCAATAGAGTAGACTTACCCGAGCCGGAGGCCCCGGTGACGGCCACGGTCTCGCCCGGGTGAATGGCGAAATCCACATCCGCAAGCAACTGCAGCGGCCCCTCGGGGCTCACCACCGTTTTGCCCAGCCGCTCCGCACGTACGATTGGAAAGGAGTTATCCGACATGCCTGCCCTGCTCTTCCTGCTTCTGTTGGGGACTTCAGCCACTATAACAGCCGCCGCAAACGAAGGGGTCCCCCGGATTCTGGTGGTCGGCGACAGCCTGAGCGCCGCCCACGGCATGGAAGTGGCCGAGGGGTGGGTGGCGATGCTGCAACGCAGATTGCAGGCCGAGGGCCATCCCCATCGGGTCATCAACGCCAGTGTAGGGGGCGAGACCACAGGAGGCGGCCTGAACCGTCTGCCGGGGCTGCTCCGGGAGCACGCCCCCGAGATCGTGATCATCGAACTGGGCGGAAACGACGGGCTGCGCGGGCTGCCGCTGCGCACCATTCGCGCGAATCTGGCAGCCATGGTGGAGCAAGTCCTCCAGGCCGGCGCCAGGCCGTTACTGGTGGGGATGCGCCTGCCGCCCAACTACGGGCCGCTTTACACCGACCGATTCCACGCCATCTACGGGGAGCTGGCCGAGCAGTTCGATGTCCCTCTCGTCCCCTTCCTCCTGGAGGGGGTCGGCGGCGATGACCGGCTCATGCAGTCCGATGGGGTCCACGCTGCGGCCCAGGCCCAGGAGCGTCTGCTCGAGAACGTCTGGCCGACGCTGGCCGGGCAGTTGCGGGAGATGAGGAGCGACTCCACCTCTCACCTCTCGCCTCTCGCATCTCGTACCTCGCATCTGCCTGAACGACTTCCCTCAGCCCATCCACCACGAACTGCACGGCCAGGGCCGCCAGGATCAATCCAAAGAGCCGCGTGATCACATTGGCGCCGGTCTCCCCCAGGCCCGCCATGATCAGCTCCGAAATCAGCAAGGCCAGGAAGCTGATGGCCATTACCAGCACGATGACCGCCAACATGGCGGCGGAGGCCTCCGGGGCGTCACTGCGTGCGGCCATGAGCAGGACCGTGGTGATCGCCCCGGGGCCGGCAAGCAGCGGGAAAGCCAGCGGGAAGACGGAGATGTCCTCGCGCCGGCTCGCCTCGGCCCTCTCGCGCACCGTGGCGGTTCGCAGCCCCGACTGGCGCGCGAAGACCATTTCGATGGCAAGGAGAAACAGCAACGCCCCCCCGGCGATGCGGAAGGAGGGCAGTTCGACGCCCAAGGCGTCCAGCAGGTGCTCCCCCACGAAAAAGAAGATCACCAGAATGAGCGTGGAAAACGCCGAGGCCCTCAGGGCGATGCGTCGTCGCTCACGACGCGCCATCCCGTGGCTGAGGGCGACGAACAGCGGGGCGATGCTGATGGGGTCCACCACCACGAACAGCACGACGAAGCTATTGACGGCTTCGCCAAGCATCACGCCCCCTCATGGGAAATCGGAGATCGGGACAAGCCCCGGGCCGCAGATTGTGCGGCCTGCCGGTCAGTGGAAGGTGAGCTTCCTGCTCCCGAGAAAGGCGATCTTGCGGTGCAACCGTTCGGCATCGGACGCCCGGGGGCGCCGTGCCAAATAGGCCCGGTAGTCATCGGCCGCGGGACCCGGGCACCCGAGCAGCTCCCATAGCCGCCCCCGTTCGCGCAACTCCGAGGTCTCTTCAGGCGCCAAGCGGAGGATACGCTCCACCGCGGCCAGTGCCTTGTGGTGCTGTCCCGCCTTGATGTGGCGTTTTTTGAGGTCCTGAAGCAGTCGCAACAGAATGCGCCGGTCATCGGTTCCCCTTGTAAACGCCTCGATGCTCGCCTTCGACCAACTGCCCGCCCCCGAACCGGTCGAGAGGATGAACTGAAGCTCCTCGGCCCCCACCGGAGTGCCGCCCGCGAAGGGATCGATGAACAGATCGCCGCTGCCTGCCGGGAACTTCACCAGGAAGTGTCCCGGCAGTGCCAATCCCTTCAAGGGCAGGCCGAGCCGCCGTCCCACGGAAATATAGATGACCGAGAGAGTCACCGGATCGCCAAACTTGGAGTCGAGGACATCATTCAGGAAGCTGTTGCGCGGGTCCCAGGGATCGTGCCGGTTGTGATAGAACCCCTCTTCGTCGAAGAGGTAGGTGTTAAGGGCATGGATCATGTCCCCTACCCCGACCCGCGGCCCCTCGGGCAGCCGGGAGAGCGCGTTCTGCGCCAAGACCACGATGCGGTCGAGATAGGCCTGGACGTCGAGGGAGGCATACTCGTCCTTGGCGACCTGCAGTGCGCTCTCGGCAAGTGCCAGTCCGCTGGCGGCAGACCGGTTCATGTCGTCTGATTCAGGGTTCATGACCATCCTGCAATATTCGAAGGCTCTTACGAGTATAGATGAAGCTGCGGATTTGACACGGTTACCGGCACGATGACGACGGTAGCGTGGTGGAACACGCCGTTTGGGGAGCGCAACCGGGAAACACTGCCGCTTGTACCCGGATAGAATCCACGCGAGGGCACAGCGCATCCACCCACATTGACGACGGCCGAACACTAACAAACCAATAAACGCTATGTATTTGGCGCCGCGGATCTATTTGCTTTCGAACTGATGTGCTCGGGCTGAATACCGCCCATGGCGAGCCCTTCGAGCTCTGCTAACCTTGCTGGTGGAAGGGTAGTGTTACGGACTGTGCGCCAAGGAGGATCCCATGGGGCAGAAATCCATGAAGGCCGATGTGACCGTGCATATCGACGAAGAGCTCGACTCCGAACGCATGTCCACGGTGTGCCACAAGATCGAGGAACTCAATGGCGTGATCCACGTTCGTTGCGCCGAGCACAAGGCGCACCTGCTGGTGGTGGACTTCAATCCCACCGAGGTGAACACCCATCAGATCCTGGATCGGGTCACCAGCCAGGGGGTGCACGCGGAACTTATCGGCCTTTGAAGCAGCGGCGGGAGACGAAGCACGAGGTACGAGGGCTGGAGACGCTTCGCGCAGTTGTTCCGTTCAAATCAGCCGTCGCGCAGCGACCCATCCCCTCGTATCTCGCCCCTCGTATCTCGTATCTGTTTTCTCACCCCAAAACACAAACCGCCGCCGGCTCGTCCAGCACCGGCACCACACTCTCACTCACATAGAGGTGGTAGTGCACCCCATCCTGGTGGGAATAGCCGGTCGCCAGGTCCTGACCCACGATGATTCGCCCCACCCGCCCGTCGATGACCGCCCCGCCCTCGATGGGCGCCTTGTAGACACCCAGCTGGCAAAGACGTCCGAGGTGCTCGAGCTGGAGCACGTCGCTGCCCTCGTAGCGGCGAAAGAGGGTGTTATAGAGGGGCGGGGCGAGCGCCAGCGCGTAAGGACCGGCATAGCCGCTCTTGTCGAGCTTGTCCACGGCGCCGAGCACATCCTGCAGCGCACGATCCATCTCCGACCATTCGCCGAGCCCCGACTGCTGGCGCCCTTCGGCAGTCAATAACCCCTGGAGTCCGGCTTGGGGATGGCCGTAGTAGACAAAAGCCTCCTCACGGCGCGCCACCGCCTCGGCGGCGTTCTGCACCGGGTTGAAGTTGAGCGGCTGGCCCATTCGATGGTGAGCCTCCAGGCGCCGGATGCTCAGGGTGAAGGCCTTGCGCAGCATGGGCACCGACACGGCCCGACCGATCACCGCCTGCGCCGTCTCGTCGTCCCCTTCGGGGCACCAGTTGTCCTCGCCCAGTTCCACCGAGGTGAGCCCTGCGCCATAGGGACCTTCCACCTCCATGAAGCGGCGCGCTGTCAGCAACACACGGGCCGCCTCCACCGCCTGGGTGTCGATGTCGTCCCAGAGATCGTCGGGGAAAGGGGCGGCGACACGGTTGAGATAATCCATCAGCGACCTCCCTTCAAACGTCCGATCGTGAGTCGGGGCGGACGCGACGTGGGCGGCGCGCGCTCACCTTCGGGCGCCTCGCCCGACTCCGCGCGCGCTTCGACCTCGAGGATGTCGGCCTCCTGGAAGAGGTAGGTCCGCAGGACTCGATCGAAGACCTCGTCCTGGCGACGGAGCCACTCCAGCACCATGGCCGCGTGTTCCACCTCCTCCTCGAGGTTGTGCTGAAGCACCGCGCGCAGCTGTTCGTCCTCGCACGCGTCCACCCGCTGGCGGTACCAGTCGATGGCCTCGAGTTCCTCCTGGAGCGAGACAAGGGCCCGGTGCATGTCCATGGTCTTGCTGGTGAGCCGGTCGATCGGCTCATGGAAACCCGCATGTTCTCCCATGTCTCCTCCCGTTCGGCGCAACTCCGCTCTCCGCCCGCCGGTGTAAGCTTAGCAGTAGGGGCAAGGAACACCGCGGACCCTGAATCCGGAGTCTCGCATAGGCTCCAGCCCGACTGACGCGCGGGAGTCCCGCCCTCTGCGGGCAGGGAACAACCGGGCTGTGCTTAACCCGTTTCGCCTCCTGCCGTTTCGGGCGGCAGTGACCGCCGGCCTTCAGGAACGCACGGCCAGATGGTTGTGCACCTCGTCCACGCCGGCCACGAACCAGGTATCGCATTCGGCCACCGCCCTCTGCTCGGTTCGCTCCACATCCCCCTCCAGAGTAACGACATGGTCGTGCGCGGAGATGCGGATGTGACCCGTCTCCACCTGCGGGTCTTTCTCCAGGATGAGGCGCACGGCCTCGGTGAGCGCCTGGTCGGTATCCTCCTCGCCGTAGGCCACAGTGAGGTGGTTGATGACGTTGCGGGTTCCCGGGGTCCACCAGGCGAGCGTCCCCGCCAGACGCTTCTGGCGCAGGTTCAGCACCTCGCCACTGAGGGTCACGACCCCATGCTCCACCTTGGCATGGAGATCACACGCGTTGGTATCGGCCAGGTAGCGGACGGTTTCGCTGCAGCCGCGCTGCCAGAGGATGACATTGCAGTCTGCGAAATCGGGCTCGGCGAGAATCGCGCGGGCAAACCCACGGCTGATGGCCGGGTCATCCCTCAATTCCGTCGGTTTGATGCGCACCTTGTCGACCACCTCATGGGCCCCGGGCACCCCGCGAACAACACGGACCAGCGATCGCTTGTCCACAATGGTGGGCACCTCCCCCTCCATGATGAGGGCCTCTGCATCGAAGCGAAAACGCAGCCCGTAACGGGCCACCTCGATCCCGGCCCGCTCCAGGGCAGCCCCCACGGCCTCCAACAACTCTCTGCGCTCGGGCATGTCGGCTCCTCCGTCGCCCTCTCAACCTCAAGTATGGTTGAAGGGCAATGAAGGGCGACCCTGTCGCCCGCATCGGCACCTCGCTACCTGATCTCCTTCCACAGCTTGTCCAGGCGCGGCACCGAAACCTTCTCCGCGGTCTTCAACCCTTGGGCGAAGAGGGAGACCCGCAACTCCTCGAGCAGCCAGCGGAAGCGCGCCTGCTCGGGGGCGAGGCGTCCGCCGCCCCCGGCCCGGGCCCAGTAGGCCTTCCACAGGGGTTCGAGGGCGATGCGCTGCAGCCGATCCCGCTCCGGGGCGCCGCCGAGCTTCTGCAGCCGCACCTCGACGGCCTTGAGGTAGCGGGGCAGTTCCAGCAGCCAGGGGTAGGGCGTGGCGGCGACAAATCCGGGGTAGATGAGGTGGTCCAGCTGGTCCCGCACGTCGGCCAGGGCGGGGAGCCACTGGGGGGCGATGCTGCCCTTGAGGATTTTCGAAATGCGGTGGTATTCGGCCAGGGTCTCGGCCACAGCCTCCGCGAGGGGCTGAGCCAGCGCCACCAGACGCTCCCGCCCCTGCTCAAGGGCCGCCTCGAACGCCTCGCGGGTGCGCGGCAGGGGCGCCTCGCCGAGGAAGGCGGCGTCGGCCACCGCCGTCAGCAGGTCCTCCTTGAGCTCCTCGCAGCGGCCCACGGCCACATAGTGCAGGCACATGGCCTGGAGCCCTGGGAGGTTCTTACGCAGGTACTTGATCTTGTCCGCCGCCTCGAGCATGAACAGCCGCCGCACCCCGGCCCGCATCACCTCGGAGGCGGCCTCGGGGGATTCGAACAGCTTCAGGGTAACGCTCTCCCGCCGGTCCACCAGCGCCGGATAGCCCCGCAGCACCAGACCGTGGCGCTTGACCTCCACCTCTTCGGGGAGGGTGTCGAAGTCCCACCCCGTGAGCCCCTCCCGCTCCAGCCCCGGCTCCTCCGCAGGGGCCTCGGCAAGGCTGCGGCGCACCTTGCCCGACAGCCCCTCCTGGAGCGCGGCCAGATCGCGTCCCTCGGCCAGGGGCTTGCCCTGCCCGTCCACCACCCGCAGGTTCATTACCAAATGGGGCGGCAGGGTCTCAACCTGCCAGGCCTCCGGGGGCACCTCGACGCCGGTCATGCGCAGCAGCTGCCGTGAAAACACCTCGATGAGGCCCCCCTGACCCTTGTCAAGCCGGCCGAGGGCGGCCTCGGCAAAGTTCACCGCCGGAACGAAGTTGCGCCGCAACCCCTTGGGCAGGCTCTTGATGAGGGCGATGAGCTTCTCCTTGAGCAGCCCCGGCACGAGCCACTCCAGGGACTCGGCACGCAGGTGGTTGAGGGCCACCAGGGGCACCACCAGCGTCACCCCGTCGGCCAGCTGGCCGGGCTCGAAGCGATACTCCAGCGGAAAACCGATCCCGCCCACCTCCAGGCTGTCCGGAAACTGCCCCACACCGGCCTCCGCCGCCTCGGGCAGCAGCGCCTCGCGGGAGAGAAACAGCAGCCGTGGGTCCTCCCGCTCGGCCTCCCGGCGCCAGCGCTCGAAGCCCTTGCCGCTGTAGATCCCCTCGGGGATGCGTTCGGCGTAGAAGTCGAACAGCACCTGCTCGTCCACCATCAGGTCGCGCCGGCGCGCCTTCGCCTCCAGGGTCTCCACCTCCTCCAGCAGGGCCCGGTTGTGGGCGAAGAACGGGGCGTCGGTGCGGTACTCCCCCTCCACCAGGGCCGCGCGGATGAAGATCTCCCGCGAGACCGTCGGGTCGATGGAGCCGTAGTTGACCCGCCGGCGGGCCACGAGAGGCAGCCCATAGAGGGTCACCTGCTCGAAGGCCGCCACCTGGGCGGGCCGCTTCTCCCAGTGGGGTTCGAAGTAGTTGCGCTTGACCAGGTGGCCCGCCAGGGGCTCCAGCCACTCGGGGCGGATGGCCGCGGCGGTGCGGGCGAAGAGGCGCGAGGTCTCCACCAGTTCGGCTGCCACGATCCACTTGGGGGGCTTGGCAGAGAGGGACGAGCCCGGAAACAGCGACAATTTGAGGCCACGGGCCCCCAGATAGCTGCGCTCCTCCTCCTTCAGGGCCACATGCCCCAACAGGCCGGTGAGCAGGGCGCGGTGGATGGCCTCCGCCTCGGCCGGCTCGCTGGCCGGGCGCAGCCCCAGCTCACTGGCCAGGGCCTTCAGCTGGCCGTGGATGTCGTGCCACTCCCGCAACCGCACGTAGGAGAGGAAGCGATCGTGACAGAGGGCGCGCAGCTTGCTCTGGGAGAGGTGGCGTGCCTGCTCGCGGTAGAAGCTCCAGAGGTTCAGATAGGCGACGAAGTCCGACTGGGGATCGGTGAACTCTTTGTGGGCCTGATCGGCCTTCTGCTGGGCATCCATGGGCCGCAGGCGGGGGTCCTGGATGGAGAGGGCGGAGGCGATCACCAGCACCTCCTCCAGGCTCCCCTCGCGGTCGGCCGCCAGCAGCATGCGCCCGATGCGGGGGTCCACCGGCAGGCGCACCAGTTTGCGGCCGATGTCGGTAAGATGCCTCGAGTTGTCCACCGCCTGCAGCTCCTGCAGGAGCCGGTAGCCATCGTTCACATAGCGCCGGTCGGGCGGGTCCATGAAGGGGAAGCGCTCCACATCCCCCAGCCCCAGATTCGCCATCTGCAGGATGACGCTGGCAAGATTGGTGCGGCGCACCTCGGGGTCGGTGTAGAGCGGCCGCTGCTGGTAGTCCTCTTTGCCATAGAGGCGAATGCAGGTGCCGGCGCTCACCCGTCCGCAGCGCCCCGCCCGCTGGTTGGCCGAGGCCTGGGAGATGGGCTCGATGGGCAGGCGCTGCACCTTGGTGCGGTGGCTGTAGCGGCTGATGCGGGCCAGACCGGAATCGATGACGAACCGGATGCCGGGGACGGTGAGGGAGGTCTCCGCCACGTTGGTGGCGAGCACGATGCGCCGCCCGCGGTGGGGTTGGAACACCCGGTCCTGCTCGGCGGTGGAGAGGCGCGAGAAGAGCGGGATCACCTCGGTATGGCGCATGGTGTGCTTGCGCAGCGCCTCGGCCGCCTCGCGGATCTCCCGCTCACCGGGCAGGAAGACCAGCACATCGCCCAGGGGGTCGAGGGTGGCCACCTCGTCCACCGCCTCCACGATGGCCTGGGGCAGGTCACGGTCGCGCTCGTCCTCATCCTCGGCAATGAGCGGCCGATAGCGTACCTCCACCGGGTAGGTGCGGCCGGAGACCTCCAGCACCGGGGCGCCGTCGAAGAAGCGGGCGATCCCCTCGGTGTTGATGGTGGCGGAGGTGATCACCACCTTGAGGTCGGGCCGGCGCGGCAGCAGCTGTTTGAGGTAGCCCAGCAGGAAGTCGATGTTGAGGCTGCGCTCGTGGGCCTCGTCGATGATGAGGGTGTCGTACTGCTCCAGCAGCGGGTCCCCCTGGATCTCGGCCAGGAGGATGCCGTCGGTCATCAGCTTGATATGGCTGTCGGCCCCCACCTGGTCGGTAAAGCGCACCTTGTACCCCACCGCGGCGCCCAGCGAAGAGCCAAGCTCCTCGGCGATGCGCCGGGCCACGCTGCGGGCGGCGATGCGCCGCGGCTGGGTGTGGCCGATGAGCCCCGCCACCCCGCGGCCCAGCTGCAGGCAGATCTTGGGGATTTGGGTGGTCTTGCCGGAGCCGGTCTCCCCTGCGATGACCACCACCTGATGGGCTTCGATGGCCTCGGCAATGTCGCCCCGGCGGGCGCTGACCGGCAATTCGTCGGGAAAGGTGGCATCGGGGCGGGCGAGGCGCCGCCGCTCCAGCCGTGCCCGGGAGGCCTCCACCGCCTCGCTGAGGGCGGCCACGCCCCGATCGACAGGCTTGCCCTCGCGCGCACGGCGGCGCAGGCCGGCCAGACGGCGGCGAAAAGCGGAGCGGTCCGCCAGCATGCACTCATCCAGGCAGATGGAGAGGGAGTCAAGTTGGGATAGCACGTCGGAAATTCAGCGTGTCTTCTGTTCTGCTTTAGGGGATAAAAGGCCCAATCACTTCGACCGGGCCCTCATCAAGGCGTTTAGGCCTGCAGCGGCTAGAGCGCCGGACAGTTGAATCTACGCAGCTATCAGCTGCAAGGCCGCATGAAAGTTGGCGGTGCAGCGGCGTGGCGCAGTACGCAAGGTGGATAAGCGCAGCGCATCCACCGGATCGCGGTGAATGGTGGATGCGCTGCGCTTATCCACCCTACGGCCGGTCCCTCAGGGGCTGTCTGCCCGGGACGGGCTGCCCCTCCCTCTGTCTGGCCGGTGCTCCAGCTACTCCGGCTGGGTGAACCCAATGATAACCTCCTGAAGCTCGCTCTTTAACACCCGCGCCGCCTCCTCCATGGCCCGCTGGTGGGCAACGGCCGCCTCCTGGGCCGCCACCTTGATGGGCCAGCGGTGGGCCCCCTGGACCTTGCCGCCCTTGTCGTGCAACACGATCTCCAGCTCCCCCGTGAGCCAGTGCCACTGGGCCCGCTCCATGGCGTGGAGTTGAAGCCGGGCGGCAAGGGTATAGTCCGACTGCGCGGCGCTGCCATTGTAGAAGCCGGCGGAGGTCAGCCCCGCGGCCAGAACAGTGGCCAAACGGGCCCGATCGGCGGGGGAGAGATCGGCACTGGCCTGCTCCACCTGTGGTGCGATGCGCACGCGCCCGAGCAGGGCCTCCAAATCGCTGCGCAGACGGGCCGTGG
Source organism: Gammaproteobacteria bacterium (assembly GCA_041690535.1). Taxonomy (GTDB): domain Bacteria; phylum Pseudomonadota; class Gammaproteobacteria; order Thiohalomonadales; family Thiohalomonadaceae; genus JAWLHA01. The sequence continues at coordinate 24,121 of JAWLHA010000040.1, read as the reverse complement.
TGTAGATCGGCGCCACCCCCACGCCCGCAGGGTCGACCACCTGCAGGTAACGCTGCCGATCCGTACGCTCACGCTGGATCTCGTAGGCCTTCTTGGCATGGCGGATCTGCTCCAGCAGGTTGGCACTGCCCCTCGCCCGCTCGACACTGGCAACGGTGGCCGCATCCAGCTCGGCGATATTTTGGCGCAGGGTCATGCCGGCCTGGAGCCGGTCCAGGACCGCGAGGGCGTAGTGCTCGCCGCTGGCCGGGTCCCGCCAACTCTCGGCCACCCGCGAGCCCTGAAGCACCTGATCGGTGGTGAGGGTAGTCTGGCGCGAGAGACGCGACTCCAGCGAGCGCTCCTCCTGCCCCGGCGCCCCCTGGGCAGTGTACGCGGTGAGGTCCTCACTCTGTTCGCTGACGCGCACCTCGAAGTTCCTGGCCAGATCCGCCCGTGCCCGCTCCCTGGCCACCGCCTGGTGTTCCGCCTGGCCAATCCCCACCAGATAGCGCCCCTGGGGATAGGTGGCACTCTCACCGGTGATCCAGTCCGGCTGGGAGGGCTTTTGGGGCGCTCCGGCGCAACCGAACAACAGTAGCGAGCAAAGAGTGGTGAATAGGGCAAAGTGTCTCATCATTGTGGCCTCGACCGGGTCGTCGGTGGGATCCAGTAGTCGGTTAGAAAGGTCTTTTGCCTGGCCTTGACCTCGATGCTCACGGCATCATGGCGCGCCAGCAGCCGGTCTTCGGGGCCGAGCCACTCCACGGTGGCGGAGTAGTGCCCGGGCGGGAGGCGCAGGCGGGCCAACTGATACTCGCTTGGGAGGCTCATCCAGCTGCGCGTGTCGGCCACTTCGGTGAGGACCCCCGCCAGATTGGTCACCATGCCGGCCACCGCATTCTCCTTTTTCGCCTTACGGGAAAGTTCGTGTTTGGCCATGGCGCGGGCGACGGCACGAGCGACGATCGCGGGGGTGTGCTCGGCGAGGGTCGCCTTGGCAATGGCCCGCACATCCTCCACCGGCTCACTGACGGCCGATGCCTCTCCCACCACCACGCGGGCGCGGTGGGCGCGATGGTCAGCCTCCTCCAGATAGTACGGCAGCGAAACGCGCACCAGTTGTTGGGACTTGGGGATCATCTCCATGATCGACTTCTCCCGCTTCATCGGCGCGAGACCGTTGTGCAACAGGAAAATCACCTCGCCCGTCTCTGAGCCGTCCACCTCCTCCGCGACATCGTCGAAGAGTTGCCGGTAGCGACGGTACTCCTCCTTTCGCCCCAGCTCCCGGGTCAGGCGCAACAGATCACGTTTGAGCTGCTCCGGGATGGGAAAGGGGTAGTACTCCTGATGGGCTTGATAGGCCTCGTGCGCCTTGCGGTAGGCGATCAGGGCATCATCCAGTTCACCATGCGCCTCGTAGACCACTCCGGTCATGTAGCGGGCGAATCCGTCAGTCTGAAACAGCGGCGTGCTGTGTCGGTCGGCCAACTCCCGCAACCGGAGATCCACCTGCAGGGCCTCCACGCGCGCCGCCCCGGTCTCTCCCAGGGCGAGATAGTTCACCATGGCACCGATGTGCAGCAGCACCTGCTCGTACGGCTCGCCCTCGTAACTGCGAAATGCGTCGTTCACCAGCAGGCTCTGGGCCTGTTCCCGCAGACTCAGGGCCGAGACCGAGGCGACAACCCCCTTGGCCTCTTCGAAGGCGCCGTTGCTGGCACGATAGTCGCCTTTCATCTGCAGCAACATTCCCCGATCGAGGGCGAACAGCAGCGAATCCCGCTCCCAAAACGGGCGTTTTTCCAGAAGGGCCAGTGCCTTGTCAGGCTGACGCGCCGCCAACTCCCGCTCGATGGAGGAGAAGGAGCCGCTGTAGGAGGCGCAACCGCCGGCGAGCCACAGCGCCAGCACAAGGGCTACCCACCCGCCGCGAAACGGCCCGACTGCCATTGCGTCCGCGTCCCTGGATTCGCCGTCAGAAGCGCAGCTTGCTGCGCTCCACCAGCTTCTTGATTTTCTTCTGCCCCAGCCAGAGCTTGCGGTTGTCGGCCATGCTGATGAGGGTCATGTCCACCTGGTAGTAACGAACCTGGGTCTTGCCCGAGGCATCAATGATGGTATTGATGGTGCCCTGCAGCATCAGGTTGGCCCCCACCTCCCGCCCCATGGGGTTGCGGGTCTGCTCCGAGGCGTGGATGTCCTGATCGGCCCGCTCCTCCCGCACCGAACCGCGCTCTTCCCTGGAGGCGACGAACTCCACCCGCCCCGAGTTGATGAGCACCCGCTCGATGTCGGCGACAAAGGTCTCTACGTTGATGTGTTCGTGGCTCAGGTTGCGAATATCGCCCACGATGATGGTGGGGAGCCGCGCGTTGCCCTGGCGGAAGCGCTGAAGCCAGGGGCCGTTCAGCATGTCGTTGACCATCTCCTCGGAAACCAGCCGGGAGTCGGTATCGTTCCAGGCCCCGCTGAGGTCGTGCACCTCGCCGCTCTCGAGCCGTGTCACCTTGGTGCTGCACGCGGCGATCCCCGTGGCGAGCATGCCCACCAGGGCCCATTTGAAAAGCGTCAGGCCGAATTTCATTGGCGATTCTCCCCTGCCATGCGATCGAAAACATTCTCGCCCTGTTCGGCGATGTAGCGCCTGAGGTCCTCATTCATGGACTGGGTGAGGCCCAGGGTCTGTTGCACCTGCTTCATGTCGAGTTCGGCGAGCGAATAGACGGTCCCGCTCTTTTTGTCCTTCCAGCGGGCAATGATGCGGGCCCCGCTGAGGTTGATGTTGGTCAGGTTGCGAATGGATTGTGAGACCGCCTGCTGCGCCGCAGCGTCACCGCCGCTGCCGGTAGCCGCCATGTAATCGCTGCCGACCACATCGAGATAGGAGGTCAATACGCGGGCGACCTCCGCCCGGGCCCGGTTGTCGGCGGTGGAGAGCTGTAGCGAGGTATTGCCCATGGCCTCGGCCTGGCCCACACCATGGAACAGGCGCCCGTCGCGGTCGTTGAGGGCCTGGGATCCTTCGTTGACCCAATCCGGCGCGCCACGCACGCCCAGGTCGCTTTCGACCACGGTCTTGCTGCTGCACGCGACCAGGCCCGCCAGAACGAGGGGGAGAACGGCGAAGAGTGGAAGGCGGATTCTCATGGGATGCTCCTCGGGAGTATCTAAGGTGAAGGTCCGTGTGGTTGCCCACGCCGTCCAATTCAAAAGAACACCATCGGCATTGTCAACGATTGATTGCGCATCCCTCGCCACATATACAGCCCCCCGGCAACCGATTCGATGCGGCATTGACCAACGGCAGGGTAAACGCATACTTACGTCACGGCCGTGCTGTGAGCGATGTAAGTCCTTGAAAGCAGGTACGCTGTCAATACGTCCATGTACGCTCGACGGCCGCGTCCATGCGGCCGACGACCTGCTTTCAAGGACTTACATCGCTCTTGGGTAAGTATGCGTTTACCCTGTGACCAACGGGTGTTGTCAGGCGTACGGGGCTACCGTAGCATCAAGGTGTGTGTGACCCGAAAATGTCACATTGGCCGATTAGGATTGCCGGCTTTTCTCTGCCCGTCGGGTGCGAAATCCATGGATACCATTGACCTGAGACAACCCGAGCTTTACATCAATCGCGAGCTGAGCCTGCTCGAGTTCAATTCCCGTGTCCTGCAACAGGCCAAGGACCCTTCCATTCCGCTTCTGGAGCGTTTGAAGTTCCTCTGCATCTCCGGCTCGAACCTTGACGAGTTCTTCGAGATCCGCGTGGCGGGCCTGATGCAGAAGGCCGCCTCCGAATCGGTGCAGGCCGGACCTGACAACATGTCACCGGCCGAGGCGCTCAGACAGATCAGCGGCCAGGCCCACGCCCTGGTGGCCGAGCAATACCGGGTGCTCAATGAGGTGCTCCTCCCGGCCCTGGAGCAGGAGCAGATCCGTTTCGTCAAACGGGGCGACTGGAACAGCAAGCAAGCCGATTGGGTACGCGACTACTTCGAGGATGAGTTGGCCCCGGTGCTCAGTCCGCTGGGGCTCGATCCGGCGCACCCTTTTCCGCGCATTCTGAACAAGAGCCTCAACTTCATCGTCTCGCTCAAGGGAAAGGACGCCTTCGGCCGCAACAGCGGCATGGCCATTGTGCAGGCGCCCCGGGCCCTGCCGCGGCTCATCCGGCTGCCCCGGGAGTGCGACAGCGGTCCCCACGACTTTGTGTTTCTCTCCTCCATCATCCACGCCCATGTGGATGACCTCTTCCCCGGGATGAAGGTCAAGGGGTGCTATCAATTCCGGGTGACCCGCAACTCGGACCTGTTCGTGGACGAGGAGGAGGTGGAAGATCTGCTGCGGGCCGTCGAGGGGGAGTTGTCTTCGCGCCGTTACGGTGACGAGGTCCGCCTGGAGGTGGCCGACAACTGCCCCGCCGAGGTCGCAGACTTCCTGCTGGCGCAATTCGAACTCAAGTCCGACGACCTCTTCATGGACAACGGGCCGGTGAATCTCAACCGCCTCATGGCCCTCCCCGACCTCGTCGACCGCCCCGACCTCAAGTTCCCCTCCTTCACGCCCAGCCTGCCGCCGCGGCTGGCCCGGGCGGGAAACATCTTCCAGGCCATCGCCAAAGGCGACCTGCTGCTGCACCACCCCTTCGAATCCTTCGTACCTGTGATCGACTTCTTGCGCCAGGCCGCCGCCGATCCACAGGTGCTGGCCATCAAGCAGACCCTCTACCGCACCGGACCGGACTCCGCCGTGGTGGATGCCCTGGTCGACGCCGCCCGCGCCGGCAAGGAGGTGACCGTGGTGGTCGAATTGCGGGCGCGGTTTGACGAGGAGGCGAATATCGCCCTGGCCAACCGGCTCCAGGAGGCCGGCGCCCACGTGGTCTATGGGGTCGTGGGGTACAAGACCCACGCCAAAATGCTGTTGGTGATCCGCCGCGAAGGCGGAAAACTGCGCCACTATGTGCATCTGGGCACCGGCAACTACCACGCCCGCACCGCCCGCCTCTACACCGACTACGGGCTGCTCACCTGCCGGGAGGAGATCGGCGAGGATGTGCACCACATCTTCCTCCAGCTCACCAGCCTGGGGCGCAGCAGCAAGCTCAACAAGCTGCTTCAATCACCCTTCACCCTCCACTCCGGCATTCTGGAGCGTATCGAGCGGGAGACCGAACTGGCCGAGCAGGGGCGGCCAGGGCGCATCATCGCCAAGATGAACGCAGTGGTGGAGAAGCAGGTGATCCGGGCCCTCTACCGCGCCTCCCAGGCCGGGGTGAAGATTGACCTCATCGTGCGGGGGGTCTGCTGCCTGCGCCCCGGGGTCCCGGGCGTCTCGGACAACATCCGGGTGCGCTCCATCGTGGGACGCTTCCTGGAGCACACCCGGGTGTTCTACTTCCACAACGACGGCAAGGAGGAGGTATTCGGCTCCAGCGCCGACTGGATGGATCGCAATCTCCATCACCGGGTGGAGACCTGCTTCCCCATCGAAGAGAAGAGCCTGAGGGAGCGGGTGCTGACCGAGCTGAATTACTACCTGGCCGACAACGTCCAGGCGTGGGAGCTGCAGAGCGACGGCACCTACAGGCGGCTCGAGCCCGCTCCAGGGGAGCCGGCACGCAGCGCCCAGGCCACCCTGCTGGCGGAGCTGACCGGCGAGGCGTAGCCCGCAGGCGAGGGGCGACTCAACCCCCTCGTACCTGGTGACTGACGCACTGATATCTCTCCCTGCAGGGCCCGTCGCCGTGGTGGGCTCCCAATCAGCTGAAGTTCAGCTTCAACTTCCCCGCCTTCAGGAAACCCGCCTCCCGCTCGAGATCGGCCACGGTGAGCGGGTGGGCGTCGAGCCAACCCTCCGGAAAACGGAGGGAGAGGGACTTGCCGTCGGCGACAACGCCTATGGTCGGGATCACGGCGTCGCTGCGGCTGCGGTGCATCAACACCGCAAGGCGCAGGACCACCGCGAGGCGCAGGATTCGCTGCATCTGTTCGCGGCGCAACTCCTTGAAATCGGCCGTGGGAAACTTGCGCCGGTGACTGCGTACCAGGATTGAAAGCAGTTTCTGTTCCCCACGGGAAAAACCGGGCAAGTCGGAGTTCTCCAGCAGATAGGCCCCGTGCTTGTGGTATTGATTGTGGGCAATGGCCAACCCAATCTCATGCAGCCGAGCCGACCAGCCGAGCAGGTTTTCCGCCTCCTCCTCCCCCAACGCCCAGCCGGCCGCGACCTTGGCCAACAGCCGCCGGGCCGTCCCCTCGACTCGCTGGGCCTGTTCGCGATCCACGTGATAGCGCTCGCACAGGGCGGCAATGGTGCGCTCGCGCACGTCCTCGTGGCGAATGCGACCGATGAGATCGAACAGCAGCCCCTCCCGAAGCGCCCAGTCGGAGACGTGCATCCGTTCGATCCCGAGGGCCTCGAAGACGGCGAGGAGCACCGCCACGCCGCCGGCAAACACCGGCGCCCTCTCCTCCTTTAGCCCCGCCAGGGCAAGGCGCTCCACCCGCCCGGCGGCGATGAGGGCTGCCACAAGCTGGTGCAGCGAATCCAGGGTGATGCCGTCGCTGCACCATCCCATGGCACGCACCACCTCGCCCACCGCCCGAATGGTCCCAGACGCCCCTATAGCCTCCGCCCACCCAAGCCGCCGGAAGGCGTGTTCCACCGGCTGCAGCTCCAGCCGCGCGGCGATGATCGCCTGCTCCATGGCCGCGGCAGTGATCCCCCCCCTGGGAAAATGGGCTTGACTCGCGCTGACGCAGCCCATGTACAGGCTCTCCATGTGCATGGACTCGAAGTGCCGACCGATGATGATCTCGGTACTTCCGCCCCCGATGTCCACGACCAGGCGCGGCTCGTGCAAGACGGGCAGGCTATGGGAGACCCCCAGATAGATCAGGCGCGCCTCCTCCCGCCCGGCGATCACCTCGATGGGGTGGCCAAGGGCCTCGGAGGCCTCCTCAAGGAAGGAGTGGGTACTGCGCGCCTTGCGCAGGGTATTGGTCCCCACCGCCCGGACGCTGCCCGGCGGCAACCCCCGGAGGCGCTGTCCGAACCGCGCCAGACAAGCCAGCGCACGCCGGCGAGCCTCTTCGGCGAGAGCGTTCTCGCCATCCAGTCCGGCGGCAAGCCGGATCGGCTCTCGAATGCGATCGAGGATACGAACGTCGGCCCCCAGGGGCTGGGCCACGATCATGTGGAAGCTATTGGAACCGAGGTCTACGGCGGCGATGTGGGACGACGGGTGATCCGTGATCTCTTCCATTGTTCTCCCCTAAGCTGGCTCGCGCCATGGTAAAGGGGTGTGATCGGCCAATCAACTTCGGGGCGCCGGGTAGCCCGGGGGCTCAGGATGCCTCGGCGATATAGCCCAACTGCCTGGCTGTCAGCAGCCACTGTAGTTCGGCCTGCCCCGGCCGAACTGCTCCGGAAAAGCGCAGCAGACAGGCCGCCCCCCTCTTCAGGGGCACGAAGCTGTACCCTTCGCCCGCCAGTGCCACGCTGATCGCCCGCCCCAGGAAAGGTGCGTGTCCGACCAGGGCCACGCTCCCGGAGACATCTGCCAGCCAGCGGAAGATGGCGGTCGGCTCAGCCCCGGGGCGCAACTGCGGCAGCGCCAGCGGCTCCCTCCCGAACACCTCCCCAAGACAGGTGGCCGTCTGCAGGGCCCGCAGGAGGGGACTGGAGGCGATCATGCTCACCTCGGGGATCAGTCGAATCAGGCCGCGGCCTGCTTTCTGGATGCGGCGGCGTCCCTCCTCGGTGAGGGGCCTGACATCGTCGGGTTTGCCGGTGCGGGCGAATACCTGTGGGTTGCCGGCCCTGCCATGCCTCACGAACAGCACCTCCATGCTCAGCCCCCTCGACTTGCACGGCACCGGACCAAGGCCCGGCAGGCGAAGTGGGCAAGCCACGCCCCCGGCTTCACACCGAAAGAGAGCGACCCACCTTTGTCATATTGTTGGAACAGCTCTTGCTTAGACTTCTTGAACTCGTTACCCCAAACCCCATGAGGAGTTAAATCATGCCTCTCCACTGTCGAAAAATGCGCGATCTGCATAACGCTCGGACCATCCGATCATTGACCTTTGTCATATATGCCTATACAAAACAAGTGGACAATCATTCGATTGATAATAATTAAAGAATGTTCATCCACCAGGTAGATAGAACAAGGAGGGTAAATCAATGCCGATGATTACGTGGAGTGACGAATACAGCGTCGAGATCCAGGAGATCGACGAGCAGCACAAGCGGCTGATTCAGATCATCAATGAGTTGTACGACGCAGTCGCCACCAAGAAAAAACGCGAGCAATTGTCTGCAATCATCCGGGAACTCGTCGACTACACCAAGGTGCACTTCGCCGTGGAAGAGACCCTGATGCGGATCTTTCACTATGCGGAATACGAGGGGCACAAGCAGATCCACGACAACATTGTTGCCAAGGTCACCGATTTCCAGCACAAGTTTGAAGCTGGCGACGATCAGGTCGGCATGGAGCTCCTCATGTTCCTCAAGGAGTGGCTTTTCGACCACATCAACAAGGTCGACAAGCGCTACTCCAATCACTTCACCAAACACGGGGTCAAGAAGAACTGGCTGCGCAAGTTCTGGTAGCAGGTACCCCCCCGCGAGGGGGCCCCAAACGGCCCCCTGCCCTCCGTTGCCGACCTCCCCTGACGAGCGACTCCCACCCGGCAGCGGGCCCCTGCACTGCGCTGCCACCGCGATCCCCGCAAGGAACACCCAACCCGTGCAACCCGCTCCCGGGGCGAACGCATACTCACCTCACGGCCGTGCTCTGAGCGATGCAACTCCTTGAAAGCAGATGCGCAGCGAACACGACCGACAGATGTTCGGGAGTGAAGATTACGAAGAGGCGATTACCTTCCATCAGTGTACGCTCGACGGCCTGCTTTCAAAGACTTACATCCGCTCCCCGGCCAGGATGCGTGTACCCGAACCCGCGCCCTATTGCGTGGTGTGCCGCAGCGGGGTAGTTTCTTGGGAGAGAAAACAGATGTGCCACCGGAACAGACCCAATGCCCCTCTGCCCAACGCCCGTCAATCGAAGCCAGGTCCCGCAGCCCAAGGCCAGAGTCATGGCCGTCTTGTCAGGCAAAGGCGGCGTCGGCAAGAGCAACGTCGCCGTCAATCTGGCCCTGGCGCTCTCGCAGAAGGGGCGGCGAGTCTACCTGTGGGACATGGACCTCGGCCTCGCGAATGTGGATGTGCTGCTCAATCTGAGCGTCCACGGGGATCTCAGTGATGTACTTCGGGGCAAGAAGACCATTCGGGAGATCGTCGTCGAGGGGCCGTCGCGGGTGAAGGTCATTCCGGGCTCATCCGGTGATGAACGCCTTGCGAATCTGACCTTTCGCGGGCGGCGCTATCTCATCCGCGCCATGGAGGAGCTGACCCGCGAGGCGGACTACCTCGTCATCGACACCGGTGCGGGAATTTCGGAGAACACCATCGATTTTGCACGCACGGTCGATGAGGTGCTGATGATCACCACCCCGGAGCCCACAGCCATGCTGGATGCCTACGCAACCATCAAGCTGCTCCACCGCACGGCGCCCTGGAGCCATCTGCACCTGATCGTCAACATGGCCCGCAACCACCGGGAGGCGCAGCATACCCTCTGGCGCATGGGCTCCATGGCCGAGGAATTCATCGGCAGCCATCTGGCCCGCGACGGCTATATCCTGTACGACAATTCGGTTGGCGATGCCGTGCGCCACCGACTGCCCTATCTGCTGGCCTATCCCCTTAGCGAGGCGAGCAGACAGGTCCGGGCCATTGCCGACATTCTCGACGCCAATCCCCCGGCTGCGACCGGCCAGCCTGAGCAAGGGGGATTCCTAAAGCGACTGCTGGACCACTTTGGCCCCTGACCCCCCACCACTGCGACGGTGACCGTCAGGCCTCCGACTCACCACTGGCGTCGGTCCGCGGATCCATCTCCAAAGCGACCTGCGAAGTCCGCACCATGGGAACGAACGGCCCCTGCTCCTCTTGGGGGATAGGGCCGCGGCGGCGCATGCGATGGAGGCCGAAACTGCCCAGCGCTACCAGCAGCACAGCGGCCAGCACAAGGAGGCTGGCAGGCCCTGCGCGCTCCATCAGCAGTCCGGCCGCTGCGGGTCCCACCCCCGCACCGATCCCGTACATCAACAGCAACCCCTGTGTCGCATTCAACACCTGTCCGGGCTCCAGGAGGTCGTTGACGTGGGCGACGGAGAGGGAATACAGGGTGAAAGCGAACCCACCGTAGAGGAAGGCGAAACCGAACAGCAGGTACCCGGGCCCCTCCAGTACCGTGGCCATGGCGAGGGCCAGGGCCGCCGCCGCAAAGGCCGCACCGACAATGACCGAGCGCCGGTCGCGGAGATCCGACAGGTGGCCGATGGGCCACTGCAACAGCGCGCCGCCCAAAATCACCGCACTCATGAACGCGGCGATGCCCGCATCGGTCAGTCCGATCTGGTGCGCAAACACCGGCCCCATCCCCCAGAACGCCCCGTTGATCACCCCCGACAACAGCGCGCCGGCCGTACCGAGGGGGGAGTCGTCGTAGAGTTTACGCAGGCCGAGACTCGGCGCCTCCACCGGCGTGGGCTGAAGCACGGGGGTGAGTACGACAGGTAGCAGGGCAAGGCTGAGCAACATGGCCACGACCACGAAGAGTTCGAAGCTGCCGGTATCCCCGGCCAGGATGAGATATTGCCCCAGGGCCATGGCGAACAGGGTAAGGGCAGTGTAGAGAGCAAACAGCCGTCCCCGGTGCTCGTTGGGGGCAAGGACATTGAGCCAGCTCTCAATCACCATATAGAGCGCCACCAGGGCGAACCCGGTGACGGCGCGCAACACCATCCACGCCACGGGATGGAGGAACAACACGTGCAACAGCGCCGCACTGGAGGCGACCGCCCCCATTGCCGCATAGGCGCGAATGTGACCCACCCGATGGATGAGCTTGGGACAGAGAAAGGTACCGGCGGCAAACCCAACGAAGTAGGACGACATGATCACGCCGGTCAGCGCATCAGAAAAGTGCTCTAACTCCGCACGGATCCCCAGGAGCGTGCCGAGCAGGCCGATCCCCACCAACAGGATGCTGATCCCGAGTAGCAGAGACGAAATCGAAGCAAACAGCGCAAGCATTGGCGAGTGAAGGCAGCCAGCCTAGGGCATCGAGCAGGTAAACGGAACAATCGCCAATCGCAGCCAGATTGCCCCGCAAATGGCGGGGCAGCGAACCGGCGTAGGGTGGCTAAGCGCAGCGCATCCACCATTCACGGCCACGACCCGGTGGATGCGCTGCGCAATCCACCCTTTTGGAGCATCGGGTCTGTCTTTCGGCGCTCTGGTGTAGGCCCAGCTTAACCCTCCACCAATGGTGGGTGCGCTCATGCTACTCCATGCGGGGGGCTGTCGCCATCCGCCAGGACAGGGCCGTTTGGTCCGGATCGGCAACCAGTTCCCTTTGTCCTTCCGTGCTCTGGCTGGCGAAGCTTACTCCACCAGCGGGTAGACGCCGTCTTTATCGTGCACCTCCCGCCCGGTAATGGGGGGATTGAAGACGCAGATGAGGCGCATGTCCTTGGTCGCCCGCAGGTAGTGTTCATCATGTTCGTTCAGGGCGTACATGGTGCCGTCCTTGATGGGATGCACCTGGCCGGTCTTCAGATCCTCGATCTCCCCCTCCCCCCCCACGCAGTAAACCGCCTCCAGGTGGTTCTGGTACCAGATGTGGGTTTCGGTGCCGGCGAAGATCGTAGTCTCGTGGAACGAAAAGCCCAAGCCGTCGGACTTGAGCAGAAAACGACGGCTTAGCCAATGACCGTTCTCCGCCTTGACGTCGCGCTCCGTGCCGACGATCTCAGCCAGCGTTCGCACGATCATACGTGTCCCCCCTGCGCATCTCTTCTTTGCGGGCCAGCAGATCACCGATGACCTCGTCGATCACCCCGAGTCCCTGACGCAGCGTCTCCTCCTCGATGGTGAGTGCCGGCAGGAACTTGACGACATTGTCCTCAGCGCCGGCCAGCTCAATCACCAGGCCGCGCTTGAAACACTCCTTGGAGACCTCCCCGGCAAAACCGGTGCGGGGTATGTCGAGCCCCCAGATCATGCCCACCCCCCGGGCCCGCGCCTCCAGTTGGGGGTACTTTTCGGCGATACGGGACAGTTCCGAAGCCATGATCCCGCCCTTGTAGGCCACGGCCTCGGAGAGGTCGTCATTGTCCCAATAGGAGAGCGCTTCGCTGGCGGCGACAAAGGCCAGGTTGTTGCCGCGGAAGGTCCCCGTGTGCTCGCCCGGCTTCCACTGGTCGAGTTCGGGACGCATCAACAGCATGGCCAGCGGCATGCCGCCCCCCACGGACTTGGAGATGGTCACCATGTCCGGCTTGATGCCGGCGCGCTCGAAACTGAAGAAGCTGCCGGTTCGACCGTTACCCACCTGGATGTCGTCAATGACCAGCAGGATGTCGAATTCGCGGCACAGCTGCTCCAGCTGCTGCAGCCATTCGATGGAGGCGACGTTGACGCCCCCCTCCCCCTGCACCGTCTCCACGATGATGGCGGCCGGTAGATCCACCCCGGAGCTGGGGTCGGAGAGGAACTTGCGCAGATACTCGATGGTGTTCAATTCCGGACCGAAGTAGCCATCGAAAGGCATGTGCACCGCATTGAGTCGCATGCCGAAGAACTCATCGCGATAGAAGTTGTTGCCGGTGATCGCCAAGGAGCCCAGGGTCAGACCGTGGTAACCGTTGGTGAAGGCGATGACATTGGAGCGGCGCTTCACCATGCGCGACAGCTTCAGCGCGGTCTCCACCGCGTTGGTGCCGGTCGGCCCGGTGAACTGCACCTTGTAGTCGAGATTGCGTGGCGCGAGGATGGTGTCACGGAACTTCTGCAGGAAACGCTTTTTCGCCACGGTGGCCTTGTCCAGGCCGTGAACGATCCCGTCCCGCTGCAGGTACTCGATCATGGCCTGGGAGATGCTCGGGTTGTTGTGGCCATAGTTCAGCGTCCCGGCACCGGCGAAAAAGTCGATGTATTCGTTGCCGCTCTCATCGTAGAGAAACGATCCCTTGGCCGTGTCGAAGATGGCCGGGAAGGAACGCACATAGCCCCGGACTTCGGACTCAAGCTGTTCGAAGATACGCATGTCGTTTGGTCCTCGATTGGTGTTTCGGATTCAGCGGGGGGCCGATACGGAACAGCACCTCTTCTTCGTGCTGTTCGGCACCGAACATCTCCCGGCCGATGAAGATTTCCTCATGCCAGGCGGCGTTGCGTTGCTCGGCGAACCGCTCGAACACGCGCCGGGATGCCCTGTTGGAAGGCGAGACGGTGGTCTCGATAAGCCGCACGCCCTCGCAGCTCTCGCGGGACAACAGCTCTTCGAGCATTTTCCCGGCCATGCCGTGGCCCCGCAGGGCGTCACTGACGGCCACCTGCCACACAAACAGACAGTCGGGGCGGGAAGGAAGCCGATAGGCCGAGAGGAAACAGGCGATTTCACCCTCTCTCTCGCCAACCACGCAGGTCTCAGCGAAGTGGCTGCAAAGCAGGAAATAGTTGTAGGAAGAGTTCAAATCCAGCGGCGGGCAGCTGCGAATCAGCGCGTGAACGGCCTTGCCGTCCGCGAGGGTCGGCACCCTCAGCCGCACGCCCCCTCCAGTGTCAATGTCCATCGTCAGGTTCCCCCTTGGGGTGCTTCGATTGCCTTTTTGCTTTGAGCGCAAAGCAATTAACTCAAACATGGACGACCTACCATATCACATGACGACCACAGGATCAGCACCACTAGGTAACTTTGCGAAGGAACTCCCGTTCTGGTCTCGATATTTTTGCTTTGTGTTGAAACAATTCTCAACCAAGACTCAAAGGGTATAATCGCGTCATGGAAAGACATGAAGAAGTGCTTGTGGCGTTGCGCCGCATCATTCGCGCCATCGATCTGCAATCGAAACGGCTGATGCAAACCTCGGGGCTCACCGGGCCCCAACTGCTGGTCATGCAGGCCATCATGCGGGGCGGCTCTGTTTCGGCGGGGGCGCTGGCGCAGGCGGTCAGCCTAAGCCAAGGGACGGTCACCTCCATCCTCGACCGGCTCGAAAGGCGGGGCCTGGTGCAGCGCAAACGCAGTCCGGAGGACAAGCGCAAGGTCCTGGTCACCCTCTCGGCACAGGGCAGCGAGGTGCTTCTCGGCGCCCCAACCCCCCTTCAGGAGAGTTTCATCAGGGCGTTTCGAGACCTCAGGGAGTGGGAGCAGACCCAGATCCTGTCGTCACTGCAGCGGGTGGCCGAAATGATGCATGCCCAGGGGCTGGATGCCGCACCGATGCTGGCCACCGGTTCACTGGAAGAGGGGACACTCGAGGGGGTGGAGAAGGCGGGCCGGAAATCAGGGGATGTGGAGTGGCCCGAGGACGGCTGAGGCCGCCACGCAGCCGCGGTGTTTATCCGAACTGCAAATGGAAAGGGCCGGCACGGAGGCCGGCCCTGTCACAGAGCGCGCCTTAGAGCTCTTCGGCGTTCTCGGCCAGGTAGTCGGCCACGCCCTTCGGGCTGGCCTTCATGCCCTTGGCACCCTGCTTCCAGCCGGCCGGGCACACTTCCCCGTGCTCTTCAGTGAACTGCAGGGCATCAACCATGCGAATCATCTCGTCGATGTTGCGGCCGAGGGGCAGATCGTTCACCACCTGATGACGCACCACCCCATGGGTGTCGATGAGGAAGGAACCGCGGAAGGCCACACCGCCCTCGCTTTCCACGTCATAGGCCTTGCAGATGGCGTGGGTCATATCGGCCACCAGCGTGTAGCCCACCGGGCCGATGCCGCCCTTGTCCACCGGCGTGTTGCGCCAGGCGTTGTGGGTGTAGTGTGAATCGATGGAGACACCAATCACTTCCACGTTGCGCTTCTTGAACTCTTCCAGGCGGTGATCGAAGGCGATCAGCTCGGAAGGGCAGACAAAGGTGAAGTCCAGCGGATAAAAGAACACCACTGCGTACTTGCCCTTGATGGCCGTGGACAGGTGGAATTCGCCGGCGATGGTGCCGTCGCCGAGGACTGCAGGTGCGGTGAAATCGGGAGCCTGGCGGCCAACGAGTACGCCCATTGTTATCTCCTTGTGTTTCCAGTTGACCCGAAGGGAATTTAGAAAGAGTCTAAAGGATGCATCCTATGCTGAAAAGGCCGAAGGATCAACCCCGTTTCAAGCCCCGCCCGGAGGCTCGGCGGTCCCCGGAACACGCACGCCACAAGCGCGATTTCCCGCTTCAGGGCAACCCTGCTGCCTGCGATCGCGGCGGTCCGCCGCTGGCCCCCGGGGTGCGGCTCAGTCGCGAGGCAGGGAACGAGGACTGCTCTGAGGTAGTTCGGCGCGGCGCGGGCCCAATCTCACGCAACCCTCCGGGGAGACGCTACACGCTGACCGGCCAGCGGCTCACCGGCCCGGTCGCTAACGCTACGGTACCTTCGCCAGCGGTTTTCCCATCGCTTGACCGCCATGGCATCGGCCGCGGAAACCGATGGGACGATCCCCGCCGCGCTGGCGAAGGAGGAGAGATGGAGTTCCACATGTTCGAGCCACTCCAGCGTGGAGCGGAAGGCGTCCCGATCCCTGATTCCATCGGCGAGGGCCGCGGCGGCGCGGCGCAACAGTTCGGCCTCCCAGTTGGGGCGGCACGCCTGTAGCGCCAGTGTCAGACGCCCGTTGCGGGTGGCAGCGGATAGAATCATACCGGCCATTTCGGCCAGTGCGGACGCGTCGCGTGTGGTCATGGTGTCCCCCCCTTTTCGAGGGAGACTAGCGGGAGGGGCGGACGGGCGCTGTCAATGGGGCGCTCGAGTTGATGTAGGATTTTGTCCTACTTGTATGACTGGAACCCCGCCGAGGCGGGGTTCCAGTGCAGGGCAGGGTAAACGCATACTCACCCAAGAGCGACGTAAGTCCTTGAAAGCAGGTCGACGGCCGCATGGACGCGGCCGTCGAGCGTACATGGATGTATTCACAGCGGACCTGCTTTCAAGGACTTACGTCGTTCACAGCACGGCGGTGACGTTAACCCTGCAGTGCAGGGGAGCTCAGTTGACCACGGCGACCTGTGCCGCCTGCAGGCCCTTGGGACCTTCGCAAATCTCGAAGCTCACGGTCTGCCCTTCAGCGAGGGTGCGAAAGCCACCCCCGGTGATGGCGGAGTAATGGACGAAAACGTCGGCGCCCCCGCTTGCAGGTGCGATGAAACCGAAACCCTTGCTTTCATTGAACCACTTCACGGTACCAGTATGCATGTATAGCCTCTAACCATAGAACAGGTAACCAACCACTGCAGGCAGGGCAGGAACGCACAGCGGAAATCGTCGTTTCGTCGCGTGGGTCCTGCAGCTGCTGCAGAGCCCGGATGCCGGTCCGTGCTCACGGGTGTTCAAGCCGCCGCAGCACCCCCAGGACCACCGCGCCGTCGGCAGGCGACAGGCGGTGATCGCCGGGAGTGACGACCGTCTCGACACTGCCGCGCAGCGCGGGGATCAGATTGGCATCCTGACTCCAGGATGGGACCACCGCATCGCCGAAGGGTTCGGCACCGCGGACAATCGAGACGTAAGTGGCGGAGGGATGCGGCTGGCGGTTGAGCCAGAACAGCACGCTGCCGGGCCGTTCCGGGGCCAGGTCGTAATAGAGCCCCAGGGAGCGGTTGAGCGTACCGAGCCCCAGCATCGGCGCAATCCAGCCCAGCGGGCTCTCTGCCGCGAGGATGCCCATTTCGGCCACCTCGGTCCCCAAATGGGGACTGGCGATTGTGATGAGCGCCCCAACACCGCTTTCCGGGTGAGTGACCATGTAGAGCCGCCCCAGCACGCCCCCGGCCGAGTGACCGACCAGCGTGATCCGCTCTCCGGAGTGGTTCTGGCGAACCGTGTCGAGGTAGCGTTCCAGCCATCCGAGCTGCACCATCAAGGGTGCTTCGGTGGGCAATGACACGGTGTAGGCGGCATTCCTGAACGCGCCCCCCGACCCGTGCCGCACCACGCCCGCAGGGGCAAGCGCCAGCGTTCCCGCATCGCCCCAGCCGACCGTCGCCAGAGCAGGGATGATCCCGGAGGCCCGCCAATGGTCGGGGTGTCCTCCGTATCCCTGGATGAAAAGCACAGCGTCGCCCCGGGCCGACCAGGGCACCATCAATGCAACCCACAACAGCATCCATCTGGGGACCATCTTCCTGACTCCTGTGTAAGAAAACTCCTACAAGAAATACCGTGCAAGGCCGTCACTCGGGAGCGGCGCCTGTAGTTAGGATAGACAACGAGGAGTCAACGGGAGACCTGCGGTGAGCTGCCTGGAATGTCGAATGCGCACGGGGGAGAGCGACGGTGCGGTGGCCGCGTTTTGCCGACGCTGCGTTGGCGGGGAATCCCGCAAGCCGTTCTGTGTCGCCCTCCCGGTCAACAACGGCTACCTGCGTCCGTTCACTGCCACCGCGGACGAGACCCTGGCCCTGCTGAGCCTCTATGCGCTCCGCTCCCAGGCAAGTGCTCTACTTTGCTGGGACGACCTGCGCCACGCCTACGTGGATGCCCATCCGCCCGCACTGTAGGTTGGCCTGATCGCGGCTACGAACGGCTTGGCAGAGCCTCCAGGCCGTTTCACGGTATGCCCGGCTTTTCGCCGGGGCTCCCCACCCTGCTCCGCTTCCCTCTCTCTCTCGCCCCTTTGCCGACCTCCACGCAGGGGGCACAGCCCGGGCGCGGCACCCTCTCTCTTGCACCCGCGCCAGGGTGAACGCATCCTAACGTCGTGGCCGTGCTGTGAGCGACGTAAGTCCTTGAAAGCAGGTCCGCTGTGAATACGACCGACATGGATGTCGGGAGTGAAGATTATGCAGGAGCAATCATCTTCCATCCCTGTACGCTCGACGGCCGCGGCCGCTCCGGGCATCCTGCCCTCCCGCGGCATAAGCGCGTCCTTGCACCCATCCATGCGGCCGACGACCTGCTTTCAAGGACTTACGCCGCTCTTGGGTGAGTATGCGTTCACCTTGGCACCCGCACCCCGCCTCTGGCTCCCATCCCCTCACCTCACTAAGATATGCGCCAAATCATCCCCTCCGGACACCACAAGGACTCTGAACACCATGAAAATCGGAACCCCGCTCTCCCCCACCGCCACCCGGGTGATGCTGCTCGGCAGCGGCGAGTTGGGCAAAGAGGTGATCATCGCGCTGCAACGACTCGGTGCCGAGGTGATTGCGGTCGACCGCTACCCGGACGCACCGGGCCATCAGGTCGCTCACCGCGCCCACGTGATCGATATGGCAGACCCCGCCGCCCTTCGGTCGGTGGTGGAGCGGGAGCGCCCCCATCTCATCGTGCCCGAGATCGAGGCGATCGCCACCGACGCCCTGGCCGCCATCGAGGCGGACGGGCTGGCCGAGGTGATCCCCACCGCACGCGCCACCCAGCTGACCATGAACCGCGAGGGGATCCGCCGCCTGGCCGCCGAAGAACTGGAGCTGCCCACCTCGCGCTACGCCTTCGCCGAGAGCCTCAATGCGCTGCGCAAGGCCATCGACACGGCCATTGGCTACCCCTGCATCGTCAAGCCCGTCATGTCCTCCTCGGGAAAGGGCCAATCCACCATCAACAGCCCCGAAGAGGTCGAGGCCGCCTGGGAGTACGCCAGGAGCGGTGGCCGGGTGGATCGGGGGCGGGTCATCGTCGAGGAGATGATCGATTTTGACTTTGAAATCACCCTGTTGACCGTCCGTGCAGTCGGGGCGAGCGGCGAGGTGGAGACCTTCTTCTGTGAGCCTATCGGCCACCGTCAGGAGAAGGGCGACTACGTGGAGAGCTGGCAGCCTCAGGGGATGAGCCCCAAGGCCCTGGCGCGGGCCCATGAGATCGCCGGGGCCGTGACGACCAGCCTGGGCGGCCGGGGGCTGTTCGGGGTGGAACTTTTCGTGAAGGGCGATCAGGTGTGGTTCAGCGAGGTGAGCCCGCGCCCCCATGATACCGGCATGGTGACCATGGCCACCCAGTGGCAGAGCGAATTCGAACTGCACGCCCGGGCCATTCTTCGGCTCCCCGTCTCCACCGCCCTGCGCAATCCCGGCGCCAGCGCCGTGATCTATGGGGGCATGGAGGCGACGGGGATCGCCTTCGAGGGGGTCGAGGAGGCCCTTGCGGTGGCGCAGACCGACCTGCGGCTGTTCGGCAAGCCGGAGTCGTTCATGCGCCGGCGCATGGGGGTGGCGCTTGCCTATGGGGAGGGAGTGAACGACGCTCGGGAGCGGGCCCGGAAGGCGGCAGGGAAGGTCCGACCGGTGGCGAAGTAAACCTCAGCCGGGCGGGCGCTCAGCCCGCCTGCTCAGGCGTTGAGATCGGGGATCAGCCTGCTTTCGATGCGGGAAATGGCATCCCTGATCGCCAGCTTCCGCTTCTTCATGCGCCGCAGCTGCAGCTGATCGGCATAAGGACTCTGCGCCATGAGCGCAATCGCATCATCCAAGTCCCGGTGCTCCAGGCGAAGCTCTGCCAGCCTTTGTCGAAGTGCGTCGTTCTCGTCCATAGCGCTGTGGGGATCCAGCCTTCAGGTTGTCTGACCAAAATACCACAAAGATGGAACAGCGGCAGAGAATCCGGCTGCCGTTTCCAGGGTAAACGCATACTTAAGTGCGATGTAAGTATACGTTCACCCTGTCTCTCACAGAGACGGCGTTGACGCAATACAGGCCCTTGCCCTGCCTGCCCGTCTCACCTTTCAGACACCAACGGGTGGGCAAGGTGCGCCCCGGGAGTGGATGGCGCGTCTTGGCGGCCCCCGCCCCCGTTCCGTTCCTCCCGCTCAAGACACCCTCTTTGGTTCATCGACCCACCGCCTAGCGCAAATGTGGGCTACCCTCGTAGTGACAAGCGTGGTGGTCATCTCTTCGGCACTGCTTGGCTGACCACTCCGGGGCGAATGCCGTGCTCGCCCCCGGTACGGTTCTGGTCGTGGTCGCTGCCCTGTGCATCGAGGGAGCTGCAGTGGCCTGCAAGCAAAGAGGAGCGATTCGGCACCTCCGGGAGGTGAAGATGAACCGGCTATGGAAGGCTCTGCTCCCGCTTACTCTATTGCACCTCTGGCTCATTGGCTGCGCCACGCAACCCCCCGCGGCCATTCGGGAGACGCCCCCCGGCGACCCGCCCCTGAAAGAGGTACGGAGCAACACCAAGCAGTTCGTCGGTACCCAGGTGCGTTGGGGGGGCACCATCGCCCAGGTCATCAATGGCCGGGAGGAGAGCTGGGTGGAGGTGGTCGGACGGGAGTTGGGCGACAATGGACGGCCCGTCGAGCGCGGCCCCAGCCAGGGGCGATTTCTGGCCCGCTTCGACGGCTTTGTGGATCCGGCCGTCTTCGAGCGTGGACGCGAGATCACCTTCATCGGGACGGTTGACGGCAGCGAAACGCGAACCATCGGCGAATATGAATACCGCTACCCGGTGATCGCCGTCCGCAGCCACTATTTGTGGGAACCCCGCCCCGACCCCATCTACCGCCCCTACTACTATGATCCCTGGTGGCCCGATCCCTGGTGGCGCTACCCGCACCCCTACTGGCGGCCTTACTGGTGGTAGAGGACCGAGGAGTCCCTCATGAGAGTGACTGGCGTCTTTGTTGCCCTGGCCTTTACGGCGATGCTCGCCGCGTGCGCCACACCAGGGCCCGACTATGCGACGACCGATGTGGCCACCGGGCTCACGCCCCGGGAAGCGGTCTCCGGGTTCTCCCAGCGGCAGGGTCAAACGGTGCTCTGGGGGGGGGTCATCATCGCCGGCAGGAATCTTGAGGATTACACGCGCATCGAGGTGCTCGCCTACCCCCTCGACAATGACCAACGCCCCATGACAGACCGCCAACCCCTGGGCCGGTTCCTGGTACGCACGCCAGGTTACCTGGAGACTGCGGATTACCAGGCCGGCCGCCTGCTCACAATAAAGGGAGCAGTGACCGAGATCGCCGAAGGGCGGATCGGCGAGGCCGCTTACACCTACCCAGTGGTGGGGACCGAGCAACTCCACCTCTGGCCGGTGCCCGCGGCTGCCCAGCCTTCGGGTCCTCAGGTGCGCTTCGGGGTGGGGGTGATCTTCAGCCGCTGAAGCGCTTAACGTGAAGGATTCCAGGAGCGGGCAGATGAGGGGGCATCCACCGGAAGGGCGTGGATGGTGGATGCCCGCGCCAATCCCTCCAACGATGCCCCGAGTGAACCACCTATAGAGAGACCACAGCTAGAGCACCGAACAGATAAATCCGACGCGCCCAACATGTAGGGTGGATAAGCGCAGCGCATCCACCGTGCGGCGTCGAATTGGTGGATGCGCTGCGCTTATCCACCCTACCTCGGTTCGCGGCCCCCGCCACCTGCGGCGCAACTTGGCTGCGGTTGGCGATCTTTCGGTTTACCTGTTCGGTGCTCTAGGGCGACAGGGCCGCGAGAGAGAGGGGTTTCTGGTCGCGATGGAGGAACCAGCGGTCCAGCACCACTTTTCGGGAGAAGCTGCGGTTGGCAAGGAGCTTCGCTGCGATCGCCCGCTTGATCCCCGCAGGCAACCAACCGTCGTCCCGCCTGTTCCGCCGGGGCCCGAAACGCTCAACCACCTGAGCCTCAAAGGGCGCCAGCTCATCTTCCCGGTAATCCCCCCCCGCATCCAGCACCGCGGTGGCGGCCATGATGGCCGATTCCACGGCCGGGCGGATCCCCTCCCCGCTTTGCGGATAGGCGAGGCCCGCCGCATCGCCGATCAGCAGGGTGCCATCGGCATGGAGTCTCCTGGGCAGAACCTGGCCATAGAGCAGGTAGGCATGACCGTTGAACTTTTCGGGCAGTGAAGAGGGGATGCGGCCACTGCGCGCCAGGGATCGGGTGAATTCCTGCAGGTGATGGGCAAGACTCCGACTGTCCTCGCGCCCGAGGCCGACGTTGAGGAAATTCCCCTTGCGAAAACACCATCCGTATCCCCGGAGATCGGGGCAGAAAAAGAGCTCGG
Organism: Gammaproteobacteria bacterium; assembly: GCA_041690535.1. GTDB lineage: Bacteria > Pseudomonadota > Gammaproteobacteria > Thiohalomonadales > Thiohalomonadaceae > JAWLHA01. The sequence goes on along the minus strand of JAWLHA010000040.1, from coordinate 2,082 downwards.
GGGTCTCGCCCTGCACCCCGCAGGCGGCACGCTCGGCCTCGCTCAGTTCGAACTCCACTTCCTGGGCGGCGACCACCCTCTCACCGGCGACCTTTGCCCCGACTGTCCGTGCAACCGGGCAGAAGTGCCCACCGGCACCGATGACCAGCGGGGTGCGGATCTCGCCATTGATCAACCAGTCGCCCCCCGCTCGGGCCATGCTGCGCAAAGGCTCGCCCAGGCGAAGCCGGGCCCCCGAACATTGCAACAGGTAGTGGTCGAACTCGAATCGACGAATACCGTAGCTGACCGCTCGCCCATAGTCGGTAACGACGGCGCGGCCGCCCAGCATGCCGGTCAAAAACCGACGGATCGGTTGAAACGTTCGGCCCCGGGCGTAATCGTCAAGGTCCAGCTCCAAAGTCTCGACCACCTCGGGAGTGATCCACCCGGCACACACCTTGTCCCGCGGAAATTGGCTCTTGTCCAGGATCAGGACATCCAACCCCGCCTCGCGCAGCACCCGCGCACAGGTGGAGCCCGCCGGCCCCCCGCCGACGATCAGCACATCACACACTTCCATAAGCCGTCACTCCTCCCCAGGGTACAGGTGCGTCCTCGTCCAGGGCACCTCGTTGTTGTCTTGGCGCGTGAAGAGCACCTGGAACAGCTGCAGGCTGCCACTTTCGAAGCTGGCGATGGACCCTGCCAGGTAAAGCCGCCAGGCCCGGACGAAGTGCTCGTCGAACATGGCGCGGACCTGATCGGTCCGGGTCTCGAACGCCTCGAGCCAGTGCTCCAGGGTACGGGCATAGTGGAGCCGCAGGTTCTCGACGTCGAGCACCGAGAAGTGGTGCGGCTCGAAGATCTCCATCATCTCCCGCAGAGTGGGGGGGTACGCACCGGGGAAGATCCTCTTTTCGATCCAGGGGTTCATGGGTCCGGCGTAGTTCTTGCCGATGGAGTGCACCAAACCGCGGCCGTTCCGAGCCAGCACGCGGTCGATGACCGCACCGAGGTTGCGATAGTGGTTCACCCCCACGTGCTCGAGCATCCCCACGGAGACAAAGGCATCAAAGCTGCCCCCGATGTTGCGGTAGTCGTCGAGAACGAACTCCACCTGCCCATCCAACCCTTCAGCCTTGGCTCGCGAGCGCGCCTCCCGCACCTGCTCTTCGGAAATATTGAAGGCCTTCACCTTCACTCCGTAGCGCTTGGCCATGTGGCGGGAGAGCGCCCCCCAACCGCACCCCGCCTCCACCACCGTCTCGCCGGGGCGCAGGCGCAGCTTGCGGCAAATGTGCTCCATTTTGGCCACCTGCGCCTCGGCCAGGGTGAGCTGGGGGGTGGCGTAGTAGGCACAGGTGTAAACCAGCTCATCACAGAGCCACAGCTTGTAGAAGTCGTTTCCGATGTCGTAGTGGTGGGCGATGTTGTGGCGCGAGCCTGCCAGGGAGTTCTCCCTGGCGCGGTACAGCCAGCTGATGAATCCGGCGCCGAGCACCCCCCCGATGGGAAAATCCTCCGGCAAGGTGCGATAGATCTCGTTGAGGAAGGTCTCCAGCGGTCCATCCACGTCGAGGCGGCCGACGCTGTAGTCGTCACCGAAGTGCAGGTCCGGATTGACCAGCAGTCGCCACAGCGCCCCCCGGTCGTTGATCCGGAGATTGGGCGATCCCACGGCCACCGTGTACCCGTCCCACAGTTCGATGCCCACTCGGGGTTGACCCAGAGCTTCCCACATCCGGTGGATCAGGCGCCGTTCGAAAGCGGTGCTTCGCGCGGTACCGATTCGCTGAGTGAGGGCGCTACGCCTAACGCCCCCATCCCACAGGGGAATGCTGAGCGCATCCGTCTTGTTCTCCTTCATTCACCTCTCCCTTGACTCGCGGGCAATTGCGGAGGCAAAACAACATTTAAAGCTAGAACAAGCCAGTGGGAGTTGCTACCGCCGGCGCCAACTCCGCAGGGTGAACGCACACTCACATCACGGCCGTGCTGTGAGCGATGTAAGTCCTTGAAAGCAGGTCCGCTGTGAATACATCCCTGTACGCTCGACGGCCGCGTCCATGCGGCCGACGACCAGCTTTCAAGGACTTACAT
>JAWLHA010000039.1:0-43172 GCA_041690535.1 Gammaproteobacteria bacterium | reverse complement strand
AACGTCACGGCCGTGCTGTGAGCGACGTAAGTCCTTGAAAGCAGGTACGCTGTAAATACATCCATGTACGCTCGACGGCCGCGTCCATGCGGCCGACGACCTGCTTTCAAGGACTTACGTCGCTCTTGGGTGAGTATGCGTTCACCCTGACCCCCGCAGTAAACCCGCCCTTGCCGTTCCCGGTCGCAAAAACCCATCTCACGGGTGCCCATCCCTGGAAACTCTGATGACTTCGTCATGCCGCAAAGCCTGCCCCCGAGAGCCTCAGTCGGGGTGGGCATCCAGTGCCGTGATTTTTCTGGGCTCCCGCCGAAGCCTGCCTTCGAACGCCTTAATCGGGGGCGGGAGCGACGAAAAGCGAATTTGATCAGCGTTTCCCTAGAGCACCGAACAGGTAAACCGAAAGATCGCCAATCGCAGCCAAGTTGCGCCGCAGGTGGCGGGGGCAGGGCACCGAGGTAGGGTGGATAAGCGCAGCGCATCCACCAATTCGACGCCGCACGGTGGATGCGCTGCGCTTATCCACCCTACATATTGGGCGTTCGGCAAAGACTTCACCACCAACTACCTCGGATTTATCTGTTCGGTGCTCTAGTAGGATTTTTCCTACAGCAAAATCGGCATCTGACCAATTGGCCGAAAGCGGCCAAGGCGGCATTATAGGGCGATATAGGAACGAGAGAGACACTCATGTATGTCCTGCACACGGACGTGGGCATCACCCTCCGCCTCCAAACGGCGGAGTTCCCCGCCATCACCAGGCAAGCGGAGTCGTACGGCGCCAAGCTGGGGGTTCTGGAGGATGGAGACGGGGCGGTGATCGCGGTGCTGCGCGAAAATCGCTCGCTGGCCAGCGGCTGGGAGATCTTCCAGACCGGGATGGGCGAGCTGGATCACAATCGAGCGACCCTGGCCGCCTCCGCCCTCTGACCCGCAGGGTAAACGCATACTTACCCAAGAGCGATGTAAGTCCTTGAAAGCAGGTCGTCGGCCGCATGGATTTGTGCAGGGACGCACTTATGCCGCGGGAGGGCAGGATGCCCGAAGCGGCCGCGGCCGTCGAGCGTACAGGGATGGAAGATGATTGCTCCTGCATAATCTTCAGTCCCAACATCCATGTCGGTCGTATTCACAGCGTACCTGCTTTCAAGGACTTACATCGTTCACAGCACGGCCGCGATGTGAGTATGCGTTTACCCTGCTCTGACCTGACCCGATTAATCGCGATTCACCACTGAAAGAAGTCCCAGGCCCAGGCGAAGCGGACATTGGCGCTCCGCGCCGCCAACCGGTCCGTCTCTGCATCCCCCACGAAGAGGGTGTCGCGGCTTGGTACACCGAAGTGATCCACGATGCGCGTGAGCATCAGCGGAGCCGGCTTTCGGCACGGGCACCCCATCTCGATGGCGTGGGGGCAGAGTTCGATCCGCGGCGCGGGCGAGATCGCCCCCACTGCGGCATGCACCATGTCGCGCAGCAGCCGCTCGGCCATACCACGCGAGAGGAAGCCATAGGCGACCCGATCCTGATTGGAGGCAATCCCGAGCCGCACCCCCGCCGCACCCCACTGCACGGATGCGAGGACTTGGCGCACGTTGGGCATGAGTTCCCACTCCCCGGGGCGGTAGGGACAGGGCTGGTCGAGCACGGTGGTGCGGCGAAGGGTGTTGTCCGCATCGAAGATGAAGAGCTTGACCGCCCGATTCACCCACGCCTCTCCCCGGTGCGCTGGAGCCGAAGGATCGCCGCCTTCAATCCCTCCCGATACTTCTCTCCAAGGGCCGCGAACCCCGCCCGTTCCGGGCTATCGCCGAGGGTCCGTACAGCGAAGACCGCATACGCGCCCCGGCAGGCGAGATAGGCCACGTTGTAGAACGGCAACCGGGCTGCCACCCCCCGATCCCCCGAGCGGCGAACATAAGACTGAAGCAGGGTTGCCAGGGCGCCATCGCTCAGGCCGAGTTCAACGGCGCACCCGGCCAGATCCCAGGCGATGTCCTGCCGCCCGGTGAAGAAGTGGTCGTCGTGGTGGTCCAGTGCATCGGTCTTGAACCAGCCGCCACGGGTGCGTATCCACTCGTGCGGCAGCATCCGCCCATCCACCGCAACGGCGATCTGGTCGCAAAGGAGGTTGCGATGACGCTCCGCGGGAGGGTCCACACGGGCCGCCCACGCATCCCCCAGCAGCTCGGCGACGTTCTCCCGCATCATCGCCAGGTTCTGTTCCAGATCTATCGCCTCACCAACGGCGAACTCCTTGTAAATGCATGCGAGATACCGCGATACCTGCGCCAGAAACCCGGGTTGGGCAGACAGGGCGCGCAGGGGCCGGCCCCGCAGGAAGGACTCCACGATGAAGCCATGGTTCCAGCCGACCAGCGGAGGAGTGAATCCCGCCTCGGCGAGTAGGTGGGCCCTTGACAACTTGCCACGACCGTAGTGCCCCAGCCCGGCAAAGCGGAACAGCCGGAGGTCCCCCCTTGCCCGGGGTTCGGCGCAGAGCAGCTTGCGCCGCTCATGGTGAGGATGGACCGCCGCGGGACCATAGCCCAGGGTCTGGCGCCACGCCCCCCCGGAGAGATCCCGAAACGGGGCATCCTCGAGACGGGGCCACACCTCCTCAAAGGGGACCCACAGCCGACGGTGGGTCGTCCAGCGCGCTCTGGCGCGCGGGGAGGTCAGGGTCCCGGGGTCGGGGTCCCAGGAGCAGAAGAACGTGATCCGGGCCGAAGGAACACCCAAAGCCTCGAGTCCTTCCGCGGTCCCGCAGAAGGAGGAGCCGCTCATCCCCGGCCCCTCGTCCACCACCACCCACCAGGCGGCGTCGGCCGCAAGGCGGCAGGCCAGCTCCCGGGTCAGGTCGATGCGCCGATCGTGGACCGCTCCGCGAGGTCGAAGGGTGAGGCTGCTGACGGACCAGCCTGCGGCCTCCAGTTCCGCCGTCACCACCGCCGAGAGGCTGGTACCGATGCTGCGCAGCCCCACCACCACCGCATGGCTTGCCGGGTGTTCGCCACTGAAGCGGCGCGCAGCTTCCAGATAGGTCTCCGGATAGAGGCCATAGTGGGTGTACCCCTCCGGGGCACGCAAGGTCAGTGTCCTGGGCAGGGGCAGCTGGACCAGCGTCCGCAAGGCCCCCAGCAATGCCTCGGGACGGACCGGCGCCTGGTCCGAGGGGATGCCGCGCCAGGCACAGCGGAACAGGTGGCCAATCCCCACGCTGATGCGCCGCGCCAGCCGCAGGGTGGGCGGCCAGCCATCCCGCGTGGGGAGGAGCCTGTCGGCGAGGGCCGCCTCCAGCTCCCCGAATTCGATGAGAAGGTCCGTCGCAGGGCCGTGCAGCGGGATACGCCGCATTGCCTGCGCCCGCAGGCCCTGCTGCAGCTCCGACAGCAGCGGCCCGGTCGTGACGGTCCGCTCCGACTCGCGATAGACGATCATCAGATCGCTCCACGGGGTCTCATGGAGGCGGAGTCCACCCGCGGGCGATGCGTTCTACCCGCTCATGGCCGGTTGGAGCACAGGGATTCGTCCAGCGACGGCTCTGGGGGTACATTGCCAGCCTCCGCGTCCTGCCGAACCATCAGCAACCGGGCCTCCTTCCGGCTCAGTCCCCCTCTGCCGGTGGGGCTTGGTTCAATGCAACAGCAGCAGATCCCGCGCGGTGGTGATTGCACGCTCCAGCTTGGCCGGCGCACGCACCTCGTTGAGATCGCCGTGGGCCTCGCGGCCGTTGGGGCAGGCGATCACGTACTCGGTCTCGAACGTCCGTGTGTGCACATGGCACCTCGGAAAGGCGCTTTGCAACCGAACCATGATCTGGTCGTTGCTCAGAACTTCCATGACATGAGCCCCCCTGATGCACACAGTGAAGAATAGCCGAGGGGCTGGTCGCTGGTCGCTGGTCGTTGGTCGTTGGTCGTTGGTCGTTGGTCGTTGGTCGTTGGTCGTTGGTCGTTGGTCGTTGGTCGTTGGTCGCTGGTCGCTGGTCTCTGGTCGTTGGTCGCTGGTCTCTGGTCGCTGGTCTCTGGTCTGTGGTTCCCGACCTTCACTCCGAAAACCTTTCGTCGGAACTCGGGTCCAAGCTGATGTTTTCCCCGGTTCGGCGCGGTTCCCAGTTGCATTTCGCAGCACTGGCGAGCGACCATACCATTCCCCACACCGCTGCGGGTCGAGGTCCCATGAACACCACCAGCCAACCTGCGGATCAAGCCGGATTCGATGGCCCCCGGCCACAGCTGCACCGCTACCTTTGGGGCTTGGCCGCCGCCTGGACCTGCGTCGTTGCGGCCCTGTTCGGCTGGGACGCCTGGCAGCTGCGCATGAACACCCTCTACCTTGCCTCCAATGAGGCGCGGGCCAACTTCAACAAGGACCAGGCGTTCCGCAACTGGGCGACCACCCATGGGGGGGTCTACGTCCCCAGCACCAGCCACACCCCCCCAAGCCCCTACCTGGAGCATATCCCGGAGCGCGACCTGACAACGCCTTCCGGCCGCCATCTGACGCTGATGAATCCCGCCTACATGGTCCGACAGCTCAACGAGGATTTCGGCTACCTGTATGGTGTACGCGGCCATATCACCAGCCTTGACCCGCTTCGCCCCGAAAACGCCCCCGACCCGTGGGAGCGCTCGGCTCTCAAGCAGTTCGAAGCGGGGGTCCAGGAGGTGGAGCAGGTCGGGGAGATCCAGGGCGAGCGGTATCTGCGTCTGATGCAGCCGATGATCACCAAGGAGGGCTGCCTCAAGTGTCATGGGCACCAGGGCTATCAGGTCGGTGACATCCGGGGCGGCGTCAGCGTCTCGGTTCCCTTGGCCCCGCTGCTCACCACCGAGCGCCGCCTGTTGTGGCGCGACGGACTCTCCTATGCGGTGCTCTGGGTGCTTGGCATCACCGGCATCGTCGTCAGTGGTCGCAGCCTGCTCCGCTATGAGGCCCAGCGCCGCCACAGCGAGCGGACCCTGCGCCGGACCAACGAGGACCTGCAGCAGTACGCAACCGTTGCTACCCACCAGCTGCAGGAGCCTCTCCGGCTCATTGCCAGTTACACCCAGCTGCTGGGACAGCGCTACGGCACGCAGATCGATGCCGCCGGACAGGACTACATCCGCTTCGCGGTGGGGGGGGCGAACCGAATGCAGCAGTTGCTGGACGACCTGCTCGCTTACTCCCGCGTGGGTTCCGATGCTGCCGGTCTGCAGGCCACCGACAGCGAAGTGGTGCTGCTGCAGGTGCTGTCCGCCGCGCAGTCACAAACGGCGGCCGCCGGCGCGGTGATCACCCACGACCCGCTGCCCTTGGTCCTGAGTCAGGGGAGACTCCTCGCCGAGCTTTTCCGGCGATTGCTCGACAACGCCCTCAAGTTCAAGGCCGAGCAGCCCCTTCGCATCCATATCACCGCGACCCGCCGGGAGCAGGAGTACGTTTTCTCGGTCAAAGACAACGGGATCGGCATCGCCCCGCGCCACCACGAGCGCATTTTCCATCTTTTCACCCGGCTCACGACCGATCCCGAGGAGACCAGCACTGGCCTCGGGCTTGCGATGTGCAAGAAGATTGTGGAGCTGCACGGCGGGCGCATCTGGGTGGAATCTGAACTGGGCGAGGGCGCCAGCTTCTCCTTCACGCTCCCGGCGGCCCTGCCGGGAGAATCCCGCGAGGGTTGACCGGTGAGAAGCCGCGCGGCAGGCCAGGGGTTCACCCGTCGGGCGTACCTGCCGATCGTGCTTGTCGCCCTCGCCGGGAGTGCACTCTCCGGCTGGTTTTCCTGGGTTGCCCAGGAGCGGGAGCGGGCCGTCTATCAGGCCAAATTCGAGGAGGCGGCCGCCAGCCACGCTGCCGCACTGCAGCGGCGGGTCGAGCGCAGCCTGGAGGTAGTCGATTCCGTCGGAGGTCTGTTCACCGCGGCCCCGCAGGTGAGTCGTGGGGCGTTTCACGCCTTTGTCGCCGGCCCGCTAGCCAGTCACCGCGGCATTCAGGCGCTGGAATGGGTTCCCAGGGTCGCGGCCCGCGAACGCCCGCAGTATGAAAAGTCGGCGCATGCCGCAGGGCTGCACAATTTCCACTTTACCGAACGCAAGCCGCCCGACCGGTTGGTTGCGGCCCAGGCCCGTGAAACCTACTTTCCCGTGTGGCTGCTGGAGCCGCTGAAGGGGAATGAGGCGGCGCTGGGCTTCGATCTGGGCTCCGAGCCCACGCGGCTCGCGGCCATGGAGCAGGCGAGGGACAGCGGCAGCATGATCGCGACCGCCCGTGTCAATCTGGTGCAAGAGAAGGGCCGGCTTTTCGGCGTAATCGTGTTCCGCCCCGTGTACGAAGGTGGCGGTGTGCCCCGGGACGTAAACGAGCGGCGCAGCCGCCTCAAGGGTTTCGCGCTGGGGGTGTTCCGGATCGGTGAAATCGTGGAGCAGGCGCTGGACGATATTCCGGCAGCCGGGCTCGACATTTCACTTCAGGACGAGACCGCCCCCACCGACGAGCGGCTGCTGTATTTTCATGCGTCGCGCACCCGTGCCCCCGGGGCGGGACTTTCGCCCGCGCCGCCGATGCAGCTGCGCATCCCCCTGGAGTTGCCCGGCCGCCAGTGGCAGATGCTGTTCTCACCCGCCCCGGGATTCGAGGCGGAATACGCCCCCCGCCAAGGGTGGATCGTGTTGGGGGTCGGGCTGCTGTTTACCGCTTTTCTGGCCGCCTACATGGTGGCCAATGCCCGGCACAACGGCAGGATCGCCGCGCTGGCGGCCGACCTGTCAACGATCAACACCGGCCTGCTCTCTGAGATGAACGAACGCAAACGGATTGAAGAGGCTTTGCGCCTCAACAACGGCGCCCTCGCCGAGGCACAGAGGATGGCACACCTGGGCAACTGGCAGTGGGATCCGGTTTCTGATCGCGTGAGCGGTTCGGAGGAGGCACGACGCATCCTTGGGCTCGCGCCCCTTGCGGAGGCGGCCCTGGACGAACTGCTGCAGAGAATCCACCCCGGTGACCGGGAAGGGCTGAAGAGAGGACTGGTGCGGGCCGCGCAGGAGCAGAGACCGTTGCGGATCGATTTTCGGGTCCTGTCAGCCGACGGGGAGGCCCGGACCATCCACGCAAAGGCGGAGTTCTGCCGGGGCGAGCATGAGGAGGAACTGCTGGTGGGCACGGTCCAGGACATCACCGAACGCAAACGCATCGAAGAGGAGCTCAAACAGACTGCGGAGAAACTGGAGCGCTCCAACCGCAATCTGCAAGAGTTCGCCTATGTGGTCTCCCACGACCTGCAGGAGCCATTGCGCATGGTCTCCAGCTATCTACAGCTCATTGCGCGGCGCTACAAGGGAAAGCTCGATCAGGACGCCGATGAGTTCATCGCGTTCGCGGTGGATGGGGCCAACCGGATGTCGGAGATGATCAACGGGCTGCTGCAGTATTCCAGGGTCGAGTCGAAGGGCGAGCCCTTCCAGCCCACGGAGATGGAGGCCGTTCTGGAGCGGGCGCTGGAGAACCTTCAGCTCAGCCTCGAGGAGAGCCAGGCCGAGGTCACCCACGATCCGCTCCCGACGCTGGTCACGGATGAATCGCAGATGGTGCGGTTGATGCAGAACCTCATCGGCAACGCCATCAAATACCGCGGCGAAGAACCGCCGAAGATTCACATCTCGGCGACTCAGGAGGAGAATGGTGATCACTTCACGGTGCGCGACAACGGCATCGGCATCACCGAGAAGGACGCCGAACGCATTTTCACCATCTTCCAGCGCCTGCACACTCAGTCGGAGATCGCCGGAACCGGGATCGGGCTGGCGGTCTGCAAGCGTATCGTAGAGCGCCACGGCGGACGCATTTGGGTCGAATCGGTGCCGGGCGAGGGCTCGACGTTCCATTTCACCATTCCAACACGGGAGAGTGCCCTGCAATGAGCGGTCCACAGCTAGTGCAACCCATCGAAATCCTGCTGGTGGAGGATAACCCGGGGGATGTGCGACTCACCAAGGAGAGCCTCAGGGAGAGCAAAATTCACAACAACCTCTCGGTGGCGGAGGATGGCGAACAGGCCCTGGCGTTCCTGCGGCGGGAAGGGGCCTACCGGGACGCCCCCCGACCCGACATCATTCTGCTGGACCTGAACCTTCCCAAGAAGGATGGGCGGGAGGTGCTGGCCGAAATCAAGGCCGACCCCATGTTGCGGCGCATCCCCGTGGTGGTACTGACCATGTCGAAGGCGGAGGAGGACATCCTCAATGTCTACGACCTGCACGCCAACTGCTTCATCACCAAACCCATCGATCTGAACGAATTCATGGAGACGGTGAAGACCTTCGAGGACTTCTGGTTCACGATCGTACGGCTGCCGAGAGATGGAGCCGATGCCATCCGGTAGTCATCTGCGCATTCTGCTGGTGGAGGACAACCCCGGCGATGCGCGTCTCATTCGGGAGCTGTTGGGCGAGGCGGGCATCGTCTCGGCCGGCCTGTGTCACGTGCAGCGGCTCGGCGATGCCATCGCCCAACTGGGGAGCGAACCGTTCGACATCGCCCTGGTCGATCTCTCCCTGCCCGACAGCCACGGCTTGGAGACCGTGGATGCACTTCTCGCTGCACGCTCCGATGTACCGATGGTGGTACTTACCGGCAACCGGGACGAGTCGCTGGCCGTGCAGGCGGTTAAACAGGGCGCCCAGGACTACCTCCTGAAGGGTCAGGTCACGGGGGACCTCCTGGCCCATGCGATCCGCTACGCCATCGAACGCCAACACATGCTCGCCAGCCTGCGGGAGAGCGAAGAACGCTTTCAGCTTGCCATGCGCGGCGCCAACGACGGCCTGTGGGATCTCAATCTGCAAACCGGGCAAGTCTATTACTCGCCGCGCTGGAAGGGCATGCTGGGTTATGGGGAGGAGGAGCTGGAAGCGACGCTCGAGGAGTGGGGGCAACGCATCCACCCCGATGAGCGCGAGGCCACCCTGGCGGAGCTGAACGCCCATTTGGAAAATCGTACCCCGCACTTCGACAACGTCCACCGTCTCCGCCACAAGGACGGCCACTACCTATGGGTGGAGAGCCGTGGCAAAGTGGTCACCGATACGACGGGGCGCCCTATCAGGGCGGTCGGCACCCTGGTGGACATCACCGAGCGCAAAAGTGCCGAGGAGGCTGTGCGGCGGGCCAATCGCGCGCTCACCACCCTGAGCCAGTGCAACGAGGCCCTGGTCCGCTCCGTGGAGGAGCAGGAGTTGTTGTCGAACATCTGCCGCCTGCTGATCAACACCGGCGGTTATCGCCTCGCCTGGGTGTGTTTCGCCTCCGCGGGCGAGCGCATGGAGGCGGTGGCGCACGCTGGCTGGGAGCCCGGCTATGAAACCCTGCTGGGGGCCCAGAATCAGGCGGGCCCTGCCCACCCCATGGCCGTCGCGATCACCAGCGGGACCACTCAGGTCATCCGCCGCCTGGAAAACCACTCACCCCACGGGGGGTGGCAGAGCGCGCTGGTGCAGTATGGGTGCCACGCCCTCACCGCCCTCCCCCTGCGCATGGGCGAACTGATCCTGGGTGCCCTTGGCGTTTGCGCCTGTGATCCGGGGGCGTTCGCCAGCCAGGAAATCGGGCTGATGGAAGAGCTGGCCGGGGATCTCGCCTACGGGGTGCAGACACTGCGTACCCGGCTGGAACGGGATCAGGCCCACCAGGCGCTGCGTGCAGTGCTGTTCCAGACCATACAGGCGGTTGCCCTCACGGTGGAAAAGCGGGACCCCTACACGGCAGGCCACCAGCAACGCGTTGCCGAGCTGGCCGCTGCCATCGCCACCGATCTGCGGCTGGATCCCGAGAGGATCGAGGGGATTCGGCTCGGCGGGCTGGTCCACGATATCGGCAAGATCCAGGTCCCTGCGGAGATCCTCACCAACCCGGGCCGCCTCACCGACGTCGAAGTGGGACTGATCCGCTGTCATCCCCAGGTCGGTTACGAAATCATGAGTGGTGTCCAGTTCCCCTGGCCCATCAAGGAGATGATCTTGCAACACCATGAAAGGCTCGACGGAAGCGGGTACCCCGCGGGGCTGAAGGGTGACCAGATTGTGCTCGAGGCCAGGATTCTCGCCGTAGCGGACGTGGTCGAGGCCATCACCTCCCACCGCCCCTATCGGGCCAGCCTGGGCCACGAAGTGGCCATGGAGGAGATCGCCTCGGGGCGCGGCACCATCTACGATGCGGAGGCGGTGGACAGCTGCCTGCGCCTGTTCGGAGAGAAGGGGTTCCGATGGAAGGCCGCCTGACCCGCGGCACCCTCTGTGGCCTCGCGCTCCTGCTCTTCTCTCTGGGCACCCCCGCAGCGGAGAGTGGACCCGATGAGGAGCATCCGGTGCGCATCGGGGTACTGGCAAAGCGGGGGGCCATGCAGGCGCTACAGATGTGGACCCCGACAGCTGAGTATCTCACCGAGCACATCACCGGGCACCGGTTCAGGATCGTTCCTCTGGGGTTCGATGAGGTGGTGCCTGCCACCGTCGAGGGGCACGTCGATTTCCTGCTGGCCAACTCCGGCATCTACACCGAGCTGGAGATCACCGGCGACGCCACCCGCATTGCCACGCTGCGCAACCGCGTGGCCGGCGCGGCCGTAACTCACTTCGGAGGGGTCATCTTCGCCCGCGCCAATCGGCCTGACATTCGCACGATCGATGACCTGCGCGGCAAACGCTTCATGGCGGTGGAGCACAACTCCTTCGGTGGTTTCTGGGCAGCCTGGCGCGAGCTGAAGCGGGCCGGGATCGATCCCTATCAGGACTTCAGTTCGTTTCGCTTTGGCGGCACCCACGATGGGGTGGTCTACGCGGTGCTCAATGGCGACGTGGATGCCGGTACGGTGCGTAGTGACACCCTCGAGCGGATGGCTCAGGAGGGCACCATCGACCTGGCCTCCTTTCGCATTCTCAATGCGAAGCACTACGATGAGTTCCCCCACCTCTGCAGCACCGAGCTCTACCCCGAGTGGCCCATGGCCAAGGCCCGACACACCCCGGATTCCTTGAGCGACAAGGTGGCCATGGCGCTGCTGTCCATCCCCCCCGAAAGTGACGCGGCCCGGGCCGGAAGTTACGTGGGCTGGACCGTGCCGCGGGATTACCACCCGGTACAGCAACTGATGCGCGAGCTCGGCATCGGTCCGTTCAGTCTCTCCGATCAGGTCTCCTTGCAGACGGTGTTGCACCAATACGGGACCTGGCTGGTCGCGATCAGCGCCGGCGTTCTTCTGTTGGGCCTGAGCACCACCTATGTGTTCACCCTCAACCGACGGCTGCGCCGCTCTGACACGGCGCTGCGTCAGGCGCACGAGCTGCTCGAGCTGCGGGTGAGGGAGAGAACCGAAAGTCTCGAGCAGACGCTCCAGGAACTCGAGCAGAGCAGGCGGCGCATCGAGCTGACCCACCGGGACTGGAACGACGCCTTCGATGCGATTCAGGACCCCATTTTCATTCATGATCGCCAGCTGCGGATCATCCATGCCAATCCCGCCTACGCCGCGCGGGCCGGAATGGGGCCCGATGACCTCCGCGGCCGACTCTACTGGCAGATCTTCCCGAAACTGAAGGGACCGCTTCCCGCCTGTCAGGAGTTTCCGGAGCACTCGGCCACCGACGATGAGGAGATCACCCTTGAGACGGGAGAGATCCTTCTCTCCCGCTCGTTTGGCATCACCCATGCCGATGGCACGCTACGCAATGCCATACACATCCTCCGTGACATCACCCGCGAACGTGAGGCGGAAGCCCAGCGGCGCATGCTCAGCCACGCGCTGGAGCAGGCTCGCGAGGGCATCCTGCTGCTCACCTCCGAACTGGCGGTCCTGTATATCAACTCCGCCTGCTGTAAATTGCTTGGCAGACCGCGTGAAGTGCTCGAAAGGAGGTCCGCGCAAGCGCTGTTCCTCGGTGGGGAGCTGGAGACGATCACGACAGCTGCGCGGGCTGAAAGCGGCTGGATGGGCGAGACACTCCTGTTGACCATCGACGGTGCCATTCCCGTCTATTTGAGTGCGGGGACCCTCCGCAACGGGGGCGGGACGCAGACCGGGTTTGTGGTCACCATCATGGACCTGCGCTCCGCCAAGCAGGCGGAGGAGGCGCTCCGGGCCAGCCGCGGCAACCTCGCCGAGGCACAGCATATTGCGCACCTGGGCAGCTGGGAGTGGGACCTCGCCGAGGATGCTTTCACCTGGTCGGACGAGGTATTCCGGATCCTGGGCCTTGAATCCCATGCCCGCGCAAGCTGCGAGGCCTTCCTCGAGATCGTCCATCCGGGGGATCGGGATCGCCTTGCGAGCCAGGTCCGGCGCGCACAGGAGCATGGAGAGGAGTTCGAGCTCGACCACCGCGTTGTCCGTCCCGATGGCGAGGTACGCCTTGTCCACACCATCGGTCGAGTCACCCTGGACCCGGAGGGCAGGGTCAGCCGTCTCACCGGCACGCTCCAGGACGTCACGGAGGCGCGCCAGTCCGAACAGGAGCTTCGGCGCTTGAACCGCGCCCTTCGAACCCTCAGCCGTGGCAATGAAACTCTGGTGCGGGCCCGGGAGGAGACGGAACTCCTGGGCGAGATCTGCAGGGTGCTGGTGGAGGTGGGCGGCTACCGCATGGCCTGGGTGGGCTATACGGAGCACGATGAGGACAAGAGCGTGCGGCCCGTGGCCTCTGCCGGATTCGAGGAGGGTTACCTGGAGGCGCTTCCAATCCGCTGGAGCGACGGGGAGTATGGCACCCACCCCGCCTCCATCGCGATCCGAACCGAAGCCCCGTTCGTCGCCCGGGAGATCCGCAGCGAGCCCGGGTTCGCCCCCTGGCGCAGTGAAGCGTTGAAGCGCGGCTATGCCTCGGTCATCGCCCTCCCCCTGATCACGGAGGGCCATGTCCTCGGCGCATTAACCATCGATGCCGAAGAGCCCGATGCCTTCGACGCGCACGAACAGCAGCTGTTGCTGGAACTCGCCAACGACCTCGCTTTCGGCATTCGCACCCTGCGCGGGCGCACAGAGCGGGAGCGCGCCGAAGAGGCGCTGCATGCGAGTGAACAGCGGTACCACGAGCTCTACGAGCACGCCCCCAATGCATACGCGTCGGTGCAGGCGGCCGACGGGCTGCTGCTGCAGCTCAATGAAACGGCGTTGCACCTTCTCGGCTACGAGCGCCATGAGCTGGAGAGGCGGAAGATCCTTGAGCTCTTTGCCGACACTCCCGACGGATTACCCAAGGCCAGGGCGGTGTTCCAGCGCTTCTCCCAGGGAGAGAGTGTGCGCGACCGCGAACTCCAGATGCGGCGCAAAGATGGTGCGCCGGTCTGGATCAGCCTCTCGGTGGAACCCATCCTCGGTCAGGACGGCCGACTCATCGAGAGCCGCGCCAGTTTCATTGACATCACCCGGCGCAAGCAGGCCGAGCAGGAACGCAATGTCATGGCGGAGCGCCTGCGCCGCAGCCTGATACAGACGGTGCAGGCGATGGCAGTGACCATCGAAAAGCGCGATCCCTACACCGCCGGGCACCAGGAGCGGGTTGCCGTGCTCGCGAGCGCCATCGGCGACAAGCTGGGGCTTACGGGTGAGCGGCTGGAGGGGCTGCGCCTTGGTGCCACGATTCACGACATCGGCAAAATCTATGTGCCTTCTGAACTGCTGAATCGCCCCGGCCGGCTCTCGGATCTTGAGTACATGGTGATCCAGTCCCATCCGACCGTCGGGCACGAAATCCTCGCAGGGGTGGAGTTTCCGTGGCCGGTGGCCCAGATGGTGCTGCAGCACCACGAACGTCTGGACGGGACGGGCTATCCCAACGGCCTGAAGGGCGAAGCGATCATGCTGGAGTCGCGCATCCTCGCCGTGGCCGACGTAGTCGAGGCCATGTCCACCCACCGCCCCTATCGCCCGGCGCTCCCGCTGGAGACCGCCCTGGAGGAGATCGAGCGAGGCAGCGGCAAAATCTATGATCCGGAGGTGGTGCAGGCGACCCTGACGCTTTTCAGGGAGGGATTTACCTGGGCCGAGCCGGCACGCAGCTATGTGCCGGTGGCAAAAAGGTAACTGCGGGGGTCAGTCGACCCCGGCGATCTGCGCAACGCGCCCCCGTGCGGCCCTCAGCGGTCCGCCCCCGAAGTGCGAGGGCTTTTCAGCGAACAGGAACTCTGTGAAGAACAGCCAGTAGAGGTACCAGTAAACGTCAGGGGCGATGAGGAATAGCCTATGGCGTTCATCGAGCCGGTCAATCATGGTCATCAATCGGGCTTTCATGATCTCACCCCAAAACCAGTGAGGCATTACTCTGCCCCAAGCGCACCCGGGCAGCAGTAGGACAACTTGCCCATATGGTGTCCGCGTTGGTCTTACAGGCGCAACCGCTCGCCCACCTTTCTAAGGTCGTTGACGAAACGGGCGTACTCCTCATGCCGCTGGACCGCTTCGGGCAGGCGGAGCAGCGAGGAGGGGTGGACGGTCACAAAGGTCGCATCGCAAATGCGGCTTCGGTGAAAGGAGCCCCGGTAGTCCCCCACACGCAGGGTGCGGCCAAAGACGGCGCGCACGGCGGTGCTCCCGAGACAAACCACGACCTCGGGGGCGAGCGCCTCCACTTCGGCAGTGAGCCACGGCAGGCACGCCTCGATGTGGCCTTCTCGCGGCTTCTTGTGAATGCGACGAGTGCCGCGCGGTTCCCAGTTGAAATGCTTCACCGCATTGGTGAGATAGGCCTTCTCCCAAGGCACACCCGCCTCGCGAGCCGCCTTCTCCAGGATACGTCCCGCCGGCCCCACAAAGGGGCGCCCCTGACGATCCTCCTGATCCCCGGGGACCTCCCCCACGAAGATGACGCGGGCGTCCTCCGGCCCCTCGCCGAAAACCGTCTGGGTGGCTCTCATGTAAAGCTCGCAGCCGCGGCAGGTCGCGGCCGCCTGCCGCAGGGCCGGAAGGGTCCTGCCGGCGGGGAGGAAATCAGCAGCGGAGATTGGGATCTGCCGGTTCATGCCCCCGAAAGCTTGAGCTCTGCGATGCGCCGGCCCAACACATCCTCCACGAGGATTTCCCCATAGGCCCCGCGTGGTAACTCCACCAGCAGACAAGGAGAGGTGATCACCTGGGCGGTGACCGCGCCGGGGGGCGGCGGCGTCCACCTCACTCGCACGATGGCCTTCGAACCGGCGACCTCCACCTCAGAGCTGGCCAGCGCTACGGCATAACCGGCGGTGGGCTGCTGCCCCATTCCCACAAGGAGCACCCCGCTGCGCGTGAAGTCGATGGGGGGCAATTCCCGCTCCGGGGCGTGCCGGATCACACGCGGGTAGACCGCAGCCCACTTCCCGGCATGACCGATCCACATTGCTTCCGGCCCGCTGTCGCGCAGCCTGCAGTGGGGATCCGCTTCGATTTGGGTCGCCGAGAGTGTGTACGGCGCCCTCCCCCCCTCGGCGCCGGCACACGCCGCCAAGGCAAACGCCAGGACGGCCAAAATGGCAACTCTTCGCTGCATGCCAAAGACTCTCGTTCTCCGAAACCCAATCAGGCTGCGTCCGCGAACGCCCGGAAGCCCCTCCCCCGGCGGGGCGAGGCGAACACCTACTGACATCAGGGCCGTGCTGTGAGCGATGTAAGTCCTTGAGTAAGGATCCGTTAAACTGCCCGGGCAAGTGGCCGAACCTCAGGGTAAACGCATACTCACCCAAGAGCGATGTAAGTCCTTGAAAGCAGGTCGTCGGCCGCATGGATTTGTGCAAGGACGCACTTATGCCGTGGGAGGGCAGGATGCCCGGAGCGGCTGCGGCCGTCGAGCGTACAGGGATGTATTGACAGCGTGCCTGCTTTCAAGGACTTACATCGCTCACAGCACGGCCGTGACGTAAGTAGGCGTTTACCCTGGGCCGAACCTACCCTCCGACATGGATGTTGTAGTATTTAGTACGGTCGAGAACAAGCAAAAGACAACGACCCTCCGGGGTACCATGGAACTCAATTCGGCCGCATACGCCTAAGGTATTGCTATGCCCGGTACACGCTTCTCTCTTGAAGTCCAGCCAAGGATTCCGCGACGCCTCTCGCGCCTGACGGAGCTCGCCGACAATCTGCTCTACAGTTGGGAGCGCCAGGTGCGGAGTCTGTTCCGGCGGCTGGACCCGGAACTCTGGGACCGCTGCAATCACAACCCCAAGGTTTTCCTGCGCCGGGTGGCCCAGGACCGCCTCGAGGCGGCCGCCCAGGACCGCATCTTCATGCAGGACTACAACCGGGTCCTCTCCGCCTATGACCTCTATCTACAGGAGGAGGCGAAGTCCGGCATCGAGGAGTTTCTCGATCCCAAGAGCGACCTGGTCGCCTACTTCTGCGCCGAGTTCGGGCTCCACGAGAGTTTTCCAATCTACTCCGGGGGGCTGGGGATCCTTGCGGGCGACCACTGCAAGGCGGCCAGCGATCTGGGCTTGCCCTTCGTCGCCGTAGGCCTGCTCTACCGGCAGGGGTATTTCAACCAGACGGTGGACGGGCATGGCCACCAGATCGCCCACTACCGACCCCATGACTTCCGCGACCTGCCCATCAAACCGGCCGTGGACAGCAGTGGGGCCGAGCTGCGCGTCCATGTGAATCTGCCGGGGCGACGGGTCGAACTGAAGGTGTGGCAGGCCCGCGCCGGGCACATCAGCCTCTACCTGCTGGACAGTGATCTCCCGGCCAACCAGGAGAACGACCGATCCATTTCCTATCAGCTCTACGGCGGCGATATCCATACCCGCATCCAGCAGGAGATCATCCTTGGCATCGGCGGCGTACGTACCCTGCGGGCCTTGGACCTGCAGCCGACGGTGTGGCACATCAACGAGGGACACTCCGCCTTTCTGGTGCTGGAGCGGATCCGGGAGCTCGCCGCCAAGGGCCTTGAGTTCGAGAGCGCGCTAGAGGCGGTGGCCGCCGCCACCGTGTTCACCACCCATACCCCCGTTCCGGCGGGTCATGATGTCTTCTCCCATGACCTGATGCGGGAATACTTCAGCGAGTACATCAGGGAGCTCGGGATCACCGAGCAGCGCTTCCTCGCCCTGGGGGCGACCCCGTCAAACATTCTGACCTTCACCCAAACCGCGCTTGCGCTTCGGGTCTCGCGCTTTCACAACGGGGTGAGCCGCATTCACGGCCGGGTCGCCTCGGAGATGGAGTCTTACGTCTGGCCCCAGATCCCGCCGGAGGAAAACCCCATCGCCCATGTCACCAATGGCGTGCATGTGCCCACCTTTCTCGCCCGGGAGTGGGTCAATCTGCTGGATATGAACTTCGGTGGCGGGTGGCGCAACGAGCTGCTCAATGAGGACTTCTGGGAGCAGATCGATGCCATTCCCGACCACAGCTTCTGGAGCCTGCGCCAGTCGCTGAAATCGCAGTTGCTCGAGGAGGCGCAGCGACGCTCCCTGATGCGCCACCGCCGCAACGGCGCCAGCGAGTCACAGCTGGAGCGGCTCACCCGCCATTTGAGCCCCACGGAGACCGACGTGCTCACGGTGGGGTTCGCCCGCCGCTTCGCCACGTACAAACGCGCCACCCTGCTGTTTTCCGAACCGGAGCGGTTGGCCCGCCTGCTGAGCGACCCGGGGCGCCCGGTGATCATTGTCTTCGCCGGCAAGGCCCACCCCCACGACCAGCCGGGCCAGCACCTCATCAAGGTGATCCACGATTTCGCTCACCGACCCGAGTTCGAGGGCAAAATCATTCTCCTGGAGGATTACGATCTCGCCATGGCGCGGAAGCTGGTGGTCGGCGTGGACGTCTGGCTGAACAACCCCGAGTATCCCATGGAGGCCTCCGGCACCTCGGGGCAGAAGGCCGGCATCAACGGCGCCATCAACCTGAGCATCACCGACGGCTGGTGGGGCGAGGGCTACAACGGCGAAAACGGCTGGGCCATCACGCCACACGGGCCGCAGTTCAGCCCCGAGTTTCGCAACCAGGAGGAGGCGCAGGAGCTGCTGGACCTGCTCGAGCACCAGGTCATTCCGCTCTACTTCGACCGCAACGGGCACGGCTACTCCGAGGGGTGGGTCAGGAAATCCAAGGCCTCCATGAAATCGCTGATGCCCCGCTTCAACGCCCAGCGCATGGTGATGGACTATCTGCGCGATTACTATGGACCCGCCCGCGAGCAGGGCAAACGCTTCGCTCAGAATAACTTCGTGCAGGCCCAGGAGCTTGCCGCCTGGAAACAGAAGGTACAGAAGGCGTGGCCGGGCGTTTCGGTTCGGCGCTGTGACACCATCACCGCGTCCGTCCTGGCCGGGGACACCATGCCGGTCGAGATCGCGGTACGGCTCAATGGGCTGGCACCGGACGATGTCGTGGTGGAGTGCCTCGTCGGCACGGAGTCCGAAAGCGGCGAATTCCAGGTACGCCATCGCCCGAGGTTACTCCACCAGGGCAAGAACGAATTTGGAGAGGCGCTGTTTGGGCTGGAGATGGTCCCCCCGCTATCGGGGCTGCAGTTCTACAAGATCCGCGTCTTCCCTTACCACCAGTCGCTGAGTCATCGGTTCGAGTTGGGATACATGCTCTGGGTTTAGCAACGTGTTGACGAGGAGCGAGGTCAGGGCAAACGCAGACTTGCCCCAGGGAGGATGTATCTGGAAGCAGGTCGTCGGCCGCATGGACTTGTGCCAGAACGCATTTATGCCCGGAGCGCTGCGGCCGTCGAGCCTACAGGGATGTCTTCCAGGGTAAACGCACACTTAGTTTCGGCCGTGCTATGAGCGATGTAAGTCCTCGGGTAAGCATGCGTTTACACTGGGAAGTCTTCACTGCCTACCCAATTCAACTTCGCCACTCCGTAATCTGATCGGTGCTCTGGTGAAAATGCAGGCTGGTACGCAGGGTGGATAAGCGCAGCGCATCCACCGGACCGCCGCTGTAAGTGGTGGATGCGCCCCGGTGAACAACGTACAGCGAAATGACTTTCAGGCCGGTGCGGGCAGGATCTTCTGCCAGGTGGTTTCGTGGCGGGAAACTTCATATCTGGCCCACGCGGCAAACTCCTCGCGGCTGCAGG
Source organism: Gammaproteobacteria bacterium (assembly GCA_041690535.1). Lineage (GTDB taxonomy): Bacteria > Pseudomonadota > Gammaproteobacteria > Thiohalomonadales > Thiohalomonadaceae > JAWLHA01. Next base: position 24,126 of record JAWLHA010000039.1, on the reverse strand, counting down.
CACCCGACGTGCGCCTCCCCCTCCCTGCCACCACGCGGTACTCGACTCTCCCTTCCTCCATGGTGCCGACGACCTGCCTGATCGCCCACTCTTCCCCAAATGCACCATTGCTGTAGCAGCGTCCTGCGCGGATCGCCTCCAGTTCCACGCCGCCCTGCCGGACATGGCGAAGCGCCACGGTATAGATACGCTCCAGTTCATCCTCGGTGATGTCCACGAAGTGGTTGAGCTCCCTCAACGCATAAACCAGGTCTTCACGGGGGAGCGTCTCCAGCTCTTGCGACTCCATCCCTCTGCACTGCCTGTCGGCCAGACAAATGGGGTATCGGCGCCAGGGAAAGGGATAATTGGCCACCACTCCGACCACCAGCAGAATCAATACGTTGAGCAGGACAGGGGTCAGGACATACCCATACCCCAAGGCCACCACCGGTGGACCCCCCAGCACGGCCGTCAAGGCGGTTGCGCCCCCCGGTGGGTGCAGACAGCGCATGTAGTGCATCGCGGTGATCGATACCCCCACTGCCAGCGCGGCGGCGATGGCAGGGTCCGGAACGAGCTTTGCGCAGCTCACCCCAACGAACGCCGAGACAAGATGCCCCCCGAGAAGCGGCCAAGGCTGGGAGAGGGGGCCATGGGGCACGCCGAAGACGAGAACGGCCGATGCCCCCACCGAGGCGACCATGAAGACCGCGCCCGTCGCCCCAACGAAGTGCAAGCCCACCGCCGTGGCGGCCAACACGCCGATGGCACTTCCCAAGGCCGCGACAAGTTTGTCCGCGTGATTGCCGGTAGCGGCTGGAAGGCCAATGAAGTCTGCAACGGCTCGTATGGGTCGCATTCCCGATACCGACGTTCCCGCCAAAGTTATATCAAGAATATATCATAGCAAAACCGTGGGCCATAACCCCCAGGGTAAACGCCTACTTACCCAAGAGCGATGTGAGTCCTTGAAAGCAGGTCGACGGCCGCATGGATGGGTGGGTGCAAGGACGCCCTTATGCCGCGGGAGGGCAGGATGGCCGAAGCGGCCGCGGCCGTCGAGCGTACACGGATGGAAGATGATTGCTCCCTGCATAATCTTCACTCCCGACATCCATGTCGGTCGTATTTACCGCACCTGCTTTCAAGGACTTACATCACTCACAGCACGACCTTGACGTAAGTATGCGTTTACCCTGCCATAACCCCCAGGGTAAACGCATACTTACCCAAAAGCGATGTAAGTCCTTGAAAGCAGGTCGTCGGCCGCATGGACGCGGCCGTCGAGCGTACAGGGATGTATTCACAGTGTACCTGCTTTCAAGGACTTACATCGCTCATAGCACGGCCGCGACGTGAGTATGCGTTTACCCTGCCATAACCCCAGATCGTATTGCCAACGGAAGAGTAGGTAAGCGGGAGATAAGAAATCGGCGGCGGCTCTTTTCCACCGCGGTCTTGGCTGCGCCCGCGGCCAGCGGTAGGGTGGATAAGCGCAGCGCATCCACCAATTCGACGCCATGCGGTGGATGCGCTGCGCTTATCCACCCTACTGAGTTTGTATCGTGCGAGCAGCCGCTCCGACCTTGACCAGTGTCTAGGCTGCCCTTAGCCACCCTGCTGCGGTGTGTCGCATTTCCAAGAGAGTGGAAATCCGCAGTCGATCAAGTAATTGCGGTCGTCGGAGCCGCACCCGAATGTATTCACCGCGTTGGCTGCGACACGCCGGTTCAGTTCGGAATGCGCCCGTAGAGCGCCATCATATCCCTGAGCTTGGCAGTGAGCCCTTCGGGTACCGCCTCCCAGGTAAAGCGCCAGCGCCAGTTGCCCTCCACGGTGCCGGGAATATTCATGCGATGTTCGGTCCCGAGTGCCAGTGCATCCTGCATGGGCACAATGGCCAACTTGGCCACGGAGGCATAGGCGGCCCGCATGAGCGGCCACGGCATGGGTTCGGAGGGGTGTCCAAGATAGGACATCATCGTCTCTGCCGTCGCCTCGGGCAGAGTGTTGAACCAACCTAGCGTGGTGTCGTTGTCGTGGGTGCCGGTGTAGACCACGTAATTGAGTTCATGGTTATGGGGAAGATAGGGATTGCCGGCCCCTCCGTCGAAGGCAAACTGCAGCACCTTCATTCCGGGCAGCGCCCACTTGCAACGGAGCGCCTCCACCTCAGGGGTGATGATCCCGAGGTCCTCGGCCACGATGGGGAGAGGATCGATGTGCTCATGGAGATGACGGAACAGCTCGTCCCCGGGGGCCTCCACCCACCGCCCGCTAATGGCAGTCTCCTCGTAGGCGGGGACCTCCCAGTAGGCCTGAAAACCGCGAAAGTGATCGATGCGCACCAAATCATAGAGCTTCAGCGCACTCTCCACCCGGGCCTGCCACCAAGAGAAGCTGTTGGACTCCATGTAGTCCCAGTCGTAATGGGGGTTGCCCCACCGCTGGCCAGTGGCGGAGAAGTAGTCCGGCGGGACCCCGGCCACGACGATGGGGTGCCCACTACTGTCCAGCAGAAAACACTCTCTCTGGGCCCATACGTCGGCACTGTCGTGGGCGACAAAAATGGGCATGTCGCCGAAGATACCGATGCGTTTGGCATTGGCGTAGGCACGCAAGGCCTTCCACTGGCGAGCGAAGACAAACTGCTCGAAACGCATCTGACCCAGCCGTTGGGCCTCGCGCAGCCGAACCGCCTCCAGCGCCTCGGGCTTGCGGTCACGTAGCTCGGGGGGCCAATCGGTCCAGCCCCGATCCTGGTGCGTGGCCTTCAGCACCTGAAAAAGAGCGTAATCCTCCAACCAGGCGTGATTGCTCTCCACGAAGTGGTCGAACTCGGCCCTGGCCGGCCCGTCCGCACGGGCAAGGAAGGCCTCATACGCCGCGGCGATGAGGGGCCCTTTCGGCCCCCGGACCACTTGGCCGGCCTCCAGCCACCCAAGCTCCACCAGGTTTTCGATGCTGATGAGGTCGGGGTTGCCGGCATGGACAGAGAGGCTTTGGTATGGCGAGCGATCGCCATGGGTCGGGCCGAGGGGCAGGATCTGCCAGACCCGTTGCCCCGAGGCGGCAAGGAAATCCACGAACCGGTAGGCCTCCGCCCCCAGATCGCCGGTTTCCCAAGGCCCCGGCAGCGAGGTGGGGTGGAGAAGCACGCCCGCCGAACGCTCTTTGAGGGGGCTGTGGGCCTCCGGCTCATGTTGTTCTTTCAATGCTCCTCCTTGCCCCGACGCATCACGCCCCCGGCCTCGGGCCGGCCTCCACCATGGGAAATGACCTGAGCGAGCTGGTTGGGGGGTTCCTCGTGGATAAGACGGTAGAGTTCTGCCAACTGGAGCCGGAACAGGCGATCAAAATCCCTGACCGATTCCGCGGGATTATAATCGCCGAACCACCAAAACCAGTCGGACCCCTCACAAATCCCCAATTGGCGTTCAGCCTCCAGCAGGCGCTTTCCGGTGATCTTCCGTGCCTGCACCGTCTTGTCGAAGGCCCGTTTGGCCTCGCCCAGCAGGTCCCAGGCCCGATTCTTGTCAGGCTCGCCAATCCAGGTGGAAAAGGTTCCGTACACCCAGCTCCCCGCGACAAGCTCGGGCAGCGCGGTGGGTTCAACCCCGGCATCCAGGCACTCCGAAAAGGTGGTCAGCTCGATGGCGGGATGTTCCGCCAAGCGCTGGTAGAGCGCGGAGAGAAAATGATAACCGTTTTCCGGGTAGTACTCCCAGGCATTTTCCCCATCCATGATGATGGAAACCACACGATTGGGCTCACCGTGGCAGGCCGCAGCGATGTTCTCCAGGTGGTGAACCAGATTGTTCACGGCATCATCGCCGTGCCAGTCGGCATAGGTGAACCCGATGAGGTCGGACAACCCGTCATCGCGGAAAAAGCAGGCGATGTTCGCGTCGCTGATCTGGTAGGGGCGATGTATACAACCGAGGTGCCCAAGATTGGAGCGCTGCAGGCTGCTTCGCAGCACCCCTTCGCCCGTGGCCACCCACTCGAACCCCGCCTCCGAAAGCAGCTGCAACGTGGCCCGGCTGACGCCCCCTTCGGAAGGCCAGCAGCCCCGAGGGGCCATGCCGAAGTGCTGCTGAAAGACTCGGACGCCTTCCCGAATATGCCAACGCACCCGCGCCTCGCCCCCGGGATAACTGGCAAGCGACGGAAGGCGCACGTCGGGCATCGCCTCCCGGGCGGAGTTGAGATCGAGCAGCAGCGGGAGGATGGGGTGGGCGTAAGGGGTCACCGAGAGCTCGACGCGCCCCGCCTCGGCCAGCGCCCGGTAGCGTCCGACTGTGCCGCTGATGATCTCACCGATGACCGTCAGCAGCTCCCGGCGATCATGCTGAGTGAAGCCGGACTTCTTCTCCATCAACGCCTTGACCCGCTTGTCCGAGCGCCGCACGGTTTCGCCAAGCCACGCCAGGTGATACCACACCACCAGGTCGGCCACATACTGCCCGGCGATGTAGTGCATGGCGAGCGGTTGCTCGTCGATGCACTTGGCAAGCTCGGCGAGCATCTTGAAGTGGGGAAAGCGGTTGATCAGCCGCTTTTCATTGGCGCGCAGGCAGGCCTTGATGAGCCGCAGCCGATTCTCCGAATCAGTGGGCGGCGCGGGGGTCACCAGGGCGGCGAGCAACGGGTCGCGCAGGGGCGATCCGTTTTCGAGGTAGCCGGTGATCTGCCGGGAATAGTCTTCGATCTGCTCAAGCAGCGTCGGGGCAAAATTCACCACCGCCTTGGCCCCCGGGACCGCCTCGATGATGGCGGCCATGTCCACGTAGTCCTTGGTGGTGTGGAGATAGGTCCAGGGCAGGATGTACTGGCCGCTCTCGCGATCCAGATAGTTGGGCTGATGCATATGCCAGCACAGCACCACCTTCAATCTGGACTCAGCGGACATGGTGAAGCTCTTGACCCAGCATCTCGGGGCAGACCAAAACCACGCCCCCCTCGGTCACGTGGAAGCGCTCGGCATCCTCCTCCGGGTTCTCGCCGATGACCATGCCGTCAGGAATGATGCACCCCTTGTCGATGACTGCCCGGGTAATCCGGCAGTGCCGGCCAATGGTCACATTGGGCAACACCACGGTATCCATCAGTTTTGAGTAGGAATTGATGTTAACATTGGAGAACAGGAGCGAATGCTTGAGCTCAGCCCCGGAGATGATGCATCCCCCCGAAACCATGGAGTCCACCGCCATACCCCGCCGATCGTCGTCATCGAAGACAAACTTGGCCGGGGGAAGCTGCTCCTGATAGGTCCAGATGGGCCAATCGGTATTATAGAGATTCAGTTCGGGCGTAATCCCGATGAGCTCCATATTGGCCGCCCAATAGGCATCCACCGTGCCCACGTCACGCCAGTAGGCCTGCTCACCGGTTTCGGGATCGCGGAAAGGATAGGCCGTGATCTTGTAGTCGTGCTCAATGGCGTAGGGGATGATGTCCTTGCCGAAGTCCCGGGAAGAGGCGTCCTCGTCGGCATCGCGGATCAACTGGTCATAGAGGAAATCCGTATTGAACACGTAGATGCCCATGGACGCCAGCGCCACCTCCGGATTGCCCGGGATGGACCTGGGGTGCTCGGGCTTCTCGTCGAACCGCGTCACCTGCCACTGTTCGTCCACGGCCATGACGCCGAACGACTTGGCCGTTTCGAGATCCACCTCGAAGCAGCCGATGGTCATGTCCGCCCCGTTCTCCACGTGGTAAGCCAGCATGGCGCCGTAGTCCATCTGGTAGATGTGGTCCCCAGCCAGGATCAGCACGTATTCCGGGCTGTGCAGGCGTATGATGTCCAGATTCTGGTAGATCGCGTCCGCCGTGCCGGCGTACCAGCAGGCATCGATCCGCTGCTGGGCGGGCAGCACCTCGATGAACTCGCCAAGCTCCGCCCGAAGGAAGCTCCAACCCTGCTGCACGTGGCGGATGAGCGAATGGGCTTTGTACTGGGTGAGGATACCTATCCGGCGAATCCCTGAGTTCAGGCAGTTCGAGAGGGGAAAATCAACGATGCGGAACTTGCCGCCGAAGGGAACGGCGGGTTTCGAGCGCCAGCGGGTGAGCCCCTTGAGGCGTGTTCCGCTGCCTCCGGCCAGGACCAGTGCCAGTGTGTCCCGCGTGAGTCGACTGACGAAGCGCGGCGTTTTCTTTACGGACATGACTCCCCCTTGAGCAACAAAGGACAAAACTCCGCCCGACGGAAGCTGTCCAGTAATTTCGGTTAGCTTTGCGGTTATTTTCAACTACCATTTGTCGGGGCTAACTGTAGTATATGGCATTGAACCAATGGAAGACTAAAACGCCGTGAAAAATATCCCAGACGCCATCGATCGCATCCTCAACGCCCGACACCACGATCCCTTCGCCATTCTGGGGCGCCACCCGGAAGAAGACGGCATCGTCATCCGAGCGTTCGCGCCTGGAGCGCGGCAGGTGCTCATCGAAGGCACCGAGGGCACACTGGTCATGGAGCGACAGTTCGGCACCGCCCTGTTCGAGTGGCGCGGCGAGCGCACCGCTGTACCCGAACGCTACCGGTTGATCCGGGAGCTGGACGGTGGGCACAGCCATATTGCCCATGACCCCTATTGCTTCCCCCCATCCTTGTCCGACTTCGACCTGCACCTCTTCGGCGAGGGGCGCCACCACCACGCTTACCGCTTCCTCGGCGCTCGATTGGAGATTATAGACGGCATCGAAGGGGTGCTTTTCGCCACTTGGGCTCCCAATGCCGAACGGATCAGCGTGGTCGGCAATTTCAACGGCTGGGACGGTCGGTGTCACCCTATGCGATCCCGGGGGGGCAGCGGCGTGTGGGAGCTGTTCATCCCCGGACTCACCGCCGGCGAAGTTTACAAATTCGAGATCCGCAGCCGGAACGGAAGCATCCTCCTTAAGGCCGACCCCTACGGTCGACAATTCGAGCTGCGCCCCGCCACCGCTGCCCTCGTGGAGGCAGCCGCCCCCTACGACTGGACCGATCAGGCCTGGATGGAACAGCGGCGCCACCTGGACTGGCTCCACGCCCCGATGTCGGTCTACGAGGTTCACCTGGGGTCCTGGCGCAAGGCGAATGGCGACTTTCTGAATTACCGGGAAATCGCCGGACCCCTGGTCGACCATATGAAAGCAACCGGTTTCACCCACATCGAACTGCTGCCCGTCACGGAGCACCCGTTCGATGGCTCGTGGGGCTACCAGACCACCGGCTACTTTGCCCCCACCAGCCGGCATGGCGAACCGGACGACTTGCGCTACCTCATTGACTGCTGCCACCGAAACGGCATCGGGGTCATCCTGGACTGGGTGCCCGCCCACTTCCCCAAGGACGGCCACGCCCTCGCCGCCTTCGACGGCACCGCGCTCTACGAGCATGCCGACCCGCGTCGCGGCGAACACCGTGACTGGGGCACCATGATCTTTAATTACGGCCGTCACGAGGTGAAGGCCTTCCTCCTCTCGAGCGCCATGTATTGGCTGGAGGAGTTCCACATCGACGGCCTGCGGGTGGATGCGGTCGCCTCGATGCTCTATCTGGACTATTCACGGCAGGAGGGTGACTGGACGCCGAACATCCACGGCGGGCGGGAAAACCTCGAGGCCATCGACTTCCTGCGCGAGCTCAACGCGGCGGTGCATGAGCTTCACCCCGGTGCCCTGACCATGGCCGAAGAGTCCACCTCCTGGCCAATGGTCTCGCGCCCGGTGTACCTGGGGGGGCTCGGCTTCTCCATGAAGTGGAACATGGGGTGGATGAACGACACGCTCAACTATTTCAGCAAGGAGTCGATCCACCGCAAGTACCACCACAACGTTCTCACCTTCGGCCTGCTCTACGCCTTCTCGGAAAACTTCATCCTGCCCTTTTCCCACGATGAGGTGGTCCACGGCAAGCGCTCCATCCTGGACAAGATGCCGGGGGACGAATGGCAGCGCTTCGCCAATGTGCGGCTGCTCTACACCTATATGTTCACCATGCCGGGCAAGAAACTCCTGTTCATGGGCAACGAGTTCGCCCAGGGCAGGGAGTGGAACCATGCCGAGCCTCTGGATTGGCATCTGCTGGAGCGCCCGCAGCACTCGGGTGTGCAGGGAGTGGTGTCCGACCTGAACCGCCTGTATCGGGAAAACAGTGCACTGCACCGCTTCGACTTCGACCCTCACGGATTCGAGTGGATCGACTGCAACGATCAGCTCCAGTCACTGTTGAGCTACATCCGGCGCGACGAGCACAACCTGGTGGTTGTCGCCCTCAACTTCACCCCTGTGCCCCGCGAGGACTTCCGCCTCGGCGTACCCGAGCCGGGCGAGTATGAAGTCATCTTCAACTCCGATTCCGAATACTACTGGGGCAGCAATTTGGGCCAAACCGGCGTGCTTGCCAGCGAGCCGATGCCCTGGATGGGGCGAGAGCACTCCATTGCGCTGGTGCTCCCCCCCCTCGCAGGTGTGGTGCTGCGCAAGCGCAGCTAGCTGCGCATTTCCCACCTGCTGCAGCTGCGGTTGTGCCGACCTTTGGCACCGGTGGCGAGGGGCGGTGATGACTCCGGGGCAGATGCCGGCTGCCGGCTGCCGGTTCAGTTTCCGAAATAGTACCCCAGCCGGAGGATATAGAAGTTGATTCCCGGATTGGGGTTCTCTATGCCGGCATTGGAGAGGTGCTGCAGGCGCAGGGTGAGGTCGTAGCGGTTTTTCGGGCCGAAGTAAAACCCGACTCCGAGGTGGGAACCAAAATGAAAGTTGGTGGACAACTCCCGATCCGACACGACGGTTTCCGAGAGAAAGTGTATACCGATAGCCCCTTCCAGGTAAGGGCGTCCCGCCCGCTCGGGCCCGCGCTGCAGCCGGAACGTGGGCCTGAGCGCCACCTCGGCCAGATCTCCCTCCCTGTGCGGTTTTGGATCATCCCACTCCCAATAGCCGATATCGAACTCCCACAGCCGGCGGATGTACCACCCCGACTTGCCATCCACCTCGTCGGTCAAACCGTCCCAGATGAAGCTCAACCGGGCCAACCGGCCAGCGTCGATGGACTCCCTGCCGCTGTTGCTGTCCGCGGTGCCGAGGTTCAGTGCCATCCCGTCCACCGCGCAGGCCGGGTACCCAGTGCCGCACAGAGCCAGGGCAAACACCCACCCGATGCAGGTCTTTACCACCCCCGGAGACTCCCTTCATCCCGACGTTCAAATCAACGTAGCAAAGATCAAGGGGGGAGTTGACCACCCGCTGTGGTCGTCAGCGTGAACGCATACTTACGTCATGGCCGTGGTCGTGCGTTTCAGTCGGGGTCCGGGAAAGCCTTTCGGCCAATGCCCGTTTGTGCCCGAAGTGAACGGGACTTCGTGGAGCGGACTCGCTCGGATCATCCCACGGCACGCCGCGCAAAGATGCTGAGCAGCGGCTTGCCGCCCGCCCCTTTGCCGGCCATCAGTCCCGCGTGGCCTTGTAGTAATTGATCAGCCCGTTGGTGGATGCATCATGGGTGTTCACGATCCCCTCGCCTTTCAGCTCGGGCAGTATGGTCTTGGCCAGCTGCTTGCCCAGCTCCACGCCCCACTGGTCGAAGGAGTTGACGTTCCAGATAATCCCTTGGGTGAAGATCTTGTGTTCATACAGCGCGATCAGCGTTCCCAGGGTTCGGGGGGTCAACCGTTTGAACATGATGGTGTTGCTGGGCCGGTTGCCGGGAAAGACCTTGTGCGGTAGCAACTGCTCGAGGGCCGCCCCGGAGAGACCGGAGTGTTCCAGCTCGGCGCGGGCCTCGTTCTCGGTTTTGCCGCGCATGAGCGCTTCGCTCTGGGCGAAGAAGTTAGAAAGCAGGAACGCGTGGTGTTCACCCAGGGGATTGTGGCTTTCCACCGGGGCGATGAAGTCCGCCGGGACCAGCTTCGTCCCTTGGTGGATCAATTGGTAGAAAGCATGTTGACCGTTGGTGCCCGGCTCTCCCCAAATCACGGGGCCGGTGGAGTAATCCACCGGGTTGCCGTCGCGATCGATCCGCTTGCCGTTGCTCTCCATATCCCCCTGTTGCAGGTAGGCGGGGAAGCGGTGCAGGTACTGATCATAGGGGAGGATCGCGTGGCTTTCGGCCCCGAAGAAGTTGTTATACCAGACGCCGATCAGCGCCATGATCACCGGCAGATTGCGCTCCAGCGGGGTCTCGAGGAAGTGGCGGTCCATCTCGTGGGCCCCGCTCAAGAGCTCTTCGAACCGCTCCATGCCGATATAGAGCGCAATGGGTAGCCCGATGGCCGACCAGAGCGAGTAGCGCCCTCCGACCCAATCCCAGAACTCGAACATGTTGTCCCGGTGGATACCGAACGCCTCCACCTGCGCCACGTTGGTGGAGACGGCCACGAAATGGCGCGCCACCGCCGATTCGCTCCCCAGCAGCTCCACCAGCCAGCGCCGGGCGGTGTGGGCATTGGTGAGGGTCTCCTGTGTGGTGAAGGTCTTCGATGCGACGATGAACAGCGTGCGGGCCGGATCCAGTCTCTTGAGGGTCTCGGCGATTTGAGTGCCGTCCACATTGGAGACGAAATGCATGCGGAACTCCGGCTTGCCATAGGGCCTCAGCGCTTCACACACCATGTACGGTCCAAGGTCCGACCCCCCGATGCCGATGTTGACAATATCGGTGATCCCCCGCTCGGAGTAACCGGTCCACTGACCGCTTCGTACCGCATCGCAAAAACGGCGCATCCTTCCCAGCACCGCCCTCACCTGCGGCATGACGTCCTCTCCATCCACGGCGACGGGAGCGTCGTACCGGTTGCGCAGGGCCGTATGGAGTACCGCCCGTCCCTCGGTGAGGTTGATCTTCTCCCCGCTGAACATCCGCCGGGCCCAGCCGGCGACGTCCTGCTGTCTTGCCAGGGCGAACAGGAGCGCCATGGTCTCTTCGGTCACCCGATTCTTGGAGTAATCCAAAAGAACATCATTGAATTGCTGAGAAAAGCGACCAAACCGCTCCGGGTCGGCATCGAACAGGTCGCGCATGTGCAAGTCACGTACCTTGTGGAAGTGCGCCTCAAGGGAGTGCCACGCGGGAGAATCCGTCAATCTGGACATCTCTTGTCCTTCCTTGCCTCTGTTGTTGTTATGGGCGCGATGCTTACTGCCCGGCTCCGGGGGCCATGCTGTTGCGCCAGGTCTGATCATCTTTGTCGAACAGCCGGGTGGCCTCGATGGGCCCCCAGCTTCCGGCGGGGTAAGTGTGGATGAAATCGCGTTCCATGGACCACACCTTGAGGATCGGGTCGACCACCTTCCAGGCCCAGCGCACTTCGTCGTAGCGCAGGAACAGCGAGTGGTCGTCTTCGATCACATCGAGCAGGAGCGCCTCATAAGCATCGAGACTCTGCTGCTTGACGTTGCAGTAACTGGCATCCAGGCTGGTGGTTTCGGTCCTCATCTCAAGCCCGGGAACCTTGACCTGCAGCTCGGCCCTCACGCACTCGTCGGGCTGGATACTCAGCAGCAGCCAGTTGGGGTTGAGCCGTTCAATCGGGGTCTCCCGAAACAGCAGCTGCGGCGGGTGCCTGAAGCGGATGGCGATCATCGACATCCCCTTTTCCATCCGCTTGCCGGTGCGCAGATAGAATGGCACGTGGCGCCAGCGCCAATTGTCAATGTACAGCTTCATGGCGCAGAACGTCTCGGTCGTGCTGTGGGCCGGAACGCCTGGCTCCTCCTGATACCCGGGAACCATCTCGCCATTGACCCTCCCCCGCGTGTATTGGGCCCGAAAGGCGTGGGCGTGCACGGCACTGGGCGGAATGGGCCGAATGGACTTCAGCACCTTCACCTTCTCGTCACGCAAGGATTCGGCATCCATGCTGGCCGGCGGCTCCATGGCGACCAGGGTGAGCAACTGCAGCAGATGGCTCTGCAGCATGTCCCTCAGTGCACCGGCGCCATCGTAGTACTCCGCACGCCGGCCGATTCCCAGGGATTCGGAGTGGGTGATCTGCACGTGATCGATGAAGTTCCGGTTCCACAGCGGTTCGGTCATCAGATTGGCGAAGCGGAACACCAAAACATTCTGCACCATCCCCTTGCCCAGATAGTGATCAATGCGGAACAGCTGATTCTCGGTGAAATTCCGGTGCAGCTGCTCCTCCAGGATCTGGGCACTCTCCAGGTCATAGCCGAACGGCTTTTCGATGACCAGCCGACGCCAACCGTTCTCCTCGCGGTTGAGCCCCACCTCGGCGAGGTTCTGGGCCACCATGCCGAACTCGGCCGGTCGAATGGCCATGTAGAAGACCAGATTGTCGGGACAGTGGGGAGCCCCATCCAGGGTCTCCTTGAGCCGACCGTAGGCCTCCTTGTCGTCCAGATCGCCGCGGAAAAAGTAGAGCCGGCTGCGAAAACGGGCGAAGACCTCGGGGTTGAGTCCCTGGCGCGCCTTGGGCTGGAGGATGGACTCAACCTCCTTGCGCCACTCCTCGTCATCCCACTCGCGCCGGCCGAAACCGACGATGGCCATCTCCTCCGGGAGGCGTCCCGCCTCCTCCAGGTGGTACAGCGCAGGCAGCAACTTGTTTTGGGCCAGGTTGCCCGTGGCCCCAAAAATTACGAAAGTGCACGGCTGAGTCAAAACAGGACTCCTCTCCCAAGGCTTCGAAGCAGTGGGCTACTGATTCAACGGTTATGCGGGATTTTTCCAGGCATTACCCTCACTGCTTCACTACGGTATGTCCGCCAAAGGCGTTGCGCATCAGTGAAAGGAGCTTGGCGCCGTACCCCTCCGGGTCCTGAGTCAAAAAGCGCATCTGCAGCGCCAGACTCATCACCGGCGCCGCCACCCCCTGCTCGATCGCCTCGATGGCCGTCCAGCGCCCCTCCCCCGAATCGGCCACATACGGGCTGATGCCCTCCAGGGTCTGATCCGCCGCCAGCGCCTCGGCGGTGAGGTCCAGCAGCCAACTGCGCACCACCGAACCGTGGCGCCAGAGTTCGGTGACTTGGGCCAGATCCAGGGCGAATTCCCGGCGGCTGCGCATCAGGGCCAACCCTTCGGCATAGGCCTGCATCATCCCATATTCGATGCCGTTGTGAATCATCTTGGCGTAGTGGCCCGCCCCCACCGGCCCCACACGTCCCCACCCCGACTCGGGGGTCGGGGCCAGCGCCTTGAGCACCGGTTCGAGCAGGGCGACGTGCTCCGGCGCTCCCCCTGCCATCATGCAATAGCCGTTGTCCAGACCCCAAACCCCACCGGAGGTCCCCACGTCGCAGAACCCGATGCCGCGTTGGGACAGCATCGTTCCCCGGCGCCGGGAGTCATGGAAGTTCGCATTACCACCGTCCACGATCAAGTCGCCCTCGGCGAGAGTCGCGCCAAGATCATCGATGTAACCCTCGGTGGTCTCGCCCGCGGGCAGCATGAGCCAGACCACCCGCGGCGGGGAGAGCTTCGAGATGGCATCGACGAGGGACGAGGCGGGGATCAGCCCCTCCTCTTTTGCAAGCAGCTCGATCGGGGCCGGCGATCGGTTATAGCCCACCACCTCGATCCCCCGACGGCATAGCCGCCGGGCCATGTTACTCCCCATCTTGCCCAAACCGATCATCGCAATCCGCATACCTCTCCCCCCCGGTGATGGATTACAGTACTAACTCTAGCCAGTAACGATTATTCTGCATCATAGTTGTTAAGGGAAATCATAAGAACAACTTAAGGTAACCTTCGCCCTATGAATATCCTGTTTGTCACCAGCGAGGTACACCCGCTCGTCAAAACCGGCGGTCTTGGGGATGTCAGCGCGAGCTTGCCCGCGGCCCTCGCACGCCTGGGTCACCAGGTTAGGATCGTCCTTCCCGCTTATCGGCAAGCCCTCTCGCGGATCGGGCCGGTTCGCCTGGTGGGGCATGTGCACGTACGCTCCCGGCCGGTACGTATCCTGGAAGGGACCCTCGAGGGCGTCACCGTCTGGCTGGTGGACAGCCCGAAGGAATTCGATCGGGACAACGGCCCCTACCAGGGACCGGACGGCCGGGACTGGCCCGACAACGCCAAACGCTATGCCCTCTTCTCCCAGGCTGCCGTGGAGCTGGGCATGGACCGTGCCGGCCTCCACTGGCGTCCCGATGTGGTGCACTGCAATGACTGGCAGTCCGGACTGGTTCCGGCGCTGCTGTCTTTGGAGCGCAATCGACCCGGGACACTCTTCACCATCCACAATTTGGCCTATCAGGGGGTATTTCCCCGTCAAACCTTCGTCGATCTGCGGCTGACTCAGGAGTTATGGCGCATTGACGGGGTGGAGTTCTACGGGGATTTCTCCTTCATTAAAGGGGGGATCGCCTTGGCCGATCGCGTCACCACGGTGAGCCCCACCTATGCCGACGAGATCCGAACGGCGGAATTCGGCTATGGATTGGAAGGGCTGCTCAACCACCGGGGCGATCACGTGAGTGGCGTGCTGAACGGCGCCGACTACGCCGTCTGGGACCCCAGCCATGATCCGCACATCCCGCAGCGCTACTCCGCCCAAACCCTCGCCGCCAAGGGGAAGAACAAGCGGGCGTTGCAGGCGAGATTCGGGCTGCCCGAGACCCCCGATCGGCCCGTCATCGGGATGGTGGGGCGGTTGGTGGAACAGAAGGGCATCGACCTGGTGCTCCACGCCCTCCCGGAGTTGTGCAACCGGCCGCTGCAGCTGGTCATCCTTGGCACCGGCGAACCCCACTTCGAACAGGCCCTGAAGGATTTCGCCGCGAGCCACCCCGACTGCCTGGGCCTGCTGATTGGGTACGACGAGGAGTTGGCACACCTGGTCGAGGCGGGGTCGGATCTGTTCCTGATGCCCTCCCGCTTCGAGCCCTGCGGGCTGAACCAGATCTACAGCCTGCGCTATGGCACCTTGCCCATCGTACGCAGAACCGGCGGCTTGGCCGACACCGTGCTCGACGCCAGTGAGGAGGCCGTCCGCAATGGCACGGCCACGGGGTTTGTCTTTGAGCATGCAAATGCGGAGGCGATCGTGTGGGCGGTGGATCAGGCGCTGGCCCTGTATGCGCAGCCGGAGGCGTGGCGTCAGGTCACAACCAACGCAATGGGCCAGGACTACAGCTGGGAGCGCAGTGCGCAGCAGTACCTGGAGCTCTACAGGCAGGCCGCTTCCGACGCAGCCAATCCAAAGTAAGCAACCCCCGCAAGGGGCCCCGATCGGCAGGCGCTGCCGGCCTCTGTTCTCAGGGGCCGGGGCACCCTGCCGTCCGTTTCCCTCTGTCCCGTCCCCGGAGGCAAACGCCCCTCTTCCCCCGCAAAATGATCGGCGCGGGAGGAAAAAGAGAATCAGTTTCGGCTATAATGGCGCGCTTTGCGCACCGCGCTGGGCGCCGCCGGGGCAAACCCGGCCGGCACATCCATGCTCAAATCCAGTCAGGCGACTCCATCGGTATGAAAGGTACGAGCGACAAGCAGTTACGTGCCCGGGTAAAGCTCTTCGGGAATCTTCTGGGCAACGTCTTGCGAGACCAGGCCGGCCACGGGGTGCTGGCCGCAGTGGAAACCCTGCGCAAGGGCTACATCAGCCTGCGCCGGGACGATAACGCCCGCAAACGCCAGCGGCTGGCCAAAATCATCGCCACCCTGGACGCCGAGACGCTGACCCACGTTCTTCGCGCATTCAATACCTATTTCAGTCTGGTCAATATCGCCGAAGAGGCCTTCCAACACCGGGAGCGCCGCCGACTGCTGCGTGCGGGCGGCCCTCTGTGGCAAGGCTCCTTCGATGACGCCTTTCGCCATTTCCACGGCGAAGGCGTCACCGCCGAGGAGCTTCAGGCTGTCCTGAACAAGCTGGCCTACCGACCGGTCTTCACGGCGCACCCCACCGAGGCGAAGCGCCGGACCATTATGGAGGTGTTGCGGCGCATCTTCGTGCTGAGCGAGCGGATCGCCGATCCCCGGATTGGCAAGGAGGAGAAGGAGGATCTGAAACGACGCATGGAGAGCGAGATCCAGATCCTCTGGAAAACCGACGAGGTGCGGCCGCAACGTCCCCACGTGCGGGATGAGATCAAGAACGGTCTCTTCTATTTCCGCGAAAGCCTGTTCCGGGCGGTTCCCGCCACCTACCGCAACCTGGAGAAGGCGGTCCGCCGCATTTACGGGCAGGACACGGCCATCGAAGTGCCCAGCTGCCTCAAGTTCGGCTCGTGGATCGGCGGCGATCGCGACGGAAACCCCTTCGTCACCCCGGAGACCACCGCCATGGCGGTGCGACTGCATCATCGGGAGATCCTCCGCGAGTACGTCAACCGCACCCAGCAGCTGGGCCATGTACTCACTCACTCTCACCTGCTGTGCGAGCCGACGGAGGCTTTTCTTGCCTCCCTGGAGCGGGACGAGGCCGCCCACCCGGACGCCTTTACCGACAAGCCGGACCGCTTCGTCCACGAACCCTACCGCCGCAAGCTGTATTTCATGCGCCATCGGCTGCGGGAGAACCTGCGCTATGTGGAGGCACGCCTCTCCGGCCACGAAGTCAAGGACACCACGGGTGGGTACCTCTCCGAACGTGAATTTCTCCATGATCTCTGCCTCATTCGGGATTCGCTGGTCTCCCATGGCGACAGCTCCATTGCCGAGGGTGACCTGAGGGACCTCATCCGCCTCGTCGAGACCTTCGGCTTCTACCTGGTCCATCTGGATGTGCGCCAGGAGTCCGGGCGACACACCCAGGCGGTTGCGGAACTGCTGGCGATGCAACCCGAGCCTGTGGACTACCGGGCGTTGAACGAGGAGCAGCGGCTGGCGCTGCTGGGCGATTACATCATGCGGCATGAGAAGCTGCAGGTTGATCGGACCAAACTCAGCGACAACACCCGGGAGACCCTGGAGGTGTTCCGGGTGATGGCCCGCATGCGCAAGGAGGTGAGCGCGCAGAGCTTCGGCAGCTACGTCATCTCCATGACGCACGCCGCCAGCCACGTGATGGAGGTGCTGCTCCTGGCCCGTCAGGCGGCGCTTGCGGGCCGGCGCGGCGACGACTGGTTCTGCAACATCCGCATTGCCCCGCTGTTCGAGACCATCGAGGACCTTGAGCACGTGGAGCCGGTCATGAGCGCGCTGCTCGACAACAACTGCTACGCGGCCATGCTCAAGGCCTCCGGCAACATGCAGGAGGTCATGCTGGGGTATTCGGACTCCTGCAAGGACGGAGGCATCCTCGCCTCGTCGTGGAATCTCTACCAAGCCCAGAA
Source organism: Gammaproteobacteria bacterium (assembly GCA_041690535.1). Lineage (GTDB taxonomy): Bacteria > Pseudomonadota > Gammaproteobacteria > Thiohalomonadales > Thiohalomonadaceae > JAWLHA01. The sequence continues at coordinate 6,912 of JAWLHA010000039.1, read as the reverse complement.
AAAAATCACGGCCATGGCCTCCGAACGCGGCATCGACTGCCGGCTGTTCCACGGACGCGGCGGCACCATCGGACGCGGGGGCGGCCCCACCCACGAATCCATCCTGGCCCAACCCCAGGGCACGGTGCATGGCGAGATCAAGTTCACCGAGCAGGGTGAGGTGCTCTCCTACAAATACAGCAACGAGGAGACCGCAGTCTATGAACTGACTGTGGGCATCAGCGGGCTGTTGAAGGCAAGCCGTTGCCTGATTCGGGAGACCGAGCCGGATCGGCAGGATTATCTGGACATCATGCACCAACTGGCCAAGGAAGGTGAGCAGGCCTATCGGGAGCTCACCGACCGGAGCGAAGGCTTCCTCGACTACTTCTACGAGGCCACCCCCGTCTCGGAGATCAGCCTGCTCAACATCGGCTCGCGCCCCTCCCATCGCAAGAAGGGCGATCGCTCCAAGGGTTCCGTGCGGGCAATCGCCTGGGTGTTCGGCTGGGCGCAGTCCCGGCACACCATCCCCGCCTGGTTCGGGATCGGTTCGGCCCTGGCGGCCTGGTGCGGAGGAGAACCCGCCCGGGTCGAGAAGCTGCAGACCATGTACAAGGAGTGGCCCTTCTTCCGTTCGCTCTTGAGCAACAGTCAGATGTCCCTGTTCAAGGCCGAGATGGAGATCGCATCGGAATACGCGGAACTCTGCGCCGATGGGGCCGTTTCCAAGCGCATCTACCAAACCATCAGTGCGGAGCACCGACGTACAGTGGATTCCGTGCTGAAAGTGGCGCAGATCTCGACGCTGCTGGAAGAAAACCCTGCCCTGCTGTTGTCTCTCGACCGTCGAAACCCCTATCTGGACCCGTTGAACCATATCCAGATCGTGCTCTTGCATCGCTACCGCGACGAGACGCTGAGTGAAGAGGAGCGCTCGGTCTGGCTCGAACCACTGCTCCGCTCCATCAATGCCATTGCGGCGGGGATGCGGAACACGGGGTGAGTTGGGGGGTCAGGGCGCCAGGGATGGCGCGATGGAAGGGGTGCCACCAATCGTTCCTTGGTTGCGACCGTTCAGCTGCCGCTCACTCTCCCCACGTGGGGCGCGCCGAGCGCGCGGCGGCGATTTTGGCCCCGGCAGTCGAGGCCAGGCGACCAGGCCGCATTCTCACCAGGCACCTCCTGGGGACGTCGATTGTCCGCAAACAGCCGTCGGGCAGGGCGCGGGGAACCAACTTTCGCAGGCTGGAGGTGTGGACAGCGGCGCCCGGCGGGGCGGTGACGGGAGGGAGTTCTGCGGTCGAGGCGGGTGCGCCGCCTCTCCCGTGGAGCAGGGCCGTTGGGCCCCGCTCGCTTGTCACGGCTGGTTCTTCAGGCGACCTGAACTGGAATGGCGTTGGCGCTCCGGGTCACGCGGTTCTGTTCGTTCAGGTACACCAGAGTGGGCTTGTAGGTGGCCAACTCCTGCTGATTCAGTGCCACATAAGAACAGATGATGACAATATCGCCAGGATCGGCCTTGTGGGCCGCAGCCCCGTTCACGGAGATGATTCCGGAACCGTCCTCGGCTCGGATCGCGTACGTCGTGAACCGCTCACCGTTCGTGACGTTATAGATTTCGATCTGCTCGTACTCACGAATACCCGAAAGCTCCAGCAGTTTGCCGTCGATCGCGCATGACCCCTCGTAGTCGAGCTCCGAATGGGTCACTCGTGCACGGTGCAGCTTGGCTTTGAGCATGGTGCACAGCATCAGCACCTTCCTCTACAGTTAAAGATCAGTTTCAACTCACAAGGGCAACAACCGAAACTGCCACCCCCCAAACATAAGCGCCTAAGTTTACTATATTTCCACGACCAAGTTATCGATCAATCGTGCCTTGCCCAGGTAGGCCGCAGCCAGCACGACCAACGGCTCTCCCGGCCCCGGATCGCCCAGGTCCCCAGCCCGTCGTATGGCAAAGTAATCAGGCCGCAACCCCTGGCTGCGCAGCGCCTCCGCACCGAGGGACTCGAGCTTGGGCAGATCGCCCTCCCCTGCCTGAAGCCGGGCTGCAATCTCCCCCAAGGCGCGGTAGAGGGCAGGAGCCTTCTGTCGCTCCTCGGGGCTCAGATAGCCGTTGCGCGAGCTCATGGCCAGTCCGTCCGCCTCCCGCACGGTGGGAACGCCCACCACCTCCAGGGGAAAGCAGAGATCGCGGACCATGCGCCTCAGCACCGCCAGCTGCTGATAATCCTTCTGCCCAAACAGCGCCACATCCGGCTGCACAATGTTGAACAGCTTGGCGACCACGGTGGCGACCCCGACAAAGTGCCCGGGTCGGCTGGCCCCGCAGAGAATGTCCGACAGCCCGGGCACCTCCACGCAGGTGACCCCCTCCCGCCCCCAGGGATAGATCTCCTCTTCCGCGGGTGAAAACAACAGGTCCACCCCCGCCGCACGGAGCCGTGCGGCATCCTCTGCGGGAGTGCGGGGATAGGCCCCCAAGTCCTCAGCCGGGCCGAATTGCAGCGGATTGACGAAGATGCTCACCACCACCCGAGGGGCAACGGCCCTCGCTTGGGCCACGAGAGCCAAGTGCCCGTCATGCAGGTTGCCCATGGTCGGCACGAAGGCCACCCGCTCTTGCGCACGACGCCATTCGGCGACTTGGGAACGGACTTCGGAAATGAGGGTTGTCGATTTCATGTTCACTCGAAACAGTGTTCCGGCGCCGGGAAGGCCCCTTCCTTGACCGCCCCCACATAGGCTGCCACGGCATCCTCCACGGAACCGCGGCCTGCCAGAAAATTGAAGGAAAACTTGGGCCGCTTGCCCGGGGTGATCCCGAGCATGTCGTAGAGAACAAGCACTTGCCCGTCACATTCGGGGGCCGCCCCGATGCCGATGGTGGGGATCTCCAGGGCAGAGGTGATCGCCGCAGCCAAGGGTCGTGGGACACACTCCAGCACCAGCAGATCGACCCCCGCCTCCTGGAGGGCCTTCGCATCCTCCAGAATGGTTTCGGCATCCCGTACCGCCCGCCCCTGCACACGGTATCCCCCCACTTTGTGCACCGACTGCGGGAGTAGCCCCAGGTGGGCGCAGACCGGAATGCCCCGGCGCGTCATGGCGTGGACCGCCTCCAGGACGACCTCACCCCCCTCCAGTTTCACCATCTGGGCCCCCCCCTCCTTCATCAACCGACCGGCATTGGCCAGCGCGAGATCAGGATTGGAGTAACTCATGAAAGGCATGTCGGCCACCACCAGCGCGCGCCGCACCCCACGACGGACCATGCGGGTGTGGTAGACCATCTCCTCCACGCTCACCGGCAGCGTGCTCTCCAGCCCCTGGACCACCATGCCCAGGGAGTCGCCAACGAGGACCACATCGACCCCCGCCTCATCAAGAATGCGGGCAAAACTTGCATCGTAAGCGGTCAGAGAGGCGATCTTCTCGCCGGCCTGCTTCATCTTGCGCAATGTCGGATGGGTGATTGGCTGCATGATGTGCTCCTCTATCGCTGCTACGCTCCATGCCGCTTCAGGGTAAACGCACGCTGTTCCCAGGGTGCTGCACGTCCTCGAAGGCAGATCGTCGACCGCAGGGGTACGGCCGTCGAGCGTACAGGGATGTAAGATGATTGCTCCTGCAGAATCTTCACTCCCTGCATCCCTGTAGGTCGTGTTCACGGCTACCGGCTTTCAAGGACTTACATCGCCCACAGCACGGCTGTGGCGCAAGTGTGCGTTCACCCTTTGTGTCGCTTGGGGCTCCCCACTTCTGGCAGGGAATTCCTGCTAGAGCACCGAACAGATAAATCCGACGCGCCCAACATGCAGGGTGGATAAGCGCAGCGCATCCACCCTGCGGCATCGAATTGGTGGATGCGCTACGCTTATCCACCCTACCTCGGTTCGCTGCCCTCGCCACCTGCGGCGCAACTTGGCTGCGATTGGCGATCTTTCGGTTTACCTGTTCGGTGCTCTAGGTTCTATGGTGCGGCGGGCGTCAAACCGTCACGAGGACAGCACGCCAGCAGCTCCTTCAGCTCCGTTCCGTCAGGCAGTATCAACTCTGGAGCGATGTCGAACAGCGGGTAGAGAACAAACGATCTCTCCTTGAGACCCGCATGTGGAACGGTCAGACGCGCATCCCCGATCACCTCTTCGCCATACAGCAGGAGGTCGAGATCCAGAGTCCTTGGCCCCCACCGCTCCGGCCCCCTCACCCGCCCCCGGGCAGATTCGATCTGCTGCAGCGCATCCAGCAGGGCATGAGGAGAAAGGGTGGTCACGAGCCTGGCAACGGCGTTGACGTAGTCAGGCTGATCCTGTGGCCCCATGGGCCGGCTGCGGTAAAGCCGGGAGCAGGCCACAAGGCGGGTTGCCGGCACAGCGCCCAGCGCCTCCACGGCGTGTTTCACCTGGGCGGCGGGATCACCAAGATTGCTGCCGAGGCCCACATAGGCCTCGATTTGGACTGTCTCTGCCACTGCTTATGACTGTTCGGGCGCGGGCCGGGTTCGCCGCCGGGGACGCCGCCGCTTGCGCGGGTGCCCCTCCTTCCCCTTTTGGGACGCGGACATGGCGTGGCGCCCCCCTTCATCCTGCTCCTGATAACGGGTCCACCACTGCGCAAGCTCGCCCACATCTTCACCGCTGTGGGCCCTCAGCAGCAGAAAGTCGTAGGCGGCCCGGAAGCGGGGTTGCTCCATCAACAGGGAAGGGCGTCGGCCGCTGCGCCGCGTGAGGCGCTCCTGAAAGGTCCAGATTTCCCGGGACTGCAGGGTGAAGCGCTTGGGGCAGGCCACCCGTTCGGTCTGACGCGCCACCACCTCGTCACCGGCACGCTGCAACGCCTCGATGGGGGCCAATCCCTGCGCCCGAAGCTCTGCCGTGCGCGCTCGCACCGGCTCCCACAACAGCGCCGCGAACAGAAACGCCGGGGTCACCGGCTTGCCCTCGGCGAGCCGCAGGTCAGTGTTCTCCAGCGCACGGACGAGAAGCGTCAGCGGGAAGTGGTGTTCCTCATGTTGGAGGCACCGCTCGGTCGCGGGAAAGAGGCTCCCGAACAGCCCGTAGTGGCGCAGCACCTCAAAGGTTTGCACCGCATAGCCGCCCAGGAACAGCTTCAGTATTTCATCGAACAAACGTGCCGGCGCCACTTCCGCCAGCAGCGGCCCGAGCTGCCGAATCGCCGCCTCGCTTGCCTCGTCCAGACGGAAACCCAGCTTGGCCGCGAAGCGGATCGCCCGCAGCATGCGCACCGGGTCCTCCCGGTAGCGGGTCTCGGCATCGCCGATGATGCGCAGCCGTCCGGCACGGAGGTCGGCCATGCCGCCCGTATAGTCGAGGACACTGAAGTCCCGGATGTCGTAGTAGAGGGCATTGACCGTGAAGTCCCGCCGCCAGGCGTCCTCCTCCACGGTGCCGTAAACATTGTCCCTCAGGATCATCCCGTTTTCGGTATGCACCCGCGCCCCCCCTTCCGCGGCTCGGAAGGTGGCCACTTCGATGATCTCGCGGCCGAAGGTGACGTGCGCCAGGCGGAAGCGCCGGCCAATGAGCCGGCAATTGCGAAAGAGCTGCCGCACCTGCTCCGGGCTGGCATCGGTGGAAACGTCAAAGTCCTTGGGTTCGCGTCCCAGCAACAGGTCCCGCACGCTCCCCCCCACCAGGTAGGCCTCGTGCCCCGCCTTCTGCAAACGGTAGAGCACCTTCAGGGCGTTTTCGCTGATATTGGAGCGGGAAATTCCGTGCTCGGAACGGGGAATGATCACCGGGCCCCGATCCACAGGCGGATCCGGATCAGGCGGTGTCTTGCCGAATGTTTTCTTCAACGAGTGCTTGAGCCATGAGAACATTGGCGTATAATATCACGCTTTCCGGAGACGGAAGTAGGTCATCACGCTCCCATCGTCTAGGGGCCTAGGACACCGCCCTCTCACGGCGGTAACAGGGGTTCGATTCCCCTTGGGAGCGCCATTTTCCCCCTCGTTACACCACTTTCAGCCGCCTGACCGGGACTACAACACTTTAGAACTGAAAGTGCGCGTAGATCCCCACTGTATCCTGATGGCTCTCCGGCTGGACGTAGCCCCCGTCTGGATCGGACTGGTCGAAGCGGTAGCTGTCATAGTAGATGCCCACACCGCGCTTCTGTCCGTACTCCGCGGAGAAGAAGTAGCTCAACCGTCCCTTGGGCCTGAGGGTCAGGCCGAGGACTCGCTCATCGGTGAAAAAGGGGTATTTGGCGCCGGCGGACAAGCGCAGTGATTCGCCACGGGAGGCCACACCCAGCCGGCCGTAAGCGATCGTATACTCCTCCAGGTAACCGCTCACCCGTACGGGAATGGCTCCATCGTAGGTCGTAGAGTCCTGCAGGTCCCGTTGCCACCAATCCACTCCAACCCCAAGGAGCGGACCCAGCCAGCGTCCCCCCCCTAGCCCGAGAAGATTCACCTCTCCGCGCAGGCCGAAGTAACCCACGTCGGTCCCCACCGGCAGGGGCTGGTCGGAATCGGTCTGACCGTCATAGCTCACCTCGCCACCGTAGACCCGCCCCGAGGCGCGAAGGATCCAGGTGCTGGACAGCGTCCTGTCGCCTTGCAGCTCCAAGAAAAATCGTGGCCCCGTCTCCTCCAGCAGCCGCTCTTCGAGAAAGAACTCCTGCCAACGAAAATATTCGCCCCCGAGTTGCATGGCCACCGCTTGGGCGGCGGCGGATGAGACGCTCAGGACGAAAGCGACAGCAACGGTCGGTACGGCGCGCATGTCTATTCCTTAATGTAGGCCGGGTGTGCGTATTAGAGCACAAGTGGAGAAGTCTCCCCAAAGGGAGATGACGGTTGGTCGTTGGTCGTTGGTCGTTGGTCGTTGGTCGTTGGTCGTTGGTCGTTGGTCGTTGGTCGTTGGTCGTTGGTCGTTGGTCGTTGGTCGGTGGTCG